>JBBROO010000005.1:0-95842 GCA_038229295.1 Chthoniobacterales bacterium | reverse complement strand
GGCGCGAAAGGTATCGACTTCAATATCGGCGGGATTGATTTCAATCGGCGCGTCATCGGCGATTTCCGGAACCACATCGACACTGGCGAATGAAGTGTGGCGGCGCTTGTTCGCATCGAAGGGCGAAATCCTAACGAGTCGGTGGACGCCGCGTTCGGTTTGCAAATAGCCATAAGCATAATCGCCGCTGACCAGAAACGTGACCGACTTAACGCCCACTTCGTCGCCGGTTTGGATGTCGACCGTTTGCGATGTGAAACCGCTGCGCTCGATCCAGCGTTGATACATCCGCAACAGCATATCGGCCCAATCGCACGACTCCGTCCCGCCCGCGCCAGAGTGAATGGTGACGAAGGCGTTTGAGCGGTCGTTTTCGCCGGAAAGAAATTGGCGCAGCTCGAATTCTTCCAGCTCAGGAATCAAATCGGGAAATAGCGTTTCAATTTCAAGCTTTGCCATTGCTCGCATTCCTTCGTCATTTCCCGGGTCATTTGCCATTTCCTGAAGCGTTGCGAATTCGGCAACATCCTTTTCTAATTTTTGAAAAGGAGCCAACTTCGATCGCAAGCGGGAAACTTCTTCAACGTCGACTTGCGCCCGATCGCGATTGGCCCAGAAGTCTGCGGAAGCCATCCGCATTTCCGCAGCTGTCAGATCATTCTGCAATCTATCAAGGTCAAAGAAACCTCCGCAGCTCGCGGACGCGCGATTTCAAATCTTCCGCATCGATGGTCGCAAGCTCGTTAGCCATGAACAAAGAAACGCTTGTAGCGGCGTTTGTGTCAAACGCCGAACCAAAAAATAGGCGCTTGGCACAAGCGCCTCTACAACTTTATTTCCGCGCCGAATCTTTTTTTGTCGCCCGACCCGGCTCCAACCGAAAAATAACTTCGCCCTCTTTCATGAGATCGAGCCGATCACGCGCGATCGTCTCCAAATAAGTCGCGTCGGTCTTGAGCAAATTCACTTCGCGCGTCTGCCGCGAGAGCGACGTCTTCTGTTCGTTCACTTGCGCCTGCAGATTGTCGATCTCCGCCCGGCTCGCATTCAGTTTCTTGTAAGGCGGCACGAACAGACTAACGACCACGAGCCAGAACGCGAGAAAGAGAAGGACCTTGAGAACGCGATTCAATCGCTGCCAGATTGTGGCTTCGCGCCGCGCGCGAAAATCGCCGTATGCTTGCTCCACGTCAGCGCATCTTACCGCCGTAAACCGCTTTGTCACCCAGTTCTTCGGCAATTCGCAGAAGCTGATTGTACTTCGCCACGCGATCCGTGCGGCATAACGAACCGGTTTTAATTTGGCCCGCGTTCGTCGCGACCGCGATATCGG
This sequence comes from Chthoniobacterales bacterium, assembly GCA_038229295.1. GTDB lineage: Bacteria > Verrucomicrobiota > Verrucomicrobiia > Chthoniobacterales > UBA10450 > JAJPGZ01. The sequence continues at coordinate 94,509 of JBBROO010000005.1, read as the reverse complement.
CGATGGTCGTGTCTTCCGTTTCGCCGGAGCGATGACTAATGACCGACGTGTAATTATTTTCCGTGGCGAGATCAATCGTGGCCAGCGTTTCCGTCAGCGTCCCGATCTGATTCACTTTAATCAAAATGGAATTCGCCACGTGTTCAGCGATTCCCTTCTGCAAAAACTTCACGTTCGTGACAAACAGATCGTCGCCCACGAGTTGAACTTTGTCCCCGAGACGCGCCGTCAATTTTTTCCAGCCGTCCCAATCATTCTCCGCACATCCGTCCTCGATCGAGATGATCGGGAACCGCGCGCAAAGATCGACATAGTACTCCACCAGCTCATCGGCTGACTTCTTCGAGCCATCCGATTTTTTGAAAACGTAAGCATTTTGCTCCTTGTCGAAAAATTCCGAGGAAGCGGGATCGAGCGCGATGAAAATTTCTTCGCCGAATTTGTAACCGGCTTTCTCTACTGCCTGCGCGATGGATTCGAGCGCGTCGTCGGCAGATTTGAGTTGTGGCGCGAACCCGCCTTCATCGCCCACGTTCGTTGATAGATGTCGATCTTTCAGCACACCTTTGAGCGCATGAAAGACTTCCGTGCCATAGCGCAAACCTTCTGCGAAAGTCGGCGCGCCTTTGGGCATAATCATGAACTCTTGGAAATCGATCGGCGCATCGGAATGCGCGCCCGCGTTCAGAATGTTCATCATCGGCACCGGCAAAACCTTTGCATCGTCGCCGCCGAGAAAACGAAAGAGCGAAAGATTCTGCGCAGCCGCTGCCGCATGCGCGACGGCTAACGAAACTCCAAGCAGCGCATTCGCGCCGAGATTCTTTTTGTTCGGCGTGCCGTCCATCTCGATCATGTGATTGTCGATCTTGCGTTGATCGCACGCGTCCCAACCTTTGATCGCGGGAGCGATTTTTTCGTTCACGCTCGCCACCGCGCGCGTGACGCCTTTGCCGCCATAACGTTTCTTATCGCCATCGCGCAGTTCCCACGCTTCATGTTCCCCCGTGCTCGCGCCGCTCGGAACAATCGCGCGACCGAGCGCGCCACCTTCCAGTCGCACTTCGGCTTCGACCGTAGGGTTCCCGCGCGAATCCAAAACTTCGCGCGCGCGAATGGAAGCGATATTCGTTTTCGACATGGCGAAGATTCGATTAGTGCAGTTCGCGCGTGCTGACAATTAACTTTTCGCAGATTACTCTCGCTCGTCGATGAGTTCGAGAACCTGGCTGTTGCTGCTGTTGGCAATCACGATCGCCGTTCGTCTGCCGACGATGTTCGGCGTGAAGCGCACCGGTTGGGACGAGCGCGCTTATACCGTCTTCGCGCAGACATTCAACGATCACGGCGTCGCCGGCATTCGCCAAATCCTGCACGATTATCCGACTAACGAAAATCTGCAGAAGTCGCCGTTGCCGCTGCGCATCGGATTTATTTTGCCGGCGGCGCTGACTTGCAAAATTCTCGGCGGCTTCACTCCTGACAATATCGCGTGGCTTTCTTTCATTTCGGGAATCGCATTGGTCATCCTCGGCGCGCGCTTCGCCGAAAATCTCGCCGGCCGCAACATGTCGATCTTGTGCGGGATTTTTTTGATCACCTCGCCGCTCGCGGCCGGACTTTCGCGCCGCGCTACGCAAGAAACCTTCGCCGCGGTCATCATGCTGGCGTGCCTTTACTTCTTCGACCAATGCTGGCGACGACGTTCCATTGTCGATCTTATCGCGCTCGGCCTTTCGCTTTGCCTCGCGTTGTTGACGAAAGAATCTGCGGTGCTGCTTTACCCGATGATGGCGATTGCAGCCGCATATTATTTCCGGGCAATGAAATTGCGGCCGTCGAAGTGGCTGCTGCTGCCGTTGATCGCAGCGCCGCTGCTTTACCTAACGACCGAAATCGCGATCTGCGGCGGCGTCGGCAATTTCCTCCGGACGTATCGCACCTACGCGTCCCTCCAACAGACGCTCGATTACACCGTCCATTACGAGAAAGGCCCGTGGTTCCGCTACCTGCTCGACTTCTTCGCCATCGCGCCAGTCGTTTTCATTTTGTCGATCGTCGGCTTCGCGACTTCGCCTAACGATTCCGTTCGGCATGGTCGCAATCTCGCACTCATCTATTTCGCCAGCGCCATTCTCTTTTTCGGCCAAATGCCGATCGTCAATGTGCGGCTCGTCCTTTTCATCGACATGTTTATTCGCCTGGCCGCCGCGTTTGCGATTGTCGATCTTGCCGGACGCTGCGGGAGTAATTGGTCGCGGCGCATCCTATGTCTGGCCATCGCCATCGTCGCCCTAACGGATGCGTTTCAATTCTACCAGGTCTTCGTCCGCGGCAATGTTTATAGCCCCACCACATTCCTGCTGCTGCGCGCGGAAGGCTTTTACGACGTGCCGTAATGCGATGTTTTGTTGAACGCAAACCGCGGCCCGGCAATTCCCACTGGCAATCTCGCTCTCCGCGGGTACGCTTGGGCCGCATGAATCGCTGCAAACATTTCGCGGTCGGTGCTTCGCTGCTCGCGTGCTGCGTCGTCATCAGCGCCGAGCCGCAGCGTCTCCCAGCCGATCAAATGGCGCGTGCGATCCGCCACGATTCCATCAGCATCCCCACACCAGGCGAACTTTTTGCCGCGCTCGAAAAACCGGGCAAGCCGAATTGGACCGGACAATTCCGCGGGCCAATCGCGATGACATATAAAAACCGTCCGCAGATCGCGCTCAATCTCGGCGGCTTGATCGCCGACGGATTCATCGCCATTGAAGCGCAGGATGGGCAGGCCGTAAAAAATATCGGCACCGACATCATCAAGATGGCGAAGGCGCTGGGCGTGAGCGAAAACATTTTGAGTCGCGGCAGCAGCATCAACGAATTTGCCGAGAACAGCGAGTGGGACGCGCTCCAGGAAGAACTCGAGGCCACGCAAAACGAAGTGAAATCTTCCATGCAGACACATCGCGATCAGGACCTCGTCATTCTCGTCAGCGTCGGCGGATGGATCCGCGGAGCGCAAGTCGTTAGCTCGTCAGTGATGCAGAACTACGACGAACGCGCGGCGAAAATTTTACGGCAACCGGCGTTGGTCAATTTTATTCACGCGAAGATGGGCGATATCTCGCCCGACATGCGCGACGATCCGCTGGTGAAGGAGGTGAGCGAACAGTTGGTCGGAATCGAAAAGCTGGTTTCGTTTCCGCCTAACAAAGCGCCGAATGCCGACGAAGTGCGCAAGGTCAACGAAGCGGTCGGCAAAGTGATGGACCAGATTCAACACAAGGACGAGGCGAAGAAGAAGTGAAGTTGTTCTTGTCGATCTTGTCCGTTGCTCGCCACGCCGTAGCCTTGTGCGTAGGCGGGTCGATCCTAGCGACCGCTCTCCCCGCGCCCGCCGAAAGCGACAAGGAAGTGCAGGCGCACAAGATCGTGCTCGATCTCGCGGGCGCATTTTCCAATGACGGATTTAAAATGCGCGACGGACATTGGGCCGGCATTCTCAAACCAAAAGAGAACACCGTCATCGCGGTAAATCTTTACGCCGGCAATCAGTATTGGTTTTCCGTCGGTGCAATTGATCCGGCCAAAAAAATCGACGTCACCGTTTACGACGAGACCGGAAAGTTGGTCACGACCGAAGGTTATAATGAAAGCAGCCGGGCTGCTGCCGGATTTTCGCCCACGACCAGCGGCCAATATTTCATCTCCATCAACCTGATCGAAGGCGGCGAAAGCACCTTCTGCCTGGTTTACTCATATAAATAACGCGCCGTGGGAACGGCTTAAGCTAAGCTGAGCGCTGTGCTTGCAAGATCGACAATGAGAACTGGCGTCGCGCTGGCGGCATTCACGGCCGCGGCGTTGTTTATTTTCGGCTGCGCTAAATCGAATCCGAATCGTCCGAGCGCGGCCAACAGTGGAAAATTCTACGCCGTCGTCGCCGATACCACCGCATTTTATCATTACGGCCCGCAACAGGCCAACGGCCCCGACAAAAAACTCCCACGCGATGCGCTCATGACATTGATCCATCCATCGTTCGGCTACGCGAAAGTAAGACTCGCTGCTGGCAGCGAAGAAGGTTTTGTCGCCAGCGATGACATCCGCCCCGCGCCCGCCACGCTCGTCGCTGCCGTCACGGCAACGCCGACGCCCATCCCGCATATCGATTATCCGGAGCCGAAGCTTCCGACTTCCGAACCGGCTCCGAATTTCGAGCCGACACCGATTCCGGGTCCCTCGATTTCGCCCAACTAGACTTTCGCGCCGGCACACTTTTCGTAAGATCAAGCTGCGCGCATGATCTCACTGCAGGTTTTTTTCGAGGGCCGCGTCCAGGGCGTCGGCTTCCGCTGGTCCGTTAGGCACATCGCCAAGGGTTTCGATCTCAAAGGCTGGGTGCGGAATCTTGTCGATGGTCGCGTTGAGATGCAGATCAGCGGCGAGGAGGGCGAAGTGCGCGGATTTTTGGAAGCGATTGGGCAAAGCGAATTGCGCGCGCACATTCGCAAGACGACCGAGAACAAATTGGAAGCGCCGGTCGAAGCCAGCGGTTTTGAAATTCGCCATGACTACTGAACCAGCCATCGTCGTGCGCGGCCTAACGAAAGTTTTCCCGGTGCCGTTTGGGCGCCGCGCCATCATCGCAGTGCAAGATGTCGATCTTGCCGTCACGCCCGGCGAAGTCTACGGACTTCTCGGGCCAAACGGCTCTGGCAAAAGCACGACCCTGAAAATCATTTTGGGGCTCGTCTCGGCCACGCGCGGAACCACCGCGATCTTTGGCCGCGACAGTTCGCGCGTCCGCAGTCGCGCAGCCGTTGGATTTCTCCCCGAGAATCCATATTTCTATAAATTTCTTAGCGGCACTGAGACGCTGCGCTTCTTCGGAAAGCTTTGCCGGCTGCGCGGCGCCAGTTTGCAAAGGCGCATCGACGAATTGCTCGATCTCGTTGGCCTAACGGACGCGCGCGATCAACGTCTGAGCACGTACTCAAAAGGAATGCTGCAACGCATTGGACTCGCGCAAGCGTTGATCAACGAACCGCAAGTCGTCGTGCTCGACGAGCCGACTGCCGGTGTCGATCCCGCCGGCTCGCGCGACATCCGAGATTTGATTGTCGATCTTAAGCGGCGCGGAATTACCGTTTTACTTTCTTCCCATTTGCTCGCGCAAGTGCAGGAAGTCTGCGATCGCGTCGGGATTCTCGCGAACGGGCGGCTGGTGCGCGAAGGTCGCCTCGAAGAATTGCTCGCGCTCGAAAACCAAACCGAGCTCGTTTTGGAAAATGCGTCCAACGATCTCGTGAACCAAATCGAAGTTCTCGCGAAAGATTCGAACGCGAAACTCGTGGCCCGCCGAAGATCGACAACGACACTCGAGCGCTTCTTTCTCGACGCGACGCGCAAGGACAAATGATCACACGCGTTATCGCCATCGCGTCGAACACGCTGACCGATCTGATTCGCCAGAAAGTTTTCTACTTCGTCCTCATCTTCGCACTTATTCTCATCGGCAGCTCCGCCTTTATGGCGCGATTCAGTTTTCAGCAGGAGTTCCAGATCCTGAAAGATGTTTCGTTAGGCACGATGTCGATCTTTACTTCGCTGCTCGCCATTCTCGCGACCGCGCGATTGCTTCCGCAAGACATCGAAGATCGCACCGCCTACACCATTTTGGCTAAGCCGGTGCCGCGGTTTGAATATCTCATCGGCAAACTTTTCGGCGTCCTCGCCTTGCTCGCACTGAGCACGCTCATCATGAGTGCATTGTTTTGCGTGGTGCTTTACGCGCGCGAGCAAACTGTTATGCACGAAACCATGCGGCAAATGGCGGCCGCACCTAACGAACAACTCAACGACGCCTTGCGCGTCGTGCGCGAGTCCGCTCTTAAGATCGACATCTTCGCCGTCATCGTCCTCATTTTCCTGAAAGCGTGTTTGCTCGCCGCGCTCACGTTGTTCGTTACCACATTCGCGACGACGAATATTTTCACCGTTGTCGTCATGGTCTTCGTTTATTTCATCGGACATCTCCAGGAAACCGCGCGCGAATATTGGCTGCAACAACAAGGCGCTGGTTGGCTGACGCAAATGTTTCTCGCGCTCGTCGCGCTCATCTTTCCGGATCTGCAAGCCTTCAATCTCGTAGATGCCGTCGTTGCCGGGACCGCCATTCCGCTCGCGTTGTTTTTCAAAACGGCCGCGATGGGATTTTTTTACACGATCGTCTACACGCTTCTCGCCATCGTCGTTTTCTACGGCAAGGAATTATGATCCGTCTCGTGCTCGTAATCGTGATCGTGATCGTCTTCGGCGCCGCGCGACTCCCGCTCGAGCGCAATCTCCTCGCGCAAGATCGACAACTACATTTGCGCGGAACCCAACTCGATCTCAGTCTACGCGAACAAATCGGCCAGCTCGGTTTCGTCGCGGCGCTCAGCGGATTTCGCTCCATCATCGCCGACATCGTTTTCATTCAAGCGCACGTCGCCTGGGAGCGAACCGAATGGGGCCGCGTCTTTTTGTTGTTTCGCCAGGCCACCACTCTGCAACCGCGCGCGATTTTGTTTTGGGACATGGCCGCATGGCACATGGCGTGGAACGCGAGCGTGGCCGCGATGAATGATCAAACGCTGCCGCTGGCGGCGCGATTGAAAAAGCAGCGGGAATATTTCGCGATCGGAAAAGATTTTCTCGAGCGCGGAATTAAAAATAATCCGGACAAGCCCCAGCTTTACGAAGCGTTAGCGCGCCTTTACAAAGACAAATACAACGATCACGAACATGCGTCTGAGTATTTCGCGAAAGCAGCGGCGCAGCCGGGCGCGCCCAGTTACGACAAACGCTTTTCGGCCTATGAACTTTCGTATTGCGACGGGCGCGAGCGCGAGGCGTATGAACGTTTGCGCCAACTTTACGATGCCGGCGAAAAGGAACGACTTCCGACATTGCTGCGCCGATTAAAATTTCTCGAAGACAAGATCGACATCCCGCAAGATCAACGCATCCCGAAAAGCTGATTCTGTAGAGGCCGCTGTCCGCAGCGGCAGTTATATGTATATGTCGATCATGTATTTTTTGCCGCCGAGGACGGCGGCCGCTACAGAAACCTGTTCGTAATGCGTATCGCCATTTTCAGCGACATCCACGGCAATCTCGAGGCGCTGGAAGCGGTTTTGCACGACGCCGCCGAACAAAAATGCACACACTTCGTTTGTCTCGGCGACGTCGTCGGCTACAACGCCAACCCGCACGAATGTGTCGCCCGCATCCAGGAAATGGATTGCCCGATCGTGAAAGGAAATCACGACGAACAGGCATCGCTCATCGAATCATCGCGCGACTTTAACGAACTGGCCGAGCACGCCATTGAATGGACACGCGAACACTTGACTAACGACGACAAAGAATGGCTGCGCGATCTGCGATTGCAAAGACAAGTGCGCGATTTCAGCATCGTCCACGCGACCCTCGATACGCCGGCACAATGGGGCTACGTCCTCAACAATCTCGACGCGGCTGCCAGTTTTACCTACCAACACACGACTGTTTGCTTCTTCGGCCACACCCACGTGCCGATGGCTTTTATTCGCGACGACGGCGTGCGCCGCGTGCGCGTCGAGCAGTTGCGTATCGAGATGGCGAAAAAATATTTCGTTAACGTAGGCAGCGTCGGTCAGCCGCGTGACGGCGATTGGCGGGCGGCTTATTGCGTTTATAACATCGACAACGAGTGCGTCGAACAGCGCCGCGTGAAATACGACTTGCCCGTAGCGCAGAAAAAAATCATTGACGCCGGGCTGCCGCGCCTACTCGCGGAGAGGCTCGCGCTTGGAAGATAAGATCGACAAGTGCGCCGCGGAAGGGCTGAAATCTTGAGAAGCTGAAATGGAGTCCATTCTTGTCATCAAGCCGAGCTCGTTAGGCGATGTCGTCCACACATTGCCCGCCGTTGCCGCCGTTCGCGACGCGCATCCGCACGCGCGAATCACCTGGGTCATCAATCCGGAGTGGGCCCCGCTGCTGCGCGGAAATCAGGACATCAATCACGTTCACATTTTCCCGCGCGGCGAATTAACCGGATTGGGCGCGCCGGCCGGATTCCTTTCCTGGCTGCGCCAAACAAAACAACTTCGGCCCGATGTCGCGCTCGATTTTCAGGGTTTACTTCGTAGCGCCATTATCGCCAAAGCCAGCGGCGCGAAACAAATTTATGGGATGAGCGACGGGCGCGAAGGCTCACGCTTGTTTTATCATCGCACCGCGAAAGTGACTCGGCGCGATCACGCCGTGGAACGTTATTTGAAATTGGCCGAGCTCGCCGGCGGAAAGATTGGCGAGGCGTTGCGCTGCCCAATCCCGAGTGGTGATCCACTCCCGCGCTTCGACGAGTATCCGCCATATGTCGTTTTGCATCCGTTCGCGCGCGGCGACGGCAAATCGCTTTCGAACAAAATCATCGAAGAAATTTGCCGGGCCTTCGCTCCGACGCGCGTCGTGCTCATCGGGAAATCCACGCGCAAGATCGAACCGCTGGAAAATTGCGTCGAGCTAACGAATCAGACATCGCTGCTGCAAATGATCCGCCTCATTCGCGCCGCCAGTTTCGTCATCAGCGTCGACAGCGGACCGATGCACATCGCCGCGGCAGTGACCGATCGCCTGTTGTCGATCCACATCTGGACCGATCCGCGCCGCGTCGGTCCCTACAATCCCGACGCATGGATTTGGAAAAACGGCCAGCTCCTCCGCGTCAGCGAACTCGAAACCACGAAATTAAAAAAAGGCGGCCGCTTCAAATTGAAACACATCCCCGCCATCGCCGAACTCATTCGCCCGCTCGTTCCGGTCGATCCGATGCTGGTATAGATGTCGATCTTAGCGGCGTTCCTGCCGCTCGCGCAGGACTAGCTCGGCCAATTTCAGGTCGCGCTCGTAAGTTATTTTGAAGTTGCAATCTTCGTTAGGCACGAGTCCGACTTGCCGACCGATATGTTGCAACGCCGACACCTCATCGGTGACGTTTAGTTTTTCGGTCGCCACCGCGCGATACGCTTCGTCGATTAACTCGCGCTCGAAAATCTGCGGCGTCTGCATCGCGAAAAGTTGATGTCGATCTACCGACTCGGTCACGACAAGATCGACATCTGCTCTTTTCAACGTGTCACTCACCGCTTCGGCGAGCGCGGCCGCGCCATCCACCTGCGCTTGCTCGAAGACGCGCTCGATTTGTTCGGGAGTGACGAGCGGTCGAGCCGCGTCGTGCACAGCCACGTAATGCGTCCTTTCGGTCAAGCTTTGCAAACCGGCTCGCACCGAGTCCTGTCGCTGCTCTCCGCCCCTAACGACAGCTCGAATTTTCTTCCACGCTTGATCGCGCACCAGCTTTTCGATTTCACCATGTCGATCTTCACGCGCGACGATCAGAATCTCGTCCACTGAATTCGCGCTCTCGAAAGCATCGAGCGTGTGCGCGAGCACCGGTTTGCCGAGGAGCGGCGCAAAAAGTTTGTCGAAGCCCATGCGACGGCTGCTGCCGGCCGCAACGATGATCGCGGTCAACATCAGAAGAACAGAAAACGCCCAACGCTCAACGTCCAACGCTCAACGTTCAATTCAGAATGTAGTCGTTCGACGTTAAACGTTGAACGTTGAACGTTGAACGTTTTCTTCATGAAAGCTGTCGCTGGACCTCCTGACTCAATGTCTTCCCATCCACCCGTCCCGCGGCTTTCTCCTGCACCGCTTTCATGACGATGCCCATCTGCGCCTTGGATGATGCGTTCGTTAGGGAAATAGTTTGCCGCACAAGGTCGGCGATTTCTTCGGCGCCCATCTGCTGCGGCAGATACGATTGCAAGATCGACAGTTCCTCTTTCTCCTTCGCCGCCAGTTCGGCACGCCCGCCTTTTTCAAAACTCTCGATCGAATCCTGACGCTGCTTCACCTGTTTGCGGATGACCTGGGTGACATCGGCGTCGCTCATCTCCGCATCGGCACCGGACTTCTCGATGGCGGCGTTCTTGAGCGCGGCTTTGAGCATGCGTAAAACGCTCAGCTTCTGCGCCGCCTTAGCGCGCATAGCTTCCTTCAAATCCGAATCGATCCGTTCCGGCAATGTCATAAACGAAAACTAAGGCAACCTCACATTAAGTCGAAGCGCGAATGCGCTCGGCCGCGCTTCGAATCGATACAACATCGCTAACCGAAATAACATCGACATCTTTACGTGTGCGTTTCAACAAACCGGCAAGCACTCCGCCCGGGCCGAGCTCGAGAAACAAATCGCATCCGCGCGCGAGCAATCGCTCCATGCAATCAACCCAACGCACCGTGCTGGTCACTTGTTCCTGCAACGTGCGCCGAATTTCTGGCAGCGTGTCCACTTCTTCGCCAGTCACATTGCTGACGACCGCGAATTTCGGCAATTCCATCTGCACATCGAGCAGCGCCGGTCCAAATCCTTCATACGCGCTCTCCATCAGACGCGAATGATACGCACCGGCCACATTCAGCAAAGTGGCGCGACGAATGTTGTATTCCTTCGCCACGCCGACGGCCGCTTCTACTTTCGCCAGTTCACCCGAGATGACGATTTGCCCGGGCGCGTTGACGTTGGCAACATCGACATCTTCATCCGCAGCTAATTGCCTAACGACAGTTTCGTCTGCACCAATCATCGCCGCCATTCCGCCTTGAGTTGCCGCGCACGCTTCCTCCATCAATTCGCCGCGTTTCTGCACCAACTTGAGCCCGCTCACGAAATCGAAAGTGCCGGCGGCGGCATGCGCCGTCAGTTCCCCTAACGACAACCCAGCCGCGCCTTCAATCACAAAATCGCCGGCCAGCTCGCGCAAGATCGACAAGCAGGCCAGCCCATGAACAAACAACGCCGGCTGACAATTCGAAGTCTTCGTCAGTTCGTCGATCGGCCCCTTCCACACGATCTCGCTGAGATTGCGTCCCAGAATCTGGTCCGCGCTCCGAAACAAATCCGCGGCCGCGGGAAATTGTTCCGCCAGATCGCGCCCCATCCCGACGGCCTGCGCACCTTGCCCGGCAAATAGCAACGCGATCTTTTTCATTAGATCATGATGAGCAATGCGAACGCGTCTTTCAAAGACCAAAATTGCGCTTGCGCCCTCTGACTCACTCGCGAGCGTACCCGCGATTGTCGATCTTATGGCATTTACTGTTCGCGAAATTGAATCGCCCGATCCGGTGACGCGAGTCGTCGCGGCCGACGCGGCGTTGCATAACGACGCGGATATTGGCGAGAAGATGGTGCTCAACATGGGGCCGTCGCATCCCGCGACGCACGGCGTATTGCGACTCGTGCTCGAACTCGATGGCGAGATTATTACGAAAGCGACGCCCGATATTGGATTCCTGCATCGCGGCGACGAGAAGATCGCCGAGAACATGCAATACAATCAGTTCGTTCCCTACACGGACCGGCTCGATTATCTCGCGCCACTGGCGAACAATGTCGCCTACGCGCTCGCGGTCGAGAAATTGATGGACTGGGAAATTCCGCCGCGCGGCAAAGCGATCCGCGTTCTTTGCTGCGAGCTTTCGCGCATCTCGTCGCATCTCATGGGACTCGGCGCGATGGCGCTCGATCTCGGCGCGATGACCGTCTTTCTTTATTCGTTTACGCAACGCGAAAAGATTTACGATCTCTCGGAGCTTTTGACCGGCGCGCGTTTCACGACTTCGTACACGCGTGTCGGCGGACAAATTCGCGATCTGCCGGACAACTTCATGTCGATCTTGCGCGAATTTCTCGATCAATTCACACCGGCGCTGGATGAGTGCGATAAATTGCTGACGCGCAATCGCATCTTTGTCGATCGCACGAAAGACGTCGGCGTCATCACGAAAGACCGCGCGATTGCCTACGCGCTATCAGGTCCGAATCTGCGCGGCAGCGGCGTCGATCACGATCTGCGACGCAAACATCCGTATCTCGACTACGAGCAATACGATTTCGACGTCGTCGTCGGCAGCGCGGGCGATTGTTACGATCGTTACCTCGTGCGCATGCAGGAGATGCGCGAGAGCGCGGAAATTTTGCGGCAGGTCATCGACAAAATGCCTAACGGACCCATCAACGTGGTCGATTGGAAAAACATGACGCCGCCGAAATCGCACGTCATGACGAAAATGGAAGAGCTCATCCACCATTTCATTGTCGTGACCGAAGGATTGAAGGCGCCGCCGGGAGAAATTTATTTCGCAGCCGAAAATCCGAAAGGCGAGCTCGGCTTCTACATCAACAGCAAAGGCGGCGGTGTGCCGCATCGGTTGAAGATTCGCGCGCCGTCGTTTGTGAATCTCAGCATATTGCCGGAACTGCTCCCCGGTTGCATGATCAGCGATGTGCCGGCAGTCCTCGGAAGTCTGGACTTCGTCATGGGAGAATGCGACAGATGAACATGTCGATCTTACGATTCATTTCGCGACTCACGCTGGTGCTCGTAATCGTGCTCGGCGTATCATGCAGTGAACGCCGCATCACCAAAGCGAACGTCGATCAAATCACGGAGAACATGTCGAAGAAGCAGGTGGAATCGATTCTTGGCCCGCCCACTTCCATCGACAACAAGGATTTCATCGTCATGAAGAAAACGACCTACGTTTATCGGCAGGGCAAAGAGACGGTGACGATCGTTTTCAAAGACGACAAACTGCAATCGAAAGAGAGCACGCTCTCGGAATAGCTTTTCGCCTTGGTGGACTCGACGAGCACACGCGTTCCCGCCGAGTTAGAGCGGAAGATGCAGGCGGCGATCGCGCGTTATCCGCAAGATCGACAACGGAGCGCCGCGATGCCGCTGCTGCATTTGTGGCAGGAACATTTCGGATTCATTAGCGATGACGGCGTGAATTTCATCGCGGCCAAACTCAGGCTGCAACCGATCAATATTCTCGAGCTGGTCACGTTCTATCCGATGTATCGGCAGGCGGCGATCGGCCGAAAACACATTCGCGTTTGTCGAACGTTGAGCTGCGCGATGGCGGGAAGTTATCAGGTGCGCGACGCGGTCGCCGCCGCTTGCAACATCGACCTCAACCGTCACGACACCGGCATGCACAATCCGATTCGGGTAAGTGACGACGGAAAATACAGCATTGAGTTTGTCGAGTGTCTCGCGAGTTGCGGGACCGCGCCGGTTTGCATGGTCGGGGATGAATTGCACGAAAACGTCGACGCGAATGCAGTTGTCGATCTTCTGGCAAAACCAAAATCCAAAATCCAAGATCCAAAATCGCCGCACCCTCTCGAGCATCGTTTGATTTTCAAAAACATCGGACGCGCCGATTGGAAGATCGACATCGACACTTACATCGCCGACGGCGGTTACGAGCAACTCAAGAAAGCGGTGACGATGTCGCGCGCCGATATCGTGAATGAAGTGAAGACGTCCGGTCTGCGCGGACGCGGCGGCGCCGGTTTTCCGTGCGGCGTGAAATGGAGTTTCATCAAGCCGGACGAAAAGAAGCCGGTCTATTTGATTTGCAACGCGGACGAATCAGAGCCGGGGACTTTCAAAGATCGCTACATTATTCACGAAGATCCGCACCAAGTGCTCGAGGGCATCCTGATCTCGTGCTTCGCCCTCAACGCCAAGACGGCGTACATATATATACGCGGCGAATTTCCGGAGGGCGCAACGATCCTCGAGAACGCGATCGAAGAAGCGCGCGAGCAAAATTTCGTCGGCAAAGACGTCCTCGGCTCGGGATTCGATGTCGAAGTTTACATTCACCGCGGCGCGGGCGCTTACATCTGCGGTGAAGAAACGGGATTGATCGAATCGCTCGAAGGCAAGCGCGCGTATCCGCGCATCAAGCCGCCTTATTTTCCAGCCGTGCTCGGGCTCTACATGTGTCCGACCATCGTGAACAACGTCGAAACGCTTTGTCATGTGAAGCACATCATCGCGATGGGCGGAGCGCAATACTCGCGGCTGGGTCGGCCTAACAACACCGGCACACGCATTGTTTGCGTCAGCGGCGACGTGCAACAACCGGGGTATTTCGAAATCGAAGTGGGCGCAGTCACGTTAGGTCAGCTCATCTTCGAGATGGCGGGCGGTTTGAAATTTGGGCGGCGATTGAAGGCGGTTATCCCCGGCGGCAGCTCGGCCAAAGTCTTGCGTGCGGATGAGCGCTTCAAAATGAAAGATCGACAAGCGGATGGATCGACAATCGAACGCGAGATGTCGATCGAGGAAATTCCGATGGATTTCGATTCGTTAGCCGCGGCTGGTTCGATGGCCGGCTCCGGCGGCGTGATCGTGTTGGATGATTCGCGCGACATGGTTTGGACGCTGAACAACATCAATGAATTCTACGCGCATGAGTCGTGCGGTCAGTGCACGCCCTGCCGCGAAGGTTCGTTGTGGATGAAAAAGATTACTGATCGGATGTTGTTAGGCGGCGGCGTCACCGAAGATCCGCGCACGTTGAAAACGATCGGAGATAACATTGCCGGACGGACCATTTGCGCCTTCGGAGAAGCGTGCGCATGGCCGACGCAAAGTTTCGTCGAGAAGTTCCCGGAGGAATTTTCCGCGCGCGCGTTGAAACCGAATCCGCCGCCGTTACCGCCGGAAATCACTCCGGAAGAATTGATCGAAGAACAACAAATCCCCGTTAGGCCGCTGGCGCGCGACCCAGGTTGGGAAAAAGCGGGCGCAGCCGGAACGATTTAAGGATGGAAGCTGCAAACGCCCAACGCTCAACGCTCAACGTTCAACGCTCAATTCAGAGTTCTGCATTGGACGTTGAGCGTTGGACGTTGAGCGTTGGACGTTTGCTGCCGTCTTCAATGGCGCGCACGATTTGATCATGCCTAACGAACCGCCGGCTCCATTGCTCAACGTCCAGATCGACGGCGTGTGGCATCAGTTTCCGAGAGGCACGCGTCTCATCGAAGCCTGCGAGCAAGCCGGCAGTTATGTCCCGCGCTATTGCTATCACAAAAAACTCAGCTCACCCGGCAATTGCCGAATGTGTTTGATCGAGATGGGAATGCCGCGCCTCGGGCCGGATCGCAAACCGGAACTCGGCGCCGACGGCAGGCCGGTGATCAATTGGATGCCGCGTCCGCAAATTTCCTGCGCGCAAGACATCGCCGACGGCATGGCCGTGCGCACAAATTCCCCGCTGGTGAAGGAATGTCAGCGCGGCGTGATGGAATTTCTGCTCATCAATCATCCGCTCGATTGCCCGATCTGCGACCAGGCCGGCGAATGTCGATTGCAGGAATTCAGCGTCGAGTACGGAAATCAGGCCTCGCGATTTCTCGAGAATAAAGTGAAGAAGCCGAAAAACGTCGAGCTCGGACCGCGCGTCACGCTCGATGACGAACGCTGCATTCTTTGCTCGCGCTGCATTCGGTTCTGCCAGGAAATCGCGCAGGACGATGTCCTCGGTTTTGTCGATCGTGGAAGTCACACCGTATTGACTGCGCATCCGGGCAAGCGTCTGGAAAATAATTACTCGCTCAACACCGTCGACATCTGTCCGGTCGGCGCGCTTACCTCGACCGATTTCCGATTCAAAATGCGCGTTTGGTTTTTGAAAGAGACGAAAAGCTTTTGCACGAGTTGCGCGACCGGTTGCAACACGCTCATCGGCACGCGCGAGGATGTAATCTATCGGCAGACGCCGCGCGAAAATGAAGCCGTCAATTCATGTTGGATGTGCGACTACGGACGTTTGAATTTCGATTACGTCGAATCGGACAAGCGTTTGCTCGAGCCGCGAATTTTCCAGAACAACAAACTGGTTCCGGCTGATTGGAAAACGGCGATCGCGCATGCGGCATTACAGTTGAAACATTTTTCCGGCTGGAACACCGCTATCCTCGCCTCCGGCCGAATGACGAACGAGGAGATGTGGCTCACCTCCCAAATCGCCAAATCGCTCGGAGTGCAGTGGATCGACATCGTGCCGCGGCGCGGACCGGGCGATGACATTCTGCTAAGTGAAGATCGAAACCCGAATACCAACGGCGCGCGATTGCTCGGCCTAACGGAAATGCCCGGCGCGAAACTCGCCGCCATGGCCGAAGCGATGAAGTCGGGTCAAGTGCAGGCGCTCATCGCTCTTGGCGAAAATCCACTCGAATGCGGATTTAACCTCGAACAAATCCAAAACCTTCCAGCCTTCATCAACATGTCGATCTTGGCTAACGAGTCGACGGATCTGGCCACATGCGTTTTGCCTTCGAGCGCATTTGCCGAGAAACGCGGATCGATGATTAACGGCGATGGGCGATTGCAAAGATTGAATCGCGCGGTGCGGCCGCCGGGACAAGCGCGCGACGATTGGGAAATCTTGCGCGATCTCCACCAAGCGATCACCGGAAGCAACGGCATTTATTCCATCGAAGATGTTTTTCGGCAGATGAGTGAAGTCGTGCCGCAGTTTGCCGGGTTAAGTTTAAGCAAGATTGGCGATCTCGGTGTGCAGCTAGTGCGGATCGACGAATCGCCCGCCCCGGCTCCGGCGCCGAAAGCGGATGAGATCGAACTGGCTGAAGCGAAGCGCCCGCCCGGCCGCTAAGATCGACATGTACTCCTGGTTCATTTTCACTTCGCTGCTCAAGATCGTCGGAATTTTATTTCTCGTGATTCTGCCGATGGTTTCCTACAGCGTTTACGCTGAGCGCCGCGTCAGCGCATTCATTCAAGATCGACCGGGACCGAATCGCGTCGGACCCGCCGGCCTTCTCCAACCCATTGCCGATGTCGTCAAACTTTTGATCAAAGAAGATTTCACACCCGCCGGCGTGAACACCTTTTACTACTGGCTCGCGCCCTGCCTCGCCGTAATGCCCGCCATCATTACCATCGCCGTCGTTCCATTCGGCAGCACGCTGTTCGGCATCCCAATGGTCATCGCCGATATTAACGTCGGCATTCTGTTCGTCTTCGCCATCGCCTCGTTAGGCGTTTACGGCATCGTGCTGGCGGGTTGGGCTTCCAATTCCAAATATCCATTTCTCGGCGGCGTCCGTTCCAGTTCGCAAATGATCTCCTACGAGCTCTCGTTAGGCCTGGCTGTCATCCCCATCTTCATGGTCGTCGGTCAATTGCGCCTGAGCGAAGTTGTTCGCTACCAAATCGACCACGGTTGGATGATCGCTCCCTTCATCGGCGATTGGTCGAACCCGGCGAAATGGCTTCTTGCCGTTCCCATGATCATTTCCTTTTTCGTTTTCGTGGTCGCGATGTTCGCGGAAACGAATCGCTTGCCATTCGATCTTCCCGAGGCCGAGCAAGAATTAGCCGGCGGTTATCACACCGAATATTCGTCGATGAAATTCGCTCTGTTTTTCCTCGGTGAATACGCGGCTATGATCACCGGCTCGGCCGTCATCGTGACTTTATTTTTTGGCGGCTGGCACTTTCCCGGAATCCCGGACGGCTCTCACGGGCCGATCTTCGGCCTCATCAACATCGCGATCTTTTTCGCCAAGGTCAGCGTCATC
Organism: Chthoniobacterales bacterium; assembly: GCA_038229295.1. Lineage (GTDB taxonomy): Bacteria > Verrucomicrobiota > Verrucomicrobiia > Chthoniobacterales > UBA10450 > JAJPGZ01. Next base: position 77,006 of record JBBROO010000005.1, on the reverse strand, counting down.
TTGCTCTTCTTCATCTGGGTGCGCTGGACTCTGCCGCGATTTCGCTACGATCAATTAATGCGGCTCGGCTGGCTCTTTTTTTTCGAGATCGCGCTCGTTAACATTTTCATTGCGGCCGGCATCGTCGCCTACTTTCCCGCTTAGATCGACATGGCCATCACCGTTCCACGTCCGAAATTAAATTGGCGCGAGCGCATGTATCTGCCGGCCATTGTTGCCGGTCTCGCCATTACGATGAAGCATTTCGTGAACATGCTTTTCGGTCGCACCAAAGTGACCATGCAATACCCCGAACAAAAATGGGACGCGAGCATGCCCGATTATTATCGCGGCGCGCCGGCGCTCGTGCGCGACGCGGATGACCGCATTCGTTGCGTCGCCTGCCAACTCTGCGAATTCATTTGCCCGCCGCGCGCCATCAAAATCATCCCCGGCGAAATTCCGTCGAACGATCGTTTCGTGAAGGTCGAGAAATATCCGGAGGAATTCGACATCGACATGATCCGCTGCATTTACTGCGGCATGTGCGAAGAAGTTTGCCCGGAGCAGGCTATTTTCCTGCGCAAAGATTACGCCATTACCGGATTCACGCGCGAAGAAATGGTGCATCACAAAGACAAGCTGCTCGAAATCGGCGGCGTCATGCACGGCGTCGTTTTGAAATGGAACGAGAAAAAATAACGCGCTGTCATCCCGAGCCGCGAAGACGGCGAGGGACCTCACATAGGATGATTGAATCACACTCGCGACCTTGCGTAATCCAAACTTCGAATGTGAGGTCCTTCACTTCGTTCAGGATGACAGCGCACTTTAGCGATGCGCAATTAGCTTACGACGTATCATGCAGCTGATTCTGTTTTGGGTTTTCGCGCTGTTGATGCTCGTCTTCGGCGCCGCCGTCGTCCTCAATCGCAATCCTGTCGCGAGCGCGCTCAGCCTCGTCGTTTCATTTCTCGGTCTCGCCGCTCTTTTCGTCATGCTCGACGCCTTCTTCATCGGCGTCATCCAAGTGCTCGTTTATGCCGGCGCCGTCATGGTCCTGTTCCTCTTCATCATCATGTTGCTCGATCTGCGCGCGGAAGAGTTGCGCAAGATCAACTGGGTCGCGACCGCCGGTGGAGTTGTCGTCGCTCTCATTCTTCTTCTGCAAATCCTCTCCGTCATCGGCCGTTCCAAAATGGCGCAGCAATCGTTTGCGCCGTTGCCAAGATCGACAATCGACGACGTGCACAACATCGGCGCGCTCCTCTTCACCAATTTCAACTTCCCCTTCCAAATCATCGGCGTCCTCGTGCTCGTCGCGACGATCGGCGTGGTCGTATTGAGCAAACGCGAGCTGCCTAACAAATGATCACGCTCGGCCATTATCTCACCGTCAGCGGAATGCTTTTCACCATCGGTTTCGCCGGCGTGATGTTGCGCCGTAACATCATCACCATTTTCATGTCGCTCGAGTTGATGTTGAACGCCGCGAATTTATCGCTCGTCGCCTTCTCACGTTTCCATGTCGATCTAACGAGCCATTTGCCTAACTACAGCGCGCAAGTCTTCGTCTTCTTCATCATCACCGTCGCCGCCGCCGAAGTTGCCGTCGGACTCGCCATCATCGTCGCGCTTTATCGCGCGCGACGAACGACGCATGTCGAAGACATCAACACTTTGAAGTTTTGAATTTCACCATCAACACCACGCTGCCCTGGTATGTGCTGCTGCTGCCGCTGGCGTCGGCGGCGCTCATCACACTCTTCACGCGCCGATGGAAAACGTTGAGCAGTTTCATCTCCGTCGCGGCGGTCATCGCGAGTTTTATTTGCAGTTGGATGATCTTCCGCCGAACCGACCCCTCTGCCGCGGAATTATCTTGGATCGACATCGCCGGCGTTTTCAAGGTCCCGTTAGGCCTCGTCCTCGACAATTTGAGCCGGACGATGCTTCTCATCGTCTCCGGCGTCGGTGCGCTCATCCACATCTACTCGTTAGGTTACATGCGGGACGACGACGGCAAATCGCGCTACTTCGCCGCGCTCTCCCTTTTCATGTTCGCCATGTTCGGAATCGTGCTGGCGAATAATTTCGTCATGCTTTTCATTTTTTGGGAACTCGTCGGCTTCACCTCCTACGTTCTCATCGGGCACTGGTTCACTCGTGCAGCCGCGGCCGACGCGGCCAAGAAAGCGTTCCTAACGAATCGCATCGGCGATTTCGGTTTCATGCTCGGCATCCTCATGGTCTGGAGCGCGACCGGATCGATCGTGTTCGATGATATCGCGCCGAAGATGTCGATCTTGACCAGCAACTCCGGCTATCTCACCGCCACCGCGCTTTTGATTTTTTGCGGCGCCGTCGGCAAGTCTGCGCAATTTCCGCTGCACGTTTGGTTGCCCGACGCGATGGAAGGCCCGACGCCGGTTTCCGCGCTTATCCACGCCGCGACCATGGTCGCCGCCGGCGTTTACATGCTCGCACGCGTCGGTTTTTTAATTCAAGCATCGCAAACGGCGTTGTTAGTCATCGCGTGGATCGGAGTCTTCACCGCCATCATGGCCGCGCTCATCGCCACTCAACAAAGCGACATCAAACGCATCCTTGCCTACTCCACTCTTTCGCAACTCGGTTACATGATTATGGCCGTCGGCCTTTCGTCTAACGAGGCCGCCATGTTCCATCTTTTCACGCACGCGTTTTTCAAAGCGCTCCTTTTCCTCGGCGCAGGTTCCGTCATCTTAATGCTGCATCACGAGCAAGACATTTGGAAGATGGGCGGGCTCGCCAAAAAGCTGCCGATCACGTTTCTAACATTCGCGGTCGGTTCGCTCGCGCTTATCGGTTGTCCACCATTCAGCGGTTTCTTCAGCAAAGACGCCGTCCTCGCGCTCGCCTTCGAACATAACATGTCGATCTTCGCCGTCGCGGTATTCACCGCGTTTTTGACCGCGTTCTACGTGATGCGTCTGATGGTTGTCGTCTTTTTCGGCAAACCGCGCAGCGACGCCGCGCGCAGCAGCGACGAATCGCCATTCGTCATGACCGGACCGCTCATCGTTCTCGCCATGCTCGCGTTCATCGGCGGTTTCACTTTCTTCGCCCGAAACTTTCTCGTCGTTCCGCACGAAAAGGAAATGAACATGGTCGTTCCCGCGCTCGCGCTTTTCGCGATGCTCGCCGGCAGCGCGCTCGCCATCTTCGTTTATCGCAATCGCACCGCGGAAGCGTTTCATGTCGATCTTGTGCGACGCCGATTTTATTTCGACGAGCTCTACACCTGGCTCATCAACGCGACGCAGGAATTTCTGGCGCGTCTTAGCGCATTTATAGACCGCTGGATTATTGATGCCGGCGCCATTCGCGGATTGAGCGGAGGCACGTGGGGAATCGGCGCGCTGCTGCGCCTCGCGCAAATCGGAAACCTGCAGGCATATTCGTTTCTCTTCGGGCTCGGCATTGTCGCAGTGATTTATTTCGCGGTCTTACGCTGATGCTTCTCCTTCTCGTTCTCGCACCGATCTTCGCCGCGCTCGCCATCATTCTCGGCGCACCGCCGCGCAAGACCGCGCTCGGCGCTTCCATCTTCAGTTTATTTTTGGCACTGCTCGCGCTCCGCCAGTTCGAAGAATCGCGCCGCAGTTTTCAATACGTCATCTCATTTCCAATTTCGACGGAATGGCATTTCAGTTTCACACTCGGACTCGACGGCCTGAGTCTGGTCATGGTTTTACTCGCGACTATCGTCACTGTCGCGGCCATTTGGTTTACCGATAAGATCGACAAGCACGAACACGCGTTTTACGCCTGTCTGCTTTTGATTTCCGGCGGCGCCATCGGCGCGTTTGCCTCGCTCGATCTTTTTTTCTTTTACGCCTTTCACGAGCTCGCACTCATTCCGACTTTTTTGCTCATCGGAATCTGGGGCAGCGGCAATCGCAGCGCCGCCGCCTGGAAGATCACGATTTATCTCGCCATCGGGAGTTTCATTCTGTTGCTCGGGTTGATCCTGCTTTATCAAAGTCTGCCCGCGCCTGTGCGCACATTTGATCTGCGCGCGCTCAAAGCCGCCGCCGGACAAATCCCTCCCGATGCGCAACGAAACATTTATCTCCTCCTCCTGATTGGCTTCGGAATTTTGATTTCGCTTTTCCCATTTCACACTTGGGCGCCGGAAGCGTACGCGTCCGCGCCGGCGCCGGCTGCGATGTTGCACGCCGGCGTGCTGAAGAAATTCGGCCTCTACGGTTTACTCCGCCTGGCCGTTCCGCTGCTTCCAGCCGGCGCACAATATTGGTCCGGTCTTCTCATCGCGTTGTTGTTAGGCAACATCATCTATATCGGCCTTGTCACCATCGCGCAGAAGCGACTCGATTGGATGCTCGGCTACTCCAGCGTCATGCACATGGGTTACATCTTTCTCGGCATCGCCAGCGCGAACGCTCTCGGGACAATCGGCGCGGCGACTCTGATGTTCGCCCACGGATTGTCGATCGCGCTCTTATTCGCCATCGCCGGCGAAATCCGAAAACGCACCGGCACACTCGTCCTCGAAGATCTCGGCGGCCTTGCCAAAGTGATGCCGTTCGCAGGATTAGCTTTCGGCTTCGGCGCATTCGCTGCCATCGGTCTCCCCGGCTTCGCCAACTTCGCCGCCGAGATTATGGTTTTCTTCGGCGCGTTTCGGAACGGCTGGGACATCGAACATTTTCACACCTTCCAAATCGCCACCGTGCTGGCCTTGTGGGGCGTCGTCATCTCCGCCGTTTACATGCTGCGCGCTTACCGCTCCGTCTTCATGGGCGCGCCTAACGAGCGCTGGAATCAACTTGTGGATCTTCGCATTGGTCTGCGTTTGCCCGCCACGATGCTGATTGCGGTCTCGCTTTGGTTCGGATTCTTTCCGCAACAAATCGTCCGCGTCGTCGCGCCAGCTTTCCGCACCTATTTCAAAACCGCCGCGTTGCCATGACATTGACCGCGCCGAAACTCGAGATCGCCGTTCTGTTTTTGGGCGTGTTCGTTCTTATGCTCGAACTCTTCCTCGCCAAGATCGACAAACGCGCACTCGCTTATGTCGGCATCGTTGGATTAATCGCCGTCTTTTTCGCGACCTGGTTTCTCGGCCCCAATCCAATCGGAGATCCCACCGCCGGCTTCTGGAGCTTCTACACCGCCGATCCCTTGTCGATCTTCTTCAAACGTTTCGCCCTGCTCGCTACCATTTTGGTTTTGATCATGATGCTCGACTACGCGCCAAGATCGACATCGTCATTTGCACTCGGTGAATTTTTCGCCCTCCCGATTTTCACCTGCGCCGGATTAATGTTCATGGCCTCCGCCATCGACTTTGTCTCGATCTTCGTTTCGCTCGAGCTCGTCACCATTTCCTTTTACGTCCTCGTCGGTTTCAATCGCCGCGATCCGTTAGGCCTCGAGGCCGGCGTAAAATATCTGGTGCTGAGCGCGCTCTCGACCGCGTTCTTAGTCTATGGCATCACTTGGATTTTCGGTGCGACCGGCCACACGAATCTCGAACAAATCGCTGCCGCTTTCGGCAAGATCGACATCGAACGCAGTGCAGCCACATTCGGCGCTGTGCTCGTTCTCGTCGGACTCGGTTTCAAGATCGCCGCCGTGCCCTTCCAGATTTGGGTGCCCGATGTTTATCAAGGCGCGCCAACTCCAGTGACGGCATTTCTCTCCGTCGGTTCGAAAGCCGCCGGTTTCGTCGTTTTGCTTCGTGTGCTGCGGCCATTCCTGATGCTTCCGAGGATAGATCGCGTCCTCGTCATTATCGCATTGCTCACGTTAGTCTACGGCAATCTCGCCGCGCTGCCGCAAACCAATCTCAAGCGTCTCCTCGCCTACTCGAGCATCGCGCACGCCGGCTATCTTCTCATTGGTATCGTTTGTCTCGATGGACGCGCGGTCACCTTTTACCTCGTCGCCTATTTGCTCATGACTCTGCTGAGTTTCGCCGTCTTGATCGTCGTGGCGCAACAAACGGGCGAAAACATTTCCGACTTCGACGGACTCGCGAGCCGCTCACCATTTCTCGCCTTCGCCATGTTGATCGCGATGGTCTCGCTTGCCGGCGTTCCTTTCACAGCTGGCTTCTTTGGAAAATTTTTGATCTTCGCCGCGGCTCTTGCTCAGCATCAAACCGCGCTCGTCATCGTCGGCATCATAACGGTCGGCGCCGGCTTCTACTATTATCTCAAGGTCGTGCGCGCGATGTATTGGCAGCCCGCCGCTAACATCAACCAGATTCCGGTGAGCGCTTTATCTCGGCTCACGATGACTGGATTAATCGTGGCAATCATTTGGCTCGGAATTTATCCGCAGCCGATTTTGAGAGCGCTCGAGCCGACCGCCGTTAGATCGACATCGACTCGTTAGTCGCTCAGCTCCACGTTCCAATAGGCAAGATCGACAAAGTGTCGCCAGCTTTCGTGCTGCGGTGATGAAAACGTAACGTGCAGGAATGGCCGCCACTTCGGTCGCTTGGGTTTACGCACCAGCGCCATATGCGCTTCGCGCGGAAGCCGATTGCCTTTGCGCGTATTGCACGGAATACACGAGCAAACCACGTTCTCCCACGTCGTCGTCCCACCGCGATCCCGCGGGATGACGTGGTCCAGATTCAAATCGTTGCGGTCGAAAATGTGGCCGCAATACTGGCAGGTGTTCTTGTCGCGCTCGAAAACATTGTGGCGCGTGAACTTCACTTCCTTCTTCGGCAGCCGATCGAAAAACAAGAGCACGATGACGCGCGGCACGCGGATCTTCCACGAGATCGTCGTGACCAGTTCGTGGTCCGGTGCGTCGTTCGAAAAATCGCGCCAACTATTGAAGTCGTGTGTGAGGAAGTTGTTCGCCGCATCGGACGAAACGACATGAGCATGTCCGGCATAAACGAGCGAGAAGGCGCGGCGCGCCGAGCAAATATTCACGGCCTGCCACAACCGGTTTAGAACCAAAACCTGACTGTTTAACTGCGTATGCACATGTCGATCTTGCGGCGCTTGTTCGTTACCAGCTGGACTCGCCGAAAATCGCGCGACCTTATCACCCGGCCTTTTTGTTGTCAACGCGCCGGCCGCGGAGGCGCGATGCGTTTGACGAAGTTCCCTTTGGCGCGCTTCTCATCATCCGGCACGGCGCCGGCCGCGTCTCCGAGGTGTTCTTCTTCCGGTGGCAAAAATGTTTTGAATCGATTTTTGTCGATCGCTTTCATGAATGCTTCATGCGGACTAACGACTCCGGGTTGCAAGAGCGCCCAAATGGCGTCGTCCATAAATTGCATCCCCTGCCCTTTGCCGGAAACGATCACGTCTTGAAGTTTTTGCGTCGCGCCTTCGCGGATGATGGCAGACACGGCAGCGTTCGCGATTAGGATTTCGTTTACCGCCACGCGACCTGAACCGTCAGCTTTTTTCAAGAGCAATTGCGCTAACACACCGCGCAATGAGTTCGCCAACATGGCGCGCGCTTGCGCTTGCCGCGAAGCGGGAAAGACATCCACCATGCGATCGACGGTCTTGCGCGCATTGTTTGTGTGCAGCGTTCCGAAAACAAGCAGGCCGGTTTCGGCCGCGGTGAGTGCGAGCGAAATTGTTTCGAGATCCCGCATCTCGCCGACGAGCACGATGTCGGAATCTTCGCGCAAGGCCGCTTTCAATCCTGCCGGGAACGACGCGGAATCTCCTGGCACTTCGCGTTGCGTGATGACGCTGCGTTTGTTGTCGTGCACGAACTCGATTGGTTCCTCGATCGTAACGATGTGTCGCGAAAAGTTCTCGTTGATGTAATCGATCAACGCCGCCAGCGTCGTCGATTTTCCAGAGCCGGTCGGGCCGGTAACGAGAACCAAACCGCCGCGCAGATGTCCGAATTCTTTGACGACCGCCGGAATGCCGAGTTGTTCGAGCGTCGCGATCTTCGTCGGAATCAAACGAAAAACTGCACCGTAACCGTTCGCCTGCTTGAGGTAGTTGCAGCGAAAACGCGACGCCGCATCCATCTCGTAAGCGAAGTCGAAATCGCCGCGCTCCTCGAAAATCTCCCAATTATGCGGCCCGCAAACTTCACTCAACATCGACAACGCTTCCTCGCGGGTGACCACGCCTTCGCGGATGGGCGCGACATCGCCGTGTTTGCGCATCTTCGGCGGTTGGCCTTCGCCGATGTGCAGATCCGATCCGCCTTGATCGACAATCACGCTCAGAAATTGATCGAGGTAAGCCATGACTACATTTTTAGCTGCGTTCGCACTTCCTGTTTCTGCTCCGCGCGCGCGTGCGCTTCTTCCGCGCTGATCAGCCCGCGACCGGCAAGATCGACAAGTGCATCGTCCATCAATTGCATGCCTTGTTTTTTTCCGGTCTGGATGATGCCGGGCAGCATGTAGGTCTTCGCTTCGCGGATGACGTTGGCAACCGCGGGCGTATTCGTTAGGGTCTCCAGCGCGAGAACGCGGCCTTGATTGTCGATCTTCGGAATGAGTTGCTGGCTGATCACGCCGCGCAGCGATTCGCTCACCATGATGCGGATTTGTTCCTGTTGATCTTCCGGGAAGACGTCGAGCAATCGATCGAGTGTGCGCGAAGCATTTCCAGTATGGAGCGTTCCTAAAACCAAATGTCCGGTCTCCGATGCGGTAATCGCGAGCGAGATCGTTTCCAAATCGCGCATCTCGCCGACCATAATCACGTCCGGATCTTCGCGCAGTGCGCCACGTAATGCCGCCGCGAATGAGCGTGTGTGCGTGTGCACTTCGCGTTGCGTGATGTGACAACCTTTCGGTTCAAACACATACTCGATCGGGTCCTCGAGTGTGATGATGTGTTCGCGTCGCTCGATATTTATTTGTTCGACTAATGAGGCGAGCGTGGTCGATTTTCCGCTGCCGACGGAACCGGTAACAAGGATCAAGCCGTTTTGATAACGCGTCAGCAATTTGAGATGCGCCGGCAAGCCGAGCTCATCCATCGTGCGCACATTGGTGTTGATGATGCGGAAGACAAGATCGACACCGAGGCGTTGCCTAACGACGCTGGTGCGAAATCGCCCGGATGAATTGGCGTAGGCGAAATCGGCGTCGCCACGTTCGTTCAATAATGTCTTGTGCGTGTCGGCCAGAAAACCTTCCGCCAGCGCAAGCGTGTCCGCGCTGGTCAAACGCGGCGCGTCGGGCCAGATCGGCTGCAGAGTGCCATGCAATCGCCAGAGCGGCGGCGCATTGACTCCAAGATGAATGTCGGACGCGCCGGCTTGTTGTCCCACGGCGAGATACTGATCGACATGGCCTAACGGATGGGATGAGGCAGACTTTGCTTTTGCCGTCATGAGCGCGCCGAAATCATCACGCCCAACGCCCCGCCCGTAAACTCAAAACCGTGTCACCATTTCGCCGCGGTCTCGTGCGGCACTCGGCCGCCGCCCATTTTTTGAGTAACAAATTTTATGATGATCGGTTTCAACAAACTCGCGCCCAGCTTGGCCGCGGCCAATGCAAATCCAGCCTGCGCTACCTTTTGCTTACCTTTGCCGCCCGTTCTGGCATCGACATAAACTTTTTTCTTCCGCATCGGCAACAACACCAAAAGCGCGCCCACCGCCACCGCCGCACCGATCCACACCGGGGTTTGCTGGCGAAACGAGCGCCGAATCCGCCGCGGAATATCCAGCTCGTAACGCAACCCGCGAAAATCGCGCGCGATCTGATCCCGCGAACGCGCGATTTCGATTTTTAATTCGTCGGCCGGCTTGCTTGGTCGAGATTTTTTAGCCATTCACGGTCCTTCTTCAATTCCGCCGCAGTTTCGAGATACGGACGTTTCGTCAGCCGACTGCGCGCAATGAGGAGACAAACGAGCGCGAGAAGAAAATGCACGCCGGCGGCCATCAGCGCTGTCCATTCCCAAGAAATTCCCGCGGCATGCGCGATGGCGACTATGGCCGTCGCTACCAAAAACACATACCCGAGTGCGATCAGCAACAACGCCGCGATCAGACACGCGGCCAGCACGAGCAATTGCGCGATCGCGCCTTTTGATTCCTTGAGGAAAAGCGCGAGCCGACTCTCGGCGAATGTCGCCAGCCCGTTCGCGAGCGCGAACAAGTTCGGAAATAATCCGCTACGTCCCGCCGGATTGCGGGAGCGCATCTCGCCGATCATTTATTCGGCGCCTAACGCCGGAAAATCATTCCGAGCACGAAACCGATTCCTAGCGCAGTCACGACTGCCTTGGTTGGGTTTTCGCGCACGTATTGCTCGGCGTCGTCTTGAAACGTACGGGCGCGGTCGCGCGCGTCATCCCAGACCTGCTCCGCCTTATCGCGATAGTCCGTGGCCACGGCGCCCGCGGCCGAGCGCAAATCCTCCGCCGCCTGTCTTGCGTGAGTTTTGCTGCTTTCGAGTTTGTCTTGCGGGCCGGCGGTGCTCGCCATCCCAGTGGTGCGTTGATTCGTTTTGTTTTCTTCAGCCATGATACTCTCCAGTTAAATTTTCGTTCCAACTATCCGCGCGATTTGCCCTTTCGGCAAACGCTCGTCTCTAGAATGAAAACGAAATTCGCACATAAGTTGCGCTTATAAGATCTCAACGGCAATACTTCCGGCTGCCGTTCACGGGATAACCTTGGAGACGATTTCGCGATTTCGCGCCACGATCTTGTAAAAGAATTCCGAGATCGCGGCGAACCCGGGAACATGTTCGTAACTCCACCACAACCATCGGTGCGAAGATCGACATCGTAACGAACGAAACACCGCGGCCGCCGCGAAAAAAACTTCGCCGTTGTTCTCGATGTAAACCACCGACTCGCGAAATTGCTCGCGTGTTATTTCTGCAAATCGATTCCCGATTTCCTGCGAGGTCACGTAATCAACCTGGCCCATCGTGATCCGTTGCCAGCGCTCGATCCAACGCCGGCAAAATCGACAATCGCCATCCCAGATCAAAAGCGGCTTCGCCGGCGGATTCGAAACTCTCATATCGTGAATTCTGCCCAGATTGGCGCGTGATCGGAAGGCTCTTTCCCTTTGCGCATGTCACGATCAATTCCTGACGCGGCGCATTTTTTCGCGAGCGCTTTGTTCGCGAGCACCGCGTCGATGCGCAAACCACGATTTTTCGGAAACGCGAGCATGCGGTAATCCCACAACGTGAACAGCCCGCCTTCCGGGTGATGAATGCGCAAAGTGTCGACAAGATCGACATCGCACATTTCGCGAAACGCTTTGCGTTCGCCTTCCGAGCACATGATCGCGCCGCGCCACAAATCCGGGTCGTGCACATCGGCATCTTCCGGCGCGACATTGAAATCGCCACACACGACCATAAGATCGACATCTTCTTTCGTTAGGCAATCGCGCAGCCGGCGATACCAATTCAATTTGTATTCGTAGGCGGGCGAACCAACGGCCTGCCCATTCGGCGCGTAGATCGAATAGATGCGCACCTTGTCGATCTTAGCGGAGATAAAGCGCGTTTGTGGATCGACAACTTCATCGCCTAACGATGTCCGCATATCTTGCGGCGGACTCTTCGAGAGAATCGCGACGCCGTTGTAAGATTTCTCGCCTTGAAATGCGGAATGATAGCCGGCCGCTTTTAGCGCCAGCTCGGGAAACTGTTCGTCCGTGCACTTCGTTTCCTGCAGACAAACTACGTCCGGCTTTGTTTCTTCCAACCAGGCGAACAGTCGCTCCTGGCGTTTGCGAAGCGAATTGATATTCCAGGAGGCAATTTTCACACGCTTGTCATTGTGAGCAAGGCGAACAATCTCCCAGTCGGTGATGGGTCACGCAGTTTGCTTTGCGTGACCGATAGACAGATGTGAGGTCCCTCACCGTCTTCGCGGTTCGGGATGACAGAGCGCGTGTGGAAATCACAACTCGATCTCCACGCCGGGCGCGGGCACGATGACTTCTGTTCCCGGAAGATCGACAACTAACTTTGCGCGCATCCACTCGACCGCGGAAAGATCGCCATGCACCAGCACGATTTTCTGCGGCGCGAGTCTCGTGGCGTAAGCGATGAGCGACTCGCGCGAGGCATGCGCGCTGAATTGAAATTGTTCGCGGTGACAACGCAGACGCTGCGGCGGTTGCTCGGGATCGAGCGTGATGTCGTCGTTAGGCTGCGCGTCCCGCAAAATTCCAGCCGGCGATTCTGGATCGGCGTAGCCGACAAAGAAAACCGAATGCATTGGATTCTCGATCACGCGCCGGGCAAAACTGTTCGAGAGCGTTTTGGCCGTCATCATGCCACTGGAAAGCGCATAAACGCGGCCCGCGCGCGCCGGCGCATCGTGAATGGTTTGGCCATTCAAAATGTAGGGCGAAATTTCGTTCATCAGTTGCAGCCGCGGAAGCTGACGGCGGCTCATGCTCGCGCGTGCATCGTAAATGTCGGTCATCTTCGAACTGAGACCGCCGATGTAAACCGGGAAATCGCCGAGGATATTTTCGCGGCGAAATTTGTAGAGCATCGCGAGCAACTCTTGCGTTTTGCCGAGCGCGAACACTGGAATAAGGACGCAGCCGCCGCGCGCGAAAGCTTCATCGATGGCTTTGGCCAGACGTTGTTCTTCGCCCGCGCGCGTCCACTCGGGAGCGGTCGCGTGATCGCCGCGCGTGCATTCCATAATCAAGATGTCGATCTTGTCTTCGGGAAACACAGCCGCCTGCATGATCGTCTGGTCGTCGAAGTTCACGTCCGCGGTGTAAAAAATGTTTTGCTCGTGTGCGCGCAGCAAGACTCCGGAGGAGCCGAGCACGTGACCGGCATCGAAAAATTCAAACGTCACGACATCGTTCACCCGCGCCGGAACGCGCTCGCCCGCGAGCGTAATGCGCTGACGCGTCGGACAGGATTGCCACAGATCAGTGGCGCGTTCCGTTTCGCGATGGGTGAAGAGCGGATACAGGGCGACGCCAAGTTCTTCGCGCTGTCGCGTCATGACGTTGACTGAATTGTGCAGAAGCACTTCGCCGATCGCGGCCGTCGCTTCGGGCATGAACACGCGCGCGTTCGGCTGTCGCCGCATCAATAACGGCAGTGTGCCGATGTGGTCCTGATGCGCGTGCGAAACGATGACCGCATCCAGTTGTCGATCTTGCAGCGCTTTGAAATTCGGCAGCGCCTCTTCGCCTTCGAATTTCGGATGCATCCCGCTGTCGAGGACAAGGCGATAGCCGTCGCCCTCTAAATAGTACGAGTTCGCGCCGATCTCCGTGCGCCGAGTCAAATTAAGGAACTTCAAATCCGATCCCTCGCTGCCAAACAGCTAGAGCAGGTCCTGCAAAATCCGCATCCAATTTCGAAACAAGATCTTTTCGATTTGCTCGTCATCGAATCCGCGCTCGATCAATTTGCGCGTCAGATTTCGCGCGTGGCTGTGGTTCGTCAGCTCGGGAATAAAATACGGCTTCGTAAGTTTGGCCGCGAGTTCCTCGCGCACCGACGCCGGCAGTTGGGTGAAAAGATATTCGCAAAAATCGAATCCGATTCCGACACAGTCGATGCCGATGAGCCCGATGACATACGCGATGTGATCGACGTAATGATCGAGCGTGCTCTGCTCCTGGCTCGCGCTAACCAGGATGGCGTTGAGGCCGATGACTCCACCGCGTTGGCCGATCGCTTTGATCTGCTCGTCGCTGATGTTGCGCTCGATGTCGTGGAATTTTCGCGCGTTGGTATGTGAAACGATGAGCGGCTTCGTCGTAAGATCGACAATCTCTTCGAAGCCTTTCGGATTGATGTGGGCAAGATCGACAATCACGCCAAGCCGTTCGCATTCCCGGACAACATCGCGACCGAAAGCAGTGAGCCCGTCGCGCGATGAACCGGTCGCAGCAAAAATGCCGCCGCTGCCGGCGGCGTTGCGGCGCGCATGAGTCAGACCGATAACGCGCACGCCCAATTCATAAAACACGCGCAGTAAATTCAAATCGTCGCCTAACGGCTCCACCCCTTCCATCGTGATGAGCAACGCGATTTTGCCGGCCCCGCGCGCGCGCTCGATGTCGTCGTGCGTTTTGCAAATGGCGAAGCGCTCCGTCTTTTCGACTTCCGCATACAGTTGCGCGATTTGATCGAGGCCGACCCGCAGTGCCAGCTCGGGCATGTAGCGATCCTCGACATAAATGGCGGCGCCGATCACGCCGATGTCGCCGGCTTCAAATTCCGGCAGATAATGCGACGCAAGAGCGCCGCCGCGATTCCGCTTCTCATACAGATCCATGGGAAGATCGAAGTGAAGATCGACAATTCCCGGTGCGTGCAAGCGCGCGATGCGCCGTTCGATATCCGAGGGACATCGCGCAATCTAAAGCGATGGCGGCGACGGCGCGACTGTCGGCAAGTCGGGATCGTTTTTACTCCGCGGCGCGAACAGGCAAAATGCCGCCACCAGCCATGTCGCGCTCAGCGGCAAAACGCCTGGCAGCCAAATGAACGAACGTGACACCAGCATGAGCGCGACCAGGCAATACGCCGCCGTGAGCGCGAGCGTCATCAACACAATGTCGATGCGCGAAAAGCGGCGCACGATGCCGCTGAGGACGACGAGCGCCAAAATGTAAGCGCAATCGAAAACCCAACTCACGCGCTTTACGAACGAGTTCGATTGAATCGTGGCGATGGTGGCGGCGAGATTACCAGGCGAATAGCGGACCTCGCGGGCAACCCTCGCCAGAACGATGTCGTCGCCGATGCTGGCGAACTCGGACGCAGCCGACGCTTTCTTTTCGTGTTGCTGCGCCGCCAGGAGGAGCTCGTTCAGACTGAGATGGCGCGCGCGCTTGGCCGAGTTCGGATTAATCAAAGCCGTCCCGTCGGAACGGATCGGAATCTTTTTCCCGTTCGGGAATGTGATGAACGATCCGATGTCGATCTTCACTTCGGCTGGCGTGATGCGCATCCAAAGCATGGCCGCCTGTAAAGCAAAGGAAGGAATAATCTCGCCGCGATATTGAAAAAGCAGCGGCATATGGATTTCGTCGCTGACCTCGTTAGGCGTGTTGACAAAACCGAGAGTGGAGATCAATCGAATATCTTCATCGGGTTGCCGCGCGACTCCGGAAAACACCGGCAGATCGCCGCGCCGTCCCGTCACCTGCGTGAAGCCGGGTATCTCCGTGACCGGCGCATCGAGGTCCGGCGTGTCGGTGAGTTCCGCTGCGACGAGCAATTTCGGAACGTGCATCGCTTGATCGACAAAAATCTGCTCCTGGTCTTTGCTCGACTCGCGAAATTGCAGGACCGGTTCGAACGCCACCACGGTCGGCTTGAATTCGAGAGCGCCTTGGAGAAAGAGCGAGAATTCGAGCGGGGTCACGGTGGTTTTGGCCGCGCCTTCCTTGTTGACTAACGGGTCGGTCCCCAACTCGACCACGGTTAACGGAATCGTAGCGACATGCGGCGGAGAATTTCGGAGAAGCCAGCGCAGAAACCGCTCGTCGTATCGCTGCAGTCGCGGCTCGCGCAGAAACAGGAGACTGGCCAGCACGATTGCGAGCATGAGCCAGATCGACGGTCGTTCCATCCGCAGAAGTGAAAAGTGACGAGTGACAAGTGACAAGATTAATCCCGTTTTTTCTTATCACTCGCCACTCGTCGCTCATGATCTGTCACTGGCCGCGTCAGCGGCTCAGTTCAAGCATCCGCAGGATCGGCGCTTCCGCCTGTTTGCGCAGCGGTTCCGGCAAAATAATTTCCGGCTCCATATTCAAAAGCGCGCGATATGCTTTTTCCAGCGTGTTCATTTTCATGAATCGACATTCGCCGCAGAAACAATTGTCGGTCGGCCCCGGAATGAAAATCTTGTCGGGAATTTCTTTTTGTAATCGGTGCAACATTCCCGCTTCGGTCACGATGATTATTTCGCGCGCCGGCGAGTTCTTGCAAAAAGTCACCATCTTTTCAGTCGAGCAAACTTCGTCCGCGAGCATGCGCACGGCGTAAGTGCATTCCGGGTGCGCGACCACTGGCGCGCTCGGATATTCTTCGCGAATCTTGCTGATGCTGCGCGCGGTAAACTCGACATGGATGTAACAATTCCCCTGCCACAGATCCATTTTGCGTCCGGTGCGTTCCATCACCCACGCGCCAAGGTTTTGATCGGGCACGAAGAGTAGATGTCGATCTTGCGGCGCCGCGCGCACGATCTTGTCCGCATTCCCGCTCGTGCAAATGACATCGGCCAGCGCCTTCACGCCCGCGCTGCAATTGATGTAAGCGATGACGTAATAATTCTTGTCGGCGTTCTTTTCCAAAAACGCTTTCAATTTTTCCGGCGGACACGATTCCGATAACGAACACCCGGCATCGAGATCAGGCAGGATCACCCGCTTGGTCGGATTGAGAATCTTCGCCGTCTCGGCCATGAAATGGACGCCGCAAAACAAAATGACATCGGCGTCGGTCTTTTGTGCCTGATAACTCAGGCCTAACGAATCGCCAACATAATCGGCCACGTCCTGTAATTCCGCGACCTGATAGTTGTGCGCCAGGATGACGGCATTGCGTTCGCGTTTCAGCTCGCGCAACTCCTTCGCAAGATCGACAGCCAGACTTACCATGGATCTTATTATCCGCGCCAAAGTTCTCGTTGTCATCCCGAGCCGCGCGAGGGACCTCACCGATGGAACCTGGCACACGTCCGCAACGCAGCGTGATCAATCAGCTTGTGCGAGGTCCTTCACCTCGTTCAGGATGACCGACGCATGGAGAATTATCGGCTCGGCTTCATCGGCGCGGGCAAACTGGCCGGCTCGGTCATTCGCGGTTTGGTGCGCGCGAAATTTTGTTCGCCGAGTGAAATCATCGCGAGCGAGCCTAACGAACAAGCGCGCGCCGCGCTGAGTGAAGATGTCGATTTTGTTTTCTCGGCCGACAATGCGGAAGTCGCCCAGAAAGCCGAAGTTGTTTTCGTGGGCGTAAAACCCGGAATCGTGTTGTCGGTGCTACGGGAAATTCCGGTCGCGGACAAACTTGTCATTTCGCTCGCGGCCGGAACTCGATTGCAAGCGATGGAATCGGTTTGCCAGGCGCGCTTGATGCGCGCGCTGACGAACACGCCGTCGGCGATTTGTCAGGCGGCGACCGCGATTGCTCGTGGGTCGCGGTCCACAAATGAAGATGTCGATCTTGCACGGACAATTTTTAGCGCGATCGGCGTGGTCGTTGAAATTGGAGAAGAGCAGATCGACGCCGTCACGGCGTTGTCCGGAAGTGGACCGGCATTTGTTTACACCGTGATCGAGTCGCTCGCGAAAGGCGGCGAGAAAATGGGGTTGGCTGCGCAAGACGCGCTCGCGCTGGCCACGCAAACCGTTCTTGGCGCCGCGCATCTCGCGAAAGAAACAAAAATGTCGCCGGAAGAATTGAGAAAAATGGTTGTGACGCCGGGCGGCACCACCGCCGCCGGTCTCGCCGCGATGGACAAATTGAAAACAAGCGACGGATTAATCGCAGCGGTCGAAGCCGCTGTGAAGCGCGCCGAAGAAATGGCGCGCGAAAATCAATAGGTGGATCGCGACCTCCGGGCGCGATGATAAAAATGGCGGCGAGGCGCGTGAGCGTGTCAACGCGCTCGGAGATCGCGTTCCACCAGAGCGCGTCGCATCACATCGAGCGGCGCTTCGCGGCCAAACCAAATCTCGAACGCGAGCGCGCCTTGATGCAGTAACATCGACAATCCACTCGCCGCCCGCGCGCCGGCCTCGTTCGCGGCAGCGAGAAATGCGGTGCGCGTTTCAGCATAAACGGTGTCGTAAATCATCAGGTGCGGCTCGAGCAATCGCGACGGAATCGGCGACGCATCGCTCGCATTCAATCCCATCGCCGTGGCATTGACGACGAGATCGACATTTCCTATTTGGAAACGCAGCGCGCTCTCTTCCCACGGGATTGCTTGAAGACGCGGAACCGGGCCGAGCACTTTCGGGCCAACGAAAAATTCGCGCAGTTCTTCGCTTAACGCTTTGGCTTTGTCGAAAGCGCGATTGGCAATGACGAGACGCTCGCAATGTTCCTTCGCGCATTGCAATGCGATGGCGCGCGCAGCACCGCCGGCACCGAGGATCATCACGCGCAAATCGCGAAGATCGACAGCGAACTCTTCGCGGATGGCGCGGCTGAATCCTTTTCCGTCTGTGTTGAAACCGCGCAGCTTTCCATTGTCGATCTTGATGGTGTTTGCGGCGCCGATGCGTTTTGCGTTGTCATCGACTTCGTCGAGAAACGGAAGCGCCGTGATTTTGTGCGGCACGGTTAGATTTACGCCAACGAAATCGTGTTCGCGAATCAGCTGCAGCGCTTCAGACAATTCGTTAGCCGAAATCTGAAACCGCGCATACTCCTTGTCGATCTTGCACTGTTTCAGCGCAGCGTTTTGCATTTGCGGCGAAAGCGAGTGCGCGACCGGATCGCCCAGAACACCGAGGCGAATCGGTGGATCGAGATCCGCCCCTTTCTGCAAATCAACCAGCGTGTAAATTTCTTTCGCGCGCTTTGTTTTCATGTCATCCCGAGCGGAGGCGAGGGACCTCACCAAAGCTCGTTGAACACGCAACATAACCAGCGTAATCCACGAAAGCATGTGAGGTCCCTCGCTCCGCTCGGGATGACTCGCGTTGTAATGTAACAAGGCTATTGCTCGGCGCGAGTTGTCGATCCGCGCGTTCGTCTGCTACTGTCGCGCGATACGATGACAACGCCGGTCGAGAATCCAACTCCATCCGACTTCATTCGCGACGTCGTGGCGGAGGATTTGCGTACCGGAAAGCACAAAACAATCGTGACGCGGTTTCCGCCGGAGCCGAATGGTTATCTGCACATCGGCCATGCCAAATCGATTTGCCTGAATTTCGGCATGGCGCACGAGTTCGGCGGCGTTTGCAACATCCGCATGGACGACACCAATCCGACGAAAGAGGAAACGGAGTATGTCGATTCAATCATGGCCGATGTGCATTGGTTGATCGATGGTTGGGCCGACAACAATCTTGGCGGCGCACCGCTCTACGCGTCGGATTATTTCGAGAAGCTTTACGATTACGCTGTCGATCTTGTGCGGAAAGGAAAGGCTTACGTCGATGACATGTCGCCGGAACAAACGGATGAATTTCGGCGCACGGGCAAAGAGAGTCCGTTTCGAAATCGCGCCGTGGAAGAGAATTTGGATTTGTTAGGCCGAATGAAAGCGGGCGAATTTCCGGACAACAGCCGGACGCTGCGCGCTAAGATCGACATGTCGGCCCCGAACATCTGGCTGCGCGATCCGGTGCTGTATCGCATTCGCCACGCCGAGCATCATCATCGCGGGAACAAGTGGTGCATTTATCCGATGTACGATTGGGCGCACACGTTGAGCGATTACATCGAAGGCATCACGCATTCCGTCTGCACGCTCGAGTTTGAAGTGCATCGCCCGCTTTACGAATGGATTTTGGAATCGCTCGAGCTCCCGGAACCGAGGCCGCATCAATACGAATTCGCGCGACTCAACCTGACTTACACGGTCATGAGCAAACGAAAGTTGATTCAACTCGTTAACGAAAAGCTGGTGAACGGCTGGGACGATCCGCGCATGCTCACCATTTCCGGATTGCGCCGGCGCGGCGTGACCGCGAGCTCGTTACGCGCGTTCGCTTACAACATCGGCATCACGAAATATCCGAGCATGACCGACATGGCCGTGCTCGAACACACGATGCGAGATGAATTCAATCGCATCGCGGCGCGGCGAATGGCGGTATTGAAACCGATCAAGGTGGTGCTGACGAATTATCCGGAGGGACAAGTTGAAGAACTCGATGCGGTTAACAATCCGGAAGATCCGAACTCAGGGACGCGAAAAGTTCCGTTTGGTCGCGACGTGTTTATCGACGCGGCGGATTTTATGGAAACGCCGCCGCCGAAATATTTTCGCTTAAAACCCGGCGGAGAAGTGCGATTGAAATACGCTTACATCATCCAATGCGAGGAAGTGATTAAGAATGAAGCCGGTGAAGTAACGGAGCTGCGTTGCAAGATCGACATGGAGAGCAAGTCCGGCGGCGCGACTTCCGCTCGCAAAGTGAAGGGGACGATTCACTGGGTGAGTGCGGCACACGCGGTCGACGCGGAGGTGCGCCTCTACGACCGGCTCTTCACCGTTCCCGAGCCGGACGCCGATGGAGATTTCAAAGCGTTCATCAATCCGCATTCGCTCGAAGTGGTTCACGCGAAATGCGAGCCGGCGTTAAAAGATGCGCGGCCTAACGAGCGTTATCAGTTCGAGCGACTCGGCTATTTCGCGCTAGATCCCGATACGACGTTAGGTCGACAAGTGTGGAATCGCACCATCACGTTGCGAGATACGTGGGCGAAAATGGAGGGACGCGCTCCGTCGCGTCCCTGATCTTTTCGGCCTGGGTAGCGCGCGCGTCTCGCGCGTGGTGGCGGGCGTCTCGTCCGTCACATCTGCAAACGTGCTCCGCGAGACGCGGAGCACCGCGCGCGAGACGCGCGCGCTACCCAGATATTTCGTGCATCGCGTGGTCAATCCGTGCGAGCACTTTGTCTTTACCTAGAACTTCGAGCAGATGATACAAGCTCGGGCCGGCATTGCTGCCGGTGACGGCGAGTCGCGTCGGATGCACTAACAGACCAACTTTGCCACCAAGAGTCGCAGCGGTCGCTTTCAACGTTGCTTCGATTTCCGCGGCGTTGAAATTGTCGATCTTGGCGAAAGCATCGCGCACGGCTTGCAAATGCGGTTTGTTTTCGGCCGTGAAATGTTTGGTCACGCCTTCGGGATTCCACACGATCTCGTCGGTGAAATAAAATCCGCAATACGCCGGCAACTCGTCGAAGACGTTGATCTTGCCTTTGCACGTGGCGAGAGCGGCGCGCACGTAATCGTTAGGGAAATTGTCGATCTTGCATGCGCTCGCGCGAAGCGCCGCGAGACCGCGTTCGTAAAAATCTGCATCGCTCAGCTCGCGCGCGTATTCGCCGTTCAGCCAATGCAACTTCGCGGGATCGAAGGTCGCGTGGCCGCGCACAACATTTTTGAGATCGAAAATTTTGACGATCTCGTCGATCGACATCTTCTCGCGATCGTCCTTCGGCGACCAACCGAGCAAACAAAGATAATTGCGCACCGCCGCCGGCAAAAATCCGCGCTTCATATAATAGTCCACGCTCGCGCCCTGATCGCGCTTGCTCATCTTGGAGCCGTCCTTGTTCATGATAAGCGGAATGTGAGCGAAACGCGGCGGCTCCGCGCCGAGCGCGCGATAAAGCTCGATGTGCTTCGGCGTGTTCGAGAGATGATCTTCGCCGCGGATGACGTGCGAAATTTTCATCTCGATGTCGTCGACGACGTTAACGAAATGGAAAATCCACGAACCGTCGGGCCGGCGCACGGTCATGTCGGGATGCGTTTCTTCGTTCGACAAATCGAAATCGATTTTGCCGCAAACGAGATCGTCGACCATGACGTGTTCGCGCGGCGAGCGAAAGCGAATCGCGCCGGCGTCGTCGAAAATGTGACCAGCGTCCTGGAGTTTTTTTAGATAGCGCTCGTAGATTTCGCTGCGCTCGCCTTGAAAATAGGGGCCGAAATTTCCGCCCGCCTGCGGGCCTTCATCCCAATTTAATTCCAGCCACTTCAAGCCTTCGTAGATCGCGGCGGTGGCTTCTTCGGTGTTACGAGCTTTGTCGGTGTCTTCGACGCGAAGAATAAGTTTCCCGTCGTGGTGCCGCGCGAAGAGCCAGTTGAAGAGCGCGGTGCGCGCACCGCCGATGTGGAGAAAGCCGGTGGGCGACGGTGCGAAGCGGACGCGGATTTCGGGATTCATTGCGGTGTCATCCTGAGCGAAGGCGAAGGATCTCGCAAATCATCGATGGGATTGTGAGGTCCCTCGCTCCGCTCGGGATGACAAAGCTACTCGATGAAAATTTTTCCGGCGCGACGACGTACATGTCGATCTTGCGGGAGATTTGTTTTGGCAACGCGATTGGTCACATCCACGAGAGCACGGACGCGCTCGATTAAATCGAAGCCAATATCCGCGATGTTGGCCGCGCGCAGCCATTGGTGAAGGGTTCGGCGCTGAAGCGCGACCGACATTTCGCGCAGCGGCTTGAGGGCGATGGTCGTTAGGCTCGGAGGAAGCAAGGTCTCGAAGAAGCTCTCTTCTTCTGACGCAATGGTGGCGGTCCGCCAAATGTTTTGGCGAATATTCCGGCCGAAGGTTTTTTCGAGATACGGAATGACGCGGTGACGAATGCGGTTGCGCAGCGGCGTTAGGTTTTGATTCGAGGCGTCTTCGCGGAATTTCAGGTGATGGCTTCGGACGTATTTGTCGATGTCTCGACGCCACACACCGAGAAGCGGGCGAACGATCGTAAGATCGACATCGTCAACTTCGCGCGTTGAGGATTCGCGCATCGCGCTTAATCCGGCGGCGCCGGCCCCGCGAAATAAATTAATCAAAAAAGTTTCGACGAGATCATCCGCGTGATGACCAAGAAAGATGGTCCGGCACTTTTTTCGCTTCGCGATTTTGGCGAAGAAGGAGTAACGCGCCTCGCGCGCGGCGGTTTCGATCGACATTTTCTTTTTCGCGGCAAGCGCGCGGACATTGGTGGAGCTGAGGGCAAGATCGACATCGTACTTCTCGGCGAGCTTTTCGACGAAGCGCGCGTCGGCATTGCTGGCGCGTCCACGGAGTTGATGATTGAGATGGCAGACGATTAGTCTTTTGAAGCCAAGATCGACAAGTTGATGAAGCAGGGCGACGGAATCGCGGCCGCCGGAGACGCCGACGAGGTGGCGGCGCGTGGTCGGGAAATCGCGCGCGAATTGGGGGTTCTGAATTATGGGCGTCGGCGATCGCACGGTGCAAACGTTCAACGCTCAACGCTCAACGTTCAACGCCCAATCGAGGATTGCCGCCAGTGACGGCGGCAGCTACAACGGCTGCCAGGTATTTGACAATGAATGAACGTTCATTCACCTTCCGATTCTCCGATGACTCAAACACAAATAGACGCGGGACTGGATCGGCGGACGCAGATTCTGGAAGCGGCCATGGTTTGCTTTGCCAAGCGCGGATTCCATCAAACGAGCATGCACGATATCAGCGCGGAGGCTGGGATCAGTGTCGGATTGATCTATCGATATTTTGAAAACAAAGAGGCGGTGATCGCGGCGATGGCGAGCCGACACAAGAAAGAGATCCACGAATTGCTGGAAGAGGCGCGGCAGGCTCCGACGCTGCTGGAGTCGCTGGAGATTTTGTTTACGGCGCATTGCTGTGAGAATTCTCCCAAGGTGCAGTCGGCGTTCATTGTCGATCTTTACGCGGAAGCGTCGCGCAATGCGAAAGTGGCGGACATGGTGCGCGATGTTTTGCAGACGTTGATGGATGGGGTGACGGATTTGATCGCGCAATCGCCGGAGGTGAAGCACGCGGCGCATGATTTGCGGCCTAACGAGATGGCGGAACTCATTTTTGCGGTCGCCCGCGGAATGTTAATGCGCGATGTGTTGCAGCCGCCAGAAATGACGGCGGCGGAACGGCGCGCGCGGCAACTGGAAGTGACGCGGAGACTTTGGCGCCTGTTGTTTAAAAAGGAAATCCAACCAGCTTATGCATGACGTGGCGAAACCAGAGACGATGGAAGGCGAGGTGAAATCGCGGCGCAAGATTTTGTGGCTGGCCATCGGCGCCATTGCGGCGCTGGTGATGGTGCTTCTATTAATCAAGGGGCTGCAGATTTTCACCATGATTTCGGCGGGCAAAAAAATGCTGCCGCCGCCAGAAACGGTGACGAGCGTGGTGGTGAAGGAGGAGGATTGGGCGCCGACTTTTTCGTCCGTCGGCTCCATCAGCGCGATACAGGGCGCGGTCGTTTCGGCCGAACTGGGAGGGACGGTAAGCGAAGTTTTGTTTCAAAACGGCGGGTTGGCAAAGAAAGGCGACGTGTTGGTGAAATTGGATATGGCTTCGGAAGACGCGCAGCTGAACACGGCGATGGCGGACCTCGAATTAGCGCGGCGCGATTTGCTGCGCACGCGCGACCTGGCGACACGGCGGGTTATTTCAAAAGCAGAACTCGATGCGGCCGAGTCGAAGTTCAAACAAAAAGAGGGCGGCGTGGAAAACATTCGCGCGATGGGCGGGAAAAAGGAAGTGCGCGCGCCTTTCGATGGGCAACTCGGAATTCGCCAGGTCAACATCGGGCAAACGATTAATCCTGGTCAGCAAGTGGTCTCGTTGCAATCGCTCGATCAAGTATATGTCGATTTTGCATTGCCCGAGCAACGCCTGGCCCAACTCGCGCCCGGACTGGAAGTACGCGTGCGGACGGATGCGGCATCGGGCCGGGAATTTTCCGGCAAATTAACCGCCATCAATTCCGCGGTAGACGCAGTCACGCGGAATGTTTCGTTGCAAGCAACGCTGGAAAACAAAGACCACGTTTTGTTGCCCGGAATGTTCGCCAAAGTCGAAGTGGTATTGCCGCAAAAGCAAAAGACGCTGGTCGTTCCGGGGACGGCGGTTTCGTATGCGCCCTACGGGGACTCGGTTTTTGTGATCGAGAAAAAGAAGGACGAGAAGACGGGACAGGAATCGCAAGTCATCCGGCAGCAATTTGTGCGCATCGGCGAAGCCCGCGGCGACTTCGTGGGCGTGAAAACGGGATTGAAAGCGGGGCAGACGGTCGTGGGCACCGGGGTTTTCAAATTGCGGAACGGACAATCGGTTGTGATCAACAACGATCTCGCACCGAAACCGGAGATGAATCCGAAGCCGGTCGATTCGTGATGCAAGATCGACATCTGCTAAGATCGACATGAGCTCTTTCACCGATTTGTTCATTAAGCGACCGGTGCTGGCGCTGGTGGTGAGCTTCGTCATTCTCATTGCCGGAACGAAAGCTCTTCTGCCGATAATTTTTCCGAGCATGTCCGGGCTCGGGGGTTTGAACGTGCGGCAATATCCGCGGAGCGATATCGCCGCGATTACGGTCACCACGGTTTACGTCGGCGCGGACGCGGAACTGGTTCGCGGATTTATCACCACGCCACTTGAGCGCGCGATCGCGGCGGCCGACGGCATCGATTACATCCAATCGCAAAGCAAACAAGGCAGCTCGCTCATCACGGCGCGTTTGAAATTGAATTACGACGCGAACAAGGCGTTGTCGGACATCAGCTCGAAAGTGGACGCGATCCGCCGCGACCTGCCACCGGAATCAGAAATTCCGGTGATCAATATCGAGGCGGCGGACTCTCGCTTCGCGGCGGCGTATTTGAGTTTCACTTCGACGATGCTGCAGCCTAACGAGGTCACTGATTACTTGGTGCGTCTGGTGCAACCGCGGCTGACGGCACTCGGCGGCGTGCAAAAGGCGGACATTCTAGGTGGCCGCACCTTTGCCATGCGCATCTGGATGAAACCGGACCGAATGGCAGCGTTGAATATCAGCCCGGCCCAGGTGCGAAGTGCGCTCGCGCGGAATAATTATCTCTCCGCGGTCGGCAGCACGAAAGGCTCGCTGTTGCAGATAAATCTCACGGCGAACACCGACCTCCACACGGCGGATGATTTCAAGAAACTGGTCGTGCGGCAGGACAAAGGGAATTTGATTCGGCTCAGCGACATTGCGGACGTGGAACTCGGCGCGGAGGATTACAACACCGAGGTCCGGTTCTCAGGTCAAAAAGCGGTCTTTATGGGCATCTGGGTTTTGCCGAACGCGAATTCAATCGACGTGATCAAACGGGTGCGCGTCGAGATGGAGCAGATCCAGAAGGAATTGCCGACCGGCATGACCGGACAAATCGCCTACGATTCGACCGCCTACATCAACGACGCTATTCACGAAGTCGTAAAAACTTTGATCGACACGTTGCTCATCGTGATGCTCGTGATCTTTTTATTCCTCGGGTCGATCCGATCAGTGATCGTGCCGATCGTCGCCATTCCGATTTCGCTGATCGGCGCGCTCTTCCTCATGCAGCTCTTCGGCTTCACGTTGAATCTGCTCACCCTGCTCGCGATCGTGCTTTCGGTCGGATTGGTCGTGGATGACGCGATTGTCGTCGTCGAAAATGTGGAACGACACATGCGCGAAGGCTTGTCGCGCGTGCAAGCAGCGCTTAAAGGCGCGCGCGAATTGATCGGACCGATCATCGCGATGACGTTGACGTTGGCGGCGGTGTATACGCCGATCGCGCTGCAAGGTGGCCTAACGGGCGCGCTCTTTCGTGAATTCGCTCTGACGCTAGCTGGCGCCGTTTTTATTTCCGGCGTCGTGGCCTTGACGCTTTCGCCGATGATGTCCGCGAACTTGTTGCGGGCCGGACATGCCGACAAAGGATTCAGCGGCGTGGTCAACCGAACGTTCGATCGCTTTCGGGATTGGTACGGCAATCGGCTCGACCGCACGCTCGCCGCGCGGCCAGCGGTCTACACAGTATGGATTGCCCTGGCGGTCTTAGGCGTTGTCTTCTACCGAATGTCGCCGAGCGAACCGGCGCCGACGGAAGACCAAGGCGTAATTTTCGGCATCGTCACGGCGCCGGCCAACGCCACGATCGACGATACGATTCGTTATGCCGACGCCGCCGGAAAGATTTTCCTCGGCTTTCCGGACACTCGCTTCACGTTCCAAATTACTTTTCCCGACCAAGGTTTTGGCGGCATGGTCTTGAAACCATGGGGCATTCGTAAAACGCCCACGGCTGCGATCCTGCCCCAGGTCCAGCAAAAGCTCGCCGCAATCCCGGGCATTCAAATGTTTCCGGTAATGCCCTCGGCGCTTCCGGGCGGCGACAGTTTCCCAGTTAGTTTCATCATCGCATCGACTGCCGATCCCGAGCGCATCCTCGATTTCGCAAAACAGATTCAAATGAAAGCGATGCAGAGCGGAATATTTTATTTCCCGCCGCAGATCGACACCAAGATCGATCAACCGCAGGCGCAAATCGTGTTCGATCACGACAAGGCGTCCTCGATGGGTCTCGATATGCAGCAAGTGGGTGCCGATCTGTCGGCCAGTATCGGCGGCAATTTTGTGAACCGTTTCAACATAGCCGGACGCAGTTACAAAGTGATTCCGCAAATCAAACGGACCGATCGTTTGAATCCTGATCAGCTCGAGAACATTTACGTCACCGGGCCGAACAATCAGCTCGTGCCGTTGAGCACAGTCGCGACGATTGAGCACAAGACGGTCGCGCGTTCGCTCAACCGCATGCAGCAGCTCAACGCCGTGCAGATAAGCGGCGTATCCGGCCAGCCGCTCGACGTCGCGCTGAAATTCCTCGAAGACGAAGCGCACAAAATTTTGCCGAAGGGATACATCCTCGATTACACCGGCGACTCGCGGCAATTGCGGACGGAAGGAAGCAAATTTTTGCCGGCCTTCATGCTTGCCGTCGTGCTGATTTTTTTAGTCCTGGCCGCACAGTTCAACAGCTTCCGCGATCCTTTCATCATTCTCTTCGGCTCCGTGCCGCTGGCGATGTTCGGCGCGCTGCTTTTCACGTTTTTGAAAATGCCTAACGGGCATTTCTTTACTGATGGCTGGACGACGACTCTGAATATTTATTCGCAGGTCGGTTTGGTGACGCTGGTCGGCCTTGTCTCGAAAAACGGAATCCTGATCGTTCAGTTCGCCAACGAACTGCAGCGCCAGGGTCTCGGTAAACTTGAAGCAATCGCACAGGCCGCGCGCATTCGCTTGCGCCCCGTCATGATGACGAGCGCAGCGACGATCGCCGGACATTTCCCGCTCACGCTCGTTAGTGGCGCCGGCGCGGCCGCGAGAAATTCGATTGGTCTCGTGCTGGTCGGCGGAATGACAATCGGAACCATCTTTACTTTGTTCATTGTGCCGTCGCTCTACATGCTCATTGCGAAAGAGCATCACGAGGGTTCACTCGGTGAAGCGGAGGAGGAACCGAGCGGTGAAGATGTCGATCTTGCGCCGGAGTATGCGCTAGCGCGCGGGAACGGTAACGGTTGGAAGCAGGGATGACCGGGCCGGAGATCGGCGCGCAGGCGATTGTCGATCTTGTCGTAAAGGAATCGGATTGCGCGTGTGCGCTGCAATTAAGCAACGATCCGCGCGATCAATTTCCGGCGGTTTTTGCGACGACGCGCATGATCGCCTTGATGGAACTGGCGGGCGCGCGTTTGATGGATCCCCTGCTCCAGCCGGGCGAAATGTCGGTGGGCGCACATGTCGATGTTAGCCACACTGCGGCGACGCTGATCGGCGCGCAAGTTACCGCGAAGGCGACTTATCGCGGACGCGATGGAAAACTTTTCGTGTTCGAAGTTGTCGCGCACGATCCCGCCGGAGAAATCGGTCGCGGCATTCACAAACGCGCCATCGTTTCCCGCGATCGGCTAGTGGCCGGCGCAGCGAAACGAATGTAAAAAAAAGCGCGGCCGGTAAGGGCCGCGCTGCTGAAGCTGAGGAAATCAGTTTTTAGTTTGTTGTGTTCCTAGCTAGCGGAATTCATTAAAGCAGCCACGATGCCAACGGGCTTATCGCTTCCTTTTTTCCACTTCTTTTTGCTCGATCGGAACAGAATATTTATCCGGTTTGGTGCGCGAGCCGAGCCGGTTCGCATAGACTTGAGTGAACTCCGCGCCGAAAAGCAGGATTTGCGACGAATAATAAATCCAGAGCAGCAGCGTGATGAGCGAGCTGGCCGCGCCGTAGGATGACGAGGCCGTTCCACTGCCGAGATAAATTCCGAGCGCCCATTTTCCGAGCAGGAAAAAAAATGCGGTCAGGGCCGCGCCGACCCAGACATCCCGCCAACGCGTTTTCGCATTCGGCAGAACTTTGAAAATCATACCGAAGACAGCGACCACGACGACGAAATCGAAAACGAGATAGACGCTGATGGCGATGGTGAGGCCGCCCGGAAGATGGGCTTGCACAAAATGACTAAACGCTTTGAGCAGCGCCTCGACCACGAGCGAAACGAGCAAGAGAAAACAAACGCCCCCGAGCATGGCGAAAGAAAGAAAGCGCGAGCGGATGAACCCCCAAATGCCTACGCCCGGTTTTGGTTTCACGCCCCAGATGGTGTTAAGCGCGTCTTGAAGTTGACCGAACACTCCGGTCGCGCCGAAAAGCGCGAGGCTCAGACCGATCACGCTGGCGAGAGCGCTCTTCGCGGGCGCGGCCGCTTTCTGTGCAATGTCTTGCACGACCTGCACGGCGCTTTTGTCGAGGAAGTAACTCATCTGCTCCGTGATTTTGCTCCAGGCGCCGGATGGATCGTCGCGAAAAAGCACGCCCACGACGGCGAGCAAAACCAAAATCATCGGGGCCAGCGAAAAGACGGTGTAGTAGGCGAGCGCCGCGCCTAACTGCGGCGCTTTGTCCTCCATCCATTCCGTGGCCGTCTGTTTGAAAAGATCGACAACGGCGGGGAAAAATTCAGCGCGGCGTTTGGTCATATTCTTCTCCAGTCAATTCGCGTTTCGACCACAGATAAGTCGGGGAATTTTTCACCTTGTCGATCTTCCACTCGAATAATACGCCGACACACTTGCGCAACGGAGGATTTCCATCATTTTCGGTGGCGGCACCAAGTCAGGAACGCTTCTCTCGTTAATTCACCAGGAAAAATTCAATAACCGTCAGGCCACCGACGGAAGGTCCCAACCTCCGGAACGACTCATGTTTTACAGAAAATTGCGGCGCGCGCTCATCAAGGTAAGCGTGCTTTTTCTGGCGAGCGCGCTCAGCCTCATCGGCGCGGAATTATTTTTGCAATTAATCAAGAGCCCGGACGAAAACACCGCTGAGAGCGGTCTCAGCACGATTATTGTGTCGCGCGAGTTCCATCACGATTATCGCCCGGGACAAATCTTTACTCGTTATCCGGAATCTCGCGACGAGTACAAACCGATGAGAGTTGCGGTGAATAGCTTCGGCATTCGCGGTCCAGAAATTCCGCCGAAACGACCAGGCGAATCACGCATCCTGATTTTGGGCGACTCGTTCATTCAAGCTCTGCACATCGACTACGATAAAACAGTTGGGCGCGTGCTCGAGCGCAAGATCGACAAGCCGGACGTACGAGTGGTGCAACACGGCATGAGCAGTTGGTCTCCATTGCTCGAATGGAATTGGTTGTTGAAAAAAGGGCTCACGCTCGAGCCGAACACTGTTGTTCTGGTGTTGTGCCCGAATGATTTTTGGGATGCTGAGAGCGGCCATGATGATGCCGCCTATGTGAAATCCGCAATTTTCGCTCCCGATGGCACCCCTAGTTTCGACATTAGCCCAGCGTCCTATTGGGGCGCGTACAAGCTGCAGCTCTTTCGCCGCGCTTTCTGGACAATCCCTGCTCTGTGCCAACATTGGCGTCCGCAATTTTCGCAGTCGCAAATTGACGCGCTCCTCGCCGCCGATGAACGCAGCTTTGCCGCTGCGCTCGACCGAATCGCGCCCCAGACTGCAGTGCCCGGCTTGCATTCCAGTAACATGTCGATCCGAAACCACCTTAAGCTCGCGCGACCCAGCGATAAATGGGACGCTGCCACGCGAACGAATGTCGCGCGAAGCCTTGGCTATGTGGAAAACATCCGCACGCTATTGGAAAACAAACAGGTCAAATTGGTGATCACGTTAACTCCATTTGCCTGGAACGTTTCGCGCGATGAAATGAAAATTGGCCGGCGATTTTATCGATTTGCCGACTGTGACATTTCGCTGGAACCGTTTGCAAATAAGATACGCGATTACTGCCGCGACCATCAGGTGGAGTATGTCGATCTTTTAAGCGCGTTTAAAAAATATCCGTCGCGCGATGGCGCGCGTCTATTTTTACAAAGCGACGGGCATTGGAACGAAATCGGACATGCCGTCGCCGCCGACGCGCTCTTCGAAGCACTCACCGCTTCCGGTTCGAAACCGGAATTGAATCCATCGCGGCCGTAGAATGACCGCGATTCTTGGCATCTCTGCTTTTTATCACGACAGCGCAGCGGCATTGGTCATCGACGGGAAGATCGTGGCGGCGGCACAGGAGGAGCGTTTCACCCGGAAGAAGCACGATGCCGGATTCCCGAGCGGCGCAGTGGCCTACTGTCTACAAGCATCCGGCGTAAAGCCGGACGCTCTTGATTACGTTGTCTTTTACGAAAAGCCTTTGGCCAAGTTTGATCGTTTGCTCGAAACCTACCTCGCCTTTGCGCCGCGGGGTTGGAGAAGTTTTTCGATGGCCATACCGACATGGCTCAAAGAAAAGCTGCTGATCCGACGCATTCTTCGGCGCGAACTGCACCATTCGAGAAAGGCGCGATTTGTTTTCACCGATCACCATGAAAGTCATGCGGCCAGTGCGTTTTTTCCGAGCCCATTTGAAGAAGCCGCGATTCTCACACTCGATGGCGTCGGCGAATGGAGCACGACAGTCTGCGGCACAGGCTCAGGCAACAAGATCGAGTTGCTCCGCCACTTGCAGTTTCCCCACTCGCTCGGCCTGCTCTACTCGGCCTTTACCTATTACTGCGGATTCAAAGTCAACAGCGGCGAGTACAAGCTGATGGGCCTCGCCCCGGCCGCCCGGTTTACCAAAACAAAATTTACGAGCACCTGGTCGATCTGAAAGCAGACGGCAGCTTTTGGTTGAACATGGATTACTTCAATTACGGCCACGGCCTAACGATGACCAGCGGCCGCTTCGATCAGCTTTTTGGCGGCCCGCCGCGTGATCCTGAGTCGGATATTTTGCAGCGTCACATGGATCTCGCGGCCAGCATTCAAGCGGTTACCGAGGAGATCGTTCTTCGAATCGGTCGCGACCTCCACCGCGAGACGCAACTCAAGAATCTGGTGCTCGCGGGCGGAGTGGCACTCAATTGCGTGGCCAACGGACGGCTGTTGCGCGAAGGACCATTCGAATCCATCTGGATTCAACCCGCCGCCGGCGATGCTGGCGGTGCGCTCGGTGCCGCCTTGTTTGTCTGGCATCAGCTCCTCGAGAAGCCGCGCACACCAACCCCGCACGATTCACAGCAGGGCAGTTTTCTCGGCCCGGAATTTTCAGCGGCGGAGATTCAGCGCTGGTTGGAGGAGAGCGGGATTGCGTTTGAGCAGGCCGAAAACGAAACACGGTTGATGGAACAAACCGCGCAATTATTAGCCGACGAAAAAATCGTGGGATGGTTTCAGGGCCGGATGGAATTTGGCCCGCGTGCACTAGGCGGGCGGAGTATCCTCGGCGATGCGCGTTCGGCGACAATGCAGGCGAAGATGAATCTGAAAATCAAATTCCGGGAAAGCTTCCGGCCCTTCGCTCCGTCGGTCTTGCAAGAACACGCGCACGAATGGTTCGACCTGCGGCCTGGGGAAGAAAGTCCATACATGCTGATGGTGGCGCCGGTTCTCGAAAAGCACCGCCTCGCCATTTCCCCGGAGCAACAGCGCACCATGACCGAGGCGCCCGATTTGCGTCAGCGCGTCAACGTCATGCGTTCGACCGTGCCCGCCATCACACATGTCGATCTTAGCGCGCGCCTCCAAACCGTGGACGAAGAACGCAACCCGCGCGCTTATCGATTGCTAAAAGAATTTTATCGACTGACCGGTTGCCCGATTCTGGTTAACACCAGTTTTAATGTTCGAGGCGAGCCAATCGTGTGCACTCCACAAGATGCTTATCGTTGTTTTGTGGCGACGGACATGGACGCGCTTGTGCTCGGCGACTTCATCATTTGCAAAGACGAGTCCGAGAGCGCGCGCGCTGCGCCGGAGCGCGAGAAACATCTCGCCCAGTTTCAACTCGATTAAAAATTCGCGCCTTTATGCAGTGGTCTGAAATCCAGTTGAATCCGCCGACGCGAACTCTTCGCCAGTTCGCCATCTTATGGATCCTTTTCTTTACCGCTTTAGCATTCTGGCAAGGCGTGCTGCGTGGTCGCGTCTGGCTGGGAGTTATTCTGGGAATCCTCGCTGTCACCATCGGCCCACTCGGATTGTTTCTACCGGCAGCGATGCGCTGGATTTATGTTAGCTGGATGGCGATTGCTTTTCCCATTGGCTGGACGGTATCGCAAATCGTGCTCGGACTGCTTTTTTATGGCATCTTCACGCCGATCGGCCTTGTTTTTAGACTAATTGGCCGCGATCCCCTGCACGTTCGATCGCGCCCTGACAAAGATTCGTACTGGTCAACAAAACCAAGGCCGGCCAGCATGCGGCGATACTTTGACCAATCTTAATTGATATTCGGCGAATCCAATGGAAGGCAAATCTGATACTGAATTCGAGAGGGCCGCAGCTGAGAGTTCGAGCAAAGGGCTCATCGGCGAATTCTGGACCTTCCTGCGTCAGAACAAGAAATGGTGGCTCCTGCCGATTCTAGTCATGCTGTTTCTGTTAGGTGCGCTCGTCCTCGTTTCCAGCACCGCGCTGGCGCCTTTTATCTACACGCTTTTTTGAACGCGCGGCCGCTCGTTCGATGCATGTCGATCTTGCACCAAGGTTTGACATTCAAAATCGAAGATGCGGAAGAAGTGATGGAGCTCGTCCGGAAGAATGTCGATCTTAAGACGTGGAAACAAAAGTTTGTCGGCGACGACAAGGAAAACGGCGATGCGTTTGACCAATCCTTCGAGAGCTTGATCGACGTCGCCTACAAAGAAGCGAAGCTGCGTTAGGGAAGAAAGCGTCCCCGGCGGGAATCGAACCCACATTTAAGGTTTAGGAAACCCTCGTTCTATCCGTTGAACTACGGGGACACTGAATCGCCAATTTTAGATTTGCGAATAGGGATTGTCGATCTTGCCGGTTGTCGATCCTCACGCGGACGTGGCATTCTTCTTTATCGTGCTGCGCCAACGAAGTGAGGGCAGTTCGACAATGCGGTAGGCGAAATAGCCGAGCAAGATCGAGGCGAAAATGTTGATGGGAAAGCGATCCAGAAAAGTTTCGCTAAGGCCGAAGCAAAAGAGGGTTTGCCATAAATAAACGCTGAAAGAAATACGGCCGAGCCAGGTGAGGGCCGGAGAACCCAATACGCGACTCGCTCGCGGCAGAGCGTTATTCATCAACGCGGAGACGAGAAATCCCCAAGCGAGATAAATGGCCAGTAAGCAAGCGAACTTGTACGCGATCAACAGCACCGGGTAGAGCCGCAACGAAACAGCAATCCAACTCACCGCGGGAATAATCGAAGACAAAAGGGCGACGGGATGCGGCACCAGGATCAAAACCAAGATCGCAGCGATAATCGCCGCCGCGAAAGCGCGTGTCTCCACAAATTTCGTTTTGAATTTGTCGATCCAAGGTTGCGCCAGCGCGAAGGACGAGCCGATTACGATCGCCGGAAAAAAATAATCGATCCGGCCGACGCATGAGCCCGATCGCGCGGCCAGGATTTCTCCGAAAATTTTCCAAGTCAGGGCCGCGAGTGAGAGCACAATTGCGACCGGCAATCGCAGCCGGGGCGGCGAAAGTTTTAGAACCACCGGCCATGCCAGCCAGAAATAGATTTGCATAACGAGGCTGTAAAGATGCGTGACGCCCTGCGCGACGCAGTAGGTGTTGGGATCGAGAATCACCGGACGAAACAGCACCCACCATTTGAGTTCGGGTGCGCGACAAGCGACGAAAATGGCAATCGGGATGAGATACGCGACCATCGGCACGAAAAAGCGGATGGCCTGACGCGAATAAAAAAAACGGAATTGAATCGCTCCGCGCCGTTTTTCCTCAAGCAGAATGCTGCGGGTAATGAGGAAACCGCTCAGGACCCAAAAGGCGAAGACGCCTTGCGGGAAGATCCGCATGATCGGCCGAAGCCATTCCGGCGCGTCGGTCGTGAAGACGGCGTGGTGGAGCATGACCATCGTGATGGCCAGGGCGCGAAAGCCGTCGATGGCGACGATTCGCCGCGAATTATCAGCCGTGGGCAGAATCGCATTCATTGCAGTTAGTTCGCCCAGAGTTCGCCATGAAGATGTCGATCTTGCCTAACAAATGGGCCACGTCACTCGCGGCGGCGCATTGCGGTCGCGAATCTAGGCGCCCGCTTGATCGAGGACGCTGCGCAACTCGTGAAAGTCGACTGGCTTGGTCAGATGAAAATCGAAGCCGGCTTCCTTGCCGCGGCGAATATCTTCGTCGCTGCCGAAACCCGTTAGGGCGACGCCTTTCAGTGATTGCGTTCGCTTCGCCTGCGAGATGACATCGTAGCCACTGCCATCGGGCAAACCGATGTCGCTCAAGACGACGTCGAATTGTTTTGTCCCGACGATATCGATGGCGGTCTGGGTGCAATCAGCCACGGAAATGTCGTGACCAAAGTGATTGAGCAGCCGCGACAAAGTTCGGCGCGTATCGGCGTGATCTTCGACTAACAAGATGCGCAGACCTTTGTTTGGTTTCGACGGTACGCGCGCGGACACTCCGGTTTCACCGACGCGCTCGGACACGGCGTCGAGCGTGATCTTGAACGTTGCGCCGCAACTGCGCCCACGACTTTGCACGGTGATGAGCCCGTCGTGAAGATCGACAAGGTGTTTGGCGATGGCCAGGCCGAGACCGAGTCCGCCGAACTGCCGCGTGATGGCGCGTTCGCCTTGCTCGAACGGTTTGAATAATGAGCGTTGCTGATCTGGCGCGATGCCGACCCCGGTATCGGTCACTTCAAATTCGAAATGGTTGCGCTCGTCGTTCGACGTTCGTATGTCGATCTTGCCGCCGGACGGAGTGAACTTCACGGCGTTGTTGATCAAATTGCAAAAGACCTGCTGGATGCGAATGGGATCGGCCCAGATGTAGTGATGCGCAGCGTCGAGTTGCGACGAAATCGTTAGGTTTTTTTCGGCAATGTCGGCCTGCGCGATTTGCAGCGCTTCATGCGCGATGAGGTGTGCGTCAACGCGATCGAAATGTAAATCGAGTTTGCCGCGCGTGGCGCGAGTGAGATCAAGCAGATCGTCGATGAGGCGCGCTTGCAATTGCACATTGCGACGGATGATGGCGACCTCTTCGTTGAACTCGTCGGAAAATTTTGACGCGTGTTCAGCCAAATAACCAGCCGCGGCCAGAGCCGGCGTGAGCGGCGTTCGCAATTCGTGACTGAGCGCGGCGAGAAAATCGTCTTTCGCTTTGTTCGCTCTCTCGGCCGCAATCTTGCCCGCTTCCGTTTCGCGATTGCGCAGTTGCTCGGTGATGTCGCGCGTGACTTTGGAAAAATTTCGAACGTTCCCGGAAGCATCGCGCAAGGCCGCGATGACGACCTCGGCCTGGAAAGTGGAACCGTCTTTGCGAACACGCAGGCCTTGATCTCGAACACGCCCGGTGCGTTTTGCTTCCTGCAAAATCCGCTGTGGTTTACCGTTGGCGATGTCGTCCGCGGTATAAAAGCAGGTAAAATTTTTGCCGATGATTTCGGCAGCGGTGTATCCCTTGATTTTTTGCGCGCCGGAATTCCAGGTCACGACGTTGCCGTCGGGATCGAGCATGTAGATGGCGTAATCCTCCACGCTTTCGACGAGCATGCGAAACTGTTCTTCGGTTTCATGCCCAGAACGGCTGGATTTGTCTTCGCTCATTTGAGGCGCGGTCGCAGCGCAAGCTGTACCTGATTCGTGGCTGCGTCCATGTCCGATTCTTACGAGCCGCGAAAAAATCGCCGCGCGGCTTTCATGTCGATCTTAGGAGCAAGTCATCGGCCACAAAAATCGCTGGACATTCAACGCTGAACTTCCGCGCGCATTTTCGTAGCGGATGGCGGCGATTTCCCGCGTTTTTGCATGCGCGAAATGGAACGCGCCCTGCTTGAAATTGCTGGGCAGCAGGGAGCTTCCACTTGCACTCACAAAACAAAAAAACTCTAACAATCGCTGTGCTGGCTTGTGCTTGGATCGCAGCGCTTTTCGTGGGCGGTATTTGGATGCTCGCTCACGGCACAGGCAGAAAAGGAGACGCCGAAATCATGTCGCAAGTGAACGGGCGGTGCGCACCTACGGCAACGCTTCTCGCCCGTGCGCCTGCATAAGATCGACAATCGGGCCTAACGGGACGATGCGCGTCGGATTAATCTGCTCGTGCGTCATATAATAGTGACGCTTGATGTGATCGAAGTTGACCGTCTCGGCGATGCCGGGCTGCTGATAGAGATCCATCAGATAGCCTTGCAGGTTCGGATAATCGATGATGCGGCGAAGGTTGCATTTGAAGTGGCCGTGATAGACAACGTCGAAACGAACGAGCGTGCAAAACAATCGCCAATCCGCTTCGACAATTCGATTCTCAAAAAGATAACGCGATTTCGTTAGGCGGTTTTCTAACTCATCGAGCGCTTCGAAAAGTTTTCGGCAGGAAATCTCGTAGGGCCGCTGGCGCGTGGCGAAACCGGCTTTGTAAACGCCGTTGTTAATGTTGTCGTAAATGAAGTCGCTCAGTTTCGCATGCTCGGCTTCGATTTCTTTCGGCATAAGATCGACATCTTTATTTGCGGCCACGTCGTTGAAGGCGCTGTTGAACATCACGCAGATATCGTCCTCGCAATTGTTCACGATCTTTTTCGTTTCCTTGTCCCAAAGCACCGGCACCGTTACACGCTCATCGAAATTCGGATCGGTCGCGGCGTAGGCTTCGCGCAAATACTCGAAGCCATTCACCGGATCGCGCTCCGGCCGGAAGGCCCAACCTTTCTCATCTCGAATTGGATCGACAATCGTTAGGCCGATCGCTTCTTCGAGTCCTTTCAGCTTTCGAAAAATGATGGTGCGACTTGCCCACGGACAGGCCAGCGAAACGTAAAGATGATAGCGGCCCGCGACCGCAGGATAAGATGTCGATCTTCCAATCGATTCACGGAATGCGTCCTCCTGCCGTTGAAACTCACCCGCATCCGATTGTTCCTTTTCAAACTGCGCCTTCATTTTTCCAATCCTATTTTTTTCAACAACGCGACAAAGCGCGGATCCGAACGAAAAGCGTCCCACGTTGGTTCCCTTTTCAATTCCGGCAGCCAGCCGGCTCGTTCGTCGACCGCGCGATCGAGCCAATGAAGCGCCTGCTCGTTGTCGCCGGCGATGGTGTAATGCAACGCGATGATCAAGGCCGAACGATATCGTCCGCGCGCGATCCATCGCTGCATCATCTCTGCTTCTCTGCGAAAAAACGCGGGCGCACCCGACGTTTCGTATGTCTTTCGCAGCTCCGCATTTTCATCGGCGGTGAAGATGGCCTCAAATGTGTTCGCCTTTTCCACCTCGCTTACCGCTTCGGGGAGTTTGTTCATGTGCAAAAGAATGAAAGCAAGGAAGTGATGGCTAAGGCTGTTCGCCGGATCCATCTCGATCGCTTTCTGCAACTGCGTCACTGCCGGTTCAGCTTGCCGCTGGAACCAGTACCAGGTCGCAAGATCGACAACTAACCGGACGGAGAGCGGATCGGATTCTTTCGCGCGCTCGAATTGCTCCCGCGCTTCGGGAAAACGTCCCATGACAACGAGAAACTCGCCATACCACAAGTGCGCCGTGGCGGAGCGCGGATTGAGCCGAACAGCTTCGGCGAGCTCACGCTCACCATCCGCGAAACGCCATTCGTATTCATAAAGAACGAAGCCGAGTGCGCTGTGACCTTCGGCCAGCGCCGGATCCAGCTGCAACGCGCGCTCAGCCGCTCGCTTGGCCTCGGGGAAACCGACTTTGGGCGAAACAAAATTCCAGTAGGCGAGCATGTTGTCCGCTTCGGCCAGACCGGCATTAGCCAGAGCAAATGAAGGATCGAGCTCAATCGCGCGCTTGAAATCTTCGACCGCTTTGTTGAAACCCGCTTCGGTGAACCGGTTAAATTCAAAGCGGCCTAACAAGTAGAGCTGGTACGCTTCCGAAGTCTCAGTTGGCTTTTTCGCAAGGCGCTGCGTCTCTTCGATCCCGAGTTCGACTTTCAATGCGTCCACTACCTGCCGGGAAATTTCGGTCCGAATGTCGAGAATGTCGGTCATCTCCCGATCGTAATTCGCCGCCCAAAGATGAAAACCGTCGGCCACGTTAACGAGTTGCGCGGTGATGCGAAGTTTGTTTCCCGCTTTGCTCACGCTGCCTTCGAGCACCGTCGCGACGTTTAATTGCTGGCCGATCTTGCGGATGTCTTCGGTTTTGCCTTTGAAGGCGAAGGACGAAGTGCGCGCAGGCACGTGCAGTCCTTTGATTTGCGTGAGCGCGGTGCAGAGATCCTCGGTAATCCCGTCACTCAGATATTCGTTCTCCTTGTCCGCGCTCATGTTTACGAACGGCAAGACTGCGACCGATTTCGAGACCGGAGCAACCGCTGTTGATTTCGGATGCGCGCGCCAAAACCATGCGCCGATTCCGGCGAGCAAGATCGACAACGCCAAGATCGACATGAACAAAGCGCGCGGACGTGCGCGCGACACTTTGGTCATCGTGCCCGGACGTTTTTCCCAGGGCAAAACGATGCGAAACAAATCCATCGGCAACTGAATGTTCTTCAATTCGGTCGGCGCGAGTTTTTCGAAACGCGCTTCGAGCGCATTCCGGATTTGCCGTTCCACATCCATCGAAATGCAAATGCCGGCCGGGCGGGCAAGCGACTGGATGCGCGAGGCGATGTTGACGCCGTCGCCGTAAACGTCGTTCTCGCGATGAACGACGTCGCCGATGTGGATGCCGATCCGGATCTCAATTTGGCGTTCGTTAGGCACATCGTGATTTCGCTTCGCCATGGTGCGCTGGATTTCGATGGCGCAATTGGCCGCATCCAACGCGCTCGAAAATTCAACCATGAAGGCGTCGCCAATGGTTTTGATTTCGTGGCCGCGGAATCGCGCGATGATGGCGCGGAGAATTTGGCGATGTTCTTCGAGCAGCTCCAGCGCGAGCGCGTCGTTCTGTTGCGCAAGTGCGCTGTAGCCCACCATATCGGTGAACATGATGGCGGCGAGCCGGCGCTGTTCGGTAGGCGCATTCATGCGACACGACTAAAAGAACATTAGCCAGAGTGATTGTCGATCTTGCGCAGGCAACGCCAGAGGCAATATGGGCGCGGATATTGCTGAAAAGAGCTGGTGCAGAACTCGAAAGTATGACGAAACAGTGGCTTGATACGCTGCTGACGGCGATGCTCGAGAGCGACAAAGACGCTCCCGATTTTCTTTTCGTGGTCGGGAAACAACCGGTGGCGCAGAGTCACGGCACGCTCAAGGAATTTCAATTGAGCGGGCGGAATGAGGGATTTACCCAGGAAGAAATGGCGCAGATCGCCGATGTCGTCATTGATGGCAACAAACGCTTGCTGGAGGACTTCAATGTGCGCGGCTCGTGCGATTGCAGTTACGGGCTGAGCGGTCTGGCGCGGTTTCGCGTTAATATTTTCAAGCAAAAGGGACGACACTCGATCGTCATGCGCCGATTGCCGGCGGATATCCCGACGATCGAGACGCTGGAACTGCCTCAGATTTTTCGCGACATCGTTTTGGAAAAAAACGGCATCATTTTTCTGACCGGCGCCACCGGCAGTGGCAAAACGACGACGCTGGCGGCGATGTTGAACGAGCTCAATGTGACGCAGGAATTGCACGTGGTGACGCTCGAAGATCCGATCGAATACATGCATCCGCAGCGACGCTGCATATTCAGTCAGCGCGAACTGGGAAAAGATTTCCCGAGTTTCGCCGAAGGGTTACGCGCCGCGTTACGTCAGGCCCCCAAAGTGATTCTCGTCGGCGAGATTCGCGACCGCGAGACAATGGAGATCGCGTTAACGGCGTCGGAAACCGGACATGTCGTCTTCGCGACACTGCATACCATCGACGCCGGCCAGACGGTGAATCGAATTCTGGGAATGTTCGGGAAAGAGGACGAACAGCAAGTTCGACAACGCCTTGCCGATACCGTGCGCTATATCGTTAGTCAGCGCCTGGTCAACAAAGCCGCCGGCGGCCGATTACTCATCACTGAAATCATGGGCAGCAGTCTGCGCACGCGCGAGACATTGCTCTACGGGGAAGCGGAAAACCGCACTTTCACTGACATTATTGAAGCGGGCAGCACGCGCGGCTGGCATACATTCGACCAGGAATTACTCAAGGCTTACGAACAAGAGATCATCACGGAAGACTGCGCGATGATTTTCTCGACTAACAAAAATAATATTCGTCGCGAAATTGAATTGCTGAAGAAGGTTCGACGGCCGGACGAGACCACCGCGAAATCTTCCGGGTTGAAATTACAAGCGTCGCCGCTTCCGGCTATCGCCGCAGTTCGTGCCGGACAAGGCGCAGCCACGCCAGCTTAAGATCGACATCTGGCGCGGGAGGCAACCGCCCGTCGCCCCAACGGCACCGCGGGCTTGCGCGTGATCAAGATCGAAGATGGCGTGGTCCATTTTCGTTGTGGCAATCAAAAGATTGACGCCAGGCTGTCGGCCACTAGTTCAGTCGAAAGGAAATCGCCGCTCTGAGCAGCTTTACCGCGCGCCGACTGGTTCTGGCTCGCGCTCGGAAACGGAAAGCGGCGTGGGGTCAACATGTCGATCTTGCCGCGGCCTTTTGGTCGTTCGCCCATTTTGCAAACGCTCCAAATATAAATAAATCACCGGTGTGATGTAGAGCGTGAGGAGTTGCGAGAAGAGCAAACCGCCGACCACGGCCATGCCTAACGGGCGTCGTGATTCCGATCCCGCGCCGAACCCGAGCGCGATCGGCAACGTTCCCATCAATGCCGCCACACTCGTCATCATGATCGGACGGAATCGCACCAAGCACGCTTCGTAGATTGCATCCGCCGGGCTTTTGCCTTCGCGGCGTTGCGCGTCGATCGCGAAATCGATCATCATGATCGCATTCTTTTTCACGATGCCGATGAGCATGATGATGCCGACGAAGGAATAGATATTGAGCTCCATTCCAAAAACCAAAAGCGTGAGCAGCGCGCCGAAGCCGGCCGACGGCAGGCCGGACAAGATGGTGATGGGATGAATGAAACTTTCGTAGAGAACACCGAGGACGAGATAGATGACGAGGATGGCCATCAACAGCAACAGCCCCAGACCGGCGAAAGAACTTTGAAACGCTTGCGCCGTTCCCTGGAAACCGGTGCTGATGGTCGAAGGTAATTCGCGGCGGGCGATGTCCTGAATTTTCGGGACGACATCGCCTAACGACACGTTTGGTTTTAGCCCGAACGATATGGTGACCGCGGGAAGCTGGCCGAGATGCGAAACGGTGAGCGGGCCGACCGTGCGGTCAATCCTGGTGACTGCGCCGAGCGGGACCAGCTTACCATTTGTCGATCTTACGTAGAGCTGCGAAAGCGACGCGGGATCGCGTTGAAAGCGTGGTTCGACTTCGAGAATGACCCAGTACTGATTTGTTGGCGTGTAAATGGTCGAGACCTGGCGCGCGCCGTAAGCGTTGTAGAGTGTGTTTTCGACTTGTTCCGGCGAAATTCCCTGCGCGGCTGCTTTCTCCCGGTCGATGTTCACCATCGCCTGCGGAGTTTTGAGATAGAGATCGGAATTCACATCCGTTAGGCCAGAGATACCTCGGATTTTCTCCTCAAACTTCGGGGCGACTTCGTAAAGCTGTTTCAGATCGCTCCCGAAAAGCGTGTACTGATACGCCGCCTTCGATAGATTGCCGCCAATACGAATTGTCGGCAGCACCTGTGGAAAAATTTTAATGCCCGGTATTTGGGCGAGCTTCGGTCGCAGTTGCTCGATAATCTGCTGCGCGGATGGCCGCTGCGATCGAGGCTTAAGAAGCATGAAGATGCGGCCGGAGTTTCCGGAAATATTCGGCCCGCCCGCGCCGACCGTTGACATAAAGCGATCAACGTAAGGATTCTCTTTCACGATCGCCGCGGCCTGCTGCTGATGTTGGACCATCGCATCGAAGGAGATGTCTTGTGATCCTTCCGTAAATGCGAAAATGGCGCCGAGATCGTCGGTTGGAAAAATCCCGGTTTTGCTCAGCTTGAACAGAAGCGCCGTCGCGGGCAAAAGGGCGATCGCGATGACCAAAACCGCGAGCCGGTGCCGCAACGCGACCTGCAGCGTGCGCTCATAAAAATTGCGCATTCGTTCGAAGACACGCTCCATCGCTTCGTAAAATCTGCCGTGATGTTTGTTCGGATCGTGCGGCCGGAGGAAGCGGCTGCAGAGCATCGGCGTGAGCGTCAGCGAAACAAATCCGGAGACGAGAATGGCGGTCGTGATGGTAACGGCAAACTCATGAAGCAAGCGGCCGAACAATCCGCCCATGAACAAAATCGGAATGAACACCGCCGCCAGCGACACGGTCATGGAAATGACGGTGAATCCGATCTCGTTCGATCCCCGTAGCGACGCTTCCATCACCGGCTCACCGCGCTCGACATGACGGATGATGTTCTCGAGAACAACAATGGCGTCGTCGACGACGAAGCCGACGCACAAGGTCAGCGCCATGAGCGAAAGATTGTCGAGGCTGAAGCCGAAGAGATACATCACGCCAAATGTCCCGATGATCGACAGCGGCATGGCGAGGCTCGGAATGAGCGTGGCCGCGAGCGTGCGCAGAAACAAAAAGATCACCAGCACAACGAGGCAAATCGCGAGCACGAGCGTGAACTTCACATCGTGCACCGACGCGCGAATCGATTCCGAGCGGTCGAACAAAATTTTTAAGTCCATCGCCGCCGGCATTTGCTTCTCGAATGTCGGCAGTAATTTTCGAATGCCATCCACCACCGCGACCGTGTTCGTTCCCGGTTGCCGTTGAATCGCGAGCACGATCGCGCGGGTGTCGTTATACCAACTCGCGACCTTATCGTTCTGCGTTCCGTCGATGACGTTACCGAGCTCTTCCAAATGGACCGGTGATCCATTTCGGTACGTCACCACCAACTTGCGAAACGCCATCGCATCCTGCAGTTGCCCCGTCGCCTGCACCGTAAACGCCTGCTCTTTTCCGTAGAGCGTTCCCGTCGGCAAATTCACATTCGCTTTGTTGATCGCTTCCGAAACTTCATCGAGCGCGATCCCGCGCGCCGCGAGTTTGTTCGGATCGACCTGCGCGCGCACCGCGTACTTTTGCGTGCCGAACACCTGCACTTGCGCGACACCGCTCACCGTCGAGATGCGTTGCGCCATCGTCGTCTGCCCGAACTCATCCACTTGCGACAGCGGCAGCGTGGGCGAGATCAGCGCCACATAAAGAATCGGTTGGTCCGCCGGATTTACTTTCTGATACGAGGGCGGACTCGGCATGTTTTGCGGCAATCGCCGCGTCGCTCGCGAAATCGCCGCCTGCACATCGAGCGCCGCGGAATCGAGCGAGCGATCAAGATTGAATTGAATCGTCACGCTCGTGCTCCCAAGCGCGCTGATCGAAGTCATCGAATCAATGCCGGCGATGGTCGAAAATTCCTGCTCCAACACGGTCGCGACCGATGACGCCATCGTTTCCGGATTCGCTCCGGGCAAACTCGCGCCGACGTTGATCGTCGGAAAATCCACATTCGGCAGATCGCTCACCGGCAACGATCGATATGCCGCCCAGCCAAAAATAATGACGGCGCTCATGACCAGCGTGGTCATGACCGGTCGGCGAATGAAGAGCTCTGGAATGCTCATGGCTGGCTTGGTTTGTTAGGCGCGCCGCCGGGCACTGGATTCTTCGGCTGAACTTTTCCGCCCGGTCGAACGGCGATCTGCCCATCCACGATAACATTCTCGCCCGCCTGCACGCCTTTGTTAATCACCGCGATCGGCCCCTCGATTCGCGCAAGATCGACAATGCGCATCTCGGCCGTCTGATCGGACTTCACCACAAAAACGTATTGCCCTTTCTGAC
The DNA here is from genome assembly GCA_038229295.1 of Chthoniobacterales bacterium. Lineage (GTDB taxonomy): Bacteria > Verrucomicrobiota > Verrucomicrobiia > Chthoniobacterales > UBA10450 > JAJPGZ01. Next base: position 32,154 of record JBBROO010000005.1, on the reverse strand, counting down.
CCGGCTGCAGCGCCTTCGTCGGCACCGTGATCGCATTCGCCTGATTCGATAACGTCAGCGTCGTGTTCACAAATTCTCCCGGCCACAGCGCTTCGTCTTCATTCGGGAACGTCGCCTTCAATTTCACCGTGCCAGTACTTTGATCGACCGCGTTGTCGATCAACGTGAGCACGCCGTGCGAAATATGGTCGGGCTCGTTAGGCGGATTAGCCGCCACCTCGAGCTCGCCCTCTTTCATGCGCGGCCGGATCGCGTCCAGATTTTGTTCCGGCACCGAGAACTGCACGTAAATCGGATGCACCTGGTTGATCACGACTAGAATCGACGCATCATCATTCGCTTTCACCAGGTTGCCTTCGTGGATTAACACCGCGCCGGTGCGTCCATCGATGGGCGAGCGAATGGACGCGTATTCGACCTGTAATTTCGCGGTATCGAGCGCGGCTTGATCGCCGCGAATCGTCGCGCTTTCGGAAACCGCATTGGAAATCGTCTGGTCGTTTTGTTGCGCGGCGATCGCGCCTTTCTTGACCAGGTCTGACGCGCGCACCGCATCCTTCTGCGCATTCAACGACTGCGCCATGTCCTTATCAAGATTCGCCTGCGCTTGTTTCATCGCGGCTTCAAACGGCCGTGGATCGATCGTGAAAAGCAAATCGCCCTTCTTCACGTCCTGGCCTTCTTTGAAGTGGACCTTCTCGATCGGCCCGGACACGAGCGACTTGACTGTGACCGATGTGAACGGCTGCACGTTACCGACGGCGTGCAATTGCACCGGCACATTTTGTTGTTTTACAAGATCGACAATCACCGGCGCGGGTGGCGGCCCGCTTGAAATTTGTTTCTTGCCGAAGCAACCGCGCAGTAAGAAAAAAAGCACGAGGACGCCCGCGACCCAATACGCCCATCGTGGAATCTTGCTTCCGGTCGTCTCTCGCCTTTCCTCTGGTATATCGTCTGCCATGCGTGCCGAGCTTTCCGTTATTAGATCATCGCACGCCCGCCGCGTTCACGCCGCCTCGAATTGAAATTCAGACCGGATCGATCGCAAACAAAATGACGGTTTGCTTGCGATAATCTTTCACGCGCAAAATAGCGTGCGCTTTTCGCGGGGCCCATTGCTCGCTCCCGAGCGCGTCCTGTTCATTGTCCGGACGAACCAAAAAGTAATGCGTTTCAAAAGGCAGTTCGTCGATGGAGGACACATATTTAACGGGCGACTGCATGTAAAAAAACAACGGCTGATAATTGGGATCGACCGCGTAAAGCGTTTCGGTTTTCGGAACGGCAGCATTGATCTGTGCGGCAATATTCCTGACTTTCTCGCGGCGTTTCGTCAGCGCCGCCCTCGCCGCCACGGGATAACCGACTAATCCAACTAACATCGACAATACGACCACGGCCGGGACGACCCGCGACCAAACTGGTTTGTCCAATGCTCCAAGCCAGCGTGGCCGCGCGAACGCGTCGGCGGCAAAACAGAGTCCCATGAACCAACAAAACGGAGTCAACACCGGCAGCGAATAACGCGGCGCAGCGCCCGGAATCAAACTGATGACGACCAGCGGCGCGGCCGCGCTCCAAAGCAGAGCGCGGGCAAGTCTTCGTTGTCGATCTTCCGGAAATTTATCGAAGCGAACAAAGGGCAACAACGTCAGCCACGGCAGAAAATATCCAAGCACACGCGGAATAGTCAGGAGCCAAACGCCGACGTGAAAAAACTCTCCCGAGACACGGCCGACAAATTGATTCGACCACGTCCGCATCACTCGCGGGCCGGAAGTCATGTAACTAAACGGAATGGCCCAGCTGGCAAAAATCCCCATCATGATGAGAAGCCCGAGCAGATGGGCGGGGTGAAATAAAGCGCGCCATTGTTTCGTTTGCCAGAAAACGGCGAAGACGAGCGCGTAGAAAAAAACCAGCAGCGTCGGGCCTTTGGCGAGCCAGCCAAGGCCGAGAAAAATCCACGGCACCACCCACGTCAGCCAGGGCGAACGTTTTTCCTCCCACCAACTCAGCCACGTGATCATGGCCAGCGCGCAGATCGAGATGTAAAGCGCTTCGATCTCGATCAAGCGCCCTTTGTGCATCGTGCCGATGTTCGTTAGCCAAACGAGCGCGGCGATGGTCGATCCAGTGTGACCGAGCGTATTGCGCGCGATGGTGACGAAGGCGATGGCCACGGCGAGGATGCAAAGGACGGACGGAATGCGCGCCGTCCATTCGTTGCGCGCGCCGAAAAGTTTGAAGGAAGCCGCGACGATCCAGTTTACCAATGGCGGTTTGCGAAAATAAGCGCCGCTGCCGACCTGCGGCACGATGTAGTTACCGCTGTCGAGCATGGCCATGGCCGGCAGGATGCGGCGGCCTTCTTCGCCTTTGATTTCGAACGAACCGAGCGCGGGCAAATAGATCGCCGCCCAGACGATGCCCACCAATATTAAAGGCGAAACGCGCGACATGCGCAGACTCTGTCGTACATGTCGATCTTGTCCATGTCGATCTTGCGAGGTTTTGCCAACTTGACGCGTTCCCTCACAAAATCTACGTTAGCGCCCTAGTCCGCGCTGGAAGGAGTGGGAGCAGATGCCCCACTCTTTTTAGTCTGCGGGCTAATGCTTTTATGAACGCCGAATTTATCGCCATGCTCGATTACCTGGAGCGGGAACGCGGAATCAAACGCGACATCCTGCTCGAGGCCGTCTCGACTGCTCTGCTTTCCGCTTCGAAAAAGAGTGTCGGCGCTGCCCGCGAAATGAGGATCGACATCGATCCGAAAACGGGCGACATCCGCGCGCTCGCGAATCTCCTGGTGGTCGACAACGTGACCAATCCGCAGGACGAAATCAGCCTAACGAAGGCGCAAAAAATTAAAGCGGATGCGAAAGTCGGCGATGCAGTCGAAGTCGAAGTGACGCCCAGCAATTTCGGACGCATCGCCGCGCAAACGGCGAAGCAGGCGATGATGCAGCGCATCCGCCAGGTCGAGAAGGAAATGATTTATGAGGAGTTCAAGGACCGCGCTGGCGAAATTGTGAGCGGCACAGTGCGTCGGTTCGATCGCTCAGATGTGATTCTCGATCTTGGCAAGTTCGAGGCGATCATGCCGCAACGCGAGCGCGTCGTCGTGGAAGATTACAATGTGGGCGATCGCTTGCGCGCGTATGTCGTCGCGGTCGATAACGGAATTCGCGGGCCGGAAATTATCGTTTCGCGCAGTCATCCGAATTTCGTTAGGCGCCTTTTCGAATTGGAGGTGAGCGAGATTGCCGATGGCACGGTCGAAATCCGCGGCATCGCGCGGGAAGCAGGTTATCGCACCAAGATCGCGGTCTGGAGCGCGAACGACAAAGTGGATCCAGTCGGCGCGTGCGTCGGCATGCGCGGGTCGCGCGTGAAAAATATTGTGCGCGAGCTCAACAACGAAAAGGTCGACATCATTCGCTGGAGTTCCGATCCAAAAGATTTTGTGCTCGAAGCGCTTAAGCCGGCCAAGGTCAAGAATCTCGTGTTCGATACGGAAAAGAAGAGCGTGCAGATTTCGGTGGATGAAGATCAGCTTTCGTTAGCCATCGGGAAAAAAGGACAAAACGCGCGGCTGACTTCGCGATTGACCGGTTGGGAAATCAACATCGACAAGGACACTTCGGCGACCCACGCGGTTGAGCAAAAGGTCGCGCATGCGGCCCAGACTTTGTCCGCAGCGCTGCCGATTACCGAAGAACAGGCGATGACATTGGTGAAATCCGGATTTACGAATTTGGAAGGATTGCGCGACGCAGACGTGAAAGACCTGGTCGACATTCTCGCGGTAGAGGAAGCGAAAGCGCAGGAAATTCACGACGCGGTGCATCGACAAGAGGTAGCGCAGTGATATGGCCCCGGTTTAATCCGCTCAGGCCATGAGCGAAAATTTTTACAAGAGCAATGCCAACAAAAACGACCAGCAAGACGAAGAAATCGGCCGCGCGCAAAACCAGCGCGCACAAGCCGGCTCCTTCTAAAGCGAAGGTCGTAAAGAAAAAGGACGAGCCCGCACACAAGCCGGCGGCGAAAGCGCATCCGCCAGCGCCGGCAAAGTCGCACACCGCTCACGCGCCGGCGGCGAAAGCTGCTCCAAAAGCTCCGCCGCCTCCACCGGCACCGCGGCGAGATGTCGAAACGGTTTCGTTGATCGACGAGAAAAAGCCGAAACAGAAATCACAAGACGGCGAATTGAAAAAGAGAACGACCCTTCCGCCGATCTCGCGCATTCGCGCTTCAATGGAAGCGTCCGCTGCTCCACCACCACCCGCGCCGCCAAAAACGGAAGCGCCAAAGATAGATGTCGATCTTACACCGCCGCCGCCGGTCGCTGCGGCCGAGGAAGAGGAACCGCAGAACGTCATCCACATCAAACCGCCGATCGTGGTGAAGCATTTGGCAACGGAGCTGGGATTAAAGCCGCATCAAGTCATTGCCGAATTGATGGCGTTTAACATTTTCGCGAACGTCAATCAGACGATCGAGCCCGACATCGCATCCAAGATCGCGGAAGCGCACGGATTCGTTTTGGAAAAAGAGCGCCGGGAAAAAGGTGGCGGCGTTCATAAAATCGAAGAAGTCGTCGTCGCGCCGCCGCCGCCAGTCATCGAGAAGGTCGAGGAACTTAAGCCGCGCGGACCGATCATCACGTTCATGGGCCACGTCGATCATGGCAAAACTTCGTTGATGGACGCGATTCGCAAGACGCGTGTCGCCGCGGGCGAAGCGGGCGGAATCACGCAACACATCGGCGCCTACACGGTCGAGCATAAGGGAACGCGCATTACATTTTTGGATACGCCCGGTCACGCCGCGTTTACCGCGATGCGCGCGCGCGGCGCGAACGTGACTGATATCGTCGTGCTCGTGGTCGCGGCGGACGACGGCCTCATGCCGCAGACGATCGAGGCGATTAATCACGCGAAGGCGGCGCCGCATGTGAAGATCATGGTGGCGATCAACAAGATCGATTTACCCGGCGCTAACATCGACAAGGTGAAAAAGCAGCTGCAGGAACGCGAGCTGGCGCCGGAAGATTGGGGCGGCGACACCATCGTTATTCCGGTCTCGGCCAAAACCGGGGCGGGCATCGATCAATTGCTCGAGATGATGTCGCTGCAAGCGGAAGTGATGGAATTGAAAGCGTCGCCAACCGCAAAAGCGCGCGGCACCGTCATCGAAGCGCAAGTCGAAGCCGGACGCGGACCGACGGCGACGGTCATCGTGCAGATGGGAACCATCAAAGTGGGCGATCCATTTATTTGCGGCGATTACAGCGGCAAAGTGAAATCGCTCATCGACGACCAGGGAAAACCGCTCAAGGAAGGCGGTCCGTCGACGCCGGTGAGAATTCTCGGATTCACCGGATTACCGAATGCCGGCGATGAATTTCTGGTGATGGAATCGGAGCGTTCGACGAAAACATTGAGCGAAGAACGTTTGCAGGCGAAACGCACGGATAAATTGAGTGTGCCGCAACGCGCGACGCTCGAAAGTTTACTCGAAGCGGCCGACGGCAAGAAAATTCTCCGCGTTGTCTTGAAGGCGGACGCGCAAGGTTCGCTGGAAGCGATCGCCGGCGCGCTCACGCAGATCGACAGCAAGAAGATCGATCTCGATTTTGTTCACTCCGCCGTCGGTCCGGTTTCCGAATCTGACATTTTGTTGGCGAGCGCTTCGAACGCGGTCGTCGTCGGTTTCAACGTCAAGGTCGAGAGCATGGCCGTAACGTCCGCGCGTCACGAAGGTGTGCAGGTCAAGCTCTACAGCATCATTTACGAATTGATTGATCAGATGAAGGAAGCGATGGCGGGGTTGCTCGATCCGGAGCACCGCGAAACCGTCATCGGCCACGCCGAAGTGAAACAAGTTTTCCAATTGAGCAGAGGCATCGTCGCCGGATGTCTCGTTACCGACGGTCGCATCGGCCGCACCGCGCGCGCGCGAGTTTTGCGCAGACGCCAGCCGGTTTACGACGGGGGAATTTCAACCCTGCGCCGTTTCCAAGACGATGTGAAAGAAGTCCGCTCCGGCCTCGAGTGCGGTATCAAGCTGGGCGATTTCAGCGAATACCAGGTGGGCGACATCATCGAGTCATACCAACTCGAACAGGTCGCGCAGAAACTCTAGGCCATTTTCGGCGACGCCTAACGGACAGGCGAGCGGCGATTAATCGTCATGAAACATCGACATCTACGCGTGAACAAACTTCTCAAGCGCGAGCTCAGCCTCATCGTCACGCGCGAGCTCACGTTTGAAGACGCTTTGGTGACAATCAATCAAGTCGATGTCACGTCCGATCTCAAAAACGCACACGTCTATGTCAGCGTTCTCGGCGCCGGCGCCAAAAATGCGATCGCGCAACTCGAAGCGCATCGGATTCCATTGCAAACGCAGCTCGCGCGTCATGTCGTTTTGAAATACACCCCGCATTTGATTTTCCATCTCGATGATTCCATCGAGCGCGGAACGCGTGTCATCAAAATTTTGCAGCAAATCGAAACGCCAGTCAGCGACGCCGAGTGAAGCAATCCACCTTTGCCGAAATCGGACGTGTTCTGCGCGACCATCAACGTTTCGCGGTCCTGAGTCATGTGCGCCCCGATGGTGACGCGCTCGGCAGTCAGCTCGCGCTCGCGCTCGCGTTGCGAAAACTCGGCAAAGACGTTCGCGTTTGGAACGAAGACGGCATGCTCGAGAAATATAATTTTCTCCCGTGCGCCGATCTCGTGACCAAACCGCCGGCCACGCCAGAAGATGTCGATGTTGCCATCGCGCTCGACACCGCCATTCAAAATCGACTCGGCACCGCCTTCAACGCGATCCGTTCAGCGAAGGTTTGGATCAACATCGATCATCATCCTAGTAATCCGGGCTACGGTGATCTCGTTCACATCGATGCCAATTCGCCCGCGACCGGACAAATCATTTTCGAGCTGATTAAAGATCAGGGTTTGCCGTTCACTCCCGCAATCGCGGAAAACCTTTACGTCGCCATCTCGACTGATACCGGCTCATTCCAATATCCAAACACCACCGCGCGCACTTACGAAATAACGGCCGAGCTCGTGCGGGCCGATGTCGATGTTGGCCGCGTCAATCAGTTGCTCTACGAAAATTATCCCCGCCGCCGCGTTGAATTGTTGCGCGAACTTTTGCGCACGATGCGATTTGTCGGCGATGGTCGTGTCGCCAGTTTCAGCTTGAGCCTAACGACCGCGAGCGATCTCGGAGTTTTGCCAGAGGACAACGAAGGCTTGATCGATCACATCCGCGCCATTCGCGGCGTCATCGTTGCCGTATTTTTCGAAGAACTCGCTGAAGGCAAAGTGCGCGTGAGCATGCGCTCGAAAAGCGACGCGGCCGATGTCTGCGCGATTTGTCAGAAGTTTGGCGGCGGTGGACACACTCGCGCGGCCGGTGCACGCGTGCGCGGGACCTTGGCCGAAGTGGAAACTAAAGTCCTGGAGGAAATTTGTCGTGTCGTTGACTGCAACTCCTGACGGCGTGCTCCTCGTCGACAAAGCCGGCGGGATGACGTCGCACGATGTCGTCGCGCTCGTTAGGCGGCAACTGCAAATCAAGAAGATCGGACATTGCGGCACGCTGGATCCGCTCGCCACTGGTTTACTTCTGCTCACCATCGGACGCGGCACGAAGATCCAGGATTTATTGATGAGCGAAGACAAGAGTTACACCGGCACGCTCACGCTCGGAAGATCGACAAGCACGCAAGATCGACAAGGTGAAACGGTCGAGGAACGGCCCGTGCCGGAATTAGGCGAAGAACAAATCCGCGCCGCCTTCGAAAAGTTCCGTGGCGATTTCTATCAAATGCCGCCGATGGTCTCGGCCAAGAAACAAGGCGGCGTCCCGCTTTATAAATTGGCGCGCGAAGGAAAAGTGGTCGAACGCGAGCCGCGTCTCGTGCACGTCTATTCGTATTCGATCGACGGGATCGCCTTGCCCGATATCGATTTCACCGTTGTCTGCAGCAAAGGATTTTATGTGCGTACTTACGCGCACGACATCGGGGAGATTCTCGGTTGCGGCGCGCATTTGAAAGAACTCCGACGCACCAAATCCGGACGGTTCAATGTCGACGGCGCCATCACCGTCGATGAAATAAAAAACCAGCCGCCCGCTGAAATCTTGAAACGCATTCTGAGTCTGCCGGAAGTTTCGCGCATGCGCGGCGCTTAGGCGTAAGATCGACATGATGGAAATCCTGCGCTCGATCGCGGAGCTGGAGCGATTGCCCAGGCCGCTTTTTCTCGCCATCGGTGTCTTCGACGGTGTCCATCGCGGTCATCAGGCCGTCATCTCCACCTCCACCCGGCACGCCCGCTCAGCCAACGGCACGCCGGTTGTGGTAACTTTCGATCCACATCCGGCCAAAATCCTCCGGCCTAACGACGCTCCACATTTACTCACCGCGACGCAGCACAAGATCGCGCTCATCCGCAATCTCGGCGTCGCGCACCTGCTCGTCATTAACTTCGACAAGGAGTTCGCGAACACAGCCCCGGAGAAATTCGTCGAGCAGCTCGTCGCCCATTCCAAATCGCTGCGCGAGATTTGCGTCGGCCACGAATGGTCGTTCGGCAAAGGCCGCGCTGGTAATCTCGATCTTTTACAAAAGCTCGGCGCGCGTTTCGATTTCAACGTCGTCGGTATTCAACCGGTGAGCGTCAACGGCGACGTCGTTAGCAGTACCGCCATTCGCCAGGCGGTCGAGACGGGCGACTTCGCCAAAGCCGCTGCCATGCTTGGCCGCGACTACACCATTCTGGGCACGGTGATGCAGGGCGAAAGCCTCGGCAAACAACTTGGCTTTCCAACGGCGAACCTGGGCGCGCACAGCGAGCAATTTCCGCCTAACGGGGTCTATTTTGCCGAAGCTAAGATCGACAATCAACTTCACCACGGCCTTATTAATCTTGGCTTTCGTCCGACGGTGAGTAGCGGCAAGGCGGAGCGCGTCCTCGAAATTTATCTGCTCGATTTCGATCGCGATATTTACGGCCGCGATGTGGAAGTGCGCTTTGTGAAGTATCTAAGACCGGAAAAGAAATTTGAGAATGTCGAGGCGCTCAAGCGACAAATCGATGTCGATGTCCGCGCGGCGCGCGAACTCTGCGCGACGGATTCGCTATCTTAGTTGATATTTCGCCACGCCGATCTTCTTGACCCCGCGGACGTTTCGGCCAGTGCCATTAAACCAGACATAGAGATTCGCGCTCGGCACTCCGAGCCTCTTCGAGAGCTCGGCGATGGTCAGCCCTTTCTTCGCGGCCCCGCGCAACGCTTTCAAGATTTTCTCCTTGAGCGCACCGCGCGGCGCACGCTGACGGCGGCTCGCCGGCGCTCGAGAAACCGTGACCGGCGCGCGCTTCCCCCCATCGGACGCAGGCACCTCGTGTTTGTTTTGCAATGCCAGCATCTCTCGATCGATGTTCTGGATTTGCGCCATGAGCGCTTCTTTACGCTCGGACAGCTTGACCAGTTGTCTTAAGGTCGCACTCGGAATGTTAGTGAACATCCCTCAACTTGGCCGGCAAGATCGACAATGCAAATCTAAGATTGCGCGCCGCGCATCTTAGATATGGCCGCAGCGCAGCCGCCCGCCGTTACTAAGACACCGCACGCAAGCGCGAGACCGAGCACCCAAAGCAACGGAAGTCCGGCTAATCGATCTACGTTTGTGCGCACGAGTTGGCCGGGATCGGATAAGACGAAGGCAAGCGCGCTACCGAGCAATGTGATTCCGACCAGGATGATGGCGCGCAACGATTGCGATTGCCGGCGCGGCGCCGGCAATTTCCCCAGCACGCCAGCGGTAAATCCATCATCGTCGATGTATGGCGCCGCCTCGAGTAGTTGTCGATCTAACGAGTTATCGTCCATCTTAATTCGGGCTCCACGCAGCCAGAGTCCGTTTCAATTTCTCCCGTCCACGTAACACGTTCGTCTTCACCGTGCCAAGTGGAATATCCAAAACGCGCGCAGCCTCGTCGTGCGACAAACCATTTTGGCAACAAAGCAGAACGGCGGAACGCTCTGACAGTGGAAGTAAGCTTAGGGCATGCATTAGATCATGTCTTAGACCGGGATCGACCGTCTGCGGATCGAGCTCGCTTTGCCATTGGGCTTCGTCGACCCCGACCAATTCCTTCCGACGGCGCGCATCTTCGCGAAAGCAATTGTAGGCGATCCGGTAAAGCCAGGTGGAAAATTTGGCTTCGCCGCGAAAACTGCGAATGTGTTTGTAGGCGCGCAGAAAAGTTTCCTGGGCGAGATCGTCCGAAAGAGCGAGATCAGTTCGAGTAAGTTGGCGCAACAAACCGCGCACGGCCGATTGATCATGCGCACGGTGCGATGCATCATCCGGTTTCGGGAAAAACCGAAATAGAGGATGACGGCGACGATCAACACCGGCGCTCCGAAGATCGACAAGAAGACCACGGCGACAATCGGCACAACCATTTCGGGAATGTCACCGCCATCGCCACGATGTTTGCCGTCAGCCGAGTCGCCGCCGGTGAGATCGTGATCGCCAATGGTGAAATTAAAATGCTTTTTGTGTTTTCGCCTGATCGCCTGCTCAGTTTCGCTTTCGGGGGAAGTCGTTGGAGAGACTGTGGCGCTGACAGCGGGCGCGGGCGGAGCCGGAGGAGGCGGTGGTGGCGATTGCGCCGTCAGGCTCGTGGTCAGCGCGAGCGAAGAAAGCAAAGCAAAGAGAAGTGGTTTCATGATTATCCTTTAGGAGTGAGATGCGGTCAGCGGCCGACTTGGATTCAAGAATCTTGCACGAACGACGCTTTGACCGGGAGCAGAATCGGGGAGATTGGAGCGGGTGACGAGACTCGAACTCGCGACGTCCTCCTTGGCAAGGAGGTGCTCTACCACTGAGCTACACCCGCATCTCGAGCGGGTGAAAATAATGGCGCGCCGACTCCGTTGCGCAACCTTTAATTAAATGTCCGCCCTCAATCTGCCTTCGCGCGAGGAATTCCGCGCACTCGCTCAGCGCGGCAATCTCATCCCGCTGCTTGTCGATCTTGTCGCCGATGTCGAAACGCCTGTCTCCGCCTTTGCTAAGATCGACAATGGCGGTCCCTGTTTCCTTTTCGAATCGGCCGAGAAGAACGACGAGTCGGGGCGCTTTTCGTTTATCGGATTTGATCCGCTCGTTGTTTTCAAAAGCAGTGAGGCAAATGGCGATCCGTTAGGCGCATTGCAAAAGATCATGTCGCGATTTCAATTTGTCGCGACGCCGGAAGTCCCCCACTTCATCGGCGGCGCCGTCGGTTACATAGGCTACGACGTTGTCCGATTCTTCGAGCCGACCGTGCCGATCCATCCGCGCGACGACCTGCATCTTCCCGAAATGATGTTCATGGTCGCGCGCACGCTGCTCGTGTTCGATCACCGCTTTCGCAAACTGCGTCTCGTGACCAACGCGTACATCGACAAGAACATCTCGGCCGATGAAGCGTATGATCGCGCGCGCCGCGACCTGGAAGACGCGAGGAAGCGACTCGACCAATCGATCACGCTTCGCGCGATCGGTTCGGAGCGAATCGAAAATCTTCCTGCGACTGCGTGCAACACCACGCGCGAAGAATTTGAATCGATGGTGCGAGAAGCGAAGGAACTCATCGCTGCGGGCGATATTTTTCAGGTCGTTCTCTCGCAGCGTTTCGAGACGGAATTTAACGGCAACGCGCTCGATCTTTATCGCGCACTTCGCTTCGGAAATCCATCGCCCTACATGTTTTGCCTCAAGTTCGGCAAAGAGTTCACCATCGTCGGCAGCTCGCCGGAATTACACGTGCGCGTTCGTGATCGCGTCGCCGAGATTCGCCCGATTGCTGGAACGCGGCCGCGCGGGAAAGATTCCGCCGAAGATGAACGACTCGCGGCAGAGTTGATTGTCGATCCAAAAGAGCGGGCCGAGCATGTCATGTTGATCGATCTCGGCCGCAACGATCTCGGCCGCGTGGCCGAGTTCGGCAGCGTGAAGGTGACCGAGCAAATGACGATCGAGCGCTACAGCCATGTCATGCACATCGTCTCGCATGTGGTCGCGCGTTTGCGGGAAGACGCGAATGCGTTCGACGCCATCCGCGCGACGTTTCCGGCCGGCACTGTTTCCGGCGCACCGAAAATTCGCGCCATGCAAATCATCGCCGATCTGGAAAAATCGCGGCGCGGATTTTATTCCGGCATCGTCGGTTACTTTGGATTTGATGGCTCGCTCGATAGCTGTATCGCGTTGCGCTCGATCGTTCTGAAAAACAACAAGGCGTATTTGCAAACCGGCGCCGGAATTGTGGCCGACTCCGATCCCGCGCGCGAATTCGAGGAATGTGTTAGCAAAGCCAAAGCGATGCTGGAAGCGATCGCGCGCGCGAACAAGATCGACAAGTGAAACTGCTCGTCATCGATAACTACGATTCGTTCACCTACAATCTCGTCCAGATCTTCGGCGAGTTAGATGTCGATCTTGCGATCAAACGAAACGATGAAATTTCGCTCGACGAAATTCGAAAACTAAATCCCGAGCGCATCTGTATTTCGCCCGGGCCCGGTCGGCCGGAAAACGCCGGCATCAGTTTGGATGTGGTGCGCGAGTTTGGATCGAAAACTCCGATCCTCGGCGTTTGTCTCGGCCATCAATGCATCGCCCAGGTTTTCGGCGGCGAAGTCGTGCGCGCGGAAAAATTGATGCACGGAAAAACTTCGATGATTCAACATCAACAGCGCGGCGTTTTTGAAAATCTGGCCCAGCCCCTCGAAGCGACGCGTTACCATTCGCTCATCGTTAGGCGCGAATCCATTCCCGATTCACTCGAGATCACGGCCGAGACTAACGAAGGCGAGATCATGGGATTGCAACATCGACATCTACCCATCCACGGCGTGCAATTTCATCCCGAGTCGATCCTGACTGCGGAAGGAAAAAAACTTCTCGCGAATTTCCTGCGCGTCTAAAAACATAATGTTGTCATCCCGAGCAGAGCGAGGGACCTCTCATCCGCGGAGTTTCGCCCTAACAAGTGTGACGTTGGATCGAGAGCGAGGGATTCCTCGCCGTCTTCGCGGCTCGGAATGACAGGGGCGAATTAGGCGCCGTTCTTCGAAATCACATCGTGAATGGCCTGAACTTCGCGCACCATCTGCTCGTATTCATCGAGCGTGAGCGCTTGCGCGCCGTCGGAAAGCGCTTCATCGGGTCGCGCGTGCACTTCGACCATTAAACCATCCGCGCCGACGGCCACGCCCGCGCGCGCCAGCGGCGTCACCATGTAACTGCGCCCAGTTCCGTGCGCGGCATCGACGATCACCGGCAAATGCGAAATCCGCCTGACGGCCGGCACCGCAGCGAGGTCGAGCGTGTTGCGCGTGTGTTGCGCAAATGTGCGCACGCCGCGCTCGCACAAAACAATCTGATAATTTCCTTCCGCCATGATGTATTCGGCGGCGAGCAACCATTCTTCCAACGTCGCCGCCATCCCCCGTTTGAGCAGCACCGGCAATTTCGATCGCCCCACGCGCTTGAGCAGCGTGAAGTTTTGCATGTTACGCGCGCCGATCTGAATCATGTCCGCGTACTTCTCGACAAGATCGACATTTCCTTCGTCGAGCGCTTCGGTCACAATCTTGAGGCCAAGTTTTTCCCGAATTTCCGCGAGCAACTTCAGCGCTTCCTCCCCCAGCCCCGAAAACGCGTAAGGCGAAGTCCGCGGCTTAAACGCGCCGCCGCGAAAAAATTGTGCGCCCGTTTTCTTGACCGACTCGGCAACGGCAAACGCCTGCTTGCGACTTTCGATCGAGCATGGCCCCGCAATGATGGCGAGCGATCCGTTTCCGATTTTCGCGCCGCCAACGTCGACAATCGTGCGATCAGGTTGCAGATCGAGCGTGATTAATTTGTACGGCTTGGTCACGCGAATGGCTTCGGCGACGCCGGGAAGATTTTCGAAATGACTAAGATCGACCGCGCCCTGATTTCCAGTTACGCCGATGGCCGTGCGCGTCACCCCGGGCATGACGTGCGCGCGAAATCCGAGCGACTCGATCACGCGCACGGCGTTATCGATGTCGCCTTGCGGCGCACTGGCGTTCATGACGATGAGCATGGCGGAAAGATGGTTACTTAGCGGGACGAACGCCCCGCGGTCAACCTCAACTCTGTAGCGCAAAACCAGTATTATTTGTCATCCCGAGCCGCGCAGACGGCGAGGGACCTCCCACAAACTGATTGATTACGCTGTCCAGATTGTGTGACCGTTTCGCAGGCTGTGAGGTCCTTCGCTTTCGCTCAGGATGACAGCGAAGTTAATTGTCGATCTAACAACCCTGTTGTAGCTGCCGCCGTCTCTGGCGGCAGATGAGTGCGTGTTCTCGCGCTGCGCCCTGCCGCCAGCGACGGCGGCAGCTACAACGTCTTTTTCCGAAAGACGCGTCGTTCATATTTTTACCGGCGGGAGCGATCGCTCGATCTCGGCGCGATGCGCTTCGTATTGCGGCGGTAGCTTCAAGTTCTGGCCGAGCTCTTCGACCGGTTCATCAGCGGTGAAGCCGGGAGCTTCGGTCGCGATCTCAAACAAAATTCCGCCGGGTTCGCGAAAATAAATGGAATGAAAATATTGGCGATCGATCACCGGCGTGACGTGCAGGCCAAGGTCGACAAGTTGATTTCGCCAGTGCAATTGCTCGGCTTCATCCGCGCAACGAAACGCGATGTGGTGGACTGTTCCCGCTGAGTTCACACCGAAATGTCCATCCGGACGCTCGACCAGGTCGAGGTGTCCACTTGTCGATCTTTCATTCACCGAAAATCTTTTTCGCGCTTTTTCTTCGGCGCTCAACTCGAACCCGAGTGTTTGCAGCAACTGTACCGTGAGCGGCGCGCTTTGCACTTCGAGCGTGGGCGAATGAAATCCGTGAATGGCGAACTCGCGCGGCACTTCGCCATCGTACGCAAGATCGACATCGTCCAAGTGCGCGGATGAAATTAATTCAATGAGCAAGCCGTCCGGATCCGTCAGGCGTAAAACGGCGTCGCCAAAACGCGTTCCCGTTTCTTCACACAAGACGTGATGCTCTTTGAAGCGCGATTTCCAGTAGTCGAGCGATGCAGTTGAAATTGCGAAACTGGTCGCGACTACTTGGCCAACGCCGCGCGTGCCGCGACGCGCGCCCGGCCAGGGGAAAAATGTGATGGCTGTTCCCGGTCGTCCGGTTCGATCGCCGAAATAGAAATGATACGCGGAGGGATCGTCGAAGTTGACGGTGCGTTTGACGAAACGCAGTCCGAGCACGCGTGCGTAGAAATCGAGATTGCTTTGCGGCTCGGTCGCGATGGCGGTGATATGATGGATGCCGCGAAGGTTCACGAGAGGATGGGAAGCTAACAGCTTCCCCTACAGTCAAACTGATCATGTATTTGTGGCGACGGCTAGCGACTCCGCAGTGGTGGATCGATAACGAAGAAGAGTTGCAAGCGCACTTCGGCGACAAACTGGCGGTGATCGAGCGGGTGGATCGAAAGCTATTGCAAATCGAAATCGTCTGCGATTCGCGCGATCAGTTAAAGGAGTTCGGCGGACGGATCGAGCGGCTGAAACGCTTCGAGCAAAATCAGAAAACGAAACCGATCAAGATCGGAAAACGGCGATTAACGATTCCGGCGGGTCTGGCTTTCGGCACCGGTGATCACGCCACGACTGCGCTGTCGTTGCGATTGCTGAAGCGGATTGTTCGCGCGGGAGATTTCGTTGTCGATCTTGGAACCGGCAGCGGAATTCTCGCGCTGGCGGCGCGATGTCTCGGAGCGAAATGCGCAATTGGAATTGATAACGATGCGATGGCGATCAAGACGGCTAAAGAAAACGCGCGGCGAAACAAGATCGACAAGGTGAAGTTTGAGTTGGTCGATCTGCGAAGCTGGAAATCTCCGCGCAAGAGCCGCCTTCGCGCAAGCGGCTACGGCGGCCAAGTCGACATCGTCACGGCGAACTTGTTTAGCGAACTGCTGATCGAAATTCTGCCGAGGTTAAAGCGAAGTCGTTACCTGATTCTTTCCGGCATCATGCGGAATCAGGAACGCGATGTCGTGCGCGCGTTGAAGCGAAATAAGATCGACATCCTGGACGTAGGGCGCCGCGGAAAGTGGGTTGCGATTCTGGCGAAAAATTAATGCGACGGTCATAGACCGCCGCTACAGTGGAAATCCGCCATGCCGACCGCAGAACTTTCCTACGCCATCGTGACTCCGTATTCGATGCGCAAATCGCGCACCGGCGGAATTATTTCGCGATTAATTTCGCGGACGGCGCTCGATTTGGTGGCGTCGCGCATGTTCGCGCCGAGCGCGGAATTGGTGCAGCGCTATGCCGAAACGATCGTGACGGAAAAGGACGCGCGACATCGTGCGACGCAGGAATTAATTCGCGAATACGTCCTGAAAAATTTCACGACTGACCGGCGCGTGATGTTCCTGGTGTTTCGCGGCGAGAACGCGGTCGAGAAAATGCACACCGCGGTCGGCCACATCGTGCACGAGCGCACGAGCGGCGAAACGATTCGCGATACGTTTGGCGATTACATCACGGACGACGCGGGCAAGGCGACGTATTTCGAGCCAGCGGTGTTGACGCAGTTCGATCCGAAAGCGGTGGAAGCGGACTTAAAACTTTGGGCGGAATTTTCCGATTCCGACGGCGGCATTCTCGATCAGGTCATCGATTATCCGGAAGGCGCGAAGATCGAGAAGACGTTGGTGCTGATCAAGCCGGACAATTTCAAATTTCCGAATTTGCGGCCGGGCGGCGTGATCGAAGTTTTTTCGCGCACCGGTCTCTATATTGTCGGATTCAAAGTGCACCGCATGAGCGTGGCGCAGGCCGAAGAATTTTACGGACCGGTGCTGGCGGTGCTGCAGGAAAAACTTGGGCCGGAAAAGGGGCGCGGCGCCTGGGAAGACATCGTCGCGTTTATGGCCGGCGCGAAACCGAGCGAGACGCCGAAAGACAAACGCGAAGAACCCGGCAGCGAGAAATGTGTGGCGATTGTTTATCAAGGCGAGGACGCGGTGCGCAAAATTCGCGAGGTGCTCGGACCGACTGATCCGGCGAAAGCGCCGCCGGGATCGATCCGAAAGGAATTTGGCCAGACCATTATGGTGAACGCGGCGCACGCTTCCGATTCAGTCGAAAATGCGCAGCGCGAAATGAAAATCGTCCGGGTCGACGAAAACAATTTCAAACCTTTGATTGAAAACTTCTACCGTCGCCAATAATGTGCGCTCCTGATTTTGGAAACTACTCATAAGATCGACATGGAAATCTCCGAACGCGCCGCTCAACTGACTCCCTCGCTCACGCTCTCCATCGACGCGAAAGCGAAGGCGATGAAGGCTGAAGGCATCGATGTGTGCGGATTCGGCGCGGGCGAACCGGACTTCGATACGCCGGAGCACATCAAGCAGGCGGCGATCGAAGCGCTGCAACAAGGTTTCACTAAATACACGCCGAGCTCTGGCATTCCGGAATTGCGGCAGGCGATCGCGGAAAAGCTCGCGGCCGACAATGGCCTAACGTATCGCGCGAGTCAGATCGTGGTGAGCAACGGCGCGAAGCATTCCTGTTACAACGCCATCATGGCAACATGTCAGCCGGGCGATGAAGTGGTCATTCCGGCGCCGTATTGGGTCAGTTATCCCGACATGGTGAGATTGGCCGGCGCTGACCCGGTCATCGTGCCAACGATGGAGCGCAACGCGTGGAAAATGAGCGCGGAAGATTTCGAAAACGCGATGACGCCGCGCACGAAGATGTTGATTCTCAACAGCCCGTGCAATCCGAGCGGTTCCGTTTACACGCGCGAAGAAATGCAGGCGATTGTCGATGTTGCGGCGGAGGAAGACATTTACATTTTGTCCGACGAAATTTACGAGAAGCTGGTTTATGACGATGTGAAGCATGTCAGCGTCGCCTCGATCTCGAAGGAAGCATACGATCTGACGATCACGGTGAATGGTTTCAGCAAATCGTACGCGATGACTGGTTGGCGGCTGGGTTATCTCGCCGCGCCTGAAGCGGTGGCGAAAGCGGTCGACTCCATGCAAAGCCACACCACGGCGAATCCTTCGTCGTTTTCGCAACGCGGCGCGCTCGCGGCCTTGAAGGGCGACCAACAACCGCTCTCGGACATGCGCGAAGAATTCGACATGCGCCGCAACTACATGTTCGATCGCATCTCGAAAATCCCGAACATCACCGCGGTGAAACCGGAGGGCGCGTTTTACGTACTCGTTAACGTGAGCCAACTCGGATTGACGTCGCAGAATTTCGCGGACCGTTTGCTGAGCAAGGCGAACGTAGCCGTCGTTCCCGGCGCGGCGTTCGGCGATGATCGCACGGTGCGACTCAGCTACGCCACCAGCATCGACATCATCAAAAAAGGTCTCGATCGCTTCCAGGATTTTTGCCGCACGCTTTGATCGAATAGCGATTGCAGATTAAGCGTCTGCAATGGGTGGTTATCTAGCGCTCGTTCTCCACGCGCATTTGCCTTTCGTTAGGCATCCGGAGCACGAGCATTTTCTCGAGGAAGAATGGCTCTTCGAAGCCATCACCGAGACCTATATCCCGCTGTTGCGAATGATGCAGCGGCTCGAGCGCGACGGCGTGCCGTTCAAGCTGACCCTGTCGTTGACGCCGACGCTTTGCGCGATGCTGAGCGACGACTTGCTGCGCCAGCGTTACATCCATCATGTCGATCTTTTGATCGAGCTGATGGAACGCGAATGCGAACGAGCGAAGGAAGATCCAACCTTGCTCAGTCTCGCGCAGTTTTACCGCGAGTTGTTCACTGAAAGCCGGCGATTCTTCGTCGAGGAATGGAATTGCGATTTGATCGCGGCTTTTCGCGAGCAACGCGAAACCGGTTCGCTTGAAATTATCGCTTCGGCGGCGACGCACGCGGTGTTGCCGCTGCATGCGCGCGAAGCGCAGCGCGCTCAAGTGTTGTTAGGCCGAGATGTTTATGTCGATCTTTTCCATGTCGATCCAACGGGATTTTGGTTGCCGGAGTGCGCCTACGCACCCGGCTTGGAAAATATTTTGCAGGAAGCAAACATCCGCTGGTTCATTCTCGACGCGCATGGATTGATGTTCGCGAATCCGCGGCCGCGTCGCGCGATCTACGCGCCGTGTTACACGCCCGCAGGTCCGGCCGCATTTGCGCGCGACCGCGATTCCAGCCGGCAGGTTTGGAGCGCGACCGAAGGTTATCCGGGCGATCCGGCTTACCGGGAATTTTATCGCGACATCGGCTGGGAACTTCCGCTGGAACATCTCGGACCAGTCGCGCGCGGCCTGCGAAAGTTTTCCGGTGTGAAATATCACCGCATCACCGGCGGCAAGATCGACAAGGAACTTTACGATCGCGAAGCAGCCGTAAAAGCGGCGGACGCGCACGCGACACATTTTTTGGATCGGCGGCGCGAACAACTTCGCGAACTCGCGGCGCTCGATGTCGATCCAATCATCGTTGCGCCGTTCGACGCGGAGTTGTTTGGGCATTGGTGGTTCGAAGGTCCGCAATTTCTCGAGCTCTTCATTCGCAAGGTCGCGTTCGATCAAAAAGATTTTGCCCTAACGACGCCGAGCGAGTTTCTGCAAGGTCATCCGACTCAACAAATGTTGCAGCCAGCAGCGTCGACCTGGGGGGACAAAGGTCATCTCGAAGTTTGGCTCGATTCGAGCAATGCCTGGATTTATCCGCGGCTGCACGCGACGGCGCAGCGCATGATCGACATCGCACACGCGCATACAACAAACACAAACGAACCGGCGGACCGCATCCTCAAGCAACTCGCGCGCGAACTTCTGCTCGCGCAGGCGAGCGATTGGGCGTTTCTGATGAAGACTGGAACAGCGCGCGAATACGCGACGAAGCGAACGCTAGATCATCTTGATCGTTTCAATCGATTGCACGATCAGTTCGTGGCGAATGAAGATGTCGATCTTGCGTTTTTGGCCGACTGTGAGTCGCGCGATAATCTTTTTCCAGACGTGAACTGGCGATATTATGTTTAAACAATTAACGATCGGCGGTGTGTTTTTATGTGCGTTCGTCGCGGCTGCGCAGGAATCTCCGACTCCATCGCCGAGCGCCAGCGCGACACCAACTGCGGCGACCTCGCCAATTTCCAGTGCGACTCCGGCGACTGCGCCGGCATCGACGGTCCGCAGTGTTCGCATCAGTTTTCTCCCGCCACCGCTCGAGGGAACAATCAGTCTCGGGATTTACGATGCGGCCGGAAAACTGGTGCGCGTGCTCGTGCAGGAAGGCGAGGTCGATGAATTCGATGTCGGCGCGGATGCGTTGATCACGAAATGGGACGGCAAGAATGATCGCGATGAAGATTTGCCGGCCGGAAAATATCGCGCGCGCGGTTTCATGGTGGCGCGGATGAAGGTGGAAGATTTAGGCAAAGCCGCGACGCCGCCGGACGCGAGTGCGACCGATCATATTCAAGTGAAGCTGGTGGCGAATCCGCTGTCGAAAGAGGCAAAGTTGATTGTCGATCTTGCCGTGGCTTTCGAAGACGAAAATATTTTCGTTAAGACGGCGGATGGATTGCCGCTCTTTAGCGTGATCGAATCTCCGCAACTTGCCCGCGCGGTGGCGACGAAGAGCGGGGAGAAGGCGATCGACATCTGGGCGGATGGCGGAAGCGCGATGGAGCAAGTGCGCGTTACGAACATCGACAAGATGATGGCGTTCGATGCGGGCGAGATTGAATTAAAGTAACGCCGCTGGTCAGAGCGCGAAATCTTTGTTAGTTAGCGCGCATGGCTTCCACGCCTGAGTTTCAAAACACGGTCGGCAAGACGGCCAGCTTCAGCGGCACGTCATTGCACACCGGCGAAAAGGTTTCGCTGAAGTTGCACGCGGCGCCGGTCGATCACGGGATAAAGTTTCGACGCAAAGATTTAGCGGATGAGCCGACGATTGACGCGAAGATCGACAATCTGAAAACGGTCGAGCGTTCGACCACGATCGGCGAAGGCTCGGTGCGTGTGCATACGGTCGAACACGTTTTGGCGGCGCTCTCGGCGATGGGCGTGGACAACGCCGTCGTGGAAATGGACGCGAACGAACCGCCCATCGGCGACGGCAGCGCACGTTCCTATGTCGATCTTATCAAACGGGCGGGAATCACGCCGCAGGAAGCGCCGCGAAAATATTTCGACGTGCGCGATCCCATGCACATCGAAACGAAAACGGGATCGGTCCTCGTGCTGCTGCCGGATTCAAAGTTTCGCATTTCGTGCACGCAGGCCGGCCCGAACAATCGATTCACGCAATTTTGGTCCACGGAAATCACGCCGGCGATTTTCGAACGGGAGATCGCGCCCGCGCGCACGTTTGTTTTCTACGAAGACGTGAAGGAGTTAATGGACAAGAACCTGATCAAGGGCGGCAGCCTCGAGAACGCAATCGTAGTCCGCGGCGACAGCGTGCTGAGCAAGGAGCCGATGCGCTTCGAAGATGAGTTCGTTAGGCATAAGATCCTCGACATCATCGGCGACCTGGCGCTGGTCGGCCGTCGTATTCACGGACACATCATCGCGATCAAGCCCGGCCACGGCGCGAATGCGGAATTAGCGCGCGCGCTGGCGCGAGAACTCGCACGCCGCAGCGCGATCGCCACTCCGAAACTAATGCCGCCGGGCGACGGCGGGCTTGGCGCGGAGGAAGTGCTGCAAATTCTGCCGCATCGTTATCCGTTCCTGATGGTCGACCGCATCGTCGGTTTTGAAGGCGAAACGAAAATCATCGGGATCAAAACGGTGACCATCAACGAGCCTTTTTTCCAGGGACATTTCCCCGGGCATCCGGTCATGCCCGGAGTGTTGCAGGTGGAAGCGATGGCGCAGGTGGCGAGTATTTTGTTGTTCAAGCTGGCGAAGACTTCGAGCCGTGTCGGATATTTTATGAGCGCGGACGATGTAAAATTTCGCAAGCCGGTCTTTCCGGGCGACGTGATTTTTATTCACGCGGAGCTGACAAAAAATCGCGGAGATAAGTTGGCCAAAGCAAAATGCCATTGCGTGGTGAACGACGCGGTCGTG
Source organism: Chthoniobacterales bacterium (assembly GCA_038229295.1). GTDB lineage: Bacteria > Verrucomicrobiota > Verrucomicrobiia > Chthoniobacterales > UBA10450 > JAJPGZ01. The sequence goes on along the minus strand of JBBROO010000005.1, from coordinate 9,973 downwards.
TCCGAAGGCGAATTGATGTTCACGTTTCTCGATCGATGAGCGACGGGCAGATTCACCCGACGGCGATTGTCGATCTTAGCGCGGAAATCGGTGCGGGCACGGTGGTCGGGCCGTATTGCATCGTCGGCAAAAATATTTCGTTAGGCGAAAATTGCTGGTTGCAGCACCACGTCACGCTGGAGGGGCCGATGCGCGCGGGCGCGGGAAATAAATTTTACGCATATTGTTCCATCGGCCAGCAGACGCAGGATTTGAAATACGCGGGCGAACCGACGTATCTCGAGATCGGCGACGAAAATACTTTTCGCGAGTTCGTGACGGTGAATCGCAGCACCACGAAGGAAGGCAAGACGCGCATCGGCCATCGCGGAAATTTTCTGGCTTACAGTCATATTGGACACGATTGCGTCGTCGGCGACAGCGTTGTCTTTTCGAATAACGGCACGCTCGCCGGCCATGTGCAGATCGGCGACCACGCTGTGATGGGTGGACTGACCGCGGTGCACCAGTTTTGTCGCATCGGACGCTTCGCCATCACCGGCGGTTGCTCGAAGATCGTGCAGGACGTTCCGCCATTCATGATCGCCGACGGAAATCCGGCGGAGATTCGCGGGGTGAATTTGGTCGGACTCGATCGCAATAATTTTTCGCCCGAAAGCGTGAAGTCAATCAAAGAGGCGTTTCGACTGATCTATCGGTCGAAATACAATACGCGTCAGGCCATCGACGCGGTGCGGAAAGAGTTGCCGGCGTGCGCCGAGATTGTGCAAATCATCGAGTTCATCGAGCAAACCGAGCGCGGGATCATTCGTTAGCCGACCCTCACTGCCTTCCGGGCGGTGTCAGCGCGGGCGCCACGGACAATTCCTGCTCGAGTTTTTTCAGCAACGGCGCAGCCGGCGCTTCGGAAACAATCCGCAAAACGCTGCGCACAAGATCGAGAGCGCGCTTCGTTTTACCTTGTTTCGTCAACGCGGCGGTCTCTTGCAAAACTACGCGCAAAATGTCGTCGCGCTTCGTGTAAGTCGCGCGCGCTTGTTGAAAACAAACTGTCGCTGCCGACCAATTTTCCGCGCGTGCTTCCATCGCGCCAAGGTCCTCCAACATTGAAGCATTTCGCGCCCGCGCGGCCGCTTGTTTCGCCATGCTCTGGTATTCGGGCGGCGAATAGGAAACGTTTTTTGACGCGAATTCGTGGTAAAATTTCCAATCGTTAGGCGCGACCTTGCTGGGTTCGCGGACGGCGTCGATCTGCAGCCAGGATGCATACGGTCGATAAAGCGGATCGCCCACCATGACCGACATCCACGATAATGCTTCCATCGACATGTAGGCGCTCTCGGCAAAGGTGAAACCGTGAAGCAAGCGATCGTTGAACACGTTGAGATGAGGCGTGAGTTGCAAATACGGCTCGTAAACATTGCCCATCGTCGCGGCCGCTCCATGAGCGAGCAGCGGAGCAACCCAGTTCGCATTCGCATCGCGCAAAGTGGCCGCGCTGAATGAATGGATGTGAACGGCGACTGCGCCCGGAACGAAACGAAAATCCGGTTGCGCGAACGGGCCACCGACCTGCCCCGAATACCAACCGTAATAAAGTGCGCACTCCGTCATCGGATAGCCGTAGGCAAAAAGTTCGGGCGCATCATCAAACACGACTGGCACCCCGACCTTTCGCAGTTGCGTTGTGATATCAGTGAGCCAGAGGTCGCCGACCGCTCCGCCTGGCGCCGCACCGTGCGATCCATCGACATAGGCGCGTCCCCACAAACCGTTCTTCTCCGCGCCGATTCCATCGACAATCATTCGCCTAACGATTCCCGCCGTCGGCCCATCCAGCCGACAAGCGAGCAACAAAACCGAATGCTCGAAATCCCGAATGCCGCGATAACTTTGGTAGTATGGATTCGGCACAATTCCGGAAATTTGTTTGTACGACAGCGCCAGCACCGACAACTCCGAATCGACGCACGCTTCGTTGTGATTTGCGATCGGCCCGGTGCCAGGCTCGTCGCCGGGAAATTGCGCCGCGGTCGGTTTGATTTTCAGCGGCATCCCCTTCATCACCGCCGCGAATTGAATCGAACTGTTCGCCACCGATTCCTTGCCTTCCGCCGAAGTGTGAAACGTCCACCATCCGCGCTCCCGAAAAACATCGCGCAACGGCTCGGCGATGGTCGTGACATACTCTTCGCGGCTGATCTCTTCCTCGAGCGAGCAAGTCACGCCGACGACGTGATCGCGCGCGATGCCGCGTTGCTGCGCGTAAAACTTCGCCAGATTTACCGAATCCGGAACCGCCTTGTTGTAGATGACGATGGTCGCTCCGGCCAACGGCGGAGTTTCTCCCCCTCCCCGACTAACGAAAGTGAGTGCGACCAAAAATAGAATGAAAGATCGACAACGTTTCATTAGAAATTTAATTGCAGCCCGTCATACGCGATGTGGGCGCCGGCGGGAAGCTGCGATTCGGCCGATTGCGGCAACTCGTGCGCGATGTGCGTGAAATACGTTTCGTTAGGCTGCACTCGCGCTGCCACCGCCAGCGCTTGATCCACGCTCAGATGCGTCGGATGCGGTTTGTGTCGCAGCGCGTCGATGATCAACGCCTTCACGCCGCCGATAAGATCGACAATCGCATTCGGGACTTCGCTGCAATCGCTCAGATACGCGACCAGCTTTTCCCCGCCGCGCGAAAAAAGATAACCATTCACCATCGAGTTGCCATGCGGGACCGGCAGCGGCGTGATGATTGTCGATCCTAGCTCGAACGGACCGTCGATCACGTGCGGCTGCGGTTTCAAATAGCCGGGAAACGGATTGAGCGCTTCGAACGCGAATTGAAAAACCCGTTCGAGATCGCGCATCGTTTCCGGCGAAGCATAGACGGGCATGAAGCCGCGCTCGTAAGCGAAACGGCGCAAATCGTCGAAGCCCATGATGTGATCGGTGTGCGAGTGCGTGAAGATGACGGCATCGACTCGGCGAATGTTTGCGCGCAATGCCTGCGTCCGAAAATCCGTTCCCGTGTCCACTACGAACGAACATTCGGGCGTTTGAATGTAGATCGACGAACGCAAACGTTGGTCGCGCGGGTCGCAAGATCGACATACCGCGCAGTCGCACCCGATCATCGGCACGCCCTGCGATGTGCCGGTGCCGAGAAACGTGAGTTGAAGGTTGAAAGTTCCGCCGTGAGCGTTTGAAATCTTCAGAAGCCGTGTCTGTCGTTCTAAATCATCTCCGAATCAAGAATCTCGCGCTGGTGGACGAGCTCGAATGGCAAATGCCGCCGGGCTTCATCGCGGTCACCGGCGAAACCGGCGCCGGTAAATCGATCATCATCGGCGCGCTCCAACTCGTCCTCGGCGAACGCGCGGACAAAGCAATCATTCGCACTGGCGCAGATGTTTGCACGGTCGAAGCGATTTTTTCGAGCGACGATTTCAAAAACCTGAACAAGCAACTTGTCGATCTTGGCGTGGAAGAATGCGATGGCGATTTGTTGATCAAGCGGACGATTTCCGCGAGCGGAACGAATCGGCAATTTATCAATGGCTCGCCGACCACGTTGTCGATCTTGAAAACGCTCGGCGATGAATTGGTCGATCTTCACGGCCCGCACGATCACCAATCGCTCCTCTCGCCGGAGAAACAGTTGGCGTTGCTCGACAGTTTCGCGCACGCCGACGAAACACTCACGGAATACAAAAAACATTTCGCGCAGCTGCAATCGCTCGTGCTCGAACATGCCACGCTCAACACCGCAGAGACCGCGCGCGAGCAGGAGCTCGATTTATTGCGACATCAAATCAGCGAAATTACCTCCGCCAAATTAAACGCCGGGGAAGAAGAGGAAATTACTTCGCGCTATAAACTGGCGAGCAACAGCAAACGTTTGATCGAGCTGGCCTCTGGTGTGTCGCAGAAATTGGCGGAAGCGGACGATTCGATTCTATCGCAGCTGGCGGAGACGCAACGCTTGCTGCGCGAACTGGAAAAGATCGACAACTCCATTTCGGATTCAATCGCGGCGCATGAAAGCGCCGTTGTCGATCTTGGCGAGATCGCGCGGTCGTTAGGGAATTACGCCGAAAAGCTCGACCTCGATCCGACGCAACTGGCCGCGCTCGAGCAACGGGTTTCGTTGTTTGAAACATTGAAACGAAAATATGGACCGACGATTCCGGACGTGGTCGCGTTTGGCGAGCGCGCGGAGGAGCGCATGCGGAAAATTGAAGGGCGCGATGCGGAACTAGAGCGGCTCGCGGCCGAAATCGAAAAGGTGCGCGCGAATTTGAACAAAAGCGGTGACGCTTTGCGCAAACTCCGCGCGAAGGCGGCGCCGAAGCTTTCCCAAATGATTCGAAAGAACCTTGTCGATCTTGGATTCAAGCAATCGGAATTCGAAGCGACGCTGGAAGCTTTGCCCGAGCCGCGCGCGAATGGTTTCGATTCCGTTGAATTAATCTTCTCGCCCAATCCCGGAGAACCGCTGAAACCATTGCGTGCCATCGCGTCGAGCGGAGAAATTTCGCGCCTCATGCTCGCGATTAAATCCGCGCTCGCGGCGCAGGATGCAATTCCGCTTCTAGTGTTCGACGAAATCGACGCCAACGTCGGCGGCGAAATCGCCAACGCGGTCGGCGCGAAAATGCAAACGCTCGCGACAGAACATCAAGTCATCTGCATCACGCATCTGCCGCAAGTCGCGGCCGCGGCTGCAACGCATTTTGTCGTGACCAAGGAAGTTGCCGGCGGTCGCACGCATTCGCAATTGCAGGAAGTGAAAAGCAAAGCGCGCAAAGAAGAAATCGCGCGCATGCTCGGCGGAAAAAGTGACAACGCGCTCAAGCTCGCCGGCAGCTTGCTCGAAGATCGACATCTGCCTAACAAGTGAAGCCGGCGCGAGTTTTCATTCTGACCGCGCTGGCGATGATCGCCTTCGCCGCGAATTCGCTGTTGTGTCGCGTGGCGCTGAAATGGACCACAATCGATGCCGCCAGCTTCACTTCGATTCGAATTGCCTCAGGCGCGATCGCGCTGTGGCTGATTTTGCAGTTTCGCGGCGGAACTATTCGAGATGCGGGAAACTGGATTTCCGCTTTTGCGTTGTGCGCATATGCGGCCGCCTTTTCCTTTGCTTATCTCAGTTTGTCGGCGGCAACCGGCGCGTTGCTTCTCTTCGCGGCGGTCCAGGCAACGATGATTACCGTTGGCCTAACGAAAGGCGAACGCCTTGGTGTCCCGCAATGGTTCGGGTTCGCACTCGCACTCGCGGGATTGGTGCTTTTGCTGTCGCCCGGTCTGTCGGCTCCACCACCGATTGGTGGCTCGTTTCTGATGTTGAGCGCGGGAGTGGCGTGGGGCGTTTATTCGCTGCGCGGCAAAATTTCGGGAGATCCGACATCTGCGACCGCGGGAAATTTTTTGCGCGCGGTTCCGATGACGGCCTTGCTGAGTATGGCGTTACTCTCACGTGCACATGTCGATCTTGCGGGAATCAGTTACGCAATCATGTCGGGCGCGATCACATCCGGACTCGGTTACGTGATTTGGTACGCGGCCTTGCCACATTTGAAAGCGACGACGGCGGCGACGGTGCAACTCAGTGCGCCGGTTCTGGCCGCGCTCGGCGGAATTTTATTTCTCGGCGAATCAATGACGCTGCGTTTCGTCATTTGCGCGATCGCCGTGCTCGGCGGCATCGCGCTCGTCGTGCTCGAGAAACGTTAGGAGTCCCAACTGACCGAGTGCGCGCGGACCGGCTGAGAAAAACCTTTGAGCGAAAGTTCGCCCAGTTCCTGAAAGGCTATCATTTTTCCGTCGCACAATTCAGCCACGACATTCGAGACGACAATCTGGTCCGCTTGGGCACAGGCACACAATCGCGACGCGAGCTGCACGGTGCAGCCGAATAAATCATCGTGATGTTCGACTGGTTCGCCCGCGGCGACGCCGACGCGAAGCTGCAATGCGCGATCGACATTTTCGCGACTGTGCTGCGAGATTTCTTTTTGGACGCGCGTCGCGCATTTCACCGCGTTCGCGGCCGATGGGAACGACGCCATGATTCCGTCGCCGAGATGTTTCACTTCGCGACCGCCGAGCTCGGTGAGAGCGTCGCGCACGATTTTGTCGTGAATCGCGAGCATTTCCATGGCGGCTTCATCGCCCATCTCGCGCGTCATCGCGGTCGATCCAACGATGTCGGTAAACAAGATCGTACGAATTCCGGGGTCGCGCCGGTCATCACCGCCCACCAACGCTGCACCGACACTGTTAATTTCACCCGAGCCCATCAACAAATCGGCCATCGCGGGATCGACCTGAATCAGTTGATCCGCGACGAGACCGTGCGCTTCTTTGTGAACCTGGACCGCGGCTTCAGCGCTCGGCGCATGACAAAGGCAAAAAATCTTCCCCGCCTTCTCATTGAAATAATATTTCTCGTAATGGACGCCGTATTTGTCCTGCACTTTGACATCCTGCGCGTGCGCCTTGGCAATGTCGGCCGCGCTCACATCCGGGCCGACCTCGTGAATGTCCATGTAAACGGGCATAAGGAACTACTTAAATGGAATCAACCGTCGCCGCAAATTCATGGTCGCTTCACCGAACTCGAGATGTCGATCTTAGCGGGATGCGCGAGCGTTTGGTAAACGACGCAGTAGCGTTCCGTTAGGCGCAAGAGCGTGGCGAGTTGTTCTTCGCTCGCGTCCGTGTCGAAATCGAATTGTAAATGAATGCGCTGGAAACCGACTGGCGCAGTTTTGTCGACACCGAGCGTACCGCGAAAATCGAGATCGCCTTCCGCGCGGATTTTTGCATCGCGCAATTCAATCCCGAGCGCAGTTGCGACCGCGCCGCAGGTCACACCCGTGCACGCGACCAGCGCTTCGAGCAACATATCGCCCGAACACGCGCTCAATCCGCTGCCGCCCGTCGCCGGATGCAGTCCCGCCTCGACCATCGTTTTGCCCGTGTCGATCTTGCAGGTGACGTTCTCGCCCACGCGTCCTTCGGCTTTCAACGTGACGACGGCAGTCGCCGGTTTTTCTCGATACTGCTGCTTTAATGGCGCCTGCAAGGATTTGATTTCATCGGCGGTCATTTCCCGAAATTACAAACGCGGGCGGCTCAGTCCAGTCGATTGCGCTTTGCACGTTAAAGAGCGGAGTCTAAAAATAAGATGTGCTGAATTACATCTGGCTCGCGCTCGTTCTTCTTGCCGTCGCTATCGGCGGTTGGAACGATCATCTCAAGGATGTGACCAGCGGCGCGCTGGATGGCGCGAAGACGGGGGTAACGATCGCGCTCGGATTAGTCGGCATCATGGCGCTTTGGTTAGGCGTGATGCGATTGGCGGAGCGCGCCGGACTGGTGCAACGCATTGCGCGCGGATTGCGCCCGATGATGCAGCAATTATTTCCCGATGTGCCGCACGATCATCCGGCGATGGGCTCGATGTTGATGAACATGGCTGCGAACATGCTCGGTCTCGGGAACGCCGCGACACCACTCGGCTTGCGCGCGATGCGCGACCTGGAATCGCTCAATCCGCGGCCCGGTGTCGCGTCGAATGCGATGTGCACATTTCTCGCGATCAACACCAGCTCAGTGCAATTAGTGCCGGCAACCGCGGTCGCAATTCTGGCCTCGGCCGGATCGACTCGACCAACGGCCATCGTCGGGACGGCGTTAATCGCGACGCTTTGCGCAGCGACGGTCGCAATTATTTCGGCGAAGACATTCGAGAAGTGGCCAATTTTTCAGCCGCGACTGGAACGAACGCCGACGAAAGAGAAAGAAACGCGCGCGGTGGAATCGACTCCGCCGATTCCTTTCGAAGACGAATCGCTCGGTCAACCGCCGGCGACGCGTCCGGCTTGGTGGGGCTCACTCGGACTGCTGCTGCTCGGCGTTTTCTTCGCGGTGTTTTTTCTGCGAATGGTCACGCCGCAACTTTTCAATCTGCCCACGCCCCCGGATGCCGCCGCGCAAAGTGTTTTTGTGCGCGCGGTGAACGCGTTGTCGATCTTAGCGATCCCGTTCCTGCTCAGTTTTTTTCCGCTCTATGCCGCCGCACGCGGAGTGAAGGTTTACGACGAATTCGTCGAAGGCGCGAAAGAAGCCTTCCCGGTCATTCTCAAGATCATTCCGTTTCTGGTGACGATGCTGGTGGCGATCGGGATGTTCAAAGGCGCGGGCGGAATCGATCTGCTCACGCGCGCACTAAATCCAATTTTGCGGCCGCTGAATTTTCCGCCGGATCTGGTGCCGATGGCGTTGATGCGTCCACTCAGTGGCAGCGCCACGCTCGCACTTTTGACCGACATCGTGCATCGGCTCGGCGCCGATAACATCGTGAGTTTGATGGCGGCGACCATTTACGGCAGCACCGAAACGACGTTTTATGTGGTGGCGGTTTATTTCGGCGCGGTCGGAATCCGGCAAACGCGCCATGCGATTCCGGCGGGTTTACTGGCGGATTTAACTGGGGTAATCGCCTCGGTCATCGTCTGCCGGGTGGTGCTGAGCTGAAGGCAAGATCGACAATCGTTAGATCGACATGATTTTTCCCTCGCCAGTGTGTGACTTGATTTTTTATGGTCAACGTTTCGGAAAATGATTCAACGCGACTATCTCATCATCGGCAGCGGCATCGGCGGGGTCAGCGCCTGCGAAGGCGTGCGCAAATACGACAAGCGCGGCTCGATCACGTTGGTCGGCGCAGAATTCTATCCGCCCTATAAACGCTGGCTGCTGTCGAAAACTTTTCTGCGTGAGAAATCGGCCGACCCGAAGAAACTAAATCACGTGGACGAGCGCTGGTATCGCTCGCACAAAATCGAGACGCGATTTGGAACAATCGTGACGCAATGCAACATCGACCGGCGTTTCGCCGTGCTGGCAAATGGCGAGAGCATTGAATTCAACAAGGCGTGCCTGGCCATGGGCAGCCGGCCGCTCCGGCCGCCAGTCGCGGGAACAAACCTCGGCAATGTGATTTACCTGCGAACAGTGCGCGATGCGCTGGCGTTGCGCGAAATGGCGAGCCATGAAAAGACGGTGATGGTGGTCGGCGGCGGATTGCTCGCGTGCGAGACGGTGGCAAGTCTGCGGCAAATGAAACTCAAGGTCAGCATGATGCATCGGAATCCGACGTTGCTGAATCGTTATGTCGATCCTGAGACGGGTGCGTGGTTGACCGAATATTTCGCGAAACATGGCGTGACCATGTTAATGGGCGAAAGTTTGAACGGCTTCGAAGGCAAAACGGTTTTGCGAAATATCCAAACGAAAAGTGGAAACCGCGTGCAGGCCGGACTGGCCGTGGTCGCGTGCGGCGCGGAACCGAATCTCGATCTTGTCCGCAACACGCCGCTGTCCGGTCCGCACGGTTCGCCGGTGACGGAATATCTCGAGACGGAGGAAAAAGGAATTTTCGCGGTCGGCGATCTCGCTTTTTATCCGGACCGAATGATGGGCGGCATGCGGCGGCAAACGCATTGGGACAATGCGCGCGAGCAAGGTTTGATCGCGGGCGCAAACATGACCGGCAAAAAAAGGATTCGTTACGAACAGATCCCGTATTTTTGGACGGAGATGTTCGACCTGCGTTTCGATTTTGTGGGCGATTTCAGTTTGCAACCGACGCGCGTGGATTTGCGCGGGACGCATGCGAAGAAAAAATTCGTCGCGCGCTATCGGCAGGGCGAAAAGCTGCGCGCGATTTTGCTTTGTCACGCGACGCCGCGCGAAGTGGAATCGGCCAAGACAGAATTGCGCAACGCGCTGGGCAAATAAGTGGCCGGGAGCAGATGTCGATCTTACGCTTGTCGATCTTTTATTCCGCGTAATCGGGTAAGGTCAGCGTTTCGTTGCTGACGTGCACCAGTTTCCAGTCCCACGGTTTGCCGGACATGTGTCGCCATTCCAGATCGAATGGAGTCGAGACGGAGTTGAGTCG
>JBBROO010000004.1:0-105732 GCA_038229295.1 Chthoniobacterales bacterium | reverse complement strand
CAGTGACGAATTGCGGTACGGCGAGCACGGGGTCAGTGAGCCCTGGGCCAAACTCGAATCAATGTACAGTAGATCTCACCGGGGTCGCTAACGCCCAGTACATCACCGTTACGTTAAACGGTGCGGTCGACACGACAGGCAAGACTGGCAACGTTTCCGGCACCATGGGTGTGCTTACGGGTGACACAACCGCCGATGGCTTTGTTAACTCGGGTGACATCGCGCAGACGAAATCGCAATCGGGGCAATTGGTGGGCGCTTCCAACTTCCGCGAAGACGTGACCGTCGATGGCAACCTCAACAGTGGCGACATCGGACTGGTGAAATCCAAATCCGGCACGGCCTTACCGTAAATAAATCCAATAATTCGGAACCAAAAGGCCGCTTCGAAAGAAGCGGCCTTTTTTCGTACGGGCGGCACTCTCCCGCCGAACCCAGTTAACGAATTGGCCAACGGCCGAGCCATTACTAAATGACGAAATGGTAATATTTGGCTTGCCTCTCAGAACTTTTTTCATTACCAAAAAGCAATGATCCCATCTTCCCCGAAGCGACTCGCGTGTTGTATGTCGATCTTAGCAGCAACAAGTTCGTTTACGATCGGTCTCAGCTCTTCGCTCCACGCGCAAACAGCCGCGGCCGAAAGCATCGTTGTGACGGGCGATGACATTGGCAGCGCTTACGGCGCTACCGGCGGTTTTTCGCGCACACGCTTCGCCCCACTCACTACCGCCTACGTTCTTCCGCCGTGGACCTTCTATGTCGGAGAAATTTATGAAGGCGACGCCTTTCGTCACGGCCCGCCCGATCATCTCTTTACCGAGGAAGTCGAAATGGGATTGCCTTACCGTTTCGGCGTCGCAGTTGAAACAAGCTTCGAACGTTTTAACGGCGGAGGCGGCCCCTCCACCGCCAGCATCGAAGGCCGATACGCCTTGGCCGATTGGGGCAAGATCCCGCTCAATCCAACTATCTTCGTCGAATACAAATTTGGTGTCGGTCCGATTCGGCGTGAAGAAATTCCTCCGCCACCCGGCGGCGGGGAGGAAGAGGAATCGGGACCGCCCCAAAGACCGGACGCTTACGAGCTTCGACTTCTTCTCGCGCAGGAATTTGGCGGTCGCTTCGAATGGGCTTGGAATGGGTTCTTCGAAAAAGAAAATACTGGCGACCGCGGCCGCGAATGGGGGTTTGCGCAAAGCGTGGTCACTCCAATTTTGCTCCCGCACGAGCAATTGAAAGTAGGCGTCGAAATGGCCTACAAAAATTTCACGGTCAAGGATACCCGGGGCGATCCCACCCACAGTTTTGTCATCGGCCCGACCGCGGCGTTGCGCACCACCCATAACACGCGACTCGACGTTTCAACTTTGTTTGGTTGCACCGACGATTCACCCAACGTCCAAGTGTTTGCCGTTTTCTCCTGGTTGCTCGGCCCCGGCGGCGAAGAAGGCGCCGAAGCTCCGACCTCCACCCGTAATCGTTAATTCACCATGAAAAAATTAAATCTTATCTTGATCATCTCTTGCGCGTTTGCCGGCGCGGCCAATTCCGGAACCGAATATTCTGCTAAAGCGATGAAGCAGGTCGCGTCGTCATGTTCGGAATGGTACGGCGATAATGAATGGAACGTGAGCGTTTGGGGCACCTACGTTTTCACGAACACTGATTATTCGCCCAATCCATCGTTGGTCGACATCGTGCAAAGCACCAGTGAAGGAAATCCAGTCGTCGGCACTTTCGATAAATATATTGGCGGCGATCATGCCTTGGGCGGCGGCGCTGATTTTAAATATTTCTTTCACCGCTATTTCGGCGTCGGCGTTGAAGGTTTTGCTCTGAACGCGCATAAAAACGGATTCGATATTTTCGAAGATCAGAGTGTGCCCGTCTTCACCCATGTCGAGAAACGTTATGAGCGCACCATCGGAGCCGTTCTTGGAACGTTTACCCTCCGCTATCCGATTCCCTGCACTCGCTTTTCCCCGTACGGTTTTGCGGGTGGCGGCGCCATTTTCGGCGGCGGCGAAAGCGACGTCGTCACCACGCATGGGCCGCCGGATGCGTTCGAAGTGAACGCGCGCACGCGGCATTTCGATGGCGAAACAAAACTGCTCGGCCAATTTGGTTTTGGTCTCGAAATTCGCATCACCCGCCATGTCAGTTGGACGAACGACGCCAGTTGGGGCGTAGTCGACGGGCCGAAAAATAATTTCACCATGCTCCGCAGCGGTTTGAACTTCGCCTTCTAAGATCGACATCTCCGGAATTGCAGCGCCGGATTTCTCGCGAGCCGCGACTAGTTAGGAAGGCGGCGGAGAAGCCAGGAGCGCATCGATCGCTTCCTTGAAGGCCGAGTATGGCTTCGCGCCTACGAGCGTCTTCGCTACCTTGAGCGTTTGGCTGTTCGGGCGTGTGATCCCGAGAAAGAAAGCAGGCGTCCCGGTCACTCCCGCTTTTTCGCCCTCGGAAATATCTTTGCGGATTTGCGGTACATGCAGCCCGGCGTCGAAGCAGGTTTGGAATTGGCCCGCGTTGAGGCCCAACGCCTGGGCATGACCAGGCATATCAGTGGGGGCGAGGGCGGTTGGGCTGGCGAATAACCGATCGTGCATCTCCCAGAATTTGCCCTGCTCGCCCGCGCACGTGGCGGCCTCGTGCGCTCGGAATGACTGCTTATGAATCGACTCAAGCGGAAAGTTGCGGAAGACGTACTTCACTTTTCCCGTCGCAACATAATCGCGTTCAATTTGCGGAACGGTTTCTTTAACGTGGCGCGCGCAGAACGCGCACTCGTAATCGGTAAATTCCACCAGCGTCACCGGAGCGTTGGCATTCCCTCTGAACGGCGCGCCATCCAACATGAGCACGATGTCGCGCGGAGCAGCCGCTTGACCGGCTGCCGCAGCGGGTTGACGGCGCAGAAGATCGCGAACCTCGCCCATGTCTTTGCTCAGCGCGACCTGTCCGGTGTTTAGTGTCTCAATCTCTTTTCTCAGGTTGCTTATCTCGCGCTGATTCTGGGGGCCAAAGTTGAACACGCCGGCTGCCAGGACCGCGCCCACACCGAGGACAGCAAACAGCATCGGCAGAAAGCCGCCCTGCAAAGTCGTTGAGGTGCGCGCGTCCCTGTCCTGTTCGTGTTTCATGATGTGATTTCTCCTGCTGACAGTTCGGCTGGCGTCGGTGTTGGCGTCGGCGTTGGAGTTGGAGTAGGCGTTGGTGTTGCCTTGCACTTCCCGGCGCTGTCAGCGGCAAAGATGCCTTGGATCTCGGCTGCCGCGAGCGCGCGGTTGAAGATTTCAACCTCGTCGACAAGGCCGTTCAGGTGTGACCCCTCCAGAGCGTTGGCGCCAATGAGCAGATTGGCCGAGTTGGAATCGGTGAAAGACGGCAGCGGTCTTGTGTCCTCCAAAACGCCATTCACGTAGATAGAAAACGTCGTGGAAGTCTTCGCGGCTGTTACGTGAAACCACGCTCCTGTAACGGCGTGAGTCTGACTGAAGACCGTGAAGGTAGGATCGCCGCAATGATTGGTCCCAGCACCGAGGCAGAACCAGAAACGGTTGTCGTCCTGCTTGATCAACCGCCAGCCGTCAGCGTTGACCCCGCTCGGTGACATTTTGTCGACGATCGACATATCACCCGCAGGCGCTCCGTTATTAGCTCCGGGCGGATGACTGAGAGCGTTGAAATTCACCCATGCATCCACTGTGAAATCACCAGACGAGACATGTAGATTAGCGGCATTTCCAGCATCGACCGACGCGTCTATTCCGTTCAGCAGAAAAGCCTGATCAACCTTGCCCGGAGCAAACACTACTCCGCCTTGGAGCGTGCCATTGTTTCCGTCTTGGATGTCATTGGCATTGCCATCACCCGGCCACCAACTAATCATGTTGGGCGGCGGCGGTACGCACGTCGGCGTAACCGATGGGCCCAGCTTTAAGACGTAAGCGTCGTTGCCTCCTGCGTAATTCGGCTGGGCTGGATTGACCGTTTGAATACCGCCTTGCGTATCGCCTGTGAGATACGCGTTCCCGACTGAATCGATCGTTAACGATTTGCCGGACGTCGTCGCAGAAATACCCGTCGAGTAAATCAGCGGCGCGCCGCTCGCGTCAAACTTCGTAGCAAATCCGCCATACGGTGGTGGCGGTGTCGACGCTGGAGGAGGCGGCGGGGGGAAACCGGACGGAATCGGATCAACTTGCGGGAAACCGCTCCCGCCGCCCGTCCCGCCGACGAATGCTTCGCCCGAAGCATCAACCGCAATACCGTTCCCTTCATCAAAACCACCGCCGCCAAGGTAGGTGGAGTAAACCAGACCTGAGCCGGTAGGATTTAGTTTCGTGACAAACGCATCGGCCTGGTCACCGCTGCTATGATTCGGTTGGACTGCATTGAGAGTGGGGAAGTTGGTCGAACCCGCAATGCCAGTCACATAGGCGTTGCCGCTAGTGTCGACGGCAATAGCGTGACCCTCGTCGTAAGCGGAGCCAGCGCTATTCGGCTGGACGAAGCCGCCACCAAGATAGGTCGAGTAGACGAGTGCGGTCCCGGTGTTATTTAGTTTCGTGACGAAGGCATCGGAAAGGTTTGGGATGTATTGGGTGTTCGTGTTGTTGAAGGCGCTACAACAACCGAATTGACAGCTAAACGACTGACTCGGAGCGATGTCATGCTGAAATGCGCCAGAGGTCGTCGGGAAAACAGGCGGGTTCGTAATGTTGCCGCACGCACTTATGCTGCCCGAAAAGGTCGTGCCGGTTACGTAGGCGTTGCCAGCTGCATCAACTGTGATGCCGCGGCCCGAATCCAAGTCGCCCCCGCCCAGATAAGTCGAAAAAAGCCTCACCCCGAGCGTGCTCACCTTTGTCACGAATACATCTTCGCCGCCGGCATTAAAGGTCTGGTAGGCGCCAGGCGTTATCGGAAAATTCGATGAGATTGTGTCGCCTGTGACATAGGCGTTGCCGGCTGCGTCCACTGCAATCGCTCGCCCAAATTCCGAGCCGCTTCCGCCAAGAAAGCTGGAGAAGATGAGGCCGTTGCCCGCCGCATTTAATTTCGTCACGAAGGCGTCCGTGGAACCGCCGTAGGACTGGAAAGCATTCACTTGCGGAAACTCTTTGAAGACCTGCGCCAACGGGCTGCAGTCTGGCGTCGTGCCATTTCTCAGACCCGAACCACTGTTACCCGTCACATAGGCTTCACCCGCCGCATTGACTGCGATTCCATAGATAATGTCGGTGCAACTGCCACCGAGATACGTGGCGTAAACAATCTGATTCCCGGCTGGATTTAGCTTCGCGACATAACCACTCGGATTGCCCAACATCGGATCCGAAGGATTGGTGGTCTGAAACCCGCCCGCTGTCATCGGAAAATTCACCGAGTTCGTGTACCCAGCCACGTAGGCATTTCCGGCCGCATCCACCGCAATCGCCTGCGCGGTCTCGTTTCCCGTGCCACCAAGATACGTGGAATAGACAAGGACGGGATCGATCACCAGCGGTTTGCTCGTGTCGTACGCCGCGACCTCAAAGCCGACGCTGCGCCTGTCCTTTAAAACATACCGCGCTGACACTTCCTGCCGCGCACCTTTTGTTTCCTGATAGACGAGCGGTTTTCGAAACCGGCCTTCCTTCCCGGCCATTCCCAGAACAAGGTCGCCCTCCTCGTTGATGTCGATCTTGTCCGCGCCCTCGCAAGCCAATTGAATGGCGTGCGGGTCGATGCCGGGTGACACCACAAAGTCGTATTCCAGTTGCCGCTGATTGCCGTGATAAACCAGATCGATCCCTGGATAAACCTCTGCATAACGCACCTGCGAAAACATCGGAATGTTCGTGCGCCATTTCGTCGGGTCGCTGCCGATGAAATAATTGCTCCGGCCGGGCAACTGGTCGCGCGCTTCGATCCGTCCCTGATTCTTCGCGCCCGCCACTTTCAATCGCAACACCGCGCCATCACCTTGTCGATCTTGCAACTTTATCACCGCGTCGTTGTCCGTCAGGAAAATCGTGTAGCCGCTCCCGCGCGCGAGATATTGCACCTGTGCGTCGGTCTGCCCGGCGTTTGCTTCAAACGCCAGTGGGATTTGTGCATAAGCCGCTCTTAATCTCGCGATATCCGTCCCGCGATCGGGCGATACTGGGCGCAATACAAATGTCAGGACTACAATGCTGGACAAAAAAAAGGCGGCTGCCGCCGCGTTCCGAATTTTAGTTTTCATAGTGAGCTTTGATTATCTGGTCAGCGCTTTCGCACTGGTCGCAGGTTGAATCCCGCTGCTCACCCTTTCCGCCTCCAGCCAAAACCGCCAGACACTGGCCTACTTTTTATAATCTTTTCGTTCGCGAATGGGGGCAATTGATTGACCGCGATTAGCCACGGCGATAACCTGATATAGGAAAGGAGAGCTCAAGGTGAAGACCGAGGTATCCATCGAATATTGCGTCGTTTGAAACTACACGCCGAAGGCCGTCAGTTTGGCGGCCAAAATTCTTGAACTCGGCGATCGCCTCAAGTCGCTCACGCTCATTCCCTCGGGCGGTGGCGCCTTCGAAATTCGCGCCAATGAAAAGCTCATCCATTCCAAACTCGAATCCGGCGATTGGCCCGACTTCGACGCCGTCGTCACCGCGATCAAAAAAATTAAGTAATCGATCGCTCCTTTCTTTCTCTGCATTTCGACGTTGGGCGTTGAGCGTTGAGCGTTGGACGTTTTCTTCAACTCGGAGAGTGAAGGGTGCCTGGTGGCCCTCGCGGTCTTCAAAACCGTTGTCGACTCGCAAGAGTCGGGGTGGGTTCGATTCCTATCCTCTCCGCCTCTCTTCTGTAGGGGAAGCTGTTAGCTTCCCGTTAGGCAAAGGAGGTGACTAACGAATGTCGCGCGAACAAATCCGTAAACTCACTTCGCTCTCATCCTCTGCCGGCTGAGCTTCCAAGCTGAGCCAACAGGCCCTGCGGCAAGTTTTGCCGCAGCTTCCCATCTCGTTAGGCGGCAAAGTCGTCGTCAACTCGAACACATTCGATGACGCCGGCGTTTACCGCTTAGATCGACATCGTGCCCTCGTCCAAACCGTGGATTTCTTCACACCCATCGTCGACGATCCATTCGCCTACGGCCAAATCGCGGCAGCTAATGCTCTCTCCGACATTTTCGCCATGGGCGGTCGCCCCTTGACCGCGCTCAACATCATCGGCTACCCGGAGGATCTTGTTCCGCCGAAAACGATCACGGACATTTTGCGCGGTGGCATGGTCAAAGTCGCCGAAGTTGGTTGCGCGCTCATCGGCGGACATACCATTCGCAATCCCGAACCGATCTACGGCCTGGCCGTGACTGGCATTGTCGATCTTGCCCACATCACCACCAATGCTAAAGCGCGTCCCGGCGATTATCTCGTCTTAACGAAACCGTTAGGCACCGGCATCGCCACGACTGCGCTGAAACGCGAACTCGCTTCGAGTGCCCTCGAGAAAAAAGTCGTCGCCTTGATGTCGAAAGTAAATTCGGTCGGTGCGGATCTGGCCGAGCGCGGCCTCGTCCGCGCCGCCACCGACATCACCGGCTACGGTTTGTTAGGCCATTTAGTTTCACTTTGCCGCGCCAGCCGGGTCAACGCCGATGTCGATCCAAATGCCGTCCCCGTCATCAACGATGAGATTGTCGATCTTATCGAGCGTGGCTGCGTGCCCGAAGGCACGCGACAAAATCTCTACGCCACCACCGTGGTCGTGGATTGGAAAACCACCAGTCACACTCGCAAAATTCTCCTAACCGATGCGCAAACCAGCGGCGGATTACTTCTCTGCGTCGCGGAATCCAAACTCGAAAAAGTTTTGGCGCTTCTCCGAAAAGCGCGCACGCCGTCGGCGGTCGTGATCGGAAAAATCGTCGCACGCCGTCGCGGCCGGCCAGTAATATGCATGACAAACTGAAACCGCGTTCTCGTCGCGACATCCCAGCCGTCGGCAAAGTTCTGGACGCGCTCGGTCACTACGATTTGCCGCGACCGGTGATTGTCGATCTTGTCCGGCGCGAACTCGCTGCGCAACGCCGCAGTTCGAACGTGGGCACTTTCCCCGAGCTTATCGCGCGCATCCGTTCCGCGTTGGCCGAATTGCGTCGCACTCGTCTCCATCCGGTCATCAACGGCACCGGCATAATCATTCACACGAATCTCGGTCGCGCCCCGATGAGCGCCGACACCGCGCAAGCGGTCGCGCAAATCGCCAGCAATTACAGCAACCTCGAATTGGACGTTGCCTCCGGCCAGCGCGGAAGTCGCGGCTCTTATCTCGAACAAAATCTGGCCACGCTTTGCCAGGCCGAAGCCGCTACTGTCGTCAACAATTGCGCCGCCGCGCTCGTTCTCATCGCACGACACTTCGCCATTCCTGGTCGCGAAGTGATCATCTCGCGCGGTGAGCTCGTCCAAATCGGCGGCGGCTTTCGCATCGGCGAAATCTTGGAGAGCGCCGGCATAAAGTTGCGCGAAGTCGGCGCGACCAATCGCACTTCCATCTCCGATTACGCCAAAGCAATTACAAAGAACACTGCGCTCATCCTCAGCGTCCATCGCAGTAATTTTTTCATGGAAGGCTTCGTCGAATCGGCCGCGCCAAAAGAAATCGCGCAACTCGCGCGCAAGAAACGCGTCCCGTTCGTTGTCGATCTTGGCAGCGGTCTGCTCGCGCCCATGGAAGGAATGTCCGATGTCGATCTTGAACCAACGCCCGCTGAAATGTTCAAGTGCGGCGCGGACCTCCTTTGCTTCAGTGGCGACAAACTATTCGGCGGTCCGCAGGCCGGCATTATCGCCGGCAAAAAGCGTTTCGTCGCCGCGCTGAAACGAGACCCGCTCTTTCGCGCGCTGCGTTGCGATAAACTTTGTCTGGCCGCGCTGCAATCGACGGTCGATCTTCACCTAACTAATTCCATTTCCGAAATTCCCGCGCTCGCGCTTGTGCGCGTGAGCAAGGACGAGCTTCGCGCCCGCGCCGCGAACATCATCACACGTCTGCGCGGACTCCCCGCGCAAATCAACGTCGGCCGCGGCTCCGTCAAAAGCGGCGGCGGCACTTTGCCCAAAGCCGTTCTCTCGTCGGTCAGCATCGACATCGTGCCGGAGGATTTTTCGGTGAACGAATTTGCGGCGCGTTTGCGTGCCGCCAGTCCGCCGATCATCGGACACATCGCCAGCGGTTGTTTCAAATTCGATCTGCGCACGATTTTTCCGGAGCAGGATGATCTGGTCGTGGACGCGATTCGGTCGGCCTGCACGAATAACGCGTGACCGAACGTCACTACATCGTCGCCACCGCCGGCCACGTCGATCACGGCAAGAGCTCGCTCGTGAAAGCGCTGACTGGAACAGATCCAGATCGCTTGCCCGAAGAGAAGGCGCGCCAGATCACGATCGATCTCGGGTTCGCCGAACTGAATCTCGGCGATGGAATTCACGCTGCGATTGTCGATGTACCGGGCCACGAAAATTTTGTGCGCAACATGATCGCAGGCGTCGGCTCCATCGATCTCGCTCTTCTCGTTGTCGCCGCGGACGACGGTTGGATGCCGCAGACCGAAGAGCATCTGCAAATTTTGACTTACTTCGGAGTCAATCGCGCGGTCATTGCCCTAACGAAAACCGACCTCGGCGATGCGGAGCGTGTCGAAATGCAAATTCGCGAGCGGTTGATCGATACGCCCTTCGCCGACGCCTCCATCGCTCGAACATCTCTCCATCGTAAGCCGCTTATGATGGATGACGGAATGAGCTGCGATGGAGTAGCCGGGTTGAAACAGGCGCTCGCTATTGAGTTGTCGCAGATTCAACCGCAGCGCGACATCAGAAAGCCACGACTGTTTGTTGATCGTGCCTTCACATTGCATGGCATCGGTACTGTCGTGACTGGAACGTTGACCGGCGGAAGTCTCCGGCGCGGTGATGCCGTCTTCGTGCAACCGCGGAATATTCCGGCGCGCATCCGTTCGATCCAAACGCACGGACGAGATGTCGATCTTGCGCAGCCCGGTACTCGCACCGCGATTAATTTGCCAGACTTGGCCGTCGACGAGGGCATCGCGCGCGGCGATGTCGTTACGCTCGCCCATTACGAACCAAGCTCCGTGCTCGATGTCGTGTTGCAGCGATCGCCGCGATTGGGTCGAGTCCCGGCCATTAAATCGCACGCTTCGGTTTACGTTCATCACGGCACGAAACGAACGTCGGCAAAAATAATTTTGCGCGATAAGCAGTCGCTCGCCGTCGGCGAAACGACGCCCGCGCAATTGCGCATGGCTTCGCCCATTCTGGCCTTTCTCGGGGATCGTTTCGTCGTGCGCGACGCTTCCGAGCAGCACACCATCGCCGGCGGAATTATTTTGAATGGAATGGACCTCGACGCGCATGAAGATGTCGATCTTTGCGCGTATTCGGAAATCGCGCGGGTTGGCCCGACACGTTTCGCAAGCTTGCTGCGCAATTCGAACTTCAGCGCCGGCGAAATCAACGCCGCACTCCAGGGACTTCATCACCAAAACAAAATCTTCCTGAACGGTGAAATCGCAGCGGACATCACAACTTGGAAAAAGTTACGCGACCGCGCGACCGCGTCGATTGAAGCTGACCATCGTTCACATCCCGAGCGTTCCGGAATGGAGTTCGCCGCTTTGCGCGCGAATCTTTCGGGACTCTCACCCGAAGTCTTCGAAGCGTTACTTGTCGATCTTTGCGCGGAAGATTTCGGGCGCGTTGGATCGACCATTGCCCGCCGCTCGCATCGTCCCGCACTGCCGGCGGCATTGCAGAAAATCGCGACACACATTCTGGCACATCTTTCCGAAAAGCCTTTCGATCCGCCAAACCAAAAAAGTGTGGACCCCGAAACGCATAAGGCGATCCGTTTCTTGATTCAAACTGGAGAACTGATCGAGCTAAAGCAGGACGTCGTCATTTTATCCGAAGCGTTTGCTAAAATGAAAATGACGATCGCCAATTTTATCTCTGCGCATGGTCCGGCCAGCGTGAGTCAGTTGCGGCAGGAACTCGGAACTTCGCGCCGGATTATCGTACCGCTGCTCGAATTGTTAGATCGACAAGGCGTGACGCGGCGAGGCGGCGACAAGCGGATGCTCGCCTAGCGGAATGGCGAAGGTAGGTTGAAGCTGGTGAAGCGCTCGTTGCCAGTTCTGTTCGTCACGTCATCGCCGCAAGAGGCGTGGGAGGATGCGATCGCGCCCTGGTTCGAACGCGTTTTGCCGGATGCATGGCAACGCGTGTTGCCTCCGTTAGTGGTCGTGCCGACGCGAGGACAGGCGAACGATTTGAGAACGCGATTAATTGCAAAGGGCTGGTCGCATCTCGGTTTGCAGTTTGTGACACCGGCGAGTCTGGCCGGACTCCTCGCGCGAGACGATGCGACATCGCCCGCCGAACTGGAACATCTGCGTCTGCTTCTGGCGCTCGCTGCGAGCGAGATGGAAGATCGACCTAACGAATCGGAGGCGCTTGCGGCCAGGGCCGTGGCGCGTGCGCCCGCGGCGTTGCTACGAGCATTGGATCGTTTGCAAACGGCCGGTTGGAAGTTCGACGAATTCGCGCTGCCGTCATTCGCGCCAGTCGTTCGGCGCTTCAATGAACTGTTGAAACAATGCGATTTCGCTCTGCCGGGAGAAACCGAACGCCGGCGATTGCAGCAAAGCGCTGGCGGTGCGCGCAGAATTTCCGAGCTGCTCATCACCGGATTCGACGGCGCGCATTGGCCGCACTGGTTTCTTCTGCGCACGGCAGTCGAGCTGGCGGAAAAGCCGACGATCGTGCTCGAGGAACCGCGCGAAAAACTTTCCGATGTCGATCTTTGCTGGATCGGATCGTGGGAAGAAATCTGTGGCGAAGCGCAGCGCGCGCCGAAATCTGCGAACGTGGCCGGCGATGCGCTCTTCAGTGAGACGGAGATGCGCGGCGGCGCGGAACCGGTTCGGCGATTCGATTTTCTCATCGGCACGAATTTCTCGGAACAAGCCGAAGCAATCGCGCGGCAATGCGTTCGTCATTTGGCAGAAGAAAACTGCACGCGAATCGGCGTGATTTTTCCCAACAACGGCGCGTTGCCGCGACTGGTCGCGAGCGCGCTCGCTCGATTCGGCATTCCGCATAACGACGGACTTGCACACCGGGAACCGGGAATTTTCGAATCGGCGGACTGGCGGGCCTGGCTCGAATTGCAACGCGCGCCGCGACTTAATTCTTTTTTGCAATTCCTGAATGCGTTGCCCGAACCGGCGATTTTATCTCGCAAAATCACCCGCCAAACTTTCGAAAAGATTTTGCGTGAAAGTTACAGAGAAACCTTGCTCGACGATCTCGATCTTCTGCGTGAGTTCTGTGCCGCGCGTGCGGACGAAAAATTTCAGGCGGTCGCTGAAACCCTGCGCGCGTTTTTGTTTTTGCCGCCGCGCGCCACGCTCGCGCAGTTTGTCGATCTAACGCAGACCGCGCTGGCGCAGCTTGGTTGGAAGCAACACGCGCTCGAAATTGCCGACGTGACGCGTGATTGGCCGCAGCGCCTTGATGCGAAATTTTCACGCGCGCTTTTCTTGCGCTGGCTTGAAGAGACGGGCGCCACATTCAGCATTGTCCGCGCGACCGCCGGCGATCATCCCTATGCCCGGGTCCAGTTGCTCACGGTAACGCAGGCGCAAAATCAGGAATGGTCGCATCTGATTTTTGGCGGTTGGAATGAAGGGGCCTGGCCGCCGTCACCGGCCGCCGAGTTCGCGCGCGCTGAGGAAATTCGCGCCTTCAATCGCAGCGTGCAGCAGCTCAACAAACGCGCCGCGCAGCAGGGAAGTCAGGGCGAAGGGCACACGAGCGTGCGGAAAAATCATTCGCTTTATCTCGGCCCGAGCGAGCAACGCGCGATCGCGCTGCGGCAATTCCACGCGCTGCTCGAATCGGCCAGCGAAAGCGTCACGCTCGCGGCCAGTTTATTACAAGAAGATGCGCCGGAGCGTTTCTGGAACCCGAGCGAATGCTTGACCGAACTTTATCTCAAAACGCGGCGCGAACCGCTCACGCAAACGACTCTGAAAAATTTACAACGTGCGACCGCCCTTCTACCGAAGCCGGCGCCGCCCGCAGCGGATGTGCGACAAACGCTGATCGCCTTTGACGCCCGCCGTGATTCTTCCACGCCGGCTGGCGAATACGATTTTGCTCTGCGGCCTAACGACTCCTTTCGCCCGGTTCCGATCCTAAGCGTGAGCGATCTTGAACGAATGGTTTCGTCGCCCGCACTTATCTGGATGAAACGTTATCTCGGCGTGGAAGCGCCGGAGGACGATGCGAGTCCGTGGACGGCCGCGACCGGCAAATGGGCGCATCGTTGGCTGGCGAGCATGGCGGAGACGCCGTCCGGAAAGATTTTCGCGCCGTTTCCAGTTTCAACAAAGATCGACAAGTGCATTCAGTTCGCTGCGGACGAGTCGCGCGCAGGACTGCAACATCTTTGCGAATTGTTAGGCAAGGTCGTGCCGGATTGGTGGAACTCGGGTTGGCTCAACGCGCGTTATCTGGCGCGGCATCTCGGCCACAAAATCGGCGGCGCCGCCGGGTGGAATTGGATGGCGGCCGAGCTCCCTGTCGGTCGTGAAGGCGCCGTGAAAATAGGGGATGACATTGCGCTGCAAATGCGCGGCCAAATCTATTTAGTGCTTGCGCAAAATGACGCCGCCAGTTTCGCCGGGCAGAAAATCTGGATTGTCGATTACAAAACCGGTTCGACCAAAGAGCTGAAAGCTTCTGACCTGCACGATAATCTTGTTAGAGGCACTACCCTGCAACTCGGTCTTTACTCGTTAGCCATGCGCGAGCTCGGCGCCGCTGAAGTGAGCGTGAGTATTCTCTCGCTCGCGGTAAAAAACGTCGCCCCGCAATTGTCCGTTGTCGATCTTGCGCCGCATACCGATGTCTTCGCCGATCTCGCGGAAATGCAACGCACCGGAATTTTCGGAATGAAAGGCGAAATTCGGCCGGCATTTGGTTACGGCGCGCCTTATCCGCTCGCTACTTTGTCGATCGACAATGACATCCTGGAAGATAAGTGGGCGCTGACGCATCCCGCGCTCGTCCTTGAAAAAGAGGAGTGGGAAAATTGGTGACGCCCGGTGACGAATCCGCGCGCGCACGTTTTGCGAGCGAGCTGGACCGCAATTTTTCCGTGGTCGCATCGGCGGGCTCGGGCAAGACGACGGCGATCACGCAACGCGTTTTATCGATCGCGCGTTTATCCAGAGCGGAAGAAATTCTGCCGCGCCTGGTCGTGGTCACTTTCACCAATCGCGCGGCCGATGAAATGCAGCAGCGCACCCGGCAAGCTTTGCTTCAGGAAAATCTTCAGCCGGAAGTGCAGACAGCATTCAATCGCGCGTTCTTCGGCACCATCCATGCCTTCTGCATGAAACTGCTGACCGACTTCGGGCACTATCTTGGGTTGCCGGCACCGCTCGAATTGATGAGCGAAGATGACGACGATCTCTGGCAGGAATTCGCGCAGAGCCAGACCCGCATTGGGCGTTCGTTAGGCGAGAAGGAGCGCGCCATTCTTTTGCGTTTCGTCCAAGTGCGCGACCTGATGGAGCTGGCGCGGCGCGCTGGATCGGCCGTGTTGCAAGTGCCGCAAGTTTCAGCCTGCCCGACTTTTGATTTCGCCGACGTCCACGCGCAACCGGACAAGGGAAACGACAATATCAACAAATCGCAGGCGGAACTGCGCGAATGGGAGAAGCGTCATGCCGGCGATTGGGAATATCTGCGCTGGCCGGTTTGCTTTACGGCGGGCAACGCGCGCTTTACCCAACTTTGGCAGGAGAAACTGGCGCCGCTGCGCAAATGGGTTTGTGGCGCGGCGACGTGCGTAGCGGCGGAGGTGCAACGCGATTATCTCGATTTCCGAATCGATCGCGGATTGGTCACGTATGGAGATCAAATCGCGCTCGCGAAACAATTGTTGCAACATCCGGTGGCGGCGCGGCGGATTCGGGAAGAGAAGTTTCGCGTCATTCTCGACGAAGCGCAGGACACCGAGCCGGCGCAGTTTTCTGTCCTGCTGGAAGCGACGCGGCCTAACGAAGCCATCGGTGAATGGTTGCAAGATCGACATCTACCACCTCGACCCGGCCATTTCTGCATGGTCGGCGATTTTCAACAATCGATTTACTGGGAACGCGCGGATCTGAATTATTATCGCACGGTTCACGCAGCGCTCGTTGCGGACGCGAAGGCCGAGAGTTTGGAATTTGCGGTCACGTTTCGGCTCGATCAGAAGCAACTGAGTTTCGTTAACGAAACCTTCCGCGAAATTTTGAACGAGCAACACGGACAGGTTCGCTTCGTCGAATTGCAGCCGCGGCCGAGCATTCTTCCGGGAAAAGTCATTCGCCTGCCGCTCGCTGCGAAGGAACTTTTACCCGAAGGAAAGAAGCTGAAAGATTATCAGAAGGCGCGCATCGAAGCGGAATATCTCGCGCGCTGGATTAAGGATGCGGGGCTGCAAAAGCTTTCGGCCGATTCGTGGCGTGAAGTGGCGATTCTCTGTCCGCGCAAAGCCTGGCTGCAGACAATCGCGGCGGCGCTGCGGCGCGTTGGTCTGCCGGTGGCGATCCAATCCGAGCGCGATGTCAAAGGCGACAGCCCGGCCTATGCGTGGCTGACCGCGCTGCTGACGATCATGACCGATCCGCTTAATGCATACGAAATCATCGGCGTGCTCCGCGAAATTTTCGGTGTTTCGGATCACGACCTCGCCGTTTTTCCTGAAGCGCAAAAAGCGAGATTTCGGATCGATGAAGTTTTACCGGCAGCCGGAAGAATTTCATCGCATCTGCACGACCTGGCGGAAATCCGCCAGCGGACGGAAGGTCTGGCCTTGTTCGACGCCGTTGCGTTGATTGTCGATCTTACGCAACTGCGCGAACGATTGTTGCTCTTGCCGGCGACGGAGTTTGGCGATCTCGCGCGTGAGCTGGATGTCTTGCTCGCGCAAGCGGCCGACGCCGAGGCGCGGGGAATGATTCTGGCGAAATTCGCGGAACACTTGCGCGACGATTTCACGACACCGCGTGCCGTTCGTTTTGCCGCCGATGACAACGCGATCCAGCTCATCACTTCGCACAAGGCGAAAGGTTCGGAGTGGCAGGCGGTGATCGTCCCGTATCTCGCGCGCGAATTGCGGCCGTACTCGCCGCGCTATCCGCATTTCGTGAAATCGCCGATGGACGGCGAACTCGTGATCGCGTTAAGCAACCAGGATAAATCGAAGGAATTAAAAGACGCCATCGAGCGCGCGCAGCAACAGGAACTCGAGCGACTCCTTTATGTCGCCACGACGCGCGCGCGCCACTCGCTTGTCGTTGTGCTCGATCAGGAAATTTTCTCCAACGCGG
Organism: Chthoniobacterales bacterium; assembly: GCA_038229295.1. GTDB lineage: Bacteria > Verrucomicrobiota > Verrucomicrobiia > Chthoniobacterales > UBA10450 > JAJPGZ01. The sequence continues at coordinate 89,276 of JBBROO010000004.1, read as the reverse complement.
AAGGCAAATTGCCGAAGACGGCGCAACTGCGGCGACTGATTCGCAACGCGGATTCTTACGCGGGCGAATTCGACCAGCTCTCCGCCAAGACCGAAGAGATTGACGATGTTGAACCGGCGGCGACGGCGGCGGCGGAAAAACACGAAGCGAAGATCGACATCTTAACTTCGGGGGAGTTGAAGCGCGCGGTAAAACGCGCCTCACAATTCGTGCGCAAGCTTACGCCGAGCGCGCTCGATTCCGAAATTCCGACCGCGGTGCGAACACAATCGCGGCCCGACAATCTGGCCACGCTCTACGGTCGCTGGTGGCACAATCTTTTCGAAAGCCTCGATTGGAGAGGCGGGATCGATTCTGCGCAAAAGTTATTCGAGAAACGATTGTCTATTTCTCCTGATCCGAAATCAGCCACGAAAGATTGGAGCGCCGTGCGTAAAAATTTGTTCAGCGATGCAACGGTCGCTGAGTTTCTGGCGAATGCCGAAACGCTCTTCCATCGCGAGGTGCCTTTCTCCTGGCGCAGAAACGATCGCAGCGTCCTGGAGGGTTTGATCGATTTTCTGATGATCGATCGCAAGGCTGGCCGATGTCTTCTGATCGATTGGAAAACGAACAAGATCTCGCCGAGTGATGTGGAGAGTTTTCGCTGTCGCTACCTTCCGCAATTGACGGCCTACTGGAAAGTCGCCCGTGAGATCACACAATGCGAAGTGGAGGCAGGCCTGTTCTCTACTGCGCTTGGCCGTTTGCTGCTTTATCCGGCGGATGAATTGCAAACCGAGTGGAACAGGCTCGAGCAACTTCCGCCCGCGCAGCTCGAAGACGAAATTCGTCGGGATAACGACTAGTTCTCGCGTTCGCCGCGAATGAACTGCTCGACGCAGCGATACGCTTCGTCATCCGTCATTTGCACGGGCGGATGTTTGTTGAAAAACGCGGAAGCGGAATGGAGAACACCGCCAATCCCGCGATCAAGCGCCAGTTTACAGCAGCGGATGGCATCGATGGCCACGCCGGCGGAATTAGGTGAATCTTCGACGGAAAGTTTCAGGTCGATCTCCATCGGCACGTCGCCGAAGAGGCGGCCTTCGACGCGGATGAAACAAATTTTATTGTCGCGCTGCCACGGAACATAGTCGCTCGGGCCGATGTGAATGTTTTCGTCGGCGAGGCGGGTTCCGATGACGGATTGGACGGCCTCGGTCTTGGAGGTCTTTTTCGAAGCGAGTCGGGTGCGGCTGAGCATGTTCAGAAAATCCGTATTGCCGCCGGTGTTGAGCTGATAGGTCCGCTCAACTTTGACGCCGCGCTTCCGGAAAAGATCGACAATCGTGCGATGCAGGACGGTGGCGCCGAGCTGCGCTTTAATATCGTCACCAATAATCGGCAGATTTTTATCGGAGAATCGTTTCGCCCAAGCGGGATCGCTCGCGATAAAGACTGGAATGTTGTTTACAAAACCAACCCCGGCTTCAAGTGCGCAGCCGGCGTAGAAACGCGTCGCCTCTTCGGAGCCGACGGGTAGATAATTTACCATAATCTCGGCCGCAGAGTCGCGCAGCTCGCTGATGATCTGCTCGCGCGAAGATTCTTTTTCGAGCGGAAGGAATGTCCGCAGCGGGTCGTGATCCGCCATGTGCGGGGCGTAGCCGTCAAACACGCAGCCCATTTTCACGATGGTGCCGGAACGATTAATCTTTCCGCAGAAAATCTTCGTGCAGTTGGGCGGGGAAAAGATCGCTTCGCTAACGTCGAGGCCGACCTTTCGACGGTCGATATCGAAGGCAGCGACGACCTCAATATCGTGCGGCTCGTAGGCGCCGATGCGACGATGCATCAAACCGACATCGCCCGCCCCGTTATTGGATCCTCTATAAAAATTGATCCCTTGGACGAGGGAACTGGCGCAGTTGCCGACGCCGACGATGGCAATTCGAATCTTGTTCATGCGTAAAGTGAGTAAGCTATCTGGGCGGGGCTGGGGCGGGCAAGATGCAAGTTAGACTGTTTTGCCCACCGCCGGGATTACACCGTCCTCCTGGCGACTAGCCAGCAACTGCGCGAAGATGTAGCTTAATTTTGACTCGGTGCAAGTGTTCCAGCCAGGGATTTTCATTGAAAAAACGAGCGCGCCTTAAGAGATAGACGAAATGCGGACGCGCCTGTTAGCACTCATTTTGGGGATCAGTTGGATCTCCGCGCCGGTTTGGCCGGCGACGCCTCCGGCTTACGATGTCGATCAAGCGGTTGCCGTAGCTCGTGAGCAAAATCCCGAGATTGTGATCGCGCGCAAAAAGATCGAAGCAGCGCGGGGCGGTTTGACCGAAGCGCGTTCGGGCCTGCTGCCAGCGGTGGTGTCGACGGGTCTATTGCGCGAGCGCGAACACCAAACCGACTCGCGGCTGCGCAACGAAGATTACAATGCCTCTCTTCGGGTCGTGCAAAATCTTTACACCGGCGGCGCTGTGACCAACCAGATGGCGATCGCTCGGCTCAATCTGGAAGTGCAGGAGCTGGAACTTGAAGCGATCACGAACCGAGTCGAGATGGATGTTCGCACGGCGTTTAACGAATTGCTTTTGAATCGCGCCAAGATTCGCGTGCGCGAACAATCGGTCGGCGTCCTGCAGGAAGAAGTTAAAACGCAACAGGAACGGCTGGGCGCGGGAATCGTCGGGCAATTGAATGTGCGGCGCGCGGAAGTCGCGTTGGCTAACGAACAACCCGAGCTCATCGATTCGCAAACGCAGCTGAAGAATTCTTATCTGCGACTGGCCGAACTCTTCGGGATCGCTTCGCATTCAAATGCAAACACGGTCGCATTCGAAGTGGCGGGGCAATTGCAATATCGGCCACGCCATCCCGATCTAAACGAGTGTCTCGCGCGCGCCGACGCCGAGCGACCGGAGATCAAAGCGCGCGCAAAGGAAGTCGAGATCGAAGATCGACAAGCAGATTTGGACCGAAGCGCGCTGCGGCCGCAAGTGGAAGCATTTTCCGGTTACGAACTTTACAACGAGCGCGACCCGCTCATCGGTCGCGAGTTCAATCATGGCTACGTCGTCGGATTAAATGCGCGCTGGCATATTTTCGACGGATTCGCGACCAAAGGCCGGCTGCAAGCGACACACGCCCGGCGGGAAGCGGCTGTGCAAACGTTGCGATCGACGCGGCTCTCTGTCGCCTCCGAAGTACGCAGCGCATTTTTGGATATCCAACAAGCCGACCACATCCTCGCATCGGAAACCAAGAACGTGCAGACGGCGGACGAATCATTGGAAATCGCGAAGGCAAATCTGGGAGCAGGTTTGGGAACGCAACTCGACACTTTGCAGGCGGCGACGGATGTGACGCGAACACGCACGACGCGCCTCGGTGCGATCTATCAACACAACGTCGCGCTCGCGAAATTAGCGCGTGCCTGCGCGGTTTCGCCGGAAGCGCTGGAGTTTCGGCCAAAGGCCGCCCGCAACGCCGCGGCTAAAAAAGAAAATGACGTTGTCGATCTTGCGCGGCCACCAAAGAAGCTGAGTCAACGATGAAACGGCCACTTATAGCGTTGGCGCTGTTTTGCAGCGGAAGCGCGTTGTCCGCGAGCACGCTCGACGCGCTCATGCAGAAAACAGTAGAGAACAATCCGGAAATCTTAAAAGCCAAGGCGAACTTGGAAGCGGCGGCCGGACGGCGTTTAGTTTTTCACTCCGTGGCGTTGCCCGATGCCAGCATCGGCGGTCTCGGCGGTTTGCAGGGAGGCCACCGCGTTGGACAAAAGCCAGTGCAACTCTTCGGCTTCGGTCACGGTGAATTCACCCAGCCATTTTTCAACATGGCGGTGCCGGCGGCGTGGCGACGCGGCGATGTCGAAGTGTTGATCGCAGAACAGCAATTGAATGTCGCGGTGACGCAGCAACTGCAAACGGCGCGCGTCGCTTTTTACACGGCGATTTACAATCGCGAGGTGAAAAGTTTACGCGAAACGCAACGCCGACGTCTGGCCCAAAATGCGGAGAGTCAAAAGAGTCGCCACGAATCTGGCCTAACGGATCGCGCGGGATTCGTCGCGGCTGAGGTGCAGATGCGCGAGCTCGACCCGCGCATCGACGCGGCACAGCGCGCGTACGAAGGCGCGATTTTGAAATTGAGTGAAGCGATCGGAAAAGATTTCGGGCAATACGCCACGCTACCGGCGCCAGAAGGCGATTTACGTTACGCCGATGTAGATGTCGATCTTGCGCGCGCCGCGGAAATGGCGCGGCAGAATCGGCCGGATTTGAAATTGGCGAGGTTGCTTGTGCGCGCGGCCAAAGAAGATCAACGCATCATCGAGGCGGCATATTATCCGGCCGTCAACGCGACGATCAGCGGCGAATACATTCCCGTGTCGGGTGTGCGGCGGACGCAGAGCGAAGGTTCGCCGCGGCGCTCGGACGATATTATTTCATCGGAAGTTCGCGCCGGCGGTGCTTACACGTGGCGCGTGGTCGATAACGGAAAAGTCGGCGGCGCCGTGGCCAGGCAACGGGCGGCGCGCGAGATCAACGAGCTGTTGCTGCAAAAGATGGAACGCGATGTCACGCGCGATCTCGCCCGAATTCAAAATGATCTCGATGCGGTGGCGGTGAAACAGAAGGCGTTATTGACTGCTTCTTCGGCCGCGGAACAAAACGCGGCTGCGATGCAGGAAAATTTTGCCGGCGGCGTGGCATCGCAGTTGGAAAATCGTCTCGCGCAAAATGATTTGCTCGAAGTGCGGACGGGTCTGCTCAGTCTCGCTTACAAGCAACATGTCGATCTTGCGGAGTGGGACCGTGCGACCGGAAAATATCTGCAATTCTTGGACGAATCCGGGCGAAACATGCCATAGTTTCCACCCTTGAAGTTGCCGCAATCGAAGAGCTTGCTTTGGGGTTTGGTGCCGATCGTCGCGGTAGCCGCGCTCGTCTGGTACCTGCTTCTCCCTGTCGCTGAAGTCGCGGTCGTGCATCGCGGCACGGCTTACTCGGCCGTTTACGGCACGGTGCGAATCGAGCCGGCATTCGTCGTTCATGTTCGCGCGCAAAACGCAGGGTTCATTCGTTTGGCCGATGCGTTTTCGGCGGGACGTGGCGCAATCGGTAAGTCGGTCGAGAAAGGCCAACCGCTGGCCACTATCGCGGATGAAACCACGGCGCGACAATTGAAACAAGCGCGCGCCGATTTAAAAGCGGCAACCGAGCGCGCGGCGGTCCCGTTGCCGTCATCGGAATTGCTCAAGACGGCAGAGGACAATGTGCAACGTCTGGAAAAACTGGCGGCCTTGAGCAACGTGCCGGCGGTCGAATACGAAAAAGCGAAAAGCGAAGCGAACCGTTTGCGCGGAACGGTTGAAACGGAACGGATCGAGCGCGATCGCAATTTGGGAATGCTTGAGGACACTTGCAAAAAACTCGAGGCGCAAATGAAGAACTCGGAAATCCGCGCGCCGATCGATGGATTGTTGACTGAAATCAAAACGATCGACGGCGAGCTGGTCGGCGAAGGCAACGAACTCTTCACGGTTTCGTCGCTAAAGAATTACGTCCGCGGCGAAGTGAACGAAGAAGATGTGGGCGAAGTGAAACCGGGAATGAAAGCGGCGGTGCGGTTGTACGCGTATCGCACGCAACAATTCGCGGCCAGTGTTTCTTCCGTGCAGCCGGCGGCCGATCCTGAAACGCAGCGTTACACGATTGTGCTGCAGTTAGAGAAACCGCCGGACAATTTGATGTCGGGGATGACCGGCGAGATGAATATCGTCACCGGCACGCACGAAAATGTTTTGCTCGTGCCGACGCGCGCTCTGCTTGTCGATCAAGCGCTGGTCATCGAACACGGCATCGTGGAATCGCGCACGGTCAGGACTGGTTTTCGCACACTCGATTTTACGGAGGCGGTGAGCGGAATTCCGGAGGGCGCGCATGTTGTGGTCGCCGACCAGGACCGATTGCGTCCCGGTCATCCGGCGCGGCAGCGCAAGATTCACGTCGCCCAAAGCGCGAAACCAAAGTGACGCCGCCGCTTTCCTCGCGCTAAGACAAATCGGAAATCTTCCGCTCTCACGTAGCGCTCCAGATAGAATCATGGCGTCGAACCGAAAATTGCAGTTCTGCGTCGTCTTGTTGATCGAGGCGTTGCTTATTTGCACTGCGTTGCTCCAGCGTTTCCCTCCATCCGGGGACGATTACTCTTACCTCTATCAAGCGAAGCTCTTCGCATCCGGAAAAATTTACGCCGAAGACCCTCTTTACCGCCTAACGAGCCCGCTACACGACTGCGTCGCGACGAATTGCCTCAAAGACTATCAGGGACACCGGTTTTCCAAATATCCTCCGGGCTGGCCCGCTCTGCTGGCGGTCGGTGCGCTGTTTGGAGTCCCGTGGCTAATCGATCCGCTACTCGGAGCCGTTCTCGGATTTCTTATTTTGCGACATGTGGAGCAGCAACTGGATGCGAAGTTGGTGAAAGTCGCTGGGCTTTTGCTAACACTTTCTCTTTTCTTTTGTTATTACGCGGCCTCGCTTCGTTCTCATATCGCGACCGCGCTCTGCGTGTTTGCCGCCTTTGTAACCTACGACGCCGCACAGCAGCGTTCTGGGCGTTCGCGATTTCTGCTTTTCAGCGCCGGCGCTCTTCTCGGCTATTCGTCCATGATCCGTTACATCGATTGGGTCCCTCTGGCCGCTTGGATCGGCGTCAGCCTGTTGCGACGCAAGAGATTTTCCGAACTGACGTTCTTCGCTGGCGGGTTTGCGTTTCTGGCCAGCGGCAACCTGCTCTACAATTTTTTCCTCCTCGGCGATCCACTCCAGACGCCTAGCACACTGAACCATTCGGCGAGCATGCATGATCGTCTCCTGGTCTCATGGACGGGGATCCTGGTAACCGGTGTGCGGCTATTAAATCTTCTTTGGGTTTTTCCGCCCGCCATCCTGTTAGTCGCGCTTTGGAAACGTTACCAACCTTCGCCCGAGGCCAGGATGTACGTAGCATTATTTTTGATGAACATTGGGATTTACTTCTTCTATCCCGCCGCTGCAGGCGGTCCCGGTCCGCGTTATCTGTTAACTTACTTTCCATTCTTGATCCTGGCGGTTGTCGATCTTTACCGATGGATTTGCAAAGATGGTTCACCTGTTCTCCTTGGTTTATGGAAGGCTGCTATCGTTTTCCAAATCGTCGGCAGCTTATCCTTCGCGACCAGACAGGGGTTCATGAGTTACTGGCAGCGAGACCTTGAGCGGACAGCGCGAGAAGCAGAAAATGGCGAGAAGATTTTTTTGCTCAAAACCGGAACTTACCATGCGAACGTAGGCGACCTGACTCGGAATCCGCCTGCGCTCTCGTCGGCCGGCAACTTGTACTTTGCTTTGTGCGACCAGCCGGAGACACACGGACTTCTGGAACGATTCCCGGGGCGCAAGGTATTCATATATGAGTATCCCGGCAGTTTGCGCCGAATCGCCGATAGCCAGTAACGGGAAATATCTGCAATTCTTGGACGAACCCGGGCGAACCGTGCAATAGTTCCAACCCTTGAAGTTCCCGCAATCGAAGAGCTTGCGCGAAAGGCGAAAATGACGCCGCCGCTTTACATCGCGATGCGTTTTCTCACGCACCGTAAACGCGCACTACTGCTCAGCTTGAGCGGCGTCGTTTTCGGCGTGGCGTTTTTCATTTGCACACAGGCGCAGACACAGGGGTTCGCGAAATACTTTATCGATTCCACATTGGCGAGTAATGGCGCTCTGGTTTTGCGCTCGCGCTTCGAGCCGCGCCAGACCGGGTTAATTGTCCCAGCGAAGACGACGAAGACGAAAATTACGCATCGCCAATATTTCGAAGGCATCACCAATGCCCGCGAGATCATGCGCGTGAGCCGCCAATTTTCGAATGTGGTCTCGTGTTCGCCCGTGCTGCGCGGCACCCTCAGCGCGCGCGCCGGTTTCGTGGATGCGACTGTCGATCTTTTCGGCATCGACCCGGCGTTGCACATGCAGACGACCGATCTCGCAAATCAATTGATCGATGGAAATCTTGATGACTTCAGAAACAAACCGAACTCAGTCATCGTCGGCTCGAGATTATCCGAAACGCTCGATGTCAGCGTCGGCGATGCCGTGCAGCTGCTTTCCCCCGGTGGGCAATATCGGCGCTTCCTCGTGGCGGCGATCGCACGCAGTGGTGTCGGCGCGATCGATTCGACGCGCATTTACTCTCACGCTCGGATCGCGCAGACGCTTTTGAAAAAGCCCTACACGGCTTCGATGATCATTTATAAATTGCGCGATCCGGATCGCGCGCCGGCGTTGGCCCAACATTTCGAAACTCTTTTCCAACATGATTCAACCAGCTGGCAGGAACGCGAGGAAGCGAATCTGCAATTGTTTCTCACGCTGCGACTCTCGGCCGCGATCACCGTTTCGCTCATCATCCTTCTCGCCGGCTTCGGGATTTTCAACGTGCTCACCATGTCGGTGCTGGCGAAAGTGAAGGAGATCGCGATTCTGCGCTCGATGGGTTATCGCAAGATCGACATCTCGGCGATTTTTCTCTGGCAGGGCGCGCTCATCGCCGCGCTCGGATCTATTTTCGGTTGTCTCGGCGGCGCGTTATTAACGTGGGGCGTATCACGAATTCCCATTCACGTGCGCGGCCTGCTTTACGCCAACCATTTTTTAGTGACGTGGAATTGGGTGCACTATTTTTGGGCAACCGTCCTCGCGCTCATCGCGGTATTCGTCGCCAGCTATGTTCCAGCGAAACGCGCCGCCATGTTACCACCGGTCGCCACGCTGCGCGGATCAAGTGTATGACACCGGAAGTTTTTCTGCGTTGCCGCGACGTCGAGCGTTATCTCGGCGAAGACGAATCGCGTGTGCACGCCTTGCGCGGCGTCTCGCTCGATCTCGAGCCGGCGAGTGTGCATGCGGTCGTCGGTCCGTCCGGCTGCGGCAAAAGCACGCTGCTCTATATTCTCGGGTTGCTCGATCAACCGGACAGCGGCTTTATCGAAATCGAATCCGAGCCGGCATCGAGCCTAGCCGATCCAGAGTTGTCGCGCCGCCGCAACGAATTCATCGGCTTCATCTTTCAATTCCATTTTTTGATGGAGGATTTCACCGCGCAGGAAAACGTCATGATCCCGATGCGCCGGTTAGGCCGGCTCTCGCTCGAAGCAATGCAGGAGCGCGCCGCTGCATTGCTGGATGCGGTCGGGTTGGGGGACAAGTTGCAGCGGCCGAGTCGCCATCTCTCCGGCGGCGAACAGCAGCGCGTCGCCATTGCGCGTTCGCTGGCAAATGATCCGCGCGTAATTCTAGCGGATGAGCCGACTGGAAATCTCGACACGAAAAATTCTCTGCGCGCTTTCGAATTACTCCAGCGTCTCGTGCACGAAGGAAACAAGGCGCTCTTTCTCGTCACGCACAATCCGGCGATCGCTGAAGCGTGCGATTGGATTCACGAAATGAAAGATGGCCGCATTGTGAACGTGCATCCGCGCGGGCAAAGCGCGTCCGCGTTTGGCTGGAGCTAAGTTGAAAAAGATTTTCATCACCGGCGCTAGCTCGGGCATCGGCCGCGCGACTGCGACTTTGCTTGTGCAGGCCGGACATGAAGTTTGGGGGACGTCGCGAAATCTCGTTCGTCTTCCGCAGATGCCGCGATTTCATCCGGTCGAGCTCGATTTGTCGCAGCCGGAGTCGGTTGCACGCGCTTTCGCACAAGCGCTCGCCGAAGCCGGTCATCTCGATGTTCTGATTAACAATGCCGGCAGTGGAGATTTCGGCGCGGCCGAAAATATTTCGGCGGATGCGCTACGCGACCAATTTCAAATTCTTTTCTTCGCGCAAGTGGAACTCATGCGGTTGGCGTTGCGCGCCATGCGCGGTCGTGGCCAGGGACTCATTATTAATGTGAGCTCGCTCGCGTCGCGATTGCCAGTGCCGTTTATGTCGGCCTACAACTCGGCGAAGGCCGCGCTCGCCGCTTTCACCATGTCGATCCAACTCGAGTTGGAAGGCTCCGACATTCACATTGTCGATCTTCAACCAGGCGACATTCGCACATCGTTTAACGACGCCATCAGGAAAAACGAAACTGACTCGCGCTACGAACAAAGCCTAACGAAGGCGTGGCAGGCCGTCGATCGTAACATGAAACATGCGCCGAACGCGGATTTGGTCGCGCGACAAGTTGTGAAATTAATCGGGCAGATAAGTCCGCCGTCGCGCCTAACGGTCGGCAGCACCTTTCAAGCGAAAATCGCGCCGCTGATTTTTCGTTTCCTTCCTCAACACGTCCGCATCTGGGGTTTGAAAAAATATTACGGAATATGAGCGCGGTTTCGGAAGCGCTCGTATTGATGGCGGGCACAGGATCGCGATTGCGTGTCGGTGAAAACAAAATCGCCAAGCCGCTGACTCCTCTTCTCGGCCGGCCGCTTATCTCCTACACGCTGGAAATGCTCGCGAGCGCGAGAATCAAAACTGTTTTGGCGGTCGTCGGATTTGAAAGCGAACTACTGATTCCGCAAGTGAAACACTTCGCGCCCCGCGGACTTGATGTTCAATTCATCGAGAATCCTGATTGGCAAAAACAAAATGGCATTTCGGTTCTGTCGGCTAGGGAAAAGCTCCGCGCTCCGTTTTTGTTAACGATGGCGGATCATCTGTTCGACTCGTCGATTGTCGATCTTGTGTTGCGCGATTCAGCTCTCGACGAAATCAATCTCGCCGTTGATTGCAAGCTGGAGACAATTTTCGACATGGCCGACGCGATGAAGGTCGAAACGCGCGGCGATCGCGTTATCGCTATTGGAAAAGATTTGCCTAACTACGATGCCGTCGACACCGGGATGTTTATTTGTTCGCCGACGTTATTTGATTATCTCGAAGCAGCAAAACGAGATGGCGATTGCAGCCTGGCCGATGGTGCGAGACTCGCCGCTGCCGACGGCAGGCTGCGCAAGATCGACATCGGGGACGCATGGTGGCAGGACGTGGATACGCCGGAGATGCTCGCGGCGGCCGAGAAACATTTACGAACGCGCGAAGGCAATCGCGGCAAGGATTGAACTGATCGCCGCGACCGCGAGCCAGAGATGCAAAATCCACACGGCTTGTCCGGCGAGCGCGAGTAAAAGAAAAACTAACATCGCGACGTCGCGTTTCGTTAGCTGAAAAATCCAGGAAATGGATTTTTCGCCGAGGTAATGGAGACCAGACTGCGCAACCATGCTTCGATGACGCGGGTAAAGGGTCTCGTCCAATTCACCGGAAGTCGCCGGCGATTTATTTGCGAGCGCCAAAGTAAACTCGTTAGCCGAGATCAACACCGCACACGCAATTCCCTCCCGCAGCCGATGAAGCCCGACACCGAGCGCGACGACGAAGAGAAGACTGGCGATCACATCGCACAAATAATCCAGTTGCGCGCCGAACTTTGATTCCAAATTTTTGGCCCGCGCGATCTCGCCGTCGCATCCATCGAGGATGCTGTAAATCTGAAAAAGCGCCGCACCGATGACAATGCTCTCGTAAGTGCCGCGCACGAGAAACACGCTGGCGAGCGCAGGCAGCGCCAAGATCGACATCGTCCATGCGTTGGGAGAAATCGGGAACTTGAGCAAGACGCCGGTGACGACGCGAGAGATTGGCCGATTCAGAAATCGCGAGACGATTCCATCCTGCGGTTTGCTCACGAGGTCAGCGCCTTCTTGAAAATCCGGTACCTTTTGTAAACCTTCGCGCCGATCACTGCGAGAAAGCGATTGATCAGCACGTTGTCTTCCAAAGTCATGCTGAGTTCGCCGGTGAAGCCGCGCCTGATCCATTCCTCCATCTCTTGCAACACGAGTCTTTCGGCGATGCCGGCGCGCCGATGTTTTTCGACGATGCCGAGAGCGACCACGCGCACCGTTTTAATCTTTCGCTTGTAATAGAGAAGTTTGAATAAGCCGAAGGGTAGAAGCCGGCCATTGATTTTGCGCAAGGCGACATTGATGTCCGGAACGCAAATAACGAAACCGACCGGCTCGTTGTCGATCTTGGCGATGAATGTCATCCTCGGGTCGATGATCGGCTTCATCTCGTTCGCCATGTGTTCGGCTTCGGCTTCGGTGAACGGGACGAAGCCCCAATTGTTTCGCCACGCCTGATTAAACACCGCGCGCAATCGCCGGCTTTCCTCTTTCAATTTTTTCAAATCGATCGGCTTGATCACGGCGTTGACTTTGTTGCCGCGCGCTTTTGCCATCCTCGCCAGTCGCTGCATCGGCCCCTCCACAACCGCAAACGACCAGGCAAGCCAATCTTTTTCTTTCACGAACCCGCACGCGTCGATCAATCGCTGATAGTAGGGCGGGTTATGCGCCGTCAGCAGCGTGGGCGGATGTTCGAATCCGTCGATCAATAATCCGCAGACGTAATTCGTGGAGTAATCAATCGGGCCCATGATTTCGCTCCGGCCTTTTTGGCGCAACCAATCTTCCGCCGATGCGAATAACGCCGTTGCAACATCGACATCGTCAATGCAGTCGAACAAGCCGAAGCAACCAATGTTTGATTGATGGGCCGCGTTGAAATTCGGATCGTCGCTGGCCATGATGCGTCCAACGATTTCTCCATCACGTCGGGCAAGAAACAGCGCCGCGTCGCCGTGTTCGTAAAAAGGATGACGTTTGCGGTCGAGAAACGATCTGCGTTCGATAATGAGCGGCGGCACCCACGCCGGATCGTCCTTATAAATTCGCCACGGAAATTTGATGAACGCGTCGCGCTCCTTCGCGGAGTCGACCCGCGAAACTTCAATTCGATTCACGTGAATGCGCCACAAGATCGACAAGGGAACGTGAAATCCGTTCTTGTCGGCGGGCCAGGATGATGAACAACAGGTTAAACGCTGTCAGTTCCATCCAAAAAAACCAGATTGGTTGCCTAACGATGAGCAAAAGAAAAAGAAGCAACATCCGCGTGTTCGTCATCAACAATCCCCACCATTTGAATGTCGGACGAACGAGCGAGCGATAACGCATCGGCAAATCAATTTGGTCACCACCCGACGCGTCCGCGACCTCCCGCAGCCGTCTTGTGTTCGGGGCGAGCATCTCCTGCTCCCGCGTCGCGTTAAGATAAAGCGCGTAGAGAAATTTCTGCCAGGGTTCGCCGCGCCACGTGCGTTTTCGATATTCGTTAAGGGCGATGGCAGCTGAATCGAAATCGATCTGACCTTCAGCGAAATAGAGAAAAGCATTTCGACAGTGATCGGCCATGGCGGCTTGCACGGCGTGACTGGCTATGGCGGCAATCATTAAAAGCCAAATGGTTGGCGGCGCACCGTCGCTGCGACAGCGCAGAGCTAAATGAATATAAATGCCGAGCCAGATGATGTGGTCGACAAAGCTGTCGAAGATGCGGCCATAACGGCTTTTCTGATTAGTTAGGCGGGCAAGCTGACCGTCAGCGTTATCGAGGGCGTTGGCGAATACGTGCATGAGCATGCCGACGAGATTGGTAAGCAGGGCGCGATAAAAATAGAGATGGCCGGCCAGAATTCCGAAGACGCCGCCGATGAGCGTCACAGCCGAGGGCGTCAGGTGGAGCCGCGCGCCAACTTGGGCGAGGCGAAAACCGATCTTGCGATAAAAATAAAGATCGACAATCCCCTCAGCATCTCGCGCTTTGTAGGTCGATTCGATGCTGGCGCGGGGCTGTTCGCGCTGCTCGATCTTTTCGGCCAGGGTCGCGCGCACGTCAGGCGTTCTGTAACGCTGCCGGCACGAGCGTGTCTTCGAGAATATTCAGCGCTTCATCCAAATCGGCCCGGGTGTGATTCGCGGTCACGCAGGCGCGGAAACAGATGCGGTCGTTAGGCACGGCCGGGTAATCGACCGGCGCGACCCAGAGACCTTTGGCGCGCAGTTCGTGGCCGAGTCGGTACATGCGTTCGCGGTCGCCGATGACGAGCGGCATGATGTAGGTTGTCGATCTTCCGGTGTCGATGCCGAGACGCCGAAGTTGCGCGTGGAAGTAATCGGCGTTTTCCCAAAGCCGCTGGCGCAATTGCGGCTGGCTCGTTCCGATTTCGAGCGCTTTCAAAATGGCCGCGACGACGACCGGCGGCAACGCGCACGAGTAAACATACGGATGCGCGTAGAAACGGAGATACTGCAAAGTTTCCTTCGGCCCGGCGACAAATCCACCAAGCGCGCCGAACGCTTTTGAAAACGTGCCGTAAACCAGCGGGAAATGTTTCTCGACGCCGAAATGCTCCGCCGCGCCGCGACCATGCTCTCCGCATCCGAGAATGGAATGCGCTTCGTCGATGAACATTTTCGCGCCGTGCGATTCGGCCACGTCGATGAGTTCCTTCAAGTTCCCGAAGTCGCCGTCCATGGAATAAATTCCTTCGACGATAACGAGGCGCCGGCGGCCTTGTTGCCGTTTCAAGGCGGCATCGAGTGAAGCGGGGTCGTTGTGTTCAAATTTTTCGCTGCGACAACGGGAGAGGACCGCGCCATCGCGCAGACTTAAATGCGAACGGTTATCGAGAATGGCAACATCGGTCTTGCGCATGAGGCCGGAGATGGTGCCGAGCGCACCGCCGAAGCCGCTATTAAAGAGCATGGCGTCTTCGCGTCCGAGAAACTCAGCCACGCGTCGCTCAAGCTGACGATGCAAATCGGTCATGCCGGAAAGCATGGGCGAACCGCAGGCTCCGAGGCCGTGAGTCTTGAGCGCTTGGTGCGCAGCGGCGATGACGTCGGGATGATTGGCCAGCCCGAGGTAATTATAGGAGCAAAGATTAATGACGGAGCGCGGTTCGCCCTCGTAATTGATCGTCGTGCGAGCGTCGGCCGTAGCGAGAAGTTCCGGCTCGTAAAGTTTAACGGCCCACGCGCCGACGTGCATCCATTTGGTGAAACTGGGGGGAGCCTGCAGCGGGTCGCCGGTTTCTCCGGCGAGAAAATTACTCAGGCTAAGTTTTGCAGGATCGTCGTTCATTCCTTATGGCAAAAGCCGGTTGTGGTCCGGCTTCCATATCGGGGCAGCTATTTTAAGCGGGTGCCGCGTTGCGGACAAGAATTTAATCGCGCGCCGATTTTCGCGTGGTGCGAAAGACGTAATCCCAAAGCGGTGAACTGACGCCGTAACCAGCATGGTCATCCTGGTAGTGATGCCGCAAATGATATTGCTTCAGCCACGCACCCAGCCCGTTCTTCATCGCAAAATGATGCGTGGCGTAGTGGATCATGTCGTAGCCGAGATATCCGCTGATAAGACCGGCCCAAATGGCGGCGGCGAACCGGCCAAAGATTAAAACAAAGGCGAAGTAAAACAGAATCATCAACGGAAGGCTGACGCTCGGCGGCATGACTAAGCGCGAAGCGTCGTTCGGATAATCATGATGCACGCCGTGGACGATGAAATGAAGTTGGCGTCCCCAGCGCGTCTTTGGCTGGTAATGAAAACACCAGCGGTGAATGATGTATTCCAGCAACGTCCAACTGAAGAGACCAAGGAGAAAGCAACTGGCGACTGCTAAGATCGACATGTTCCTTTGCGCGAAAGAAACGTAGATCATGTAAACGACGGCGGGTGAGTAAAGCGCCAGTGGAATAATCGGGTAGGCGTGCGAAAAAAATTCGAGGAAATCGCTCTCGAACATGCGCACGGTTTCGTTCTTGGCCGAAACATAAGGCCGTTTCATCATGTAAAGATGAATGATCCTGGCGGCCAAGGCAACGCCAGCTTCCTGTGCCCGATTGTCATCGCAGGATTGATGATCGTGATTGTTTTCAGTTGGTTGGGGACGCAAAGCGCGACCGGTTTGTTAAATACCGGCGACGAATTCTTCACCGCGGAACGCTCGCGCGAGATGCTGCTCTGCGGTCCGTGGGCGGTGCGCAACAATTTCGAAGTGATCGGGCTCAAACCGCCCCTGCAATATTGGCTAACGACTCTGACTCTGCCTCGAATGCAAAATCGCGAGCTGGCGGTCCGAATTTGGCCCCTCATCTACGGCGCACTCACGGCGATAGCAGTCGGATGGCTGATGTACGTTGTCGATCCAACACGGCCGTGGCTGATTCCGCTGAGCATCGGATTGTTGCTTACCTGTCCAATTTTTCTGCGGGAAACTTATCGCGCGCTGCTCGATTCCGGTCTGACGTTCTTCACGACCGTGGCCATCGCGTGTGCTCAACTCGCGCGGAATCGACCGAAGTGGTGGCTCGGTGTAGCGCTGACTTGCTGGCTCGGCGCACTGCAAAAAATTCCGCTGATCCTTCTGCTGTGGTTGATCATCATTGCGATCCGGCTCTTCCGGCCGGAGGGGCAAAACATTTTGCGCAGTGGTTGGCTTTGGATTGCGATGATTGCGACCGCTTTCGCGCTGGCAGCCTGGCCCCTCATTGAAATGTTTCAGTTTCGATTAACCCTTGCCGATTTCTTTCGATTCGCCGAAGTGCTTGATCTGGCGAAGCGACGTGCCTCGCGGATTTACCTCGAGATTCCGCTCCGCCTAATGACGGCCTGGCCAGGTGGTATTTTTGCTTTGGCGGCGGCAGCATCACTGCCGTTTGGAGCTATAAAAAAAAGTCGAAGCGCAATCATCGAAGTTTCCGTGATCAGCGGTGCGCTTCTGGCGCTCAGCATTGCCGCCAATCTCCGAAACGTCCGTTACGTTTTGCCGATCATACCTTGTTTGTGCGTTCTCCTTGCGCTGTTTGTTTACGGAATGATGGAACGCCGAAAGCCGTTTCACACCGTCGCCGTCGTGATCGCGGCGCTGCTTTCGGTGGCCGGACTTGGAGTGGGACGTTGGATAATAAAACATGATCATGTCGATCTTGCGCAGGAGGCAACAATGGCGCGGGAGTTGGGAGCGCAACCGTCGTCGGATAGCAGATTGATCCTGATGGAAGGAAACAATGGTCTGCAACGAGAAGAGTTTTATTTGTTTTACGGCGACCTGAAGTTTCCTTTGGCCAATTTTTCCGTCGCACAGATTCGCCAAAATCCTCCGCGACCTCCTTTGCTCGGAATTTGTCTCGCGCGCGACCTGCCTGTTCTCCGAGATCAATTTCCTAATTTGAAAATTGCGGCCCAGACCGGCGAATTGATTCGCTGGCAAGTCGAGCGTTGAGCGCCGAGGCCGCCAGGAAAACGAGATACGAGAGCGCCAGGATCAGTTCGACCTGGGAAACGAACGCGAAGTCGGACATCGCTAATTCGTAAAGCTTTTGGTGGGAATGAAGCGGTCCGACCAATATCTGCACGAGCAAGGTCGCGAGCTTGAAGTTACAAAAGATCAGCGATGCCACGACAACTCGCGACGCGTTTTGTGGCGGTGCTAAAGCAAAGTAAACCAGGACGATCAGTGCGAGCGGCAGTCCGTACTTGAGCAGAGTCAACGGATACAGAAAAACAAACAGGCGTTTCTCGGATGCGCTCTCGCCGAAATATTTCATGGCAAAAGCGAAATCGACATTCTGGATGAGGAATCCCTGAAACAATATCCAAAAGGCCATGAACAGTGTGGCTACGAGCAAAAGTCCGAAACATTCTTCGGCGACAATATCGTCACGAAGTCGCGGGCTTGCTGTTGTCACCGCCAGACCGCTCGCGAGAAAAACTGGAACGATGGAAGTAACCGCGAGAGTTGCCATGGGAAGTTCGGCAAACCAACAACAATACAGCGGCAAGATCGACAATAACATTGCGATAACGACGCGCGGGCAGCGGACTACCCAAATCAGGTAACTCGCGCACGCAGCGTAGAAAAGCGCGCTGATAATTACGCTTCCGCGAGCGGAGTTCAGCCAATCGAGCAAAAGACTATGCCAACCCCAGCCGTGTGATTGTTGAAACAACAGCAGCCCGGCGCTTGCGATCAAAACCAAAACGCTGACCCAATCGCGTCCCGCGAGATCGAACCGGCGGAAACGCCGAACGAAGATCAGCCAGATAAAAGTGATGCCGTACGCGAAGAAAAAACCGCGCAAAATATTAAATCCGAATTGCGTGGGATAGACGCCGCTCGGTAAGGCAAACAAACAGACTGCGCCTAATCCCAAAAGCCAGGACACACCACCTCCGCGAACCAGTGCCAGCAGCGCGCCGCTAATGGCCAGAGCGACTTGAAGTGGAATCGATTTTTGCGGCCAGTTCTCAGCGACATAAGCAGTGAACGCCGCTGCGAAAATGAGAAGAGCAAGGAATGAAAATCGACGCCGCTGATTGGCGACGGTCGAGAAACTGAACGCGGCCACGGCGACGGCTAGACAACTGCCGATAATCGGCGGCACAAAAAACCACAAAGCAATCGCAGCAAGCGTAAGCGCGGCCAGCGGCCAAAGAGATAGGGAGGCGATTTCGTTCAGATGAAAGGCGAGGACGATCCAGACGAAGAAAAGAATGAGCAGTGGCAATGCTTTCTTAAATGCAACGGTGGCCGCCGCGTCGGTATGTCTGCGCTGTGCGGCGATGGCCGTTGTTAGATCGACATCATCAAAACCTGCAGCCGCCAACGTTTCTTTCTGGAGATCTCCGAAGGTCAATAGTCTCGTGCGAATTTCTGGCAAAGCGGCCGTTACGTCGTCGGATTTTTCGAGCCCAAAATAGCGACCCTCATATTCGACCGGTAACGGCAAGTTGAGCGGGAAAGCCATGAAAAAAAGCATGTCCGTTTGCTGAAGCTCGCCCGTTAGGCGAAGCGCCGGGAACAGCTGCGGATAAATACCGCCGGCAAAAATCGCGACCGAGTGCGGGACGTGATTGCCAACATCGTTATGTCCGTGGTCCCCGGTGATGATGAGGTGATCCTTTTTCAAATCGAGCAGGCGAAAAAGCTCGGGGAGTTTCGCGTCTACTTCGCGATAATGCAGTTCATACTCCGGATGGCCCGGCTTGTATTTGTGCGCCACGTGGTCCGTCCCGGGCAAATGCAGGACCATCACGCGAATGTTCTGATCGGAAAGAACGGTCTTCGCCTTTTCGATTACGCAGAGATCGCACGCGATTGTTTCTGTTCCGCCGGGCAGCGTGCTGATGTCGATCGAAACGGTCGCGTAAGGTCCATACAAACCCGTGACCACGAAATCTCCGATGACGGCCGTGCCGAATCCCGCACGCGCCGCGGCCGCGGGCAGACTGTTATTGAAGCTGCGGGCGCCGGTGAAATTGTGAATGCCGCTGACGTACGGACTCTCGCGGCCTTCCATCAGCGTTTGGATGCAAGGCAATGTCATGTTGCCGCCCGCCGTCTGCACGTCGAGAAAAGTGACGTCGCTCCGTTGCGCGAACGCTTTCAGATTCGGCATTAACTCTTCGACTGCCTGGCGTCGCAGACTGTCGATGATGATAACGACGAGCCGACCATGATCGATTGATGGCAGCGCACTCGATGTCGATCTTGCCCGCGCCGCCGCCGGCGAATTCGGGCGCGCGTTGTAGAAAAAGAAACCCATCACGAACAACGGCACCAGCATCGTCAGAGTTAAAACGACGATGCGACGGCGTTCTTTCCTTGATCGAAGAGCGACGGCCTCTGCCATTCCTTTTACACAATCAGGAACCGCCATTATGTGCCCGCTCTATTTTCAAAGTGGCGACCCTAACGGGATTCGAACCCGTGTTACCGCCGTGAAAGGGCGGTGTCCTAGGCCACTGGACGATAGGGTCGTCGAGAGCGGGCAATATCGGAATTGACCCTCGGCGGCGCAAGGCAAATCACCGCGGCATTAACGAAGATCGACAACGGAGCCGGCGGGAGCCGCGCGACGTAGACCTTAGCCCTTTGGGGTTGCGATCCGGGACGCGAGCAAATCAATCAACTTCGCTGTGCGGTCAGCGGCGCCACGATGTTGCGCCAAAACCTGCTCGGCATTGTGCACGAGTAATCGCCGCGCTTCCGCATCCTGCAAAAGTTTTCGAACAGCTTCTTCCAATTCAGCTTCATTGTTCACTTGGATCGCGCCCTTGTTTGCCAACAGCGTCTCCGCCATTGCGGCGAAGTTCTCCATGTGTGGTCCAAAAATCACCGGCGCTCCGGCGACAATCGGCTCCACCGGATTTTGTCCGCCGCGCGCAATTAAACTCTTGCCGATAAATGCGACCGTCGCGATCGCGTACCAACGCGGCAACTCACCCGTCTTATCGAGCAATACGCAATCCATTTGAGACTCTTCGTGAGCCAAACGCACGCTCAGCGACATCGCTTCAAGTTGTTTGCGAATCTGCCGGACGCGCTCGACGTGACGCGGCGCGAGAAACAAACAGAGCGTCGGAAAATGCGGGCGCAGTTTTAAGAAAATGCGCGCCAGGATTTCTTCCTCGCCGGAATGCGTGCTGCCGCCGAATAGGACAAGCCGGCGCGAAAGCTCGGACGCCGGCGCAAGATCGACATCTCCATCTCGTGGATCGTATTTAATGTTTCCGGTGACGGCGATGCGCTGCTTCTCGATCCCAATCGCCGTCCATCGCTCGATGTCCGCCGGTGTTTGGACGCAAATCAAATCGAGCGCGCGGAACATCCGCCTAACGAAAAAGCGAAACTGACGGAACCGTCGTTCCGAACGCGGGGACAAGCGCGCGTTCACGAGCGCAAGCGGAATGCGTCGACGCTGAGCTTCGGCGACAAGGTTGGGCCACACTTCCGCTTCCACCAGCACAATCTTCTCCGGCCGAATCATCGCAAACGCCCGCCGCATAACCGGCCAGAAATCGAGCGGCGTATACATCACTTCCATCGATGGAAGCGAGTTGGCATTGGCGAACGCGAAGCCGCTCGTCGTCGTCGTCGTCAAAACGAAATTCTGCGCGCGCAGTGTTTCAGCCAGCTTCAAGGCAATACCGACTTCGCCGACACTGACTGCGTGCAACCAAATCGGACGACGGTTCGTTAGGCGCTTTCTAAGATCGACATCGTAAAGTCCGAGTCGCTGTCCAAACTTTTCGCGGTATCCGCCGCGACGAAACATTTTGAGCAGGTATCCCGGCAAAAAGAGCAGGAGCCCAACCGGCCAAAGCAAATTGTAGATGAAGCGGATCACGACGAAGGATGGGTCGGACGCAAAAACAACACCTCGGTCGCACCGTACGTCTTCCCGCGCACGATTTCCCACGACTTGGTTTCAGGAACATTTTCGCTCGGCCGTTTTTCCAAAACAAAAACGCCTCCTGATTCCAGTAATCGCAACAATCCTTCGTTCGCCAAAAGCTTTTCCGTGAAACGTTCGCCCGACTTCGTTTGCTCGTATGGCGGATCGGCAAAGATGATGTGGAATCTGTCCGGAAAGCTTGCGCGCTCCAGAAAATCGAAGACCTCCTGTTGCCGGGCGCGACCCGCAAGTTTTGTTTTCGTTAGGTTCTTTTCGATCGCCGCGATCGATTGTCGATCTTCGTCCACAAATAAAACGGAAGCGGCGCCCCGACTCAACGCTTCGATGCCGAGAGCGCCGCTGCCAGCGAAAAGATCGAGAACGCGCGCACCGATCACGGCATCGGCCAGGCTTGAAAAAATCGCCGCCTTCACCCGATCCATGGTCGGTCGGACGCGTTGTTTCGGCACCTCGAGTTGAATGCCGCCGGCAGAACCAGCGATCACTCTCATGGCGTGGATGTCGGCGAAGGCGCGGCGGATTCAGTCGACGCCGCGTCCGACGATTTTTTCTTTTTGCGCTCCGACTTCGAGCCGCCCAGCAAACTGTTAATCATGCCACCAAGGTCTTTCAGGTCTCGCCCGACGACTTTCTCGACCAGGTTCGACTTCGGCCGATCGAGTGTGCCGCTCACTTGGAAATCAACGGCCGAATATCCGGGCTCACTAATCGGCTGAAAATTTTGCCGGAACTGTTTGAAAAGTTGATCGCGCACTTTGTCGTTGATCGCGAGCTGAGATTCCAAGCGCAGCTTGCCGTTGAATCCGATCGTGCCCGTCGCCGATAGCCGAATATTGCGTGAGCGCAAAATCAGTTCATCGACCGTGACGAGGCCCGGAGTGACGTGATATTTGGCCTGCGCTTGCTCGAGATGAAGCTGCGTCAGCTCTTCGATCTGCAAGATTTGTCCGAGCGCAACGAGCAGGCTGTATTGCTGCAATTGCCCATCGCGCAGAAAAATTTCGCCAGCGCCTTTGATTTCATTGACCTCCGCTGTTTTTCCTTCAGCCGCGAAACTGCCTTCCAGAATTCCGCGCACCATTCCACTCGGACCACCCGCTTCGGTAACGAGTTGATCCGCCTGCAAGTTGCGAAATTTCACATTGAAACTAAACGGCGAATCCGGCGACTCTGGTTGCATGGCAAAGCTTCCGCTGAGATCGCCGCCGGCCGAATGCGCCGACATCTGCGGAAGCTCCAATTTTTGCGCATCGTAAAGAACCGGCGTTTTCAAATCGGAAAGAAAGAAGCGCTCGCGCAACGACACCTTCTGAACGTTGGCCTGTCCGCGCAATTCTCGACCGGCACCCAACGTCGAACGGAAGTTCAACGCCTCGAATGTTGCCACGGCGGTTCCGGATCGATCGAGAAATCGAAAATTTCCGCGCCCCACATTGATGTGGCGAATTTCCGGCTGAAAAGAATGGCCGACTTTCGCCACTTCCACTTGTCGATCTTGCGCCGCGCTCGGAGTCACGGCCGGAGCACTCGGCGTTTCCGCAGCGGGCGAGGGCGAAACTTCCGCGGGCTCCGGCAGCGGCTCCTCCTTTTTCGCACCCGGCAATTGCCACTTTCCTTTTTCGTTCTGCGCCCAGACCACGTTTGGTTCGACCAGAGATATTTCGCGAATCACGAGGCGCTTCGAAAAGAGAGAAAACAAACGCAATCGCAGTCGAAAAGTTTTGGCGTTGAGAAAATCTCCGTGACGATCCGGCAAGTCCTCGGGAATAGAGATGCCGCTAATTTTGAGACCGCCCCACGGGGTCACGCTGGTGCGACCAAGGCGCAATGTCGCACCGAGCCGATGGCTGAGTTCCTGCTGAATCCGCGCTTGTGTTCCCTCAGATTGCACATAGAGATTCGCGCCAATTAAAATCACGATGAGCAACGCGACGATACCGGCTCCAATCGCAAACAATAACCGACTGACTTTTCGCACGCGAGACGTTACGCCGGTGGACGCGAGAAGAGCAAAGCCCAATCCGCTTTTTTGTGAGTGACACTGTTGTAATTCTGAATCCGGCCGCGAACAGCGACCGCGCGAAGCGATCCCTCGCGCGCGTGGAATCGTTTGCCCACGGCGCGCAAGTTTGCGCGACCTCGCGACCGGGCGAAGCGGAATCACTAGCTCGATACGCTGCGGCCGAAGGATTCACTAAAATCGTTGCTGCTGGCGGCGACGGCACCATTAATGAAGTCGTTAACGGATTGGCCGGCAGTTCCGCCGTGCTCGGTTTGTTGCCGATGGGAACGGTAAATGTTTTCGCTAACGAGCTCGGTCTGCCCGCGCACAATCTCGAAATGTGCTGGCAGGTCATTCAGGGAAATAACTCTCGCCTTGTCGATCTTCCGAGCGCGAACGGCAAACATTTTGTCCAACTCGCCGGCGTCGGCCTCGATGCCCAGGTGGTCAAAGAAACAAGCGCGAAATTAAAACGGAATTTCGGGCCGCTCAGTTATCTCATCGCCGCGGCACAAATCGCTGCCCGCGTCCCGCCGCGGCTGCATATCGAAGCGGAAGGGAACGCGCCCATCGAAGGATCTTTTGTTCTTGTCGGAAATGGCCGGCGCTACGGCGGACCATTTCCTTTTTTTAAACACGCCGTCATCGACGACGGCCTGCTCGACGTCGTCGCGTTCAAACAACTCGGCTATTTTGAGATCATCAAATATTTGCAGGACGTTTTTTTCAGCTCCGACATTCGTTTGCCTGAAGTCGAGTATTTCCAGACCGCGTGCCTGCGCGTGAGCAGCGAAGAAGAGGTGCCGATCGAACTGGACGGCGAGTTGGTTGGAAATTGTCCCGTCGAATTCGAAGTGAAAGAGAAAACGCTCCGCGTGCTGACGCCGATCGTCGCCTGATTTAGTTCAAGATCGACATCTTCGTCCAGTTGCGATACCCTCGGGAAATGCGGCTGTCCGGGCGGAAATTCTCCTCTTCGACCCAGCATTGGACGAAGCCACAACGGCTGGTTCTGGTCACCCTCATCGGCCTGAACCTCTTCGCTTTCGTCGCACAATTAATCGTCGAAACCTTCTCGCCCGGTTTCGTCCGCGCTTATCTCGGCATCAGCCACGCTGGCGTCTCGGATGCCTGGGCCTGGCAATTTATCACCGCCATGTTTTTGCACCATGGGCCGTGGCACTTCGTCGGTAATATGTTGATCCTTTATTTACTCGGGCGCGATCTCGAGACGATTCTTGGTCAGCGCCATTTTCTTTATCTCTACCTGACCGGAGCCATCGGCGGCGAGCTCGGCCATCTGTTTCTCATGCCTAACAATTCCGTTTTGCTGGCCGCTTCCGGTGGCGTCATCGCTATCGTCGCCGCATATGCAATCATATTGCCGGAACTCGAACTGACGTCGTTCATTCCGCTTCATCTCAAAGCCAAGCATCTCGGCTACGGCGCGATTGTTCTCGCGCTCATTTTGCTTTGCATCGATCGCACCGGCGTCGTCGTGCACAGCGCTTTCATTGGCGGTGGTGCGGCCGGTTGGCTCTACGCACATCTCCTCGGATTTGGACGCCCCTCGTTTTTGCAACGGGTCTTGCGGCAACGCCGCGAAAAGGCCGACCGCTATGAACACATGAGCGTCGCCGAGTTGATGGTCGAGGAAATCGATCCGCTGCTGGAGAAGATTTCGCATTACGGTTTTGCCAGCCTAACGAGGGGCGAACGCCGCGCTCTTTTGAAAGCGCGCGCGAAGATCCTGAACGCACCGATCGATTAGCTCGGTTGGTCTTCGCCTGACTTTCGCGCCATCTTCCGTTTAATGGATGACGCGCACCGCTGGATAAAAAAGAAAGCGCGCGCTTCCCTCAATTCGGCACAGGTAGAGAACACGCTGCTCGAGTTGAGCAAAGCCTGGCCCGCATCCGCGCCTGCACTTGTCGATCTTATCGAAGCTTTTCCGCTCGGTGAATCGGCCCTGATTCATCTCCTCGCCGTCTCCAGCATTTCGGCGACGCGATTGGTGCAACATCCGGAAATCTTATTGTGGTTGGCGCGGCCCGACGTGTCGGTGTCACCTCGCGAGCGCGTGCAAATGGCGGGCGAATTGTACGCGCTCGGTGGCGACGCGTATGCGGCCCAGGATTTTCAGGCGCTTCGCTTGTGGAAGAATCGCGAGATGACGCGCATCGCTTTGCGCGAAGTAGCGGACGTCGCGCCGCTCGAAGAAACAACGGCCGAATTATCCACGGTCGCAGAGATTTGCATCCGGCGAGTGTTCCAACATTGGAACGCGGAACTGCGAAAACGTCACGGTTCGCCCGAGGCTGAGTTTGCCATTCTCGCGCTCGGAAAACTGGGCGGCGCCGAGCTCAACCACAGTTCCGATGTCGATCTTATCTTTCTTTACAGCGACGAAGGAAAACTCACGCCGCATTTTTCGTATCACGAATTCTTTAATCGGCTCGCCGGAAAGATTCTCGAAACCTTCAACAGCACTCACGCGGAAGGGCTGCTCTTTCGGGTCGATCTTCGCCTGCGTCCCGAAGGCTCGGCCGGTCCGCTCGCCCGTTCGCTCCGCAGCATGGAATATTATTACAGCGGCTTCGGCGAAACCTGGGAGCGGCTCGCGCTCATCAAAGCGCGCGGCATCGGCGGCAGCGAAGAATTGCTTTACGATTTTTTGCGGCAACATCAGCCGTTTATTTATCCCAAAAGCGCCACGCCCGATTTGCTCGAGCAGATCGCCAATATCAAGAACCGCATCGAACAGGATGTTGTCGGCGCGGACAATCTCGATCGCGATGTAAAACTTGGGCGCGGTGGTATTCGCGAGATCGAGTTCGTCGTGCAAACACTTCAATTCATACATGGAGCGCGTCACGCTTTTCTGCAGGGACCGAGCACGCTGAAAGCGTTGCGTGCGCTGGCGCAACTGGAGTTGATTCCGCAAAATGAGATTGTCGATCTTGACCGGGCTTACCGCTTTCTCCGGCGAACCGAACATCGATTGCAGATCGAAGCCGAACAACAAACGCACACCGTCCCAGCCGATCCGGAACATTTGCGGAGACTCGCGCGGAGTCTGGGCTTCGCCTCGGCTAAAACATTCGCGGCCGCACTCGAGCGCGAGATGCACGCCGTGCGCGCGATATTCGAACGAGTCGTCTCCGCCGCGCCGACCAGCACGGCAACGCAAGCGCTCGGCATTTTTGCCGATCAAACGCGCGCGCAACGCTCACTTGCCGAGTTGGAACGCGGGTCGGCCCGCGCACATGTGTCCGCGCGCACGCGCCAGATCTCGCGGAAATTACGGCCACTGCTGCTCGACGCGCTCGGTCACGCTGCCGAACCGGATGCGACGTTGAATCAGTTTGTCCGATTTACGGAAGCCTACGGACTGCGCAGCATGCTTTTCGAATTGCTCGTGGCGAATCCGCGTTTGCTCGAGTTGCTCATTAAAACTTTCGATGCCAGCCGATTTGCGGCTGACCTTTTGGTGCGTCATCCCCCGCTTCTGGAGGAAATTACGCGCGGCGGAAAATTGGATCAGCGTATCGACACCGCGGGGCATCTGGGCGAATTGCGTGCGCTTGGAAAAAAGGACGATGTCGATCTTGCGCGGGCTTATCGCCAATCGCAATTACTCCGCATTCTTTTGCGTGACGTGCTCGGGTTAGCGGATATCGAAACCGTCTTTTTCGAACAAACGGCGCTGGCCGAAGCCTGTTTAGTCTTCCTCAGCGAAATTGTCGGAGCGAATGAGGTCACCATCATCGCCCTCGGGAAATTTGGCGGATGCGAACTTGGCTACGGCGCTGACCTCGATGTCGTTTTCGTCGGCGAAGAGACGACCAGCGCGCAAAAACTTATGACGATCTCGGCGCAGCCAAGTTCGGAAGGAACTTTCTCTCGCATCGACGCGCGATTGCGGCCCGACGGTGAAAAAGGTCCACTCGTCTGTTCGCTCGAGAGTTACGCGCAATATTATGAGACGCGCGCGCAGCTTTGGGAAATCCAGGCGTTGACGCGCGCACGACCGATTTTCGGTCCACTGCAAAACGAGTTCATTGCGCTCGCGCAACGTGTCTGGCAGCGCGCCGGACAAGATGTCGATCTTAGGGCGAAGATCGACAATATGTTGGAACGCATCCGGCGCGAGCGCGGCAGCGGCTCGGAGTTTCACGACTTCAAAACCGGGACTGGCGGAATTATCGAAGCGGAATTTTTGGTGCAGGCGCTGCAGATGAGCGCAAACATTTGGGAGCCGAATTGGACGCGCGCGGTGGATCAGTTAGGCAAATCCGGCCGGCTCACTGACTCGGAGATTGTCGATCTTCGCCGGGCCTACGGATTCTTACGACGATGCGAGTCGGTCTTGCGGCGACAGGAAAACACTAGCGCGTCGATACTACCGGCAGATCAGTCCGTTTTCTCTCGACGCCTCGGATTCGAAAATACCGAAGCGTTCGGCCAACGATATCAGTCGGAGCGAGCGGCGATTCACGAAATCTACCGCCGTCATCATTAGTGTCGCGCAAATAGTTCGAAGATACTTCGCAGGACAAAAATACTAACGAACAGACCAACGCAAACGACCAGAAACAACACCACCAAAACACCGACGACGAAAATCCAATCGCTCTTCCGCGAGCGCGTTGGCTCACCGATGTGCGTTTGCAGCAATTTGTAATTGCGCGCGTTCGATTTGAACCAGAACGAAAACGCATCGCCCACCACCGGAAAAATTCCGACGAGCTCGTTAACGAGAATGTTCATCGACATGCGAGCGAGCAGAATTTTCGGGACGCCGCGTCGCGCTGCTTGAATTAACGCCATCGCCGAGACGAGCGCGGAGGCGGTGTCGCCGAGCCCGGGAATTAATCCAATCACTGGATCGAGACCAAAACGAAATCGCGTTCCCGGAATTCGCAGAAAGTCGTCCATGATCAGCGCGAGCCATTTGAACAACGGTTCGAGCGGCGCTCTCCGCGCTTTTTCTTCCGGCGGCAGAAGTTCCCATTCTGGTTCTACCGATTTCATTTGGGTTTCATCGCGCTGACGATTAATGTACGACCGAGTAGAAGGTCGCGCGAATTCATCGCGCGAACAGTCCACGCGTTTCGATTGTCGATCGTGCGATATTTTTTCTCGTCGCGCCGATACACGATCCAGTTTCCCAGCCAAATCGGAACGAAAAGGAGAACGAACGCCGGGACCGAGCGGCGTTGATATTTGTCGACGGTCACGCGCAATGTTTCAAAGCCGGTGCTGAGAAGGGTGTGCGCGAGATAGAACCAACTCACGGGATTTATGTGGCCGCGCGTGCTGTGGATGTCGCGTTCCTCCGGCGCGAGCGGTCCGAAAAGATTGTAGAAACCGGAGGACAGGTAACGCAGACGCGAACGCAGATTCAGGATGTTCGGCGTGGAGATAATAGCGAGTCCGCCGGGTTGGAGCACGCGATAAATCTCGCGGATGACCTGACGATAATTTTCCAAGTGCTCGATCGTTTCCACGCAAGTCACGAGCGCAAATTGGTCGTCGGAAAATGGAAGCGGTTCGCGGTTGAGATCCACGATGTCGATCTTCTGCGTGGATTTCTCGATGAGCGCATCGGTATAATCACACGCAAAAGGACGCAGAGGATAACGCGCGGTCACGGCACGCAATAATTCTCCGGTGCCACTTCCGACATCGAGATAATCGCCGGTTAGTTTTTGGGGAATTGCGCGCAGCACCGCTCCATGAATGCCCGACGTGCTCAGCTCAGAGAGTTCGTCGCCGCGGCCGCGACCGAAAAGTTTTCGCGAGAGTCTTCGCGTGCGCATGCCGCTTACCGCAAGATCGACAATCGCAAGCGCGATTGCTTAACCGGGAATCTCTTTCAGCATCTGCGTGTTCGTCGGAAACTTCTTCACGAACATGAGCAGACGTTGGATCGCTTCCTCGGGCTTGTGTCCGGCCAGACCGCGACGAATCATATTAATTTTCTCCAACTCCCAGGCCTGCAGGAGCAGCTCTTCGCGCCGAGTTCCGGAAAGGAATATGTCGATCGCCGGATAAACGCGTTGGTCGCTGATTTTCCGATCGAGCACCATCTCCATGTTTCCGGTGCCTTTGAACTCCTGGAAAATCAATTCGTCCATTCGACTGCCGGTGTCGATCAACGCCGTTGCAACGATGGTAAGCGAGCCGGCTTCTTCGGTGTTACGCGCAGCGGCGAAAATTTTCCGCGGAATTTCCATGGCGCGTGCGTCGATGCCGCCACTCATGGTGCGACCGCCGCCGGACATGGCGTTGTTAAATGCGCGGGCCGTGCGGGTGATTGAATCGAGCAGGATGAAAACGTGTTGTCCCGCTTCGACCAAACGTTTCGCGCGCTCAATAGCGAGTTGGGCAAGTCGCGTGTGACTTTTGATATCGGCATCATTCGAGCTGGCGATGATCTCTGCTTTCGGATGCGAACGTTTGAAGTCGGTCACTTCCTCCGGCCGTTCATCGACCAGAAGAATAATCAGCTTCATCTCCTGATGATTTTTGACGACGGCGTCGGCGATGTGATGGAGCAAAGTGGTTTTGCCGGTGCGCGGCGGCGCGACGATGAGACCGCGCTGGCCCATGCCTAACGGCGTCATCAAATCCATGATGCGCGTGGTGTAACGATCCGGCACCGTCTCGAGCTTGATGCGTTTGTTTGGGTTGATGGTGGTGAGTTCTTCAAACGGGCGCAGTCCTTCGTACTTGCCGGGATCTTCGCCGTTGATATGAAGCAGTTTTACTAATTGCGGCCCGCGATTGCCGCGGCGCGTCTCGCCGTAAATCCACATGCCGTCGCGCAAACCAAAACGGCGGACGATTTCTGGCGTGACGAAAATGTCCTGCGGTGTTTGCACGAAATTGCGTTTCGGATCGCGCAGGAAGCCGAAGCCTTTGCCGGAAATCTCGACGATGCCTTCGCCGAATTCCGGTTCGCGCTCGGCCTGATCGCCGCCTTCACCTTCAGCGAGTAGTTGTCGATCTTCGCCTTCCGATCCGGAATCGTTGCCACCTTCGCCGGAATTGGGCGCGTCGTTGTAGTTGCCTCCACCAAAATTGTCGCCTTGCGGACCGCGATCATAAAAGCGGCGACGTGGATAACGACGGCGCGGACGACGCCTACGTTGATCAGGCGCAGTCGAACCTGTGGGAGCGGCAGCCGCTCCGGCTGGTTGCAGCGGAGGAGGCTGGTTCTCGTTTTCTTCACTCATAAAACAAACGTGCTAATTGTTCGCCGTGCGAACGGCCGCATTTTCGGCGGCAGCGTAAAATATTAAGCCGGCAATCTGGCCAGCACTTCGTCGGGGATTTCTATATTTGAGTAGACGTTTTGGACGTCATCATCGTCTTCAAGCGCATCGCACAACTGCAATACCTGTTTTGCGACACTTTCATCGGCAATCGAAACGGTCGTATCGGGAATAAACGTAAACTTCTGCCCAACGGTGGGGACGCCAGCTTCTTTGAGCGTCTCAGCTACGGCGTAGAGCTGATCGTGGGAAGTGGTGATAACATACTGATCCTCCTCCGTTGTCAACTCTTCGGCCGCGGCATCCAGCGTCAACTCGAGGAGCTTGTCTTCATCAATCGCAGCGCGCGCGACGCTGATCTGCCCTTTCTTGTGAAACATGTATGAGACACTGCCGCTGCTCGCGAGATTGCCGTGGTTCTTGCTGAAGATGCTGCGAATTTCCGCGGCGGTCCGGTTGCGATTATCGGTCGCGGCCTCGACGATGACGGCGACGCCGCCCGGCGCGTAGCCTTCGTAAACGATCTCGTCGAAATTTTGTGCTTCAGTGCCTTCGCCAGTGCCGCGTTTGATCGCACGTTCGATGTTATCGTTAGGCATACTTTGCCCACGCGCGGTTTGGATGGCGCTGCGTAAACGCGCATTTGCATCGGGATCGCCGCCGCCGGTTTTCGCGGCAATGGAAATTTCCTTCGACAACTTGCTAAAGATTTGCCCGCGCTTTTCGTCGATCGCGCCTTTGAAGCGCTTCACTTTCGACCACTTGCTGTGCCCAGACATAGATGTCGATCTTACGCGGCGTTCTCAGCACGTTTGCGCGCGCTCGCACCAAGAATGCGTTTGCGCAAACGCAGCGACTTCGGCGTGGCTTCGACGTATTCGTCGATGTCGATGTACTCGATCGCGCGCTCGAGACTCAAACGCAGCGGCGCTTCGAGTTGAATGCCTTTGCCGTCACCTTGCGAGCGCATGTTCGTAAGATGTTTTGCTTTGCACGGGTTGACCGGCAAATCTTCGGGGCGCGCGTTCTCCCCGACGATCATGCCTTCATAGACCGGCTCTTGCGGCCCGAGAAATAAACGGCCGCGCTCTTGAATGTTGTTGAGTGCGTAGGCGGTCGTGGTTCCCGCTTCCATCGAAACCATGACGCCGCGATTGCGGCCTTCGATCTCGCCTTTGAACAGCGCGTATTCCCGGAAAAGATGACTCATCACCCCTTCGCCGCGTGTGATATTCACGAGATTCGTTTCGAATCCGATCAATCCGCGCGTTGGAATGATCGCCTCTACCGAAACACGTGTCGCGTGATGATCCATGTTAACGACCTGTCCTTTGCGATCCGCGACGGATTGCAAAACGTCGCCTAAATTTTCATTCGGTACATCGACATATAAATCTTCGAGCGGCTCCATCAGGCTGCCGTTTTCATCACGGTGGAAGATCACCTCGGGGCGCGAGACCATCACTTCGTATCCTTCCCGTCGCATTTGCTCGACCAAAATGGCGATCTGCATCTCACCGCGGGCATTGATTTCAAATGCGCCAGCTGTTTCGGTATCGTTAACTTCCAAAGAAACGTTGCCGCGCGTTTCGCGAATAAGCCGATCGCGCACGTGACGCGCCGTAACAAATTTCCCTTCCTGTCCCGCCATCGGCGAGTCATTCACCAGAATCCGCATGCGAATGGTCGGCGGATCGATATCGACAAATTGCAGGGGCGCGCGCTCTTCGCGATCGTTCAAAGTTTCGCCGATGTAAATTTCTTCGAAACCCGTTAGGCCGATGATGTCGCCCGCCGTTGCGTGTTTGATTTCGACTCGCTCGAGACCTGAATAAGTAAAGAGTGAGGTCACATTGGCGCGTTCGCGGTTCCCATCGCGATGAACACAGACGATCGAGTCGCCAACATTGACGCGGCCGCTGACGATGCGCCCAAGGGCAATGCGGCCCAGGTAATCGCTGTAGTCGAGATTCGAAACGAGCATTTGGAAAAATGGATCGTTGGAGACTGTGGGCGGCGGCACGTAACGCACGATCGCTTCGAAAAGCGGCGTGAGGTCTTCGTTATTGTCGTGCAGCTCGCGCATGGCGAATCCGTTTTTGGCGCTCGCGTAAATAATCGGAAAGTCGAGTTGCGCATCGGTGGCTTTGAGCTCCACGAAGAGATCGAAAACCATGTCGAGGACTTTGTGCGGGCGCGCATTTTCTCTGTCGATCTTGTTGATGACGACGATGGGTTTGGCTTTATTTTCGAGCGCCTTGCGCAAAACAAATCGCGTCTGCGCCTGGGGCCCGTCATGCGCGTCGACAACCAGTAGAACGCCGTCCACCATTTTCATGATGCGCTCGACTTCGCCGCCGAAGTCGGCGTGACCGGGCGTGTCGACAATGTTGATGCGATAACCGTTCCACTGAAAGGCAGCGTTCTTGGCGCGGATAGTGATTCCTTTTTCGCGTTCGAGATCCATCGAATCCATCATGCGCTCTTCCGTCTTTTGATTTGCGCGAAAGGTGCCGGATTGGCGGAGAAGTTGATCGACAAGAGTGGTCTTGCCGTGATCAACGTGCGCAATGATGGCGATGTTACGGATTTTATCCATGGAGGTCCTCCCGCGAAGTGCGGGAAGAGTGCGGAATATGCGCGCAAGATCGACATCGTGCAACTCCGACAGTCGTCGCGAGCGAGGATCGACAATAACAAAACGGGCCGGCATCGCTGCCGGCCCGTTCGTTAAACTAGGTTTGTGCGATTACGGCAGGGCCGTTCCCGACTGCGCTTTCACAAGCCCAATGTCGCCGCTATTGATCGCGCCGTCGACGGTCACGTCTTCGCGGAAGTTCGCTGAGGTCACCGCATTGCCCGACTCGGACTTGGTCTGAGCGATATCGCCGGAATTCACCGTGCCATCGGCAGTGGTGTCACCGAGGAGGAAACCAATGACGACGCTGGCTGATACGAGGGTGGTGCCATTGGTGTCGTTCACGTTGGATATGGTGAGGGTCAATTTCTGCGCGTTAGTAACACCGGTGAGAGTTACGATCATATCGCTGCCGCTAAAGGAAACGCTGCTGACAGTGCCGCCGGCGCCGCCAGGATTATGACCAGTCACCGCCGCGGTCCCGCTCACCAACGTATTGTTGAGATGAAACACGATCGTGAAATTGCCCGACCCGTTGCGGTCTTCGATTCCCGGCGAGCCCGCAAGCGGCAAATTAACGTCAAACGTTCCTGCTCCAGGATGCGTCATTCGTGAAACGGCGCTGACCAGCTGCACCGGAAGTCCTAATTGCCAGGCGCTGCGGCCGTGGGTGGCGGCGTAAAGTTTTCGCGCGCCGGGCACAATCGTTAGGCCAGAAACTTCGACTTGCGGCAGACCTGTGCCTGCGACTCCCCAATTGGCCGAGCCGCTAGGCAATATGAGGACACCCCAATCATTTGAGGCATAGACATCGCCATTGGTATCCGCAACGACCGCCGTCGCCGGAAAGTCCGGGAATATCCCCGGTCCAGCCCCATCGATGTTTCCCCACGTCGCCGTGCCGCCGCCCGGATTGTAAACAACGGAGAATATGTGTCCGGGTTGTGCAGGAGTATTGAACGCGTAACCCGAGTAGGAAATCCAAGCGTGATTCGAGTTCGCAGGATCGACATAGATACTGGTGATGAAGCGTTGCGGACTATTTACGGCGAGCGTGTCGAGGCGCGTGTACGTTATATTAGTCGCAGTGGCGTCGTCCGCGTTCTTCGAAATGAAGACCCGGCCAGTTGACGTGGATGCCCACATCGTGCTGGTGTCGCTCGGAGTCCGGGCAATGAAAGAAACATTGCCACCTGATCGAGTAGTTCCGCGATAGTCAGCCGCGCTGACTGTCAAGTTGGTCGCGCCGACAGGCCCGATTTGAACGAAATCGCCGCAGCCCGGCGCCGTTCCCGACGTAGTAAATTCGGGACAGTTTACTTCGAGGGTCGCCTGATCGCCGCCCCAGTCTTGGGTGCGCCAGACGCTCATCGAACCCTCGAAGATCGTCCCCGCGCTTGCCGGGTTCGGGTCGGCTATGATCGGCGCGTAGAAGAGCGAGCTCTCCGGGCTGCTCGCAATCGGCGCCGAAATAATGACCCATTTCAGCGGGTCGGCGTTCTGGAAGTTCGCGTCGTGGTTCTGCCCGAAGAAGGAGTTAAAGCGGATCGCGCTGTTGCTGACGTTGAAGCCGGACTGACCCCCATCACCGTAGATGATCTGTGGCCACACGGTGGTCGAGCCGTAAGTCTCGAAGGTTCCGTTATCCTGGGTCCCGCCTTGGACGTGTGCTGAATTGTTCGCTGCAACTGACACGCTCTGAAACTGCAAGGTCGAGAGCCCGTTATTGAGACTGGAAAGAACCGTCGGCACTGCCGACAGCAATTGCTGGCAAAGCGCCAGATCCGACCCGGTAAGTCCACGGGGGCTTGTGCACTGAGATGAAATATCCGCAAAAGCTCCGCTGGAGCGCATCAACCCGCCATCCGACCCGAAGATGGCGATGTTCGTACCCGGTACTTCCACGAGCGCGTGAGAATCGGGATGCTGACCGTTGGGCGCAATCGGATTTGGCTGGCAGCAAGTGTTAACCGGTGTCGGATCGGTTGTCGCGTCCCAGGTCATGTCGGTGAACGACACACCAGCGTCCGTCGACCGCAAGAACGACCGGCCATTAGTCGCGCCGCCGTAAGTACCGTAGCTGAAGGAGCCGCCTAGATACACCACGTCCGGCTTGCCGGCCGGAGAATAAACCACATTGTCGTACCAGCATTGACCGCTGCAGTAGGTGAGCGTCTGCCCAGCCGGAACCTCCGCGGCGGTCATGTCCGTGAAGGTCGGCGTGCCGGTCGCAACACTGTCGCTGCGGTAAAGACGCGCCTGGTTTGCGGAAGTCGTGCTCGAGTTGCCGATGCCCACATACATTCGCGTATCGCCAGTCGCCAGCGGGGTGACAGCGAATTCAGCCCTATCGGTGCTTAACGTAACATTTCGAGCGCTCTTGATCTGCGTCCAAGTGGCTCCGCCATCCTGCGAACGCCAGACGCCTCCACTTCCAGCGGCGCCAGCAGGGCCAAACGCGCCTGCGTAAAGCGTCTTGTTCGTCGTCCCATTTCAACCTGGATCGAGCGCGACGCGGTTCACCCCGCGAATCGTTGCTTTAGGGTTAGTCCCATCGAACACCGGGCCATCGCTGCCGTCCCAAATAAAGTTAAATGTCGCACCGCCATCCATTGATTCGAAAAGTCCGAATGGTGGCCTCGGAGTCGTCGGGTTCGAGGTTGCGCCGCCGACAGAGCTGACGCCGCGCACGGCCCGTACCGACGAGACATACAAATGATTCGGATTCGTTGGATCTACCGCAATCGTACTGACCGCTCGACCGGCGAACGCGTTGCCGACGTAGGTCCCGTTCGGACCGGTTCCAGGCGCCGTTGTCGTGATGGGCCCTACCGTTGAGTTAAGCAGTGTCCAAGAGTTGCCCCCGTTGGTCGATTTGTAAATTCCCCAGCCAGCTTCCGAATCACCGGAAGCATTCGGCTCGCCGGTGCCAGCGTAGAGCGTCCCAGTGCCCGCGTTATAAGTAAGAGTACCGATGGCGTTCGTCGCGAAACTGCCAGAAACAAACGTCCACGTCGGCCCGCCGCTGGCCAGCGCATTGTCCGTGCGCCAAACTCCCCCGCCGGCGGCCGCGGCCCACACTCGACATATGCTTACGTTACATGCTGGATCGACAACGAGCGCGGTGATACGGCCGGACGCAGTGTAGGGCGCGCCACTGAAAGTCAGAATATCGGGGAAATTCGCGATGCTTGGGCCATAGAGTGTCCAAGCGCCCGGCGCCGCCGCGGCAGCAGCAGCGCTGAGATTCAGTTTGGCCTGCTGTGTTTGCCTAGTCTTGAGATTAGCCCAAGCCTTCCGCGCATTCTGTGTCGCCGTCATCGGCACATCTGCTGCCGGATAAGCACGATGAGCGTAATCTTCTTCCGCCGCGGCCAAAGGCCCGCCGTCCCTTCCGGGTAGGGTTCGACTGTTGCCGGCGACCTGATCGTGATCTTGTCTAAACTTATCGATCACGTGTTTGCTGCTGGAGTTTGCTAGGAATGAACGGCCAAGAGGGCTCGTCGCAACGAGTGCCATTGCTGTTGCACTAACGATGAGCGTGGTCGCGATCGCGAGGCGCGCATATGAAGAAACAGTTTTTCTAAACAAGGGAGTAGGACGCATATGTAACGAGAAGCTGCAGTTTGGGTTGAGTGGAGGCGTCAGCTTCAACCGTTTGGGGCAAACACGTCAAGACTGTAAGAATTACATTTTCGTCATATGCCCAATTTGCCCGCACCGCTTTTCGCATTGTCGATCTTGCAATTTGCCTCTGCGGCAAATCCAAAAACCCGGATCTCTGGAATAAATTCCCTTCCTCCCGTGTCTTTTCACCAAGGCCGAATAATAACCGCCTAACTAGCCGAGACGACTATCGCAAGCCGGCGCCGCCGCGGTTGGCTCCAC
This sequence comes from Chthoniobacterales bacterium, assembly GCA_038229295.1. Lineage (GTDB taxonomy): Bacteria > Verrucomicrobiota > Verrucomicrobiia > Chthoniobacterales > UBA10450 > JAJPGZ01. The sequence goes on along the minus strand of JBBROO010000004.1, from coordinate 52,329 downwards.
CCATTTGCCGTGTTCGCGAATCAAATCCTGCAAGCGATCCACCGCTTCCCCTTCCGGAATATTGAACTTCACCGGCGTCTTGCCGACATAAAGATTCACTTTTCCCGGCGCGCCGCCGACATAACCAAAATCCGCGTCCGCCATTTCACCCGGCCCATTCACGATGCAACCCATGATCGCGATCTTGACTCCCTTGAGGTGCAACGTCGCCGCTTTGATCTTCGCGGTCGTCGTCTGCAAATTGAATAACGTCCGCCCGCAAGAAGGACAGGCCACGTAGTCCGTCTTGAAAATCCGCGACCCGGCGGCCTGCAGTATATTATATGAGAGCCGCAGCGCTTGCCCGGGCGCGTCCTCTCCCTGAATCAAAATCGCATCGCCGATCCCGTCGCAGAGTAACGAGCCAATATTCGTCGCCGCCATCAACAGCGTCTGGAGAAAATCTCTGCCTTCATCCCTCCTCCTTCCTCCTTCATCCTTCAAAAGAATCGGATGCCGCGGCTGCAGCTTCGCCGCCAGCAAACGAAACGCCGCGATCACCGCAAGATCGACATCGTCCTTCACCGTCACCAACTGTAGAATGCGTTCCGCATTCAATTTCGCCATCGCCGCATCATCGCGCGGATCGACTTCAACAATTTGCGCCGTCTCATAAACGATCTCCGGCTTGTAATCCCCCATCTTGTCGATCTTATGCGCAATCTTCTCAAAGCTCGCCTGCCTAACGAACACGCGAATCAACTCCTCGCCGCCGATACGAATTCCATTTCGCTCGATTGTTTCCGTCGCGCGCCGTTGGTACGAAAACGGATCAAACGAAAGTTCGGTGTTGGGCGTTGAACGTTGAACGTTGAACGTTTTCTGCACCATCTCCGTCAGCGCCTTCGCCACCGGAATCTCATGAACACTATCTTCCGTCAGCGAAACACGAATCGTATCTCCGATTCCATCCGCCAGCAGCGACCCAATCCCAATCGCGCTCTTGATCCGCGCATCTTCGCCTTCGCCCGCTTCGGTCACGCCGAGATGAATCGGATAATTCCAGTCCGCCCCTTCCTCATTCAATCGCGCAACTAAAAGTCGATACGCATTGACCATCACCTTCGGGTTGCTCGACTTCATCGAGAAAACGAAGGCGTGATAATCCCGCTCCCGCGCGATGCGCGCGAATTCCAGCGCGCTTTCCACCATGCCGCGCGGCGTATCGCCGTAGCGATTCATGATGCGATCCGAAAGCGAGCCGTGATTCGTCCCGATGCGCATGGCGATGCCGCGCTCCTTGCAAAGATCGACAAGTGGAGAAAAACGTTCGCGAATTCGATTCAATTCCGCTTCGTATTGCTCGTCGCTGTATTCGCGAATCAAAAACTTTTTCGAGTCCGCGTAATTGCCCGGGTTGATCCGCACCTTGTCGACCCATCTCGCCGCCTCCATCGCTGCGTCCGGTTTGAAATGAATGTCCGCGACAATCGGCACATCGCATCCGCGCTCGCGCAATCCCCTAACGATATGCTGCAAATTCGCCGCGTCCTTCACCGTCGGCGCGGTGATGCGTACGATCTCGCAACCCACTTGCGCCAACTCGATCGTTTGCAAGATCGACATCTCCGTGTCCATCGTGTCGCATGTGATCATCGATTGAACGCGAATCGGATTCGCCCCGCCGACGCCGACGTTGCCCACCTTCACCTCACGCGTCGCGCGACGTTCGTAGTGCAAAGGGTCGGCGCAATATTTCACGCGCGAGCTACTTCGCTTTTGCCGGCGCCGACTTCGGTGAAAATCTCGGCGACTCCCGCCGGCCGCCAAACAAGTCCTGCACATCGAAGAACGCGATGTAAACCATGAAGCCGATGATCAAAACTGCGCACGCTGTTTGCACGACTTCGAGCACGCGCATGTTCACCGGCCGTCGCCGCACCGCTTCAATGAGTGCGAGCACAATGTGTCCGCCGTCGAGCACGGGAATCGGCAACAGATTCAGCAACGCCAGATTCACATTCAGCACCACGCTGAACCAAAGCGCCATGCGCCAGCCTTCCTTGTTCTCGAACATCATGTAGTAAATCCGCATCATCATCACCGGCCCGCTCATGTGTTGCAGTTTCACGTCCGATTTCGGCGACGCGACTGCGCCGACCGTGTTAAAGATCGACATCACACCGGCGCGGATTTGTTCGACCGGTCCCTGATGTTTCAGCGCCATCTTGCCGTACTCGTCCAGCACAATTCCGAAATCGTCTTCCCATTGTAGTCCGATGCGCGCGACCTTTTCGCCTTGCGGAATTTCCGGCGTGACAGACAAGTCGCGCCGCTCGCCTTTGCGCAAGATCGACATCGTGATCGGCTGGCCGGCATGGCGTTTAATGTAATCGGAAACGGCGAGCGAACTCCGAGCCTTCTGTCCATCGACCGCGTCCACCACATCGCCTTTCTGCAATCCAGCTCGCGCCGCCGGACCATCGCCCACAACATAATCAATCGTCTGATTCCCCGGCTCGAACGGCGCGGAAGCTTTCGTTCCATTACGCTCGAGTCCGAGACTGAGCGGCTCGTTCGCGTGATCGCGCACAAAATCGGTAATGCCGAGGATGTGAAAAATCCGCTGCTCGTTGATCGACATGATCAAATCGTTAGGCCGCAACCCCGCTTTCGCTGCCGGACTGTTCGGCTCTACCTTCGCGATCATCGGCGTCTCGGCCGGGACAATTCCGATTTCACGAAATCCTTTGCGCATCCACGGCTTGGTCTCCCGGATCGCCGGCTTCGCTTCGACGGTTTTGGTTTCGCCGCCGCGCTGGATCGAGATCGAAATCTTCTCGCCTTCGCTGCGAACAATTCGCCACGAAATACTCTCTTCGCTCATCCCGCCGAACCGCGTGACCGGTTTACCATCGACCGAGAAAATCTTATCTCCGGCTTTCAGCCCCGCTTCAGCCGCAGGTGAATCCGGCAATACATAACCGATGATCGTTGTCGCTTCCGATTCGCTGACCGGACGCCCCACTGCCCAAATAATCACGGCAAACAAAATCGCCAGACCGAAACTGAAAAGCGGACCCGCGAACGCGACGATAATTTTATCGAGCGCGGAAATTTTCGGGAGCTTGGCGCGGTCGAGATCGGCTTTGCCTTCGATGATGTCCATCGGTGCGAGTTGCGGCAGCGCCACGAATCCGCCGAACGGCAATGAGCCTAACGAATACTGCACGCCGTTGATTGTCTTTTTCCAAATCGGTTTGCCGAACCAGATGCCGAACTTTTCGATGTAGAGTCCGCGCCAGCGCGCGGCCAGAAAGTGGCCGATCTCATGCACGCAGATGAGCAGATTAAAAAGAAGGAGGACTTCGAGCAGGATGAAGATAACGCGCGCGACGTGAGCAATCATGACTGGATCTGTGTTTTACTTCCCGACGAGCCGGCGCGCTTCCTCGCGCGCCCATTGGTCGGCCCGCAATATTGCATCGAGATCGGGGTGCGCAACGTTCGTATGTCGATCCATGGTTTGCTCGACGATCTGCCAGATTTGCGGAAAACGTACTTGTCGATCTAAGAATGCCGCCACCGCGATCTCGTTAGCGGCGTTCAGCACAGCGGGCAAAGTGCCGCCCGCTTCGCCGGCTTTACGCGCCAGATTGAGCGCAGGAAAATCATCGTAGCGCGGAATTTCAAATTCCAGCTTACTCACTTTTCGAAAATCCAGCGGCGGCAATGAATTCGGGACGCGGTCCGGCCAGGTCACGGCGTACTGAATCGGGAAACACATGTCCGAGTAACTCAATTGCGCCAGCGTCGAGCCGTCAGCGAATTCCACCATCGAATGCACGATGCTTTGCGGATGAATCACCACTTCGACGCGTTTCATCTCCACGCCGAAAAGCCAATGCGCCTCGATCATCTCGAGTCCCTTATTAAATAGAGTGGCCGAATCGATCGTCACCTTCGGACCCATGTTCCAAGTCGGATGTTTCAATGCTTGCTCGACCGTAACATCGACAAGTTGATTCGCCGGCGTTTGCCGAAACGGCCCGCCCGATGCCGTCAAAATAATCCGGCGCACTTCCGACGTGCGCCCGTCGAGACATTGAAAGATCGCGTTATGTTCGGAATCGACCGGCAAAATTTTCACCCCGCGTTTCTGCGCGGCTGCGGTCACGGCTTCGCCGGCCATCACCAGAATTTCCTTACTCGCGACCGCCAGATCTTTCCCGGCATCGATCGCATCCAGTGCTGGATGCAAACCGCCCGTGCCGACAATCGCGATGAGGACCATTTCCGCTTCGTCAAGTTGAGCGATTTCACTCAGACCTTTTTCGCCGGAAAGAATTTTCGGTTTGTACTCGAGCGCGCGTTCCAAGATGTCGATCTTGCGTTCGTCCACGAGACATACCGCTTTTGCCCGCGTCCTGTTCGCGGTCGCGGCGAGCTTCTCCGCGTTGCTGTGCGCAGCGACGCCGACGATTTCCATGCGCTCCGGAATATCGTGCGCGACTTTGAGCGCGCTGTCGCCGATCGATCCGGTCGCGCCTAACAAGACGACGCGTTTACGTTTCATCGAAAAACCTTTCGCACAACGGCCACAAAGGTTCACCAAGTCGCACAAAAATTCATTTAGTAGTCATTGTGAACCGTTGCGTTCCTTCGTGTCCTTTGTGTGAAATCCTAAGGCACGCGAATGACCAGTCGCAGATAGAAAAACAAAAGCGGTGCGGTGAAAAGCAGGCTGTCGATCAAATCGAGAATGCCGCCGATACCGGGCAGAAAATTTCCGGAATCTTTTACGCCGGTGCTGCGTTTGATGATGGATTCGGCGAGATCGCCGATGACGGCGGCGAAGCCTAACAACAATCCAAGAATGACCGCGTGCGTGCCATTCAACATCGACAAGTGCCCGGGCATTAATTTGTACAAGCCCACACTGGCGAAGAGCGACAAGGCGAGCGCGCCGCAAAATCCTTCCCACGTTTTTTTCGGGCTGATGTGCGGGATCATTTGATGTTTGCCGATCACGCTTCCGACCAGATACGCGCCCATATCGCTGAACTTCGTCACCGCGATGAGATAGAGACAATAAAATTGGCCGGTGACCACGCCGGTGCTCGAACGCGGGATCAGATACACAATCTTGGTCATGAAATTAAAAAGCCAGAGCACGTAGAGCAGGCCGAACAACGTGTAAGCCATCGCTTGCAGTGGTTCATCGTCACGCAACGCCGCGAACATTTGCCGCGTAAAAATCGTGAGCAGAAAAAACAACAACACCGCGATTTCGAAATCGTACGAGTGCGCCGGCCCCATTTTGCTGAAATAATAAAAACTGCCGATGAGCATGACCGCGCCGCAGATCATCCCGACGATCTTGAAATTCGGCAGACCTTTCGCGTCGAGCATGGTGTAAAATTCCAGCAGCGCGATCATTCCGAAGACGCTGATCAATCCGGAAAAGGCGAGCTCGTGTCCGGAGAAGGCGATGATGAGCGCGATCGACCAAAGCACGACCGTGCTGAGGAAACGGGCAATGAAAGTCGTCCGCGCAGTGACAGGTTTGGGCGGAGCTTCCTCGAGCGTCGCGGGCATGAGTTTCAAATAATCCCGAGCAGACAGAAGTTTGTCCACAGATTACGCAGATTTACGCAGATTAATTTCCCAAAGATTCTTCTCAGCGAATCTGTGTGAATCTGTGAAATCTGTGGATAGATTTCTTCTCATGCAAAAAACGATGCAGGCCGTCGTCAAAAGCAAAGCCGAGCCGGGGCTTTGGCTCGAAGAGGTGCCGGTTCCAAAAGTGGAAGGCGACGACGTGCTCATCCGGATTTTGAAAACGTCGATCTGCGGAACGGACGTCCATATATATAACTGGGATGCGTGGTCGCAGAAGACCATCCCGGTGCCGATGACCATCGGTCATGAGTTCGTGGGGATTGTCGATCTTGTCGGCGATCACGTGAAAGGTTTCGCTAAAGGCGATCTCGTTACCGGCGAAGGCCACATCACGTGCGGGCATTGCCGCAATTGTCTGGCCGGTCGGCGCCATCTTTGTCCGAACACACAAGGCGTCGGCGTGAATCGAAACGGCGCGTGGGCCGAATTCGTCGCCATTCCGCAATCGAATGTCTGGCACGCCGATCCCTCCATCCCGCTCGATGTTCTTTCGTGTTTCGATCCGTTAGGCAACGCTGTTCACACCGCGCTTTCATTCGATCTCGTGGGCGAAGATGTGCTCATCACGGGCGCGGGGCCGATCGGTTGCATGGCGATTCCGATTTGCAAAAAAGCCGGCGCGCGTCACGTCGTCATCACTGACGTGAATCCGTATCGTCTCGATCTCGCGCGAAAGCTGCATGTCGATCTTGCATTGGATGTGCGCACCGAAAAATTGACCGACGCGATGCACAAGCTCGACATGAAAGAAGGCTTCGACATCGCGCTGGAAATGTCGGGCAACCCAAAAGCATTCGCCGACATTTTGCCGAACATGATTCACGGCGGCAAAATCGCTTTGTTAGGCATCATGCCCGGAAGCGCGGCGGTCGATTGGAACGCAATTGTCTTCAGCGCACTGACGTTGAAAGGGATTTACGGCCGCGAGATGTACGAGACGTGGTACAAAATGACCGCGATGATTCAATCCGGTCTCGATATTACACCGCTGATCACACATCGCTTTCCTTACACGAAATTTCAGGAAGGCATCGAGCTGATGAAATCCGGAAACTCCGGCAAGATCGTGCTCGATTGGAGCGAACGCTAAGATCGACAACTAGCGCAGCGCGGCCGCTTCTTCGTCGCGGCCTTGCAATTCGAGCATCATCCGCTTGATATGCGGATGGCTCTGGTGCGGTTCAAGCAGGCGCAGGCTGTCGTCCGAATCGCCCCAGTGCAAAACCTGGATCGGCTCCTGCCGTGTGCCCCACGAATTCATATCGCGTTGGTTCGCCATGTAGAGGTCGATCGTGTTTCGCCCCGCCAGAGCCCAACCGTAGTCATCGACGCGATAAATTTGCCCAGTCGATAACAAGCGGAAGGTGGTGCCGGCAGGCCAGCGTCCCCAATCGGCCGCGGCGCTTCCAATCTTGGGCGGCTTGGCCACGGCGACTGCACGCTTCACGCTATGCGTGGTTTTCGTTAGGCGAGTTTTCGTTGTCGATCTTGTCTCAGATGTTGTGAAGGCAACTTGTCGAAGATCGACATCTTCGGTGTCGGAAACAGCGATGGCGCGGGGAGTATTTTCAGCGCGATGAATCGCCGGACTGGCGGCGTGCAATTCTCCCCCGAGCGCGTTACGTGCGCCGTATTGCGTGTGGTCCGCTTCGGTGTGCGTGTAAGCAGTCATGCGCACATTTTGGAAGTCGCTTTTCGCAATTCGCGGCTCGTAAGCGGGGAGAGAACGCGAGGAAATAGTCGGCCCGGTTTCGCAACTAGAGAGAGAGATTGCCGTAACCACTGCGAGTGCAGCGGGAATGATTTCGGAGAATCGAACGCGGCTCAATTTAGATCGCCGGAGTTATTAACAGTTATTCACAAGCCTTCGCAAGAGGATTTTTCAAACTTTTTTCGCGGCGGTGCCGATCGCAATCGTGTATTCAACTGGCGCCTGACGTGACACGCAAGATCGACAACCACATTTGGTTCCTGTGAACACTCCCGCGATCAAGAGAGCCGAACTCGGCGTGGCGATTCTGATTTCGCTCGTCGTGATTTTTCTGCTCGTCGTCCGCGCGACACACGCCGGCGCGCTTTGGCGCGATGAATGCGGCGTCGTGCAACTGGCGCAAATGCCGACGTTTGCCGAGATGCTGGCGAACTTTGTCCACCAATCCTATCCGCCGTTATTCCCAACACTCATTCGTGTTTTCACGACAGTTGCCGGCACCAACGCGGCGGGTCTGCGGTCGTTAGGCTTCATCATCGCGCTCGGCGTCATCGGGGTCGCGTGGTTTAATTCTCGCCGGGTTGGCGACGGGCAACCGTTGCTTTTTCTTTCGCTCCTCGGTCTGAACGCAACTTTTTTAACATCGGGCCCGTCTCTGCGCGCATATGGACTTGGTTGCTTACTGTTTCTTCTCACCCTGGGTTTGGCGGCAAGAGCGTTGCGCGAGCCGAGCAAACGAAATCTTATCGCTGTGCTCATCGCGGCGAGTGCCAGCATTCACATTCACCTCAACAATGTGCCGCTGATCGGTGCGATGGCCGCATCCGCCGTAATCGTGTTTCTCATCCGCAGTCGATTCAAACACGCAATTGTCACCTCCACTCTTGCCGCCGTCGCGGCGCTTTCGTTCGCGCCTGTTTGGCTGAGCTATGCGGCGGCGGATTGGTCGCGCGTTGTCGGATATCCGATCACGTTGACCTTCCTCGCGCAAAAATTCGCGACGGCGCTGGGCGAGCCGTCTTGGATAATGGTCCCCATTTGGGCGCTCGTTGTTTTCATCATCATCGGTTTTTCAATCTGGCGACTTCGCGCGCATTGGCGCGATCACCCAACATCCGATGTCGATCTTATCGCGTTTCTGGTGGGCTTCGGCGCGATGTCGATCTTCGCCTACTTCGCGATGTTAAAAATCCTGCGCTATCCCACCAGCCCGTGGTACTACCTGCCGCTCATGTGCGCGTGTGCGGGCGCACTCGATTTGATCGTCGCCGCCTTGCACACAACATGGCTGCGAATCGGCCGACTCGTTTTGGCTGCGACAGCTCTGCTGATATTTCCGTTGGCAGATTGGCATTCCGTTATTCAGCGCGACACGAACATCGATGTCGTGGCCAAGGAATTGGAGAAGAACGCGAGCGCCGCCGATCTGATCATCGTGAATCCCTGGTACTTCGGCGTGTCCTTCAATTGGTATTATCACGGATTCGCCCGATGGATGACCGTTCCGGACATTTCCGACCATCGAGTTCATCGCTACGATCTGATTAAAGCGAAAATGTTGGAACAGGAACCGATGAGCGATGTGCAGGAAGCGATTCGGCAGACGTTGCAATCGGAACATAAAGTCTGGGTTGTCGGCGGCGCGCGTCCGGCGATTTCCGGTGTCGATCTAACATTGCGCCCGGCGCCCGATCCGCAATTTGGCTGGAGCAGTCAGGCCTACATCAGCAGTTGGTCGATTCAGTTAGGCGATTTTCTCAGCACTCACGCCATCGACGGCCAAGTTTTCTCGCCGCTCGCGAATGGTGTCGATGCAACCGAGAACGTCCCGGTCCTGGTCGCGCGCGGATGGCGGGATTGATTTGGGGCTGATCCGATTTTGCATCCCGCGCGCTTTGACTCAAACTAGGGAATGCTCGCTTCATTCGAGAAAGAAATCGCCAGAACGCTCGAGGAAATAAAATCGCAGGGGCTCTACAAAACCGAGCGCATCATCACCAGTCCGCAGGACGCCAAGATCGACATCGTCGGCGGCCAACGCGTCCTCAATATGTGCGCGAACAATTATCTTGGTCTCGCCGATCATCCCGCGCTCATTGCCGCGGCGAAGGAAGCGCTCGACACTCACGGCTTCGGCATGGCCAGTGTCCGTTTCATTTGTGGAACGCAAGACATTCACAAACAACTCGAAGCTGCCCTAACGAAATTTCTCGGCACCGAAGACACGATTCTTTATCCGAGCGCGTTCGACGCCAACGGGGGATTGTTCGAAACGCTCCTCAGCGACAAAGACGCCATCATCAGCGACGAACTCAATCACGCTTCCATCATCGACGGCATCCGGCTCTGCAAAGCGCAACGCTTCCGTTACAAACATAACGACATGGCCGATCTCGAAGCGAAGCTCAAGGAAGCGAGCGGCGCGCGCGTTCGGCTCATCGCGACCGACGGCTGCTTCTCGATGGACGGAACAATCGCGGACTTGAAAACGATTGTCGATCTTGCTGACAAATACAATGCCCTAACGATGATCGACGACGCGCATGCCACCGGCTTTCTTGGAAAAACCGGGCGCGGCACCCATGAATACCGCGACGTCGTCGGCAAGATCGACATCATCACCGGCACGCTGGGCAAAGCACTCGGCGGCGCCAGTGGCGGATTCACCAGCGCGCGCAGAGTGATTGTCGATCTTTTGCGACAGCGTTCGCGTCCGTATTTGTTTTCGAACAGCGTCGCACCGCACATCGTCGCGGCGACGATCAAGGGACTGGAACTGCTGAGCGCTTCCACCGAGCTGCGCGACAAGCTCGAAGAGAACACCAAATACTTCCGCGCGGCACTGACTGAGCGCGGCCTAACGATCAAGCCCGGCACGCACCCGATTGTCCCGATCATGCTCGGCGATGCCGCCAAATCGCAAAGGTTTGCTGCGCGCATGCTCGAGAAAGGCGTTTACGTCATCGGCTTTTTCTATCCGGTCGTGCCGCACGGCACCGCGCGCGTGCGCACGCAAGTTTCGGCGGCCCATTCGCGCGAAGATTTGGAATTTGCCGTTAAAGCTTTCGCGGAGACTAACGAAGAGCTGAAGGACTAGCGCGATCACGAAATTCTGAATTCTGGGGAGCACAGGCTGGCAGCCTGTTTGTCTCGGCAGCTTGCCGAGACGCTTCGGATTCAAAACGGTTCGCTGCGCGAAATGTTGCCGGCAAGCTGCCGGCAACTGCAGGCTGGCAGCCTGCGCTCCCCAGAACAGATCCCGCAGCTCAGCTTTCGTGCAGCGCGATGCTGGAGCCGACCCACGTTTTGTCTTTGTTGAAATTTACGCCCATCATTTTTCCCTGACTCATCCGCACCAGATTGTTCACCAGCGTTGGATCTCTATCTAGCTCCGGCCAGACGAACATCATTCGGATTTCCGCTTTTGATTTCGGGCCATCCGGCGTCGTGACGAATTCCGCGTAGTTCACTTTCTCCTGCAAAATCCACTCGTGCGGATTTTCCAGCGCGAAAAGTTTTTCGCGCGTCGGTTCCATCTCGACTCCGAGCCCGGCAAAAGAGTACAGCGGTTTCAAAACGTAGTTGTCGATCTTGTCTTCATTCGGAAATTCGTCCGCGAAGAATGCAGGCGACGTGTGTTCCGTTTTTAAAAACGGGAGCGAATGTTTGCTGATACGAAAATACCAGTTCGGATGACCAACCCACTTCACATCGAGCTCCTCTTGAAATTGAAATGACAGCTTCAGGTCGGGACGGCGCATCAGTTCGTCGAAGATGACGCGATTGTAAATGCGCTCGATGCGTTTGTTATCGAAGAATAACTCGCGTCCGCGTTTTTCGATCTTCGTCACACAAACCGAGCGGATGCCGAGTAGCGTTTCCGTCGCCGCGAAATCGATGCGCGTCTTCTGTATCTCCGGCTCGATCTCCAGCAGCACGACATTTTTTGGATCGACATCGTCAAGGATCGTGCGGCGCAAAAGATCCATGTAAGCCTCGTCCTTGATTCCGCCGAATGACGATGTCCAATTTCGCGGAATAGCCGGGTAAGCTTTGCGCAGGCAATGCAGAATCAAAAACTGAAAGCCGAACAGGCTCGGGAACGCTTGCAGCTCGATGAGCCGCGGGACCAACTTTCCGTCCGCCAGACAAATCCCGAAATCGACCACCAGAAAATTGGGGTGCGCCGATTCGTTAGGGACTTCCAGGCCTTTCGGGATCGCGCTCTGCGAATGCCGGACAAACTCCGGCGTCCGCGCAAGATCGACAATCGTATTTGCGGCGCGCGTGACTTCATCGGTGAACTCGTTCGTCAAAAAGATCGGCGTTTCCGAAACGCGAAAATCCGCCGGCCATTTTTCCGTTTCGTTAACGCAGCGCAGCAACGCCGCGTATTTCTCGGGCGTGAAGTCAGCGTTGAATTGCGACCGGAGCGCTTGCTCCATCTTTCACACCAGAAACTTTCCGCTCCGCATCACTTGTTCGTCGTCGAACCAGATGTCGAAGTCGCGGCCGACACAATCGATGTGCGTTTTCGAAATCCAATCGGCGCCGGTGTGTTCGGCATAGGGATGACCGAACGCAATGTGAACGCCGGGGATTTTTTCGTCCTGCAAAATATTTCCGATGACCCGGCCGCAGGCGGTGTTCGTGCCGATGGCGAATTCGCCGACGCGATTGCTGTTCTCGTCCGTGCTGGTGTAAGCGCGAAAATCTTCCAGCAACTCCTTGTGCTCGCAGGCAAGATCGACAATGCGATTGTTTTTTACGTCGATGGTCAGCGGCGCGCCGTGCAGATCGCCATACTTGCTGCACAAATAATCTCCGACCACGCCGTCGACGATGAATCTTCCATTCGTGTTCGCGGGCGCGGTGAAAATTTCGCCGCCCGGCAGATTGCCCCATTTATCCGGCGTGATGATCCCGCTGGTCTTGAGCCACTTTAGTTTCGGCGAAAATTCCGCGACGAAATCGGTGCCGATCGGCGTCCGGCAGGTGATGCGCCCGGTCATGCGCGCGCGCTCGATCAATCGCTGACTGAGCGCGTCGATGACATTAAAATCAGCGCGCATTCCTTCGAGCATGATCGGGCGCGTGATGTTGACCATGTGCGCGTGACGAATGCGCTGTCTGTTGACGATCGCGCTCATCTGCATGCGCGAACCGAGCTCGCCACGCTGCGATTGCGCGCAAAAGATCGACACCTGCGATTGCGCGAGGTCGTCGAGAATAATCTGCGGCATGTTCGTTAGGGGACGCGTGTCGTAATTTTCCAAAACGAAAACCGCGTGCTCGGACCCGACTTCTTCGACTTCGCTTTGCAACGCCGCCGCGATGTCACGCGTCGCTTCATCGGTGATGATGGTGATGCGCTCTTCGGGTTTGAGACGAAGACAAATGCGGATGGCGTTGCGCGCGCCGGGCGCAAGCTCCGCGTCGATGGTATCGATGGTCAAACGGTCGGGCATTTTGCGGTGCTCAGTTTTACGTAGAATTCACGCGCGAGCAAACGTGTTTGTCTCGCGTCAACCGACGCTTAATCCTTCGTAGGTTTCCTCGACGATTTGATCGACCACCGCCTTCATGTCGTGCGTCCGCTCCCACACGGCCAGTTGTCGATCCGCGCCCGTGCCTTCGCGCATGATGCGTTCGATGTGCGCCATCTCTTTTTTGCTCCCGAGTTCATCCACTTCGCTCGCGATGAATTCGAGCAGTTCGTTTAACAGGCTGCGCGTCTCGACCTCAGCTTCGTGGCCGAAATCGATGAGCTTGCCGTCGATGCCGTAGCGCGAGGCGCGCCAACGATTTTCATCGAGCAATCGGCGGCGATAAACGCGGAAGGTCGTGTTCTGGGCCAGCAGCTTAAATAATTTCGCGATGACCGCCTGGATCAGGGCCGCGAGCGCGAGGGTATCGTCGACGCGCGATTGCGCGTCGCACACGCGGACTTCGAGCGTGTCGAAGAATGGATGCAATCGAATGTCCCACCAAATTTTTTTGGGGTTGTCGATGCAACCGGTCTTGACCAGAAGCTTGCAGTAATCTTCGTACTCAGAGAGCGATTCGAACGCGTCCGGAATGCCGGTGCGCGGAAAGCGCTCGAACACTTTTAAGCGGTAGCCTTTCAAGCCCGTATTTTGCCCGACCCAAAAGGGCGAATTGACCGAGAGCGCGTAAATGTGCGGCAGAAAGTAGCGCGCCTGATTCATGACGTGGATGGCCGCTTCGCGATTCGGAATGCCGACGTGGACGTGCAATCCGAAAATGAGATTCGCGCGCGCGATCTGTTGCATGTCCTTGACGATTTCCTGATAACGCACGCCCTCGGTTATGAGTTGATCGCGCCAGTGCGAAAACGGATGCGTGCCGGCGGACGCGATTTTCAATCCGCCGCGGCCGGCCAGCTCAGCCAGTTTGCTGCGCAACTCGACGACGTGGTCGCGGGCATCGACCACCGATTGGCAGATTTCCGTGCCGAGCTCGACGATCGACTGGTGCATCTCCGGTTTGATCTGCTCCTTGAGCGTGACCTTACTGCCTTCGAGAATTTCCTGAATGTGCGAGCGCAATTCCCGCGTCTCCGGATCGACAATGGCGAATTCCTCTTCGATGCCGAGAGTGAAGGTGTGGTTTTTTAGTTTGGTGAACATTCGGTAGGCGGAACCCTCGAAACCTCTCTCAAAAACGTAACGCTGTCATCCCGAGTCGCGCAGACGACGAGGGACCTCACATTCGGTGACTGATCACACAATTCGCAATCGGTAACGCCATCGCAGTGGGCGAGGTCCTTCACCGTCTGCGCGGTTCAGGATGACCGCGATGAATAATGATTGTCGATCTTACGCGAGATCTTCCAGCCGGCGCATGTTGACGGCGGCGTGGAGGAACTTGCCCCAGCTGCAATTATTTCGCCCCGGCACATGCTCGCGCGCTTTGCGAATGGCCATTTCGGAAACCGCTTCCACCACCCACTCGAAATTGTGTTCACCGACATTCGCCGCTTCCGCATCCGGCGCGGGATTGCAAAAGTCGATCGCGACCGGAATGCCATCACGAATGGCAAACTCAACCGTGTTCAGATCATAACCCAGGTACTGATTCAGCGTCATCACGCCGTCGTGCACCTTCTTCAGAATTTCGGGCGGCGTCTGCCATTCGGTTTGATAACGCAAATGATACGGATGCCGCGGCTCGTACGGCATGATGCGAACATGACGTTGATCGATGCAATAACAGCGGAAGTACATGTCGAACTTCACTTCTTCCTGCAACATCATGACGAGTTGACCGGTCTCGTGGTAGGCGCGGAAAAATTCTTCGGAGTTATGCAACCGATAAACATTTTTCCAACCGCCGCCGGCGAACGGTTTGAAAAACGCCGGCCAGCCGACGTAGCTGAAAATTTCTTCCCAATTCATCGGGTAAGCGAGATTGCGAAATGAATTGTCGTTCGTATCCGCCGGCGGCTGGTTCGATGGCAGTAGCACCGTTCGCGGAACGGCCACGCCGATCTTTGTCGCGAGCGCGTTGTTAAAAAACTTCTCGTCGGCGCTCCACCAAAACGGATTGTTCACCACCGCGGTGCCGGTGAGCGCGGCGTTTTTTAACCACGCGCGATAGAACGGCACGTCCTGCGAGATGCGATCGATCACCACGTCATATCCACACGGTTCGCCCTGCTCCACCTTGTCGATCTTGACGAACTCGGCCACGATGTCGTCGCCGCCAGTTTTCTGATTCACCCGCTCGACAAACGCCGGCGGAAAGCTGTGTTCCTGACCAAAAAGGATTCCGATTTTTTTCATACGAGTTGTTCGTTAGGCGCTAAAGCTTCGACACATAATGCGGCAGCATGTCGCGCCAATAATTCCAATCGTGGCCGCACCATTTTCGGTCGTCCAGCCAATGCTGGATGCCTTTGGAATTCAGAATCTCGGACATGCGATATGACTCGTGCCGGGTGTTGTCCCATTCGCCCGTGCCGATGATGATGCCCATATGGCCGTATCTCCACGGGTCGGTGATGTTCGGCAAATATTCGTACGGGCTATTGAAATAAATGTTGTCGTCGTGATAACCGCCGAAGAAATCGCTGATGTCGAATGAGCCGCTCAGGCTGATGAAATGGCTAACGAGATCGGGATGGCGAAAGGCGATGTTGCCGGCGTGATACGCGCCGAGGCTGGCGCCGCTGACGGCGACGCGGTGCGAATTGCACTCACGCCGCGCAAGATCGACAACTTCACCCACGATCACGTTCTCGTAAGCGTTATGCGTGCGCATGCGATCGGCCGGATGGATTGCTTTGTTGTAAAAACTTTCGAGATCGATCGCGTCCGGACAATAAACGGTGATTTGGCCAGCATCGACAAAACCGGCCACCGCATCGACCAACCCGAAGTCCCTATTTTGATAATAGCTGCCAAACGAAGTTGGAAATAAAATGAGCGGCAATCCGCCGCCATCTCCGAACGCGAGCATCTCAAATTCACGGCTGAGGTGCGGCGTGTACCATTTGATGTAGCGCTCTTTCATGGGACGAAAGATCGACAATAACGAGAGCGTCCAAGACTGGTCAACCGCGCGATCTGACGTTGGACAAGATCGACATCTTCGTCCATGCATCTCGTTTTTATGTCCGAGCACACATTGACCGGAAACATTCGGCAACATCGCGGGTTCCGTTCGAAGATTTTCGGGAATCGCCGCGACGTTCTTGTTTATCTGCCGCTCCACTACCGGCGGTTTTCGCACACGCGTTATCCGGTTTTGTATTTGCAGGACGGACAAAATGTCTTCGACGCCGCGACTGCTTTTTCGCACGTGGAATGGTCGGTCGATGAAACGGCGCAAGGTTTGATCCGGAAAAAATTGATCGAGCCACTCATCATCGTGGCGGTGGCCAACACCGGCGAAGACCGGGTTCACGAATATGCGCCGACACGCGGCGTGTTCGACGACACTGCCCTGCATAAAAATCGCAGCCGTGGTCTGGCCAAAAATTATGGCCGCTTCCTGGCCGAGGAACTCAAGCCGTATATCGACCGAAAATATCGCACAAAAACCGAAGCGGAGTTCACCGGACTGGGCGGGTCGTCGCTCGGCGGATTGTTGACGTTGTCGTTAGGCCTTTGGTTTCCAAATGTCTTCACGCGCCTCATCGTTATGTCGCCGTCTGTTTGGTGGGACGATCAAGTCATCATCAAAATGATTGAGGAGCTGGAGGAAAAATTGCCGCTGAAAATCTGGCTCGATACCGGCACGCACGAGCCGGGCTGGGAACGCGCACGAACTTTGCGCGATGCGTTGGTCGAGAAAGGCTGGAAACTTTACGACGATCTTCAATACATGGAGATCGAAGGCGGAGACCACAGCGAAGGCGCGTGGGCCGCGCGGGTTGATCCGGCGTTACGTTTTTTGTATCCGCCGACGCCACCAAATTGAATTGTCGATCTTAGCGACCACCGGGTGGCGGCGTTGGATTTGGCGGCAAAGGCTCGGGCGGAACAGGAGATGGCGGCGGCGGTGTGGGGATTGGGTTTGGCATTCTCTATAGAATCACTGCCACGGCTTGCCGTAAACGTGATAAACGCGGGTGAAACCGCCGACGAACTCTTCGTTTTTCTCGAAATTGAAGAGCCGCTGTTCGTTAGACCATTTCAATTCGCGCGGCCCGTCAGGATGGTTCGGGTCGTAACAAATGTACTTGTCGATCTTGCCGCCAGCTCGCGTCGGCTTTTTTCCATAGACCAGAATCGAGTGATTAATATGGAGATACGGATAATCCGAGAGATAAGCCACGAACATTTCTCCGCGCGCCAGCGTCGCTTCGAGTTCGGCGTGGGTTTTTTCCTGATACTTGTCGCTGTGATTGAAAAACATTCGGAAGTTGCCGATGCGGGTGTAGGTCGGCCAGCCGAGCCCGATGTTTTCCTGCAGGATGCGCCCGCGCGCTTTGCTTAGCTCGCGCAGATTTGCGTAGCCGGAAAAAACAACGCGCTGATGTACCGGTAGCGCATTTTCCCACGGATGCCGTCGCGTGATGTCGCGGACGCGCTGCGCGAGTTCCTTGTCATCGAGCGGCGCACCATGTCGATCAAACCGGGCGAATTTGTGGAACTGCATCGCCGTCCGGCTCATGACGAAACAGCGCCGCGTGTATCTTTCTTTCTTGTCCTTGTTCGCGTCGTCCGTGCGAACATGAACGCCCGCGCGATAATCGAACACGGTCGAATTCGCGAACGCGAGTGTGTCGCGATCGAACCGAAAATCCGAGCCGCGCGCGTTCGCGACCGCGAAAAGCGCTGTCGTTAGGCCGAAGCAAAAGCAAAGCGTCCCCCGCCGGCCCTGGAAAAAACTCACACCGAAGATCGGGTCGAACCCGCGCTGGTTTTGCTTTCGGCGAAGTTGCCGAGTGCGCGAAATTTTTTGTAACGCTTCTTGAGCAACTGATCGGTTGGAAGCTCGAGCAGTCCTTCGAGATTGCGACGAAGGGCCGCGCCCACATTAGCCGCGGCCAGATCGTAATCACGATGCGCGCCGCCTTCGGGCTCGAGCACAATTTCATCAACCACGTCGAGCTTGAGTAAATCTTGCGCGGTCAGTTTCAGCGCTTCGGCGGCTTCCGGCGCGTGCCGCCGATCCCGCCACAAAATGGCGGAGCAAGCTTCGGGACTGATGACCGAGTAGTACGCGTTTTCCAAAATCAAAACGCGATCGGCCACACCGATTCCAAGTGCGCCGCCCGATCCGCCTTCGCCGATCACCGCCGCGACGATCGGCACCCGCAGATGCATCATCTCGCGGAGATTCACCGCGATCGCTTCCGAGATGTGACGTTCCTCCGAACCGATCCCGGGAAATGCCCCCGGTGTGTCGATCAACGCGATCACCGGCATGCCAAATTTTTCCGCCAGCCGCATCAAGCGCAGCGCTTTGCGATAGCCTTCCGGATGCGCGCAGCCGAAATTGCGCATCACATTCTCTTTCGTGTTGCGCCCTTTTTGATGCATGACGACGACGCAACGATGTGGGCCGAGTCGCGCCAGTCCGCCGGGCATCGCTTTGTCGTCGGCAAAAAGACGATCGCCGCGCAATTCCGTCCAATCGGTGAAGCAGCGTTCGATGTAATCGAGAGCGAATGGGCGTTGCACGTGACGAGCGATCTGGACACGCTGCCACGCCGTCAGGTTGTCGTAAATATCGCGCCGCGTCTTCTCGATCTTGGCCTGCATCGCCTCCACTTCCGAGTCAAGATCGACATCGTGCTCATCGGAATGGCTGCGAACTTCCTGAAGTTTTCTCTGCAATTCCAGGATCGGCTTTTCAAAATCGAGCGGGTGCGAATCCATTTTCTAGTCGGTAATGGTGACAGGCGTCGATTTGTTTACAAGGCCACTCAACTCTTCCACCTCGGTCGCAGACAATCCGAGTCCGGTGGGCGGCGGCGGTTGTTCGAGATTCGGATGCGCCGAATCCGGCACCGAATAAAGCGTGTACGCGGGCGAGCCCAATCGAATCCAGCGGGTGCTGCCGACATATTCTTTCGTTCCAAATCCGACGCGTTTGCCGCCACGAAACGCCATTACTTCGGCAACTTTCGTGCTCACTTTCGGCGGTTGCTTCGGCCCGAGTTTTTCCTCGCGCACGTGGTACTGCTTAAAGAATCCGCCGTGGTCGAGCAACACCACCAGCTTCGGTTTGCGTTGAACGACGATCGAAAAATCGGGATGCGAGATGAGCAAACGCTCGCCGATGTGCAGCATGGTGCCGTTGAGATTGTTCATGCGCATGATCAACTCCGGAGTCGATTTCACTTTGCGCGCGACATTTTGCAAAACATCGCCCGGCCTAACGATGTATTCCTGTTTTCCCGGCGACGGCGTGCGCGAGAGCAAGATGTCGATGTTCACTTCGCCGAGCAAATCCTTCGCTTCATCGGCGTGACCGCCGGTGGGATATTTTTGGATGAAGGCCATGAGCGCACCGCGCGCCTCAATCGTTTTGCCCTCCTGCCGCAATTTCGCTGCCGCTTGAAACTCCGGCAGGCCGATGTCGATCCGCGGTTCCTGCACCACTTCGCCGCGCTGCTCTTTTTGCACTTCGATCTGTTGTTTGAAAAAGAGGCTGTAACCAAAAAAAGCTGCGCCGCCGAAAATAATCAGCGCCAGAAACAAAACGAAAAGCCATTTCATGAGTCGTCCTTGTCGATCTTGCGTTCAGCCGCGGGTCTCACGGCGAAACAACGCCTCCGCTTTAGCTTTCCTTCTCCGGCTCCAGGCCCGGAAAGAAGCGATGCCATACCCGCGCCAGCGTACGCTGGTCTTCATTGTTCCAGGTGAAATGGCAATCCTCGCAATAAAATTCCTTCGTGAAAATCCGCAGCGCGAAAAGAATGCCCGCCATCGCCGGGGTCAGCGCCTTGCGCGTCATTTGCGGATACTCGATTCGCGAAGAGTTGCATTGCGGACAACGAATGATGGCGGCGCCGATCTCGGGATCGGTCGCTTCCCATTCGACCATGAGACTCTGCGCGCGTTCGAAATCATTGTCTTCCACCTGCACCTTCACGTTCGCCTGCGGCTTCGACATGAAGGCGACGCGTTGCAGATGTCCCTCGTTATGAATGTCCGCCGTTAGGCCAGCCTGCTGGAAACGGTCCTTCAGCCGTTTCGCTTTGGTTGTCTCCTCGAACGTTGCGATCGTCACCATAAATATTTCGGGCGCTCCTTTGATCAAACATCAACTACCGCCCGAGTGCAAGATTCAGCGGGGCCTGCTGTAGAGGCCGCCGTCTCGGCGGCAATATCAAAAGCTGCCGCTGCGGACAGCGGCCCCTACAGCTCATTGAAGATTCGGCGGCGGGAACCATCGATAGAGCATGAGATAAACGAGCACGCCCGTGACCGAAACATAAAGCCAGATCGGCATGGTCCAACGCGAGACGCGCCGATGTCGATCCCAGCGGCGTTGAAAAACCGGAATGAGCGACATGATGACGAGCGGCAACGTCACGAACGCGAGCAGCACATGCGAGATCAACATCGGAAAATAAATCCACGCAATCATGCCGGTGAACCCCGAAGATTTTTCGCCCACGTGCACGTGATACGTGATGTAGCCGACGAGAAACAACGTCGACGAAATGACCGCGATGATCATGCAGGCAACATGACGCTGCCAAAAATTGCGCCGGATCCAGTACCAGCCCGTCGCGATAAAGATCGTGCTGATGAGATTGAGCGACGCGTTGATCGCGGGTAAATCAGCTATTGTCATTATGCCGCCCGTCCTCGAGCCACTGTCAACTTCCGCGACCGCGCAAGATCGACAATCAACTTTCGCGCGCCGCTTCCTGATTACGTTCGCGCGGTTCACCGCCTTGCTCGCCGTTTCCGCGTTGCTCGGCGGCGGATGGTATCTGGCCCGAAAAGGTTTCGGTCGGCAATGGCGACTTCTCGTCGTCGAAGAACTGCGCAAACACGGCGTCGAAGCGAAGATCGGACATCTCACGCTCGATCCCTTTCGCGGATTAGTCGCGCAAGACGTGCGCATCTACGACTACAAAAACCGAGACAACCGCATCGCGCTCATCAATGAAATCTCGCTCGACATCAATTATGCCGCGCTCATTCATCATCAGCCGTTTCTGAACGCGATCGATCTGCGCGATGCGCAATTGGCGTTGCCGCTTCCGGGCATGAGAGCGAAAGGGACTAAGCCGCAGCTGAAACATTTTCACGCGCATATCTATTTTCCGCCCGAACAAATTTACGTCAGCGAAGCGGAAGGATTGTTTTGCGGAATTCGGCTTTCGGCCAGCGGGCAATTGATCAAACGCGAAGATTACAAACCATCGCCGCCGCTTTCCGATGAGGAATGGCAAAAGCGATTGTCGATCTTCCAGCGCGTCGTGGCCGAATTGCAGAAGTTCAGTTTCCCGGCGGAGCATCCGTCGCTGCAGATCAAGTTTAGCGGCGACGTTGCCGAGATGGAAAACGCGCGCCTGGAAATGACGCTGCGCGGCGAACGGGTGCAACGCGACCAATACGAAGTGCGCGACCTGTTGGCGACCGCGGAATTCGCGGACCAGCGCCTGAGCGTTAACCAATTCGAATGGAAAGACGCGAGCGGGATTTTTTCCGCGCGCGCAAATTGGAGTCGCGCGAGCGGCGACGCCAGCTTTCAAGCACGCAGCAACATCCAGCTGAAATCATTTCTCGAAGTCTTCGGGTTCGGCCAGCTCGTGGCCGACGCGAGTTTTGTCACGGCCCCAAACATCGAGATCTCCGGCACCGGCAACTTCAGCGAAGCGCGGCCGAAGTTGAAAATTGTCGGCCACGCCGCGATCGCTAATTTTTCTTATCACATGGTGCCGCTGACGGATTTCAGCGCGGATTTTTCGTGGGACGGCGAGCACACCCTGGTGCGCGATCTGCGCGTGCAACAGGAAAACGGCCAGCTCAAAGCCGATCTCTTCGATGCGCCTAACGATTTCCGGCTCAAGATCGACAGCACCATCAGTCCAATCGTGGTGAAGAATTTTATTTCGCCCGAGATGCAAAAATTTCTGGGCGAATGGGAATGGCAACGTCCGCCCGCGTTGCATCTGGAAATCCGCGGGCCGGAGCACAAACCGGAAACCTGGCGCGGTGACGGAACTCTCGCGCTGGAGCGCACGCGCTTCCGCGGCGTCTGGATGAACAACGCGACTTCGAACATTCACTTCGGCGACGGCGCCGTGACGTATGACAACTTTCGGGTGAATCGCGACGAAGGCACCGGCAGCGGCAACTTCACTTACGATTTCAAAAATCATGAGGTCCGCATTTCCAACGTCAAAAGCTCGCTCAATCCGCCGGAGGCGGTTTTGTGGGTCGATCCCGATCTTTTTAAGATCGTCGCGCCTTACAAATTTCGGCAGCCGCCCAATGTGATTGCGAACGGTGTGTATCAATTTGCCGGTGGAAAAAACACGCAGCTAGACATCAATGTCGATGGCGCGCGCGGAATGGATTACGTTTTTCTCGGGAAGACTTTGCCGTTCGATCGCGTCGCCGCGAAATTGATTTTGACGAAGGACCGCTTGCAGATTGTCGATCTTAAGAGCGGTCTTTTCGGCGGCGACATGCGCGGCGGCGCCGATATTTCACTCGCGCGGAATGACCCGCATTATCACGCCAACATCACCGCCGACCGCCTCGATTTCCCGCGCCTAACTGATTTGTATTACAACTTCAAGACCGCGCAGGGCCAGCTCAGCGGCACTTATGATTTCACCGGACTCGGCAGCGACGCGCGCTCCATGCGCGGCAAAGGCAAACTTGAAGTGACCAACGGCGATGTCTTCGCCATTCCAATTTTCGGCCCGCTCTCCGGAATTCTGAGCAGCATTCTTCCCGGCACCGGTTACAGCATCGGCCGCAAAGCGACCGCGAGCGTTCAGATCAAGGATGGCCGAATTCACACCGACGATTTCGAAGTGGCCGGTAAACTTTTCAGCATGCTCGGCCACGGCGATGTCCATTTTCTCGACGACAAACTCGATTTCGAAGTGCGGATGAATATGAACGGACCCGGTATTTTGCTGGCGCCCATGTACAAACTTTTCGAATACGTCGGCGAAGGAAGTTTGAAGAAACCGGATTGGCATCCGAAGCGGTTTTGAAATCGCGCGTATCGAAAAAGTCCGCCGCAAGATCGACAATCTTACTCGGCGCGCACATGTCCATCGGCGGCGGCGCACACATGGCGATTGAACGCGGCTGTTCGATCGATTGCACCGCGATGCAGATTTTCGTGAAGAACAATATGCAATGGTTCGCGCGCCCGCTCACGCGCGAAGAAATCCGCTCGTTCTGCCATCACGTGCAACGCGGAAAGTTGTTGTCGATCTTCGCCCACGCGAATTACCTCATCAATCTCGCGGCCACGAATCCGCAGTTTCACGCCAACTCCATCCGCGCGCTCCGTGAAGAATTAATCCGCGCCGACCAACTCGAGCTTCCCTTTCTCGTGTTGCATCCGGGCGCGCATCTCGGCGCGGGCGAAGAAGCCGGACTCAACGCAATCGTCTCCTCCATCGACAACGTGTTCACGAAAATTCCGAAAGTGAAAACGCGTATCGCGCTCGAAACGACCGCCGGACAAGGCTCGTGTCTCGGCGAAAAGTTCGAGCATCTCGCTTACATCATCGACCACGTCCGTGAACCGGAACGACTCTGCGTTTGTCTCGACACGGCGCATGTCTTCGCTGCCGGCTACGACATCACAACCGAAGCCGGCACGCGAAAAACATTTCGCCGATTCGATCGCGTCATCGGTCTTGATCGGCTCGCCGCGATTCACCTGAACGATTCCAAAACCGCGCGCGGCTCGCGCGTAGATCGACATGAACACATCGGCAAAGGCAAAATCGGACTCGACGCATTTCGTTTTATCATGCGCGACAAACGCTTCCGCAAAATTCCGAAGGTTCTCGAGACGCCGAAGGAAAAAAATCTCGCCGAAGATGTAGCGAACCTGAAAACGTTGCGCGATCTGCTCTAGGCCTTCACGCGCTCGATCTGCGCACCGAGCTCGCTCAACTTCTCATCGAGATGTTCATAGCCGCGATCGATGTGATACACGCGGCTCACTTCCGTCACGCCGTCCGCTTTTAATCCCGCGAGAACGAGCGCGGCCGACGCGCGCAGATCGCTCGCCATCACCGGCGCGCCGGTTAGGCGCTCAACTCCTTTGATGACTGCGGTCGGTCCCTCAAGATCGACATTCGCGCCCATGCGCTTCAACTCGGCCACATGCATGTAACGTTGCGGAAAAATATTTTCGGTGATCACGCTGATCCCGTCCGTTGTCGAAAGCAGCGCACACATTTGCGCCTGCATGTCGGTCGGGAATCCGGGATAAGGCTCGGTCGCCAACTCCAGCGGCGCGGTCGATCCGTTAGGCGAAATCGAAATTGAATCCTTCGTGCTCTCGATTTTGAATCCGCAATTCGATAACGCGTCCGTGACCGAGCGGACATGCTCGGGATCGGCGCGCTTGATCGTGATTCCTTTTCCGCAAATCGCGCCCGCAACCAAAAACGTTCCCGCTTCGATGCGGTCCGGAATGATGTCGTGCTCCGCGCCGTGCAATTCCGCCACGCCTTCGATAATTATCCGCCGCGTTCCCGCGCCTTCGATCTTCGCGCCCATCTTGTTCAGAAAATTTGCAAGATCGACAACCTCCGGTTCCTGCGCGGCGCCTTCGATCACGGTGGTGCCTTCCGTCAGCACCGCCGCCATCATTATATTGTCAGTGCCCAGAACGGTCGGTCCAAATTTCCCGCGCAAATTTACCACCGCGCCGATCAATTTCGGGGCAAACACTTTCACATTGCCGCCTTCCACGCGCACCGCCGCGCCGAGCGCTTCAAAACCTTTGAGATGCAAATCTATTGGGCGATCGCCAATGACGCAGCCGCCCGGCAACGATACCGTCGCTTCCTTGCAGCGCCCGAGCAGCGGCCCGATCACACAAACCGAAGCACGCATTCGCCTAACGACGTCGTAGGGAGCGATCGAGTTAATTTTCTCGGCGGTCACATTCACTGTTCCGCTGGCGCGTTCCACCTGCGCGCCGAGATGCGTCAGGATTTGCAGCATGTAATTCGTGTCGCTCAAGTCCGGCACGCGATGCAGCACGCAAGGCTCGCGCGTCAGCAATGTCGCCGCCAAGATCGGCAGCGCCGAATTTTTCGAGCCGCTGATTTTGATTGATCCCGAGAGCGGATGACCGCCGTGGATGAGAATTTTATCCATATCTGGCAAAGAGAAAACGCGGGATACCTGCATAGTCCCGTTTCGATTCGATGTCGTGAAAATTCTTTTGCGCGAGAAGCTCGGAAAGCGGTTCGCTTTGGCCCATGCCGATTTCGAGCGCGAGCAATCCGTTAGGTTGCAAATGCGCAGGCGCTTGCTCGATCAATTCGCGAATCAATTCATCGCCGCGCTCGCCACCTATAAGCGCCGACTCCGGATCGCGCAAAACTTCGCGCGAGAGTGATTGTCGATCTTGCATGGAAATGTAAGGAAGGTTCGCAACGACGACATCGAAGAGGCCATCTATTCCTTCGAGTAAGTTGCCGCGCGAAAATTGAACCCGCGCCGTTAGGCCAAGTCGCTCGGAATTCTCGCGCGCTAATTCCAGCGCATCGTCCGAAAGATCGACCGCGTGAATTTCGGCTTCCGGAAATCTGATCGCCAAACTCAGCGCGATCACTCCGCTTCCAGTTCCAACATCGAGAATTTCGGATTTCGGATTTCGGATTTCGGATTTGAGGAACTCGACGAGTTCCTCGGTTTCCGGTCGCGGAACCATCGCGCGCTTGTCGCAAAGAAATGTGTGACCGCAAAACTCAATCGTGCCTAACAAATGCTGCAGCGGTTCGCCTTCCCCGCGGCGTTTCACCAGATCGCGCAGCGGCGCCAGCTCCGATTCATCGAGCACACGCTCGAACTCGAGATAAATCTCAATCCGTTTCCGTCCGAGCACATGCGCGAGCAAGTGCTCCGCATTCAAACGCGCATTGTCGATCTTGCGCTTTTTAAAATACCCGGTGCTCGATTGCAGCACCTCCAGCACGGTCATGGCCGCTGCCGCTGAAACTCGTCGCGGAACTGCTCAAGGCGATTAATGTCGCTCAGATCTTTTTCCCGCCCAGTGGCGCGTTTGCTCGCGATGATGTCGTCGAGCGATGCGACCGGAAAACGGCCGTCCTGCATAACGCAGCGCTTCTTCGCCACTTCGAAGCTTTCGATGCCATCGGGAGCGTGAATGAGATCAAGCGCAAATGGCCCTCCTTTTAGGAGGACGATTTCGCTTCCCGAGAGAATTGAAACTGTGGTCGCGACATCAAGTTCAAAACCGAGCGGCTGCAACGCGCGGATTACGCGTTCCGCATTGTCCTTCGAGCGCGGAAGAAAAATATCCACGTCCTGCGTGCTCTCGGGATACCCGAGCAAGATCGCGCCGCTCTTGCCAATGAAAAGATACTCCACCCCTTCGCGCAAAAAAGCAGCGGCTAGTTCCTCCGCCTGCGCGGGAGTAAATTTGCTTTCCGGCATGAGGCTACGATTTTTTTGCTGCGCGATATCCAAGATAGGCCGGCAGGTTTTGAGCACACCAATCGCGATACTGCGCCATCGTCGCGAATGCTCGGGCCGGGGCATCATCCAGGACTGGCTTGTGGACGTGGCAAAATCCGTACTTAATCCTCGTCGCGACGTCTCGCTTCAATTGCTGCCGGCACTGCTCGCGCCATGTCTCCTCTTCCGGAATTTTCACTGACCACACAATACAACAGTTCGCTTACGCGAGCGATGATTCCTTGAGTCGCTCCGCCACGTCCGCTGCTTGCAAGGTGTTGATCATTTCGTTCAGGTCGCCTTCCATTACGCGGTCGAGATTATAAAGCGTCAGGCCGACGCGATGATCGGTGATGCGGTTCTGCGGAAAATTGTAAGTGCGAATTTTTTCTTCGCGGCCGCCGGAACCGATCTGGCTTTTGCGCGTGGCCGAATACTTCGCTTCTTCTTCGCGCTTTTTGTCTTCGAGCAAACGCGCGCGCATGATCGTTAGGGCTTTTTCCTTGTTCTTTTGCTGACTGCGTCCGTCCTGGCAACGCACGATGCGCCCCGTCGGAATGTGCAGAATCTGCACGGCCGAGTCAGTTGTGTTCACTCCTTGACCGCCGGGGCCGCCGGCGCGGCAAACTTCAATGCGCAAATCTTCCGGCTTCAATTCAAGATCGACATCTTCCGCCTCGGGCAAAACCGCCACCGTCGCGGTGGATGTATGAATGCGTCCCTGCGCTTCCGTCGCGGGCACGCGTTGCACGCGATGGACGCCGCTTTCATACCGCAATTTTCGAAAAACAGATTCGCCGCTGACTTTGAAGATGGCTTCTTTTAGTCCGCCAAGCTCCGACGGACTCGATTCCAAATCTTCCGTCTTCAACCCGGCCGTTTCGGCATAGCGGGTGTACATTCTATATAGATCGGCCGCGAAAATGGCGGCTTCGCTTCCGCCCGTGCCCGCGCGAATCTCGACAATCGCATCGCGCTCATCGGTTTCATCCGGCGGCAACAACGCGATCTGCAATTCGCGCTCAAGATCGACAACGCGCTTTTCCAGCTCCGGAATTTCGTCGTCGGCCATCGCCGCCATCTCGACATCGCGCGAAGTGGACAGCTCGCGGTTGTCGTCCAATTGCTTCCGCGCCAATTCGAGCTCGTCCCATTTCGCGAGCAATTGCTTCGTCGCCGCATGTTCGCGCATCACATCGCTCGCGCGTTTGCGATTAGAAAAAAGTTCCGGATCCGCAACCTCGCCTTCGAGTTGTTCGAAGCGTTCGCGTTTGCGTTCGATGAGTGGATTGAAGTCCATAAACAAAAACGGCGATTGCGCGCACGTGCACAATCACCGTTGGAAAAAACGAATCAGCTAAGCTTTGGTCGCCCGCGTGGCCTTGGTGCTGCCGTAACGGCGCGTAAATTTCTCGACGCGGCCGGCGGTATCGACGAATTTTTGTTCGCCCGTGAAAAACGGATGACAAGCGGCGCAAATGCCGATCTTAATATCCTGGCGCGTCGAACGGGTGTGATACACCGCGCCGCACGCACAAGCGATATCGGTCTCGAGATACTCTGGATGAATGTCCGCTTTCATTCTTAAAAAGGAGCGCGAAACGTAGCTGCTTGAGGAAATTTGGCAAGCGATGAAATCAAACGACAACGACGCCTTGTTAGCGGCCTGGAAAGAAACGCTCGCGCGTAAATCAGAGTCCGCGGCGATCTTCGACACGTCTGGAAAAATAGCGCGCACCTTTGCCGAGATCGAAACGCAAGCGCGCGACTTCGCGCGCAAGATCGACATCTTCGGTGTCGGGAGCGTCCTCGCGATTCAAATTGGGAATCATCCCGATTGGCCGGCGATCTTGCTCGCGTGTTTGCGCAAAGGCGTAGTGGTTCTCCCGCTTGAGCAATCGATAAGCGAACAGGACCGCGAGATTGCCCTAAAGATTTGTAATGCATCTTTTGTAGTGGCCGCCGTCCCCGGCGGCAATTCGGTGGAGGTTTTGCCGCTGAGGACAGCGGCCTCTACAGAAAGAGAATACATTCGACCATCTCTCTTGAAACTAACCTCCGGCACGACCGCCGCGCCGCGCGCGATTCGTTTTCAAAGCAAACAACTGCTGGCGGACTGCAATCAAATCTGCGCGACGATGGGAATTACCGATGTCGATCTTAACTTCGGCGTCATTCCCATTTCGCATTCCTACGGCTTTAGCAATTTGCTCACGCCGCTCATCGCGCGCGGCGTGCCGATGGTTTTGAGCCGCGACCGATTGCCGCGCGCCGTGCTTGTCGATCTTGCGCGAACTAACGCGACGGTTTTTCCCGGCATGCCGGTTTTCTATCAGGCGTTTTGCGAAATGGACGATCTGCCCGCGTTGCCGAAGTTGCGTCTTTGCATTTCCGCCGGCGCGCCGTTGCCCTCGATCATCGCGCGAAAATTCAAACGACCGATCCATTCATTTTACGGTTCATCAGAATGCGGCGGGATTTGCTACGACCGCGCCGGAGATATTTTCGAGGATGGCTACGTCGGCGCGCCAATGGACGATGTCGATCTTACGATTGTCGATGCCACATCCGAGTCATCGCAGATCGAAGTTCGGAGCGCGGCGGTCGGCGACGGCTATTTTCCGGAAGCGGACGATGAGAAACTCGGCCGCGGCGTTTTCGTCCCGGACGATTTGTTGGCGCGTCACGGCGACGGATTCAAAGTCGTCGGCCGTATTTCGGATTTGATCAACGTCGCGGGCAAGAAAGTGAATCCCGCGCAGATCGAAGAGGTGCTATTGCAATGCCACGGCGTGCGGAGCGCGGTCGTGTTTGGCCGAAAATCATCACGACGAAATGAAGAAGTGGTCGCGTGTGTCATCGGAAACTCCGAGACCAACGAAAATCAATTGCTCGAGTTTTGCCGGACGCGATTAAGCGGATGGCAGGTGCCAAAGCAGATTTTCGTGGTCGATGAAATTCCGGCGAACGAGCGGGGAAAGATCAGCCGACGCGAATTGGGCGCACGATTCGGGCGGGAAAACTTTTGATTGCGCGATAGGGATGCGTCCGTAGGGAGTGACTGTGAATCCGGTAGACTCAAGTGAAGGTCGTGTGCTCGTGCTCGAGCCGGAAGAGACATTAGCGGAGGCGATTTTGAGCGCGCTGCGCGAGGTGGCGCCGGATGCGGTTGTCGATCTTGCCCGCTCGCTGGAGGAAGCGCAACGCATGGTCCTGGGAATAAATCCCGATCTTTTCGTTCTCGATGTCGACGCCACGCACGATCTCGGCCAGGAATTTCTTTACGATCTGCGCACGAGTCATCCCGACGCGCGTGCGATTATTTTGACGGCGACGCATTTGGCCGCCGCGCGCGAACGCGTGGCGGGATTGGGTGCGATTCATTTTCTGGAAAAGCCGTTTCCGCACAGCGACTTTGTCGATCTTGCGCAGGCGTTGCTGCGACCATCGAGCAAAGCGGACAGCGAAAAATTTCAGGGAACGCTGAGCGATCTCCACATCGCTGACATCATCCAACTCAAGTGCATGAGCGGCGCGACGACCGCAATTGAGTTCACGGCGCCTAACGGCGACAAGGCGCGCGTTTATTTTGAGAACGGTCAGGTGCGACACGCGACCGCCTCGGGAAAGGAAGGTTTAGCCGCGTTCAATGAAATCGTGACGTGGAAAGGCGGCGCCATCTCCGAGATCGCTACGGGGGAAACGCCGCGGACGATCGATCTCGACTGGCAGGTATTGCTCATGGAAGGCGTGCGCAAAATGGATGAGGCCGGCGCGGCGCGGGGCGAGAGCAAAGCGAAGCCGACCCAGAAACGGAAAGTGTTGGTGATCGACGACAGTTTGATGCTGCTCAATTTCGTGAAAGACATTCTGGCGGAATCGAATTACGAAGTCGCCACTGCGCCGAACGCGGCGGAAGGATTGGAATCGGCCGCGGCCAGTCTGCCGGAGTTGATTCTCCTGGATTATGTTTTGCCGGACATGAAAGGCGATGAAGTGTTGAGCAAATTAGCGGCGAACGCGGCGTCGGCGAAAGTGCCGGTGATTTACATGTCAGGGCTGGGGGCGGACCTGAAACCCGACCACGCGAACGGAAACGTGATTGGGTTCTTGAATAAACCGTTCACATCGGATTTGCTTATCAAAACCGTGGAGACACACATGCCAAAATCACCGGAGGAATCGGAGACCGCCGCTCAGGAAGTCGAGTCCGCTCCGGCGATGGAAGCGCCGACCGCGGAAGCGATGCCGGTGGAAGAAAATGTGATGGAATCGCCGACGCCGGACACGGCCGAAGCGAGCCCAGTCGCGCCCGCCGCCGATGAATGGTGGAGCGCACCGCAAAGTCACGGCGATTGGCCGGAACCGCCGGCCCATCACGATGTCGATCTTGCACCGACCGCAGCGATCGCCGAAGTCGACGAAAAAGATTTGCCGGACGAATCTGTCACGGGCGGAAATTACTTTTGCGGTGACACGAGATTTTTTTCCCTAAACTGGGCTTTGCAAACGATCGGCAAAAACAAGCTGACCGGATCGCTGCGTTCGTTTTGGAACAAGGAAACGGTCGAGCTGTTGGCGCGAAACGGACAAATCGTCCTGGTGACGACGCGCGACCCGGAACTCTATTGCGCGGAATCGCCGATCACATTGGTGAACGTCGATGCGGAGCGGATCGCAGCGGCGCGCGAACAACAACGCGAAACAGGTTGCCCAATGTTTCTCACGCTGGCGCAGGAAGGATTGATCTTGCGCGAGCCGGCGCTGGAATTAGTCCAGCATTACGGACAAAAACTTTTTGCCAAGCTCTGGATGGCGAAACGCGTTCGCTTCGTTTTTGAGCAGCAGACAGAACTGCCGGCATACGCGCAGGACGCCCAAGGCGAGGGCGACATCGACAATTGGAAATTGGCGACGCTGCGTTCGGTGCAACTGCAGGATCTCGGCGAGCAAGCGAGCTACGATCTCGCTTCCATCCCCGCCTACACGAAAGATGGTTTTGAACGCGTCCAGAATCTCAAGCTGACCGTGGCCGAAGCGCAATTCGCCTCGCAGTTTAATGGCGCCCGTTCTATCCAGCAGATCGCGAAAAATTTGCGACTGGATGTGAAGTTCGCCCGCGTCACGTTGTTTCGCTTTCTCGCCCTCGAGATCGTCGAATGCTGGCCGGCCACAGCGGTTCCGAAGGCCGAGCGCAAAGGAATCTTCGAGCGTTTTTCGCGCACCATCGGCATCGGCGAATAAGCAGTTGTCGATCTTGCGGTCGGCCATGAAGAAGAAAATTCTCGTCGTCGACATCGGTGGCACACACGTCAAGCTGCTCAAGTCGGCCAGCGCGCAGAAACAATTTGATTCCGGGCCGTCACTCACACCGCGCCAGTTTGTTTCGCGACTCAATGAGACGGTGGGCGATTGGAAATTTGACGCGGTCTCGATCGGCGTTCCGTCGCCGGTGCGTGACGAATCTCTCGTAAAAAATCCGAAACATCTCGGGCATGGCTGGGTCGGCTTCGATTTTTCAAAGGCGCTGAAGAAGCCCACGCGCGTCATCAACGACGCGGCCATGCAAGCGCTCGGAAGTTATCACGGCCAGCGAATGCTTTTTCTCGGACTCGGCACCGGGCTGGGTTCGGCGCTGGTGTGGGAAAGGAATCTATTGCCGCTCGAGCTGAGCGACCTGCCTTATCGCGACGGAAACGTGATCGAAAAATGGCTCGGCCAGCCGGCGCTGAAAGAACTCGGCAAAAGAAAATGGATGCGCGAAGTGGAATACGCGATTGCGCAACTGAAGAAGGCATTCATCGCCGACTACGTCGTGCTCGGCGGCGGCAACGCGCGTTTCTTCGATCACCTACCGAAAGGATTCGAGCGCGGAAATAATCGAAACGCATTCCGCGGCGGCGTTCGTCTTTGGGAAATCGAACCGCGCACGCGCCAAAGGAAATGGCGCGTGATGTGAAACGGCTTCCAAGTTTTTCCCAACGTTTCCCGCTTCCGTTGGTCAAACCTCCAATGCAAAGCGGCTTGGTCTCTTCACTCACGCGCAAGATCGACATGTTGGATGTTATCCGTATCTCTGCGGTTCTTAGTTTTATCTTCATGGTCATCACCTTCTTTGCGGCGTGCGCGGAGAAAAGGGAACAGGCCGACTCCAGTTCAATTCTTCGCGAAGGGCCGAGCGGCCACGAAGTTCACGGCGAAGTCGGCGCCATGTA
Organism: Chthoniobacterales bacterium; assembly: GCA_038229295.1. Taxonomy (GTDB): domain Bacteria; phylum Verrucomicrobiota; class Verrucomicrobiia; order Chthoniobacterales; family UBA10450; genus JAJPGZ01. Next base: position 19,612 of record JBBROO010000004.1, on the reverse strand, counting down.
CGGACAAGGCATCTCGCGGCGATAAAGCGCGGATTACAAAATCAAATTCAGATCGCCGAACTCGTGCCAGAGATAACGTTGCGCGATCGCTTCCTCATATGCGCTGCGGATTTTCTCCGCGGGTAAAAACGCGCTCAGCAAATCGAGATGACTCGCTTGCGGTTCGTGCAGACCCGTCAGCAATGCATCGACCGCTTTGAGCTGATGGCGATTGTCGATCTTGAGCCGCGTATAACCGTGGCCGGGTTGGACGCGGCCGCTTAGATCGACAATCGATTCGAGCGCGCGCACGACCGTGGTGCCGACTGCGATGACGCGGCCGCCATTCCCCCGCGCGCGATTGATTTTTTCCGTCGTCGCCTCGTTCACGAAATATTCTTCTTCCGAAGCGAGATGTTGCGCGTCGAGTTCGTCATCCATGTATGACGAAAGTCCGGTGTGCAGAACAATGTGGGCGCTGTCGATGCCGCGCCGCTTCAAATCGAACAACAACTTCCAGGTGAACGCGCGACCGGCTGATGGCATCTCGGCTGAACCCGGCTCCTTCGCGTAGACGGTTTGATAATAATCGAGGTCCCACGGCGCAGAGACGTACTCGTATCGGATCGGTTTCCCGAGCCGATAGATAAGATCGACAAGCTGCGTCCCGGAAATGGAGAAGCGCAATTTCCACAAACGCGGAATGCGCGCGTCGCGCTCTTCTACTGTCGCGCTCAATCCTTCGCCAAATTGTATTTGCATCGCCGGCCGCAGCCCGCAGCCGAACGGATCGCCTTGTTCGCAAAGCAAAAGCGCCAGCCACGAATCGTCCGGCAGATGTTCGGCCAGGCGCACTTCCATGCACGGCCCGTGTTTCCGGCTGCAATCGCAGCCGCGCATGGAAGCGGGCAGCGTCCGGCTGGAATTGAATACGAGAAGATCGTTAGACCGAAGGAAGTTGTCGATCTTGTCGAAACGCGAGTGTTCCACTTTTCCGCTCGCGCGATTGATCACGAGCAAGCGCACTTGATCGCGCCTCAACCCGCGCCGTTCCGGCGGCTCCTTTGCGCTCAACTCCGGCGGCAAAACAAAAGTGAACGGCGTCGCCATCAGAAAGATTTCTCGCACTAAGTCCACAAAGGTCACAACGCTTCGTTTGCTTTTACTTCGTGTCCTTTGTGGCCGTTGTGCGAGGCAACTCCGCTTTCCAATCTTCCTGCGCTTGAAAACGCTTTCCGTTCGCGCTTTTTGATTCATCGGATGCGAGAAAAAGGAAAACGTCGGTCACGTCCGCCGGATTCGCCCATTCGTTAGGATCTTCTTCCGGTTCGGCCGCGCGATGCATGGCGGTGTTCATGTTTCCGGGATCGACCCAGTTCACGCGCACGCCGGTTTCCTCCAGCTCGGAGGCCCAGGTTTGCGACATTCCTTCCAGTCCAAATTTCGAAATGCCATATGCGCCCCAGCCGGGATAGCCGACCTGGCCGGCGTCGCTCGTGACGTTGATGATGGAACCGCCGCGCTCGATCATCGCCGGCAGCGCGTTCTTAATAAGAAGGAATGGGCCGATCAAATTTGTGTCGAGCACTTCGCGAAAATCTTCCACCGGATAATCGAGCAGGTTCGGCATCGGCGACGGGCCGATAGTGGAAGCGTTATTCACGAGGACGTCGAGTTGTCCTTTGAATTGCGCGAGCGTGGTCGCGACGATGCGCTCGATGTCGCGCGGTTTGCTCACGTCCGCTTCGATGGTGACGATGTCGATCTTGCCATTGTCGATCTTGCGGATTTCATCGCGCACGGCGTTCAATTTCTCCGCGTGCCGCGCCACGATGGAAAGTGCGGCCGCGCCTTCACGCGCAAAACGCAACGCCATCTCGCGCCCGAGTCCTTGCGACGCACCGGTGATCAAAATATTTTTCCCAGCTAATTTCGCCATGCTCACAATCTAACGTGTCGAAGCAATCGCACAAAAGCCCGCGCGCGGTTCATTTGACCTCGGCGCGGCGCCGACTTAAGTGCGCCGATGCGCAGATTCGTTTTATTGTTAGGCGCAGGACTTATCGCCTCAGCCGTAGCCGGCCCGATGAAAATCCCGGAGGGCGAGCCGAGCGCGAACATCACGATTCCCGATAAATGGACGGTGAAAACGGTGGGCGAAGGCGTTGAGACGACTTCGCCCGACGGCGCCGTTCACTTTCTCGTTACGCCGGGGGAACGCAAGGTCGCGGAGTCAATGGGTGAAGTGATGCGATACATCCGCGCGACCGGTGGCATGACGGTTGATCCTGCCAGTCTGAAACGTGACGACGGAAAATTAAACGGAATGGATGTGAAAAATGTTTCCTGGAACGCGAAGGATAAAAAGGGCGAGATGAGAATCCGATATCATATCGTGTCCATGCCGCCGAAGAGACCGCTGCTGTTGGTGTCGTGGGCTTCGCCGGAAGCGGAGAAGAAACACGAGCGCGAATTGAAAGCGATGCTGCAGAGCTTCAAAAAGATTTGATCTAATGCAATCCGTTTGGCCGGCGAGCCGCGAAATATTTGGGCAATGAAATCGAGCACAAAAGATCGCATCAAGGGCCGCGTCGAGGAGACGAAGGGCAAATTGAAAGAGAAAGCCGGACGCGCGACGCGCGATCCGAACCTGCAGGATCGCGGGACGGGCGAGAAAGTCGCCGGGAAAGTTCAGCGCAAAGTGGGCGAGATTAAGAAAGTCTTTGGCGGCTGATTCGGCTTGAAGGGGATTGTCGATCTTATCCTCATCCGGCAATCTTTCGCGGATGAAATTGGGGAAGACGATTTACCTCACGAACCGCCAAGATTGGCGCGCGTGGCTGCGGAAGAATCACGCCAGCGAAAAAGAGATCTGGCTCATCTATTATAAGAAGCACTCGGGCAAACCGCGCATTCCCTACGACGACGCGGTCGAAGAAGCGCTTTGCTACGGTTGGATCGACAGCATTCTCAAGCGCGTCGATGAAGATCGCACCGCGCAACGTTTCTCGCCGCGCCGCCCGAAAAGTTTTCTCTCGGAGACAAACAAGGAACGCGCGCGGCGTTTGATCAAAGCGAAGAAGATGACGCGCGTGGGGTTGGCGAAAATCCAGGCGCAGCTCGACGAGGAATTTGTGCACGCGGAAGACATCGTGGCGGCGTTGCAAAGAGACGTTGCGACGTGGAAAAACTTCAAAGCGTTCCCGGAATCTTATCGACGAATCCGCGTCGGCTGGATCGACGCGGCGCGGCATCGACCGGAAATTTTTCAGCAACGTTTGCGGTATCTGTTGAAGATGACCGCGCAAAATAAAAAATTCGGCATGGTGCAGTAAGGTTCGCGCAAGATCGACATCTTCATTCGCATGACATCTCAACCGAAGCTCGCGCGGCGACTCGGCCTTTTCGACGCGACCATGCTGGTGATGGGAGGAATCATCGGGAGCGGGATTTTCATGAATCCTTCGGTCGTCGCACAACAGGTCCACACGCCGGCGCTCATCCTCCTCGCCTGGCTTGTCGGCGGCGCGATTGGCCTAACGGGCGCATTTATCTGGGCCGAGCTCGCCGCCACCATGCCGGAAGTTGGCGGGCAATACGCTTATTTGCGCGACGCGTATCATCCGCTTTTTGGATTTCTCTATGGCTGGGTGCTTTTGCTCGTCATCGAGACCGGAGGGATGGCGGCGGTATCCATCACGTTCGCGCGATATTTTCTCGAGCTGACCGCGTTTCATCTTTCGGATGCGCTTGTCGCAGTCAGCGCGCTGGTGGTGCTCACGTTGATCAATTGTCTCGGGGTGCGTTTCGGCGGACGCACGCAATCGGTTTTGATGGTGCTGAAAATCTTCGCCATCGTGGCGTTGATCGCGTTTGGATTATTTGCGCCGCCGATCCAAGCAATCGCGGCCCCGCCGGTGCGCGATTCCGTCACCGATTTCGGCGGCGCACTGGTGCCGGTGTTGTTCGCCTACGGCGGATGGCAAACGGCGAACTTCATCGCCGGCGAAATGCGCGAGCCGCGTCGTGACCTGCCGCGAGCGCTGTTGCTCGGCGTCGCCGGTGTCGTCGCGCTCTATACTTTAGTGAATGTCGTTTGCGTGCGAGTGCTCGGGGCGCACGGCCTCGCGGCGACATCGACGCCGGCCACTGCGATGGTGCGTTCTGTGCTCGGTCCGCGCGGCGCCACCTTCATCGCCACCGCCATCGCCATTTCCACGCTTGGATTTCTTTCGCAATCAATTCTAACCGCACCGCGCGTTTATTTCGCGATGGCCGAAGACGGTTTATTTTTTTCCGCGGTCGGCCGCGTTTCGGCGCGTAGTCGCGTGCCGGTTGTCGCGATCGTGCTGCAGACTGTTTGCACAATCGCGATCGCGCTCAGTGGACGCTACGAACAAATCTTGAATTACGTCGTCTCGATGGATTTTATTTTCTTCGGCCTAACGGCTTCGACGCTTTTTGTTTTCCGGCGACGCGCCGAGGTTTCGCGAATGAAAACCCCGGGGCATCCGTGGACAACAATAGCGTTCGTGGCCATATGCTGGCTCGTGGTCGCGAACACCATTTATCGTTACCCGGGCAACACGCTTATCGGCATGTCGATCTTACTGGCAGGCGTGCCGGCGTATTTCCTTTGGAAACTTCCGAGTCAAGCACGAGCGTGAATTCCCAAGGCGATTCCGTGATTTCGTACATGCGTTGGGCAAAACTTTGCGGCGCCGCGCGCTTCAATCTCGCCGGCAGCGGCGTGATGGATTATCCGCTCCGCGAGCTTCCCGCGCGCATCGAAGATTTGGAAATCAGCGGCCCGGGCCAATACGGATACTCGCCGCTGCGCGAACGGCTGGCGAAGAAAACCGGCGCGACCGATGAGTCCATCGTCGTTTCCATCGGGACCTCCATGGCGAACTTCATTGCGCTCGCTGCTCTGATCGAACGCGGCGACGAAGTTTTGATCGAGCAGCCAACCTACCAGCCGATGGTTCAGATCGCGCAATGGCTCGGCGCGCACGTGCGCCGGTTTGCGCGCCCGGCCGACAAAAGTTTCCATGTCGATCTTGCCGAGCTCGAGCGCGAAATCCGCCCGACGACAAAACTCATTGTCCTAACGAACCTGCACAATCCATCGAGCGCGCTCATCGAAGAAGATGACACACGACGGATTGGCGCACTGGCGGCGCGGGTCGGAGCGCGCGTTTTGGTGGACGAAGTTTACCTGGAGACATTGTTCGATCGTTCCTGGCGTTCCGCTTTTTTCCTGGGAGACAATTTTACGGTCACCAGCAGCCTAACGAAAGCTTATGGATTGAGTGGCCTGCGTTGCGGTTGGATTTTAACGCAACCGCACCTGACGCAGCGCATGTGCGATCTTGTCGATCTTACCTACGGGATTCTGGCGCATTCGGCCGAGCGGCTCAGCGTTCTCGCGCTCGATCATCTTCCGCAAATTGCCCACAACGCGCGCTCGCGTTGCTCGAACAAAATCGCGTTGTGCTAAATGATTTTCTCGCCGCGCAAAGCAAGCATCTCGAGGCAAAACCGAATTCGTTTGGCACCACATCGGCGCCGCGTCTCCGCCACGGTCGCGTGGAAGATTTTTGTGAATTGTTGCGGAACGAATTCGAAACCACTGTTGTCCCCGGACAATTCTTCGAAGCGCCCGAACATTTCCGTATCGGCATCGGCGCCCCAACCGATACGGTTAAGCATGGATTGGAACGAATCGCGGCTGCGCTCGATAAATTCGGTAAGATCGACATCGCAATGAAAAGAGACCAGGAAGATGCACTAATGGATTTTCTGCGCGCCGAATCGCCGAGGCTGCGGATGAATGTGCCGTCGTTAGGCGCAGTGCGTGAAACGATTGATTTTCTTTCGGCCAATAATCCGAACTGGAAGGAAGAGATTTCTCCCGAAGAATTCGCGAAGCTTCTGATCAAGCGTTATCCCGAGCTGCGGTTGGAATGGTCGAGCGCGTCCGGTGACGAGAGCGCCGACGAACCCGCGACCGAAAAACAAATCGCCTACTTGAAGGTTCTCGGAGCTCCTATTCCAAATTACCTCGGACTCAGACAAGCGTCCGATCTCATCGAGCAATGGAAAGATCGCGTGAGCGATGCGCAAAAGCGGCGGTTGGACTTTTACAAATTGGAATACGCTCCGGAGATCACGCGCGAGCAGGCTAACGAATTGATCGACCGTTTCAAAGCGCTTCACCCCGAGAGCGAAGAGGCTTATCAAAAATGGAAAAGTCAAGACGGCATTAGTTAGTCGCATGAAAGATCGACAAGCAATCCTCGCGCAATTTGAAACGCTGCTTCCGTTGGCAACGGAATGGTGCGAAGCGGAAGAAGCGCGCGCTTTGCGTGACGGCGTGCCACTGACCGCGCCGCAAATTTCGGATGCGAAAGCAGTCGGCGTTGCTGCGCCGGAACGCGTGCGATTACTTCGCGTTGAATCCGTTCCCGTTCCCGCGCATCAAGATCTGCGCGCCGCCGCGGAGGCAATTCAATTTCTCAGTCCGGAAACGTCCGGGCTTACATTGCAATACGCCATTTTCATTCGTTGGGATTGCTGGCGCGATCGCGATCTCATCGTGCATGAGCTCGTGCACACCGCGCAATGCGAACGCCTCGGCGGCATTCTGCCCTTCCTGCGCCAATACCTGATCGAATGCCTAACGATCGGTTACGCCAATTCGCCGATGGAATTGGAAGCGAGCGCCGCGGCCGAGCGCGTTCTCGGTGCGTCACGCGCCTAGGTTTTCCGGTGACCGAGCATTTCGCTGTTTCTCGTGCGAAGATCGACATGAGAAAGTCGCTTGGCCATCGCCGGCGTGATTAAAGAGATGTGCGGAATGTCGCAAAGATGTTCGGCGATGAACCAAACCGGTTTGTCCGTCGTCATCCAGTTCCGCCGATCAAACCGCGCCAGATTCACCGGTCTTGAATAGCGCCGCAGCGTCCGTTCCCAGCGCAGATTAAAATAAATATTGAAGTAGCTCATCGCCAGCTCGCGCAAGGTGCGATAGACCGGCTCGCGATAACGGCACCCGGTGAAATTTGATTTCGCGATCGCGCCCCAATGTCCGCGCACTTTGAAAATCGCGAGGACGTGATCGGTGTCGCGATCCGCTTCGAGATCGAAAATCAATGGAGGAAATCCGATGATGCGTAACGCCGCCGCGGCAAAGATGGCGCCTTCGAGGCAGGAAGCGGTGCGATCCTGCAGAACTTTTTTCGGCGAGCGCGCGGTGTATCCAAGATTGTAGGGTAAGTCGTCCAGGAAGCGTTGAATGCCGGCGGGGGTTTTCAGCGCGCGCAGCGAGCGTAATTCTGCTCGACTAAAATCGAGATCAGCACGAGTAGATGTCGATCTTTCATTCCGGCGCGTCATTTGTTTTTGTTTTCCGAAATCTAAGAGGAGTATTACCAATGCCTAAATATGTTATCGAACGCGAACTGCCGAATGCGGGCAAGTTGTCGGCCACGGAGTTGCAAGGAATCTCGCAAAAATCTTGCGAGGTGCTGCGAGAGCTCGGACCGCAAATCCAGTGGGTGCAGAGTTACGTAACCGACAACAAAATTTACTGCATCTACATCGCGCCTAACGAGAAGATGGTGCGCGACCATGCGGAGCGCGGCGGCTTCCCGGCGAATTCGATTTCCGAAGTCAAATCGGTGATCGATCCGACCACGGCGGAAACGTAACGGCGTCGATTTAGAGTCCGACCGGATGCCGCGCTTCGAAGCCGGCGGGGAAACGCACCGTCGGTTGCCAACGCGGAGCCCAGCGATCGTGCGCCGTAATGTAAGGGGTCGTGTCCAGACGCAAGCCCGCGATGATGGCGAACGTGTGTCCACGGCGCGCGTAAACGGTGATCCATTTGCCGCGACCGCTCTCGCCGAAGTGGCGGAAATCGGAAGAGCTCATCGGCGATTTGAGCAACCCGGCGCCGCCGAGCATGAACGAAACCGTGCCGGAACAATCGTAAGCGTTGTCGACAAAAGATTTGTGGCCACCGCCGTAGCGATAAGGTTTTTCGCGAAGTTGGTTCGCCGCCCAAATGGCGCGTTTCACGACGAGCGGCGCATTCTCAGGCGCGGCCGCCTGGCCGTAGCGAAGTTTCGCGGTACTGCCCGGCACGGTCGGTCCGGATTGCGGAAAGGAACCTGCGTTTGCCGCCGCCGCCAGGGCCGATAAGACGACCGCGCAAAAGATTTTAGGAGAAAGTGAACGCATAGCTTTCCGAATGTGTTTGCTATCGCAGAACCACTTACGATGGCCAGCAAAAAAATAACGATCTTTCAGGCTAATCAGCGTGTTTATGAAGTTGGATTAAGGAACAATTTTTGCTTTGTCATAAGCGCCCATGTCTGCTACAACCTCCCCCTCGCTGCCCAAGCCAATGCCCCAAATCGATTTCGGCAAAGCCTTCTCTCCCTCAGACGAACAAGTAGCGCCTCGCTCGCCCGAGGATGCGTCCCATGCCAGGCCCTTCGGGCCGAAAAACGACGACGCTGACCCCGCGAAATTTCGCCCGCGCCTGGGCCGATCCGATTGGACGAATATCCTTTTCGTCATCATCGCCATTCTCGGCGGATTGTTCTGCGCGTTTTATTTTTTCAATGGCGCGGAGCTTCTGCGCAACGCCGCCGCCTGGCCGGCCGAGTTCCTCTATTCGCGCCCATTCGCTTTCGCTAATGGCAAGATCGACAAGTTCGATTTCGCCGCGACGCAGCCTTCCAGTGCGGGAGCAACTTCGCCATCTGCCTCGCAACCTGCTCCGTTCGCGCACAGCGCCGCTCCGTTGCAGGGATTGAATCAGTCGCCGCCGCCAAACATCACCGCGGCCGGACCGGCTGGCGCGAGTCCTTCGTCCGCTTCTCCCGGTATCGGTTCGTTAGGCCAGCCGGCGCCGGGCGGAGGTGCGCTGATGCAAGCATTCAACAACGCAGTGGGTAATCTGCAAAATGCCGCGACACGGAACGCAAATCGCACCGTCGTGGTTTTGCAGACCGCGGTGAAACAGACGAAACAGCGCACTCGTAATCTCGCAAGGAATGCAGGCCACGCGGCCCAGACCCACATCGGAATGGTAAACGGACAGCTCGCTTCGACGACGAAGAATTCAACCGCTGCGGCGACTTCCACTGTCGCGAGCGCACAAAACCAAACGACCAATCAACTAAGATCGACATCGAACTACCTGCCGTTAAACGCAAGTGGTCTCGGTGGCGGAATGCATGGTGGCGGTGGATTTGGCGGAGGAGGCGGCGGGCTCGGTGGCGGTGGTGGCGGACTGAGCGGTGGCGGACTTGGAACCGGCGGACTTGGCGGCGGCGCACTGGGCGGTCTCGGCGGCGCGATCGGCGCCATCGGCGGCGGCGGGCGGCATTAGTCGCGACGACAGTTCATCTGGCCGACAACATTCTTTTGCCGCTATGTTGCGGCATGACGCGCCGGCTCGCGTTTTTTTCTGCGCTCATGGCGACGACGATGTCGATCTTGTCGGCAAACGAATTGCCTAACAATGACAACGACGACGCTTCGTTCGAAGTCGAGCCGCCGTTGTTAATTCCAAACCGCGATCTGGAAAAATCTTCGGACGCCAATGCCAAAGCCACGCCGGCGCCGATTGTCGATCTTGCCCAGCTCGAGAAAAATCTTGCGCGCGCGAAAAGAAACGCGGCCGTCTCCGAACGGTTGTTCAAGATCGGCGCGATTGCGAAAGTGGAAGCCGAACAGCGAGCGTTGCGCGTGGTGCGATTGCAATCAGACGTGGAAAATGCGCGCCTGGCTTTGGCCAAAGATGAGCTCGCCCAATTGCAGGGACACGCGAGCGCGGCTGAAATTTCGGATGCGGAAATGGCTCTCGCTCACGCGATTGAAGCTGCCAATGCCGCTACCGCGAAACGCGAACGCGCCGAACTCGACGCCGCCGAATCCAATTTGCATCGCCAGCAAAAACTCCTCGCCCTGGGCAGCGCGCGCACGTCCGATGTCAATCGGGCCGAGCAAAAATTGGCCGAGTTGAAATCAGCCAAGGAATAATCGCGCGAATGTAATTGTCGATCTTGCCACAGCGCCGCGTTTTGCGTTAGGTTTGGAACCCGGCAGTTAACGAATTATGGACGTAAGCGGAAACATTGGCGCGATCCTCCACCAAAAGACCGGCCAGGTTTTTTCGGTATCGCCGGATACAACCGTCCATGATGCCGTCGCCATGATGGCCGAAAAAAACGTCGGCGCGTTGCTCGTCATGAAAGGCGCGCAATTAGTCGGGATGATTTCCGAGCGCGATTACACCCGCAAAGTGATGTTGCGCGGGAAGAGATCGGCCGACACCATGGTCTCCGAAATTATGTCATCGGATTTGGCGGTGACGAATCCGAGCGACGGCGTGGAAGAATGTCTGCGCATCATGACGGACAAACGCATTCGCCATTTACCAGTGTTGGACGGCAAAAAAGTGATCGGTGTGATCTCGATCGGCGATTTGGTCAAGCATGTCATCTCCGTGCAAAGCGCGACCATCGCGCATTTGGAAAGCTATATTCACGGCGGCTTCAGCGGCTAAGATTCCAAACCGTTTCTCCGGCGACAATCGTTCGCACCGCGCGGCCTTTTAATTTCCAACTGTCGAACGGCGAATTACGCGACGCCGATTCGAACTTGTCGATCTCGACCGTCCATTCCAAATCCGGATCGATCAATGTCACGTCCGCCGCCGCGCCGACCCCGAGAGTTCCCGCTTCCAGGCCTAACAACTTCGCCGGCTCGACCGTAAACATTTCGATCAAACGCACGATGTCGATCTTGCCATGTTTGTGCACAAGGAGGTCGAGAAACAATCCGAGTTCGGTTTCCAATCCGACAATGCCAAACGGCGCCGCGTCGAACTCCACTTCCTTCTCGAAGTTCGCATGCGGCGCGTGATCGCTCGCTAAGATCGACAATGTGCCATCCGCAATGCCGTCGAGGATGGCATCGACATCGTGCTGCGAACGCAGTGGCGGATTCATTTTGTAATTCGTGTCGAAATCCTGAATGGCTTCATCCGTTAGGGCAATGTGATGTGGGCAAACTTCGCCACTAATTTTTATTCCCCGCGCCCGCGCCTCGCGAATCAACCGCACGCTCCCAGCCGCGCTGATGTGCTGGCAATGGATGTGATGATCGCAAAGTTCCGCCAGCAAAATATTCCGCATCACGATCGCTTCCTCGCCCGCCGCCGGCCAGCCGGGCAAACCGAGTAGCGTGCTCCATTCGCCCTCGTGTACCACGCCGTTGCCGACGAGATTGTAATCCTGGCAATGATCAAGCACCGGCAAACCAACCATGCGCGCATACTCGACGGCGCGGCGCATCAATTCATGATTTTGAATGCACTGCCCATCGTCAGTAATCGCAACCACTCGCGCGTCGCCTAACGAACCAATCGGCGCCAGTTCGGCCCCCGCGAGACTGTGCGAAATCGCGCCGGTCGGCAGAACATTGACGCACGCCGTTTCAGCCGCGCGATCTTTAATCCATGCAATCGTGCTTGGATTGTCCGCGACCGGCGACGTGTTCGGCATGCAAACGATCGTCGTAAATCCGCCCGCCGCCGCCGCGCGCGCGCCCGATGCGATCGTTTCCTTGTGACCAAATCCCGGCTCGCGCAAATGCACGTGCATGTCGATCAAACCAGGCGCGACGATTAACCCGGTCGCATCAATGATCTCCGCGTTTTTGTCTGCGCGTGCGCCGATCTTCCCATCGACAATCGCAAGATCGACAACTTCATCTCGCTTGTTGGCCGGATCGATGACGCGTCCATTGCGAATGATCATCGCGCTCATGTCGTCGCGATTCCTCCGCAGAGATAGAGAACGGCCATGCGCACGGCGAGACCGTTCGTGACTTGATCGAGAATGACGCTCTGGCTTCCATCGGCGACTTCGCTGTCGATCTCGACGCCGCGATTGATCGGGCCCGGATGCATGATGAGGCAATCGGGCTTTAACATCTTCGCGCGTTCTTTTGTTAGGCCGAAGAGGCGTCGGTACTCGCCGATGCCCGGGAAATATTCTTTGCGCTGACGTTCGTGCTGAATGCGCAGGAGATTCACCACGTCCGCGCCCGGAAGGACGTTGTCGATCTTGTGCGAAACGGCGACGCCGAGTTTTTCGAATTCGCGCGGCACGAGCGTGCTCGGGCCGACCAATGTGACCCGCGCGCCCAGTTTTGTTAGGCCGAAAATGTTCGAGCGCGCGACGCGGCTAAAGAGAATGTCACCGATAATGACGACATGGAGATTGTCGATCTTGCCTCGCTTTTCCCGAATGGTGTAGAGATCGAGTAATGCCTGGGTCGGATGTTCGTGCGCGCCGTCGCCGGCATTGATCACGCTCGACTTCAATCGTTGCGCCAAGAATTGAGCAGCGCCGGCGGAGCCGTGTCGCAGCACGAGAATGTCGGCGTGCAACGCTTCCAGATTCCGCGCCGTGTCTTTCAGCGTCTCGCCCTTCGTTAGGCTGGAGCTCGCCGCCGAGATATTGATCACGTCTGCGCTCAATCGCAACGCCGCGAGTTCGAACGATGTCCGTGTCCGCGTGCTCGGCTCGACAAAAAAATTCACCAGCGTCTTGCCGCGCAACGCTGGAACTTTTTTGATCTCGCGCGTGCCGACCTGCTTGAAAGCATCGGCGGTTTCGAGAATAAAATTAATTTCCTCAGCCGAAAGTTCGCGCAGGCCGGTCAGATCCTTTCGATTCCAGCGCGCGTTCATTCTTTGATTAAAAATACGGCGTCCGATTCGCGATCCGTGTCTTCGAGTCGCACTTGAATCTTCTCGTTGGCCGCGGTCGGCAGATTTTTCCCAACGTAATCGGCGCGGATCGGCAATTCGCGGTGGCCGCGATCGACTAACGCCGCGAGTTGAATTCGCGCGGGCCGGCCGAACGAGCCGATCGCATCCAGGGCCGCGCGCACGGTGCGGCCAGTAAAAAGAACATCATCCACGATAATGACGGTGCGACCTTCGAGCGGCAGCGGAAGTTTCGACTCGTGCACGATCGGCAACTCCGCGCGTGTGCCGACGTCATCACGATGCATCGCAACATCGACAATCCCCGTCTCGATGTCGATCTTGCCGATGTCGCGAATAAATTCCGCGATGCGGCGCGCGATCTCGACCCCGCGCGACGGGATTCCAGCGAGCACGACCGAGTGCAAATCGGGATTGCCTTCAACGATTTCGTGCGCGATGCGGCGCAACGCTTTTTGAATGGCGGCCGCGTCCATGATGGGGACGGCGGCAGAAGTTGGTTGTCGATCTTTCATTGCATCCTTCGCGACCTCGCAGGATCGCGTTAAAGGAAAGCGAAATCAGGTGGCGGATTTTACGGTACGCGCCTCCTTCATTCTTCGGTCCCGCCAATTGGAACGATGTTTCACGATCCAATCGAGAAGGGCCTTTTCAAAGCCGACATCTTTGCCGGCTTTTTCGCTCTCGATCCATTTGTGTTTCAAAATTTCTTCGCGCTCGGCCAGGAACTCTTTGTAGAGGGTCGAGTTTTTAACAAACTGCGATTGGGCTTCTTGGGCCGCAGGCATCTCGCGATTCTCTTTCATAATACTCCGAGTCCGTCAACAAATTCAACCAACCTAAGTTCGACGGTTCAAGGTCGATCTTTATTTAAGCATAGCCCGGGCCGCGCGCTACTCGGAGAGAATCTGGCGCAGTTGTTTCGCGATTTTATGAAACTCATCCGCCACCTTTGATTGTCGATCTTCCCCGGTAATCGGCATCCCGCGGTCGCCCGCTTCGCGCGTCGCGATGTCGATCGGGATTTGGCCTAACAACGGCGCGCGGATCCGTTTCGCTTCGCGTTCGCCGCCGCCGCTGCCGAAAATATCGTAGCGAACTCCGTCGCCCGGACAAATGAAGTAGCTCATGTTTTCGATGAGACCGAGCACGGGCACGTTCACTTTTTCGAACATGGTGGCGGCTTTGCGCGCGTCGATGAGCGCGACTTCCTGCGGCGTGGTCACGATGATGGCGCCGGCGAGCGCGACCGTTTGCACGATGGTTAACTGGATGTCGCCGGTGCCCGGTGGAAGATCGAGAACAAGGAAGTCGAGCTCGCCCCATTCGACCTGCCGCAAAAATTGTTGGGTGTAACGCGTCACCATCGGGCCGCGCAAAATCGCGGGCGAAGTGTCGTCGAGCAAAAATCCCATCGACATGAGCTTCAATCCGTACTGCTCGATCGGGATGATTTTGTTTTCGTCCGTCGCCACCGGACGTTCACGTGAGCCGAACATCAGCGCGATGCTCGGCCCGTAAATATCGCAGTCGCATAAACCGACGCGCGCTTCGGTTTTTTGCAAAGCGATGGCGAGATTTGCCGCGACGGTCGATTTGCCGACGCCGCCTTTGCCGCTGGCAATGGCGATGACGTGTTTGATTCCCGGAATCCGCGTGGTGCCGACACTTGCGCCCGAGCCGGCCGGCGGCGCATGGATATCGATCAAAACTTGCGCGCTGCGAATTCCGGAAAGTTCGCGCAAGATTTTCTCAGCATCGTTTTTGATCGTGGCCGGAACGCTCGGATCAGTCGTGGCGAGAGCGAGCTGCACCCGCACATCGCCATTGTCGATCTTGATTCCTTTGACCAAACCGAAGGAAACAATGTCGCGAGTGAAGCCGGGATACTTCACCGCTTTCAGCGCGTCCTTGATTTCTTCGTCCGTGACAATCATCGGGCGAGAAACGTACGCAGCGCGATGATGGCGTAAAGAGAACCGCTGAATGAACGCGGCTACGCGAGATCTTTTTTCGAGCGACGCGTCTTCGATCGCCGATGCAGCGTGGTTCCGGCGATGAGACTGCCGCACAGGAAAAGAGAGAGCCAGGTGGGAATCGTCTGGGACACTCCGGCCACGCCAGCTTGCGCATTTGTTAGGGCGACAAATGAAATCAAAACCACGGTGAGCCGAAAAACTCGCATGCGGACTCTTTCAAAGCACCCGCTATGCCTCGGCCCTTTGTTTCCGAGCGGCTAACGAATGAACAGCGGCCAGGATGTCGATCTTGCCTAACGCGGCAACGGCTGCTCCATATTCGCCAGCGCGTAGGCTGCGGCCGCGATCACGGCGGAATTTTCCGCTAATTCTTTAGGAACAATTTTGTCGAGCGTGTCGGCCGCGGTGTGATGATAATTAAAATAGAACCGGCTGTCCTGAATGGGACTGAACGCCGGCACTCCCGCTTTTTCCAACGGCTCGATGTCCGCGCCGCAATGCTCGACCAGATTCAGCGCGCCCGCGCCAGATTCCTGCAGAATAGCGGCCAAAGGCGCGAGCAATGTTTTGATTTCGCTTTTGCCTTTGATGTTCAGGCCTAACGGATGACCGGCGCCATTGTCCGTTTCGATGGCGGCGAAGTGTTTGTCGATCTTGCCCGCGTTATCTTTCTCGTATTGTTTCGAACCGGCGAGACCGTTCTCTTCATTCATCCACGCGATCACGCGAATCGTGCGCTTCGGTTTAAGATTAAGTTTGTGAATCAGGTTCGCCGCTTCCATGGAAACCGCGACGCCCGCGCCATCATCGATCGCGCCCGTTCCCAAATCCCACGAATCCAAATGTCCGGACACGATGATGATCTGTTCGGGATGTTCGCTCCCTTTGATGTCGCCGATGACATTCGCGCTCTCGACCTCGGGCAATGTTTGCGGCGTCAAAATGAGTTTCATTTTAACCGCTCCCTGCCGCGCAAGATCGACAATCATATCTGCGTCCTCCGCTGTAACAGCTCCAGCCGGAATCTTCGGCGCATCCGCCGCGTATTTTGTTTGGCCGGTGTGTGGCAGTCGATAATCGGCGCCGCCGACCGAGCGGATCAAACACGCACTTGCACCCTGACACGCGGCCGCGCTCGGACCGTCGCTCCGATAAACGACCGCTTCACTGTAAGCATCTCCGCCGCGGCCTTCCGCCGCCATTTGTTTGTCGAAGTGGTAATCGAAGAGAACAATTTTGCCCGCAACTTTATCGCGCGGCATCGCTTTCAGTTCGTCGAAGTTTCGCACCGCCACGATATCGGCCGTGATGCCTTCGTTAGGCGTGGCCACGCTTCCGCCGAGCGCGCACAAAACAACTTTTTGAGTCGTGTTCTCCGCCATCCCCGGAAATTGCACGAGCGCCGCCGACTCTTCGCCCCGCACCCAATGCGGCACCATCACTTTCTCGAGTTGAACGTCACAGCCGATCGCTTTGAGTTCGCCCGCAACATATTCAACCGCCTTGGCCGCTTGGCTGGAACCCGATAAGCGCGGGCCAATATTGTTGGCGAGATGGGCGACCTGTCGGTATGCGTAATCGCTGTTCAAGGCCGCTTGCTGTAATCGCTTCAGCTCGGCCAGCGTTCCGGCGGACAAAACAATCGGAGTCGGCGATGGCGACGGCGCGTTCAGAACCGCGCTGGGAGTAGATGTCGATCTTGCCGCGGGCGCGTTCGGTTGCGCGCCGAGTTGTGAAATCGCTGCACCGATTGCAAAGAGATACCGAAATGGAAACGATCGCATTCGCAATGGTCGAATCGAATTGCCGGCGCGGCAATTTATGACTTCGGAATGGAGCCCTCGCCGTAGGAGAAATAGCGATAGAAGATTTTTGTCTTGGTCGTTGCTCCGGCGCGATGCAAATCCGCCAAGGCTTTTCTGTCCGCATCGCTCTGGGATTTTCCAAACCCAACTACAGTCTCATCTTTCCCCGAGGGCGTTTTGCCGCGCGCAACGGCGAAGTAACCGGTAGCATCAGACTCAGCGATAACGTTCGACCTAACGAGATCGTGGCCCGCGCGTTTACGCAAATCGCGCAGCGCTTCTTCGCGTGCTTGCGCCGCGTCTTTGTAATCGCGACCGCCCTTCGGTGAAGAAGAACAATAGTATGTCACGGCCGTCCAAATTCCTTCGGCGTTATATCCGATAACGACGGCATCTCCGGCGCGGAGCGAGACGCAACTTAGAAGGATCAAGCTCGTGATGAGCGGCCTTTTATAATTCACAAAAATTCGCCACGCTCAAGCTTTGCGCTTTTCGTCAAAATCCATCAGATCGGGAATCGTGACGATGTCGGTGCGATGCGGGATTCCGTACTTCTCTTTCTGTTTTTCCAACATCGGCGTGGCGAAATCATTCCAGCCGAATTTTGCCATGAATCCATTCCAAACGGTGAGGTCGCCTTCATTGAGCCGCCGGCCTTTTGCAAAACACCACTCCAGAATCTCTTCGTCGCTGCCGCCTTCCTGCACACGCTGGCAAAGATCGACATAGTCGATTCGCAGAAAATTCAGGCACATGCCGTCGGCGGAAATCGGCTTGCCGAGATTGGGTTGATACTCTTCGCCCAGCTCACCGCGGATGTGCAGGCGAATCTTGTCCAGCATTCGCGGGAAATACATCATCCCGCCGGTCATCTCTTTCGGGCTTTTCGGATAATTGCTCATCCCGAAATAAGCCGCGTCCTTCGCCACCGCGTAATCCCGCCGCTAAGAGACATCGTTTCGGCCTTGCCTAACAAAAGTGAACTTGGTATTTCCTGACTCGTGCGGCGCCGCCATATGGGCCTAACGGGTGTGACTGGCATTTTGATTGCCCAGCTCGCCGTTACTCAGGCGGCTGACAATACCGCGACCCTCGTCAGCAAGGTCAACGTTGTTGATTTCTCGAAACCGAATGGCGCCTGGTCGGGTGCAGAAGTCGGGCAGTCGTTAGCCACGCATGATCGTCTGCGCACCGGCGAAGACAGCCGCGCGGCCGCGAAGCTGGGCGATGCCACCATGCTGCGCATCGATGAGCTGACTACGATCGAGATTCTGCCGCCGAAAGACGCCAGCGGAAAAGCGACACTCGACGTTAAACAAGGTTCGACCTACTTTTTCAGTCGCGAAAAATCGCGCGAAATAAATTTCCAAACGCCGGCCGCCAATGGCGCCATCCGCGGAACGGAATTTCTCCTTACGGTCACTCCTCAACATCGCACCTTAGTCGCAATGCTTTCGGGCGAGGTCGAACTTTCCGATAGCGCCGGTCGAATGGTGTTAGGCAAGGGCGACCAGGGCGAAGCAGAACCCGGCCAGAGTGAAACGAAGGGCGATATCCGCAACGCGATGAACTCCGTCCAGTGGTACTTGTTGATCGAGACCAAACTGCCGCCACACGAAACCGTTGTCACTGCGGACAAGCAGCAGTTCCTCGATGGACTTTGCGACGCCATGAAGCAATGGCGAATGGTCGCGCCCCAAGTGGTGAAAGCGGCGGTTCAGAAACGAAGAGAACTCGGGCCCGACATCTTGCGCACGGCACTTCGTTGTCTGGGCGGCGATTGTGGCGCGGTCGCGCAAGTCGTGGCCGCCGTGGTAGCAGCCGACCCAACCCGCGCGGCCGAGTACACTGAACTTGCGATTCAAATTTCGCCCGGATGCGCCAATGAAATTGAGCATGGCGCGCAGACTAACGAGGGCAACTTCACTAATCCGCCGGCGAATATTAATGCCCCGCCGGGATCAATCGGCGGAGGTGCAATCGGAAATGTTTGCATCGTTTGTCACAATGGCAGCGAGGTGCAGGTGGCCTGTTCGGATTTGCAATCGTATTTGCAGAGTCATCCCGGCGACACCAGCGGCCCGTGTCAGCCAACGCCGGTGACAAATCCGTAGGCGCACTTGTCGATCTTACGATTGTCGATCTTGCACGAGTGAATTCGAATGCAGGAACGCCAGAAAAAATCTTTCACGCGCGCGCTCACCGTCGCGAGCGGTAGCGCCGCCACCATCGCGGTCGGCCTGGCTTGCGTTCACTACTCGTTCGGCGAACCGCTCGCGCGTCTCAGTTACGATCTTCCGTTTCTTTGGCGCGCAACTTTGGATACGCACGAAGTCGCGCTCGTTTATCTCGATGACGATTCGGCCAAGCAATTGCACCAGCCGCTCGATGATATTTGGAACCGCAGCCTGCACTCGCAATTGCTCGATCGCCTAACGAACGACAAAGCGCGTCTGGTTTTTTACGATGTCGTCTTTGACTCGGCCGCGCGCGATGCCGCGACCGACGATGCGTTTGCGGAAACCATTCGCCGAAATGGACACGTCGTGCTCGGCGCGGCGCTGGAAATTGTGCAACCGATCAGCGGTGTAAATCAGGAGCGCGTCTTGCCGCCGATCAAGCCGCTGCGCAAAGCCGCCGCCGGCTGGGGTCTGCTCGCATTTCGTCCAGTTGATGCGGATTACGGCGTGCGCCAGTTGTTCACGGGAACGAGCGACATTCCCAGCGCAACGTGGAAAGCAGCCGAAAATCTCGGTGCAAGATCGACATCGACATCTCGCGATTCCATTTCGCAACGCTGGATAAATTACTACGGACCGCCGAACACATTCTCCGCCGTCAATTTCGCGCAAGCGCTCGCACCCGATGGCGTGCCGCCAGATTTTTTTCGAGATCGCATCGTATTGATCGGCGGCCGCTCGAATGTCGTTAGTGCGATCGAGCAAAAGCGCGATGAATTCGCTACGCCCTATTCGCGCTCGAATTACCAGTTCTCCAGCGGCTTGGAAATTCACGCGACGATTCTGTTGAACTTG
>JBBROO010000003.1:0-111932 GCA_038229295.1 Chthoniobacterales bacterium | reverse complement strand
GACAACGGCCCGCTCGGTTTCCCGCCGCCGCTCAACTTTTCTCTTGTCGATCTTAGCGATGAAAGATCGCTGCCCGTGCCGCTGCCGTATTTGAACAGCATCGCTTCGCTCATGGCCAACCGCATGATGTCCTCCATCGTGTCGTCCACCGATTGGATGAAGCACGCGCTGCCCTGCGGATATTCGTATTGGCTCTTCGCGCGCTCCGATTTGCTCGTCTCGCGATCGAAAAAATAATTGCCCGCCCCGGCGTGCTTGCCGATTCCGTACTCGTGATACAACCCGACGTTGAACCAGACCGGCGAGTTGAACGCGCCATGTTGATTCACGCACAACCATGTCAGCTCATCATAAAAAGTGTTGGCCGCTTCCTGGCTCGCGAAATAACCGTCCGCCATCCCCCAGTCCGTGATCGTGCGCGTGACTCGATGAATCAATTGCCGCACCGAAGTCTCGCGGCCGCCTTTGCTCGGATCCGTCCCCTGCGCGATGTCACCATAAAAATATTTCGAGACCGCAATCTTCGTCGCCAGCGCCGTCCAACTCTTCGGCACTTCCACGGTCTCCTGTTTGAAAATCACTTTGCCGCTGTCA
This sequence comes from Chthoniobacterales bacterium, assembly GCA_038229295.1. GTDB lineage: Bacteria > Verrucomicrobiota > Verrucomicrobiia > Chthoniobacterales > UBA10450 > JAJPGZ01. Next base: position 111,338 of record JBBROO010000003.1, on the reverse strand, counting down.
TCTGTGATTTCCGCCGTGCGCTGTTCCCATTCGACCTGGTCGAACGGCGGGACGACCGCGTCACTGAAAACGCGTTCGAAACGCAGACCGCTATTCTTCTTTTTCGGCGCCCGAAATTTTTGGCGCTCGTCAGTTTTGCGCGTTTTGGTGAGCGAGGAAGGCGCGATCCCGGGCTTCAGTTGAATCATGGCGAATGGAAGGGTGAATTGTTAATAAGTCGGGTTTCTCCTCCGACGCGCATCCATCCATAACCTGTGAATAGCCGGCGAATAGCTATCAACAAGATGGAGTGGAGGGGCGGCGGTCTAAATACAAGATGCAGTAGGGGGGTGCGACCCCGTCAAGAAGAAAAATTTCGGCTCGGTTTTCCCTCGGCCTAATGCCGGCATTTGCAAACCGACCGCGCACTCTCATAATAGATCGCGCTGAAAATCGCGGTCGATTGTCGATCTTTGTCGATGTCGATCTAACGAAAAAAATTTGGAAGGGTGGCTGAGTCCGGTTTAAGGCACTCGACTCGAAATCGAGCGTGGGGTTAAACCCACCGTGGGTTCGAATCCCACCCCTTCCGCCAAATTAAACAAGCTTGCTTTTTGGCACCGCCGTTGCTCATAAGAACTCGGGATGATTCGGGCAAATTGCCGGGAGCGGTTTACCGCGGCGGATTTCGATTTCGTCGTGCGCACCCTCGCCCGCTCGAAGAACGATCACGTTTCGCTTGTCGATCTTCTAAGCGATTCCGAAACGCGCGATGCCGTTCTCGATAATCCGCGCTTGGTCGAAGCGATTCTTTCCGGCACCGGTCAACTGCGCATCTCCTCGCAATTTTATTTCTACGTCCTGGCCCGGCACGTCTTGCAACAGGCCTCGATCAACGACCGGAAACTTTGCGATTACGTTGCGTCGTTATTGGAAACATTTTCGCGAACTAACAAATTGCATAGCCCGGACAAGATCGACAATCACGCCCACGAATACATCTGCGATATGCTCATCGCGCTGCAGCGCGTCACGCCCGAGCAAGCATTTCTCCTTCGCGCCCATGTCGGAAATTATTCGCTCTTCATCAGCGGCATCTTTCACGAAAACGCCCAGCGCCGGCGCGAACGCGGCGGGCCCGATCTCAAGTTTTACGAACAAATCGGGCGCACCAATTATCATCTCGTTGCCGAACACGCCGTCGCCCGCCGCTGCGACCTCAACGATGTTTTCGAGAACTTGGCCGAGCGTTTCCGCGATGTCCGCCTCGCGCTCAATCAACTCTCCGATCGCTTACTTAATCTCGACGACGACGCGCGCCCGTCGCTTTGTCTGTGAACGAAACGCTCTTCAGCCAGATCCAAAAACTATTTGAGCGCACTTACGCGCAGGTCGGGATCAACTTGGAAGATTGCTTGATCGACAATCGCCGCTGCATGCAATTGTCGATCTTAGCAGGAAGATCGGCCCGCGAGTTGAGCGAGTTGGCGCGCACTTTTCTTCGGCGCGCGGACGACCGCCTCTATGTCGGCATTTATTATTCGCGCTGGCTCATCGAACAACTCGAACGCCACGATCCGCGCGCCGGCCTAACGAACGCGAACATTCAATCGCTCATCGCTTTCGTCGAAGAATTGAATCACGCGCTTCACGCCGCGCTCCAATTCAAGAATGGCCACCGTGAGATCGGCTCGGAAGATTTTGCGCGCAACCTCGAACTGCAAGCACAGGTCGATACCTATCTCGTGCTTCTGCTCTTCGTCGCATTCTTTCGCAAGACGCAGCGCGTTTCCAAAACCGATCGTCGCTGGCTGCGTTTCCACCTCTTCGCTTCAAAAAATCCGGGCGCCTACATCGACATGAACATTCGCGGCCGTTATCTCGAGACGACCGAGCTGGCTTCGAGCTACACAAAATTTCTCGACACCCTCAACGGCATGCGGCGACTGGACGAAATCCGCCGCTTCCGCTCGCTCGATTACGACGCGAAGAAAAAACACATTCTGGCGTTGCCCTCGCATTAATCGGTCATCCCGAGCCGCGCAGACGGCGAGGGACCTCACCATCGCGGTGCCGATTACGCCAGCGTTCGCCAAATCCAATCTAAAGAGTTGCCTTCAACTACGCGAAAGCGCCTCGTGCTTATGTGAGATCCTTCGACTCCGCTCAGGATGACAACGTGAATAATTTTCGCGAGACGAACTCGCCGCGCGCGTTTCCATTTGTGAAGTTCTTTCCGTTCGACTAAACATTCGAGCGTGTTCAGTCTCACCATGCTCGGCAGCGGCAGCGCCGGGAATTCCGCGCTCATCGCGACTGATCACTGCAAAATTCTGGTCGATGGCGGACTGAGCGCGCGTCAGATTGTCGTTAGGCTGGAACAGTGCGGAGTCGCGCCCGAACAACTCGATGGCGTTCTGCTCACGCATGAACATGGCGATCACGTTTGCGGGCTCGAAGTGCTTTGCCGAAAATTTCAGGTGCCGATTTATGCGAATGCGCTCACGGCGGAAGCGATCCGCTGTGATGGCGCGTTAGATCGACATCGTAATTGGCGGCTTTTTCGCACCGGCGCCGAGTTCTCGATCTGCGACATCACCGTGCAAACTTTTCCAGTGCCGCATGACGCCGTCGAGCCGGTCGGGTTCGCGTTTCACGCCGCCAATCGCGCCCTCGGGTTTATCACTGATCTCGGTTATCCAACGAAAATGTTGATCGAACGATTGCGCGAAGTGCACACGCTCGTCATCGAGACCAATCACGACGAAAAACTTTTGCAGGCGGACCAGCATCGTCCGTGGCCGGTGAAACAACGCATCATGTCGCGGCATGGGCATCTTTCCAATGTCGCGGCCGCGAGTGTGATCGAAGAATTGCTCCCGGGCAAAGTCGAGCGCGTTGTCCTTGGACATCTCAGCCGGGATTGCAATACGCCCGAGCTCGCATGCGGCGCGATGCGCGCGCTGTTCGAAAAGACGGGCAAGATCGACATGGAAGTTTTTTGCGCCGCCCAAAACGAAATCAGTCCGCGATTCCGCATCGGCGAAACAAAGCCGGGCGCATTTCAGGCGACATTCGAGAGCGTATTTTTCCAGACGGCGTGAGCGCGGGCGTTATCGAACAAACAAAAATCCGCAACGCCACCGACGCGGATTTGCCCATCATCGTCGACATCTACAACGCCGCCGTCGCGACGCGGATGTCGACCGCGCAACTCGATCCAGTCACCGTCGAGAGCCGGCGCGATTGGCTGAAAGAACATTCGCCCGATCGCCATCCGTTCTGGGTGATCGAACTTGATGGTCAGGTCGCTGGATGGCTGACAATCAAACCGTTCATTCCGCGCTGCGCTTACAACAGCACGGTCGAGCTAAGTGTATATGTCGATCCAAAGTTTCAACGGCGTGGTGTGGGCCGTACATTATTAGATGAAGCGGTTGCGCGTGCGCCCGCGCTGAAAATTTCAGCATTGGTCGGTTTCATCTTCGCGCATAACGAACCGAGTTTGCGATTATTCGAGCGCGCCGGTTTTGCGCGCTGGGGATTTTTGCCGCGCGTCGCGCTACTCGACGGCGTTCAGCGCGATCTCGCGATCCTCGGCCGCCATATCTAAGATCGACCCGCCTTGGCCGAGCTACGGCGCGGCAGGCATCTACGCTTCCTCGTGACCGATGACGAGATGGACAACGCCGTTAGGCGCCGAGACAAAAAAACCGTCGAAGTCTTCGCGGAGTTGTTCCACTTCGTCGCGCCGCGTGACGCCGTTGATCTTGAGAAATGAGGACGCGGCTTCGGTGTCGTTCGTCTCCAGCTCAAGCCAGATATCGGGCTGGCTCAAGTTCGGCACCTTGTCGACCCAGAGACGGTTCGGGCCGAATTGAAAAATGCAGCCGTCGGATTCTTCTTCAATCAAGGGCAAGCCGAGGGTATCGCGATAGAAAGCGACGGTTTGGTCGTAGGTATGCGCCGGACATTTGATGGCGATGTTGGCGCCGCCAGAAAATTGTGGGCCGTGAACGTTGGCAACCATATTGTCGATCTTACAGCAAGGTCGGGCGCGTCGTTACAAATGCTGCAGAATTTTTTGCGCGACGTCCTTTATCTTTTCCACGGCCAAGTCTTCTTCCAAACCGCGGAGTCCAATGGTAATGAGGGTATCGCCTTTCACCACCGAAAGCATGGTCGCGTTCGACGAGAGGGCGCTGGCCGCGCCGCTGGAAAGCTCCGCCTGGTCGCCCAGACCGGAGAGCGATTTCGTTAGGCCGCTGCTGGCCCGGACCTGGTCGAGTTCCTGTTTGGCGTTGAATCCAGGCGCAGCCTGATAAACTCGCAGGATGAGCGATTTCCCCGGAGTCGCGCTGTAGTAATTGCACTTGGAGTAATAACCGTCAGTGCCGTCGACGTTGCGCGGCGTCGAGTCGTTCACCCTGCCGCCGAGAATCGCTTCCGCCGCCGCTCTATCGATGATGCTCGAGACATCGATGTGCATTTCGCCCCCGATTAATGACGACATCGCTGCGCCGAGAGCGATTGCGCGCACCAGAAAATTTTGGATCGACATCTTATCCGCCGGCGCCGCCTTCACCGCCCGGCTCGGTCATGGCGATGGGATCGAGAGCGCGCTCGAGCTCGGCCTCGGGCAAAACTTTTTTTTCGCGGCACAGTTCGCGCACCGTCTTGCCGGTCTTCACACTTTCCTTGGCAATGTCGGCGGCGCGATCATACCCGATTTTCGGCGCCAAACTCGTGACCATGGACATCGATAACTCGACCAGCTCGGCGCAACGTTCTTTATTGGCTTCAATTCCGCGGACGCATTTGTCGGCGAACATGTCGCAGACGTTCGCGAGCAGCCGGATCGATTCGAGAAGGGCGTGCGCCATCACCGGCATCATGACGTTGAGCTCGAGGTTGCCGTTCGCGTTTGCCCAGGTGATGCAGGTGTCGTTACCGAAAACTTCCGCGCACACCATCATGACCGACTCGCACATGACGGGGTTCACTTTACCGGGCATGATGGAGCTGCCGGGTTGGGTGGCGGGTAATCGAATTTCGCCGATGCCGCAACGCGGGCCGCTGCCTAACAAACGAATGTCGTTGGCGATTTTGAATAAACTGGTGGCGATGGTTTTGAGTTGGCCGCTGGCTTCGACCACCGCGTCCTTGCTGCCTTGCGCTTCGAAATGGTTCGTCGCCTCGGAGAACGCAATACCGGTCCGTTGCTCCAGGTGAGGCATGATTTTTTTTGGAAGATCGACATGTCGATTTAAGCCGGTGCCGACGGCCGTGCCGCCGAGCGCGAGCTCGCGTAAAACCTCGATCGCCTTTTCGGCGCGCGCTTTTCCGTAAGCAATCTGCTGAGCGTAACCGGCAAACTCCTGTCCCAGCCTAACGGGTGTCGCGTCCATCAAATGAGTCCGCCCGATTTTGATGATGTCCCAAAACTCCTGCGCCTGTTCGTCCAGCGCGTCCCGCAATTTCTCCAGTGCCGGGACCAGGCAATTCTTCAATTGCTCAGCCGCACTGATATGAATCGCGGACGGAATCACGTCATTGCTCGATTGCCCCATGTTGACGTGGTCGTTAGGGTGAACGAGCTCGCGCGAGCCGACCGCTTTGCCAGCGAGTTGCGCGCAACGGTTCGCGATGACTTCATTCGCATTTGTATTCGTGCTCGTACCGGAACCAGTCTGGAAAATATCGAGCGGAAAATGCTCATCGAGTTTGCCCTCTATAACTTCCTCCGCCGCCTGGGCGATGAGGGCGGAACGATTGGCATCGAGCAACCCGAGATCGTGATTCGCCTGGGCGGCCGACCACTTGATTAATCCAAGCGCACGGATAAAGGGGCGCGAAAAGCGATATCCGCTCACCGGAAAATTCAGAACGGCGCGCTGCGTCGACGCGCCGTAAAGCGCAGCAGCCGGGAGCGACATCTCTCCCATCGAGTCCTTTTCCACGCGCGTCTGGCCGACGCTCATGCGCGATGGCTTGAAGAAAAGGGCGAAACTGCGACGGAGCCGTTGCCGTTCCGCATTGCGCTTTTGCGAAATACGGTAACGAACATTGGCGGGATGTTTTGCAGGAAATATTCTGACTCGGCTTCTTCGAAAATCGGCGAGGCGTGCTGCTTCAATTCGTTCGTGACCTGGTAAATAATAAAACTGCCGCCGGGCGCGAGCGCGTCATGCGTTTTTTGCAGAAGCGAAATCTTCTTGTCGATCTGCAGAATGCTGAACGGAATGCCCGAGAGAATGTAATCGCACTGCGGGATGCCACGTTCCGCTAACTCATCCGGCAAGCGCGCGGCATCGCCATTGATCACGTGCACGCGGCGATCGCCGGCAAATTGACGGGCCAGATCCCGCGAGAACGCGGGATCGAGTTCGAACAGCAAGAGTTGCGCATCCGGCGACATCCGGCGCGCGATCTCGCGGGAATGGACACCTTCGCCCGGCCCGTATTCGGCGATGACCCCGGCTTGCGCGAAATCAATCTTGTCGGCGACGCGCTCTACCAGCGCCTTCGAACTCGGGATAATAGAGGCTATTTGAAACGGTCGTTGCAAAAATCGTTTGAAGAACAGCGCGCTCATTTGGAGCCGGAATTGTCTACCGGCCCCCCCCTGTTGTCCAGTCGCGACTGCCGGTGGGGTCTTTTTGGCAAGATCGACAATCAACTTTGGCCGAAACTAAACTAACGAATGATGGGAAGAAGAGTTGACAGCGATTCTAAAATTTATAATGCTAGGAGAAGCGAAAATGTCTTGCTCAGCGTCGTTCGAGTTGGTGTTTATCTTCCATGCATAATCTTTTGACGGTCAAGGAAACGGCCAAATATCTTCGCATTCCGTTACCGACCGTTTATTACCTGGTCCAGCGCGGCCAACTGCCCGCCATCCAAATCGGTGGCCGCTGGCGCATTAAAAAATCGTCGCTCGACAAGGACATTCTCAAGGAAGACAAGTCTGGCCAACCCACCGTGCTCGTGGTGGATGACGACGAGAGTTTGCAGAATCTTTTCAAGCTCTTTCTCAAAAAGATTGGTTTTAGCCGTGTCGTCGTGGGCACGGTCAAAGAAGCGCTGGCCGCGCTCGACAAACAAAAATTCGATTTGATTTTCCTCGATTTGAAATTGCCGGATGGTCCGGCCGACGACGTTTACGATCAGGCCAAAGCGGAACAACCGGAGTGTCCCATCATTGTCATTACCGGTTATCCCGACAGCGAAATGCTCAATCGCATTTTGGCCAAGGGGCCGATCACGATCCTGAAAAAGCCGCTCAAAGTAGAGCAACTAAAAGAGACGGTTCGAATCCTCGGCCACAAAGACGCGGTCAAGCTGGCCGCCTGACCCAACGGCGAAGCGCGCTCAGTTAGGACAGAATTTTGTCCGCCCGGCCGTTAGATTGAGAAGTTTTCTTCTTTAGTGCTGCGCGTCGCATCGCCTCGCGCGACGCTTGCCAATCAAATCTCTGCGGCTGATAATTGCACCTTGTTAATTCCCGGGCGCGGTTAGCTCAGTGGTAGAGCACTACCTTGACACGGTAGGGGTCACAGGTTCGAACCCTGTATCGCGCACCATCTTTTCCGACGCGTAGATCTCGTTAGGCCACGTCGGGAACCTTTAGAAATTCGCGCAAGGCATCGGTGCGATTGAGCCAGCCTTTGAGAAACTTCGCCAATTTCGGATTGTCTTCGACCAAATTGTGATATCGCGCGGCGCGCCAATCCAGCATGCGATCCGCTGTTCGCAGCAAGCGCGCAGAATCTTTTGCCGCCGACAGCGCCGCGCTGCGCGTGGTCGGTCCCCATGCCCCATCGACATCACTCCCCGTTAGGCCGCAGGCGCTTTGCAAAGCGCGCATGGCGCGGCCGGACCCATCAAGAATGGTCATGTCGAACGCGATTTCTCCGAGCGGGACTGGCAATTCGTCCCCGTGTGATGCGGGCCACTCGCCGGTGAAATAGATTTCCACCGCTTCATCTTCGGTCAGGTTCCGAATCTGAGTCGCGCTCAAATTCGGATGCCCGCTCTTGTCGATCCCATATTTAGTCACACCGCCCGGATCGCCCGGTTCCTCTTCTGCGATGACTCGATGTTGCCGATCAAAGACGCATTCCCATTCGAACGTGAATTTCTTGAGAAAATCTTCGAAGCGCTCTCTTGGATTTGGCTCGGGCGCAGCGGCCGAAGTTTTTTTCGATTTTCGTTTTTTTATGTCGATCTAACTGGTTGCAGGCGGTTGCGCGGGTGAAGCGGGTAAAGCGGGCGCGCTTTGCGGCCGGCGCTCGATCAGTTGCGCCATGGCCGGGCGCAAGTTCATCAAATTCTTGAGCAAATTGAACCAGAACGGCGCGCCGAGCGCGAGCAATCCAATCGTCATGAGCATGCCGAGGAGATGCACGAACATGTGGCCGACGCGCGGATAATTTTTGCGGGCCCAACCGGGAATCTCATCCGCCTTTTCGTCCCAGCGGCCCAGAAAACTTTTCGGTACCAGCTCGAAACCAGTTTCCGTCAGCTTGCCTTGCAAATCCTTCAACATGTCTTCGCGTAACTTCTGCGTTTCTTCCGAAGGTGGATTCGGCAAACCCGCGCTCGCGGGAACGATCACCTTCCCGCCTTGGGCAACGACCGCCGGCGCGGACTTCACCAGCGCTTCGACCAGTCCGGGACGGTCGCGCAGTTTGTGAAAAATCTCGACGGTATCGAGTTGCAGAAAAACCGCGCCGAGCACGGCGAAAAAGACAGTCGCGCCGCGCGTGTTGATTTGAAACCATTGCTCGGCCCGGTCCTGCGCACTGCCGAACCAGCGTTGAAAACGGTCATACGCTTGCGTGGTTGCGCGTTCGACCGTCGCGCCCAAATCGGCTAACGAATCGACGACCGCTTGCTTCTGCGCGTCGCGGTTGAATAAATTTGCAACATCGACAAGCGCGCGAAGTTTGTCTTTCGACTCCGCGGCCGGCTGGTCGGGGTTCTTCAGGGTCGTGAGCAAACTTTGGGACACTTGCACCAGCAACGGCGCAATTCCGCGGGACACCGCGTCGGCCGGCGCCAGCGCACTGTAATCATGCAGGATGCGATAAACTTCTCCCGGCCGAATCGCGCTGCCCAAATGCATTCCGCGAAAGCTGAAGAATTTCCAAGGCCGCGATCGCGCCGGAATTTGCAGCGCGGCCCACGCCGCTTGCGCCCGCCCCTGCGCTTGGGCGAGCTTTTGTTTTTTAGAATCGTCCTGCGCATTGTCCATTAAATCTTGCGTCAGTGTGATGATCTCGCGTTGCGCTTTGGCCAGGATCCGCAGGTGGCGATTCTTGCTTTGGCCGGGCAATCGCGTTTTCGCCGCCCAGATTGAATCGCTAAAAATCGGGTCGCTCAGAATTTGTCCGGCCAGCGCATGCGCGTGTTCGGCGCTCTTCGGATCGATCGTTTGAAACGTGAGCGCGAGCGCGTTCGCCAGATTTTTCCCGCGCAACGATAGGGCCGCCGACAACATCTGCACCAAAATGGTGATGAGCAGACTGAGAATGGTCATGACCACCGCGAAAGCGATGACCGTGTCGATGGTATTTAACATGCGCGGACAAAAACGCCGCGCCCCTGCGGCTCAGGCGAGTTTTAGCGAATCGCGAAAGCGCGAACAAGCCAAACCTTTTGCCTCGCCTCACGAAAAGCTGTATCAACGCAGCAAGCCGATGTCCGACGTGTCAAACATTCTGCAAAGCGCGATCGCCGCGGGAAAACAAACGCTCCAATCGATTGTCGATCTTGAGGGCGGCATCGCGAAAGCGGCGGACTTAATCGCGGATGGTTTACGCGATGGAAACAAACTCCTCGTTTGTGGAAATGGCGGCAGCGCGGCGGATGCGGCCGATTTCTGCACCGAGTTCGCGTGTCGTTTTGTGGAGGATCGCCGGCCTTATCCGGCGATGAATTTATCGCAGGGCGGAAGTTTGATTACGGCGACGGGAAACGATTACGGCTTCGACGAAATCTTTGCCCGACAAGTGCGCGCGTTTGGAAAGACGGGCGATGTGCTCATCGCGATCTCGACCAGCGGTAAGTCGGCGAACATTCGGCGTGCGCTCGAGGAAGCGCGCGGAATGAAATTGAAAACGGTGGCATTGCTCGGGCGCGATGGCGGAACGAGCGCCGACATGGCCGATGTCGATCTTGTGGTGAAGGGCGAAGCGACCGCGCGCATTCAGGAAGCGCACAAATTTCTCCTGCACGTTCTTTGCGAAATCTGCGAGACGCGTTTGCCCCGCGCCTAACGAAACTAAACCGCAACCGGTTCGTCTTCGATCTTGCGCGCCTGACTCACCGGTCGGCGGCTGCTGCGATATCGCCAGACCGCGAATGCAACGAAGGCAAGATCGACAATGACAAACGAGGCGACGTAGGTTTCGCCGCCGATTCCAAATCCGTAGGAGTGCAAACCTTTGCCGAGAACAAAGTTCACGCCGTACCACGCCATCAGCACGGCCAGAAAACAAACCACGCTCGCCACGACCAAACCGAATTGCGTCCACCACCCCGCGAGCCGGCCGTGCAGCGTCACGATGTAGCATAGCAACGCGATGAGCGCCCACGTTTCCTTCGGATCCCAACCCCAGAATCGGCCCCAGGAATAATTTGCCCACACGCCGCCGAGAATTGTTCCGGCCGCAAGCAGAAGCACGCCGAGTTGCAGCACGCGATACAACCAAAAATGCATCGGCGCATCCGAACGCGCGGCGCGCGGATTACGCGCATAACGCCAGAGCAGGATGTGGCCAAATCCCATCGCCAGCGCGAAAGCGGCGTAACTGAGCGTGATGGTCAACACGTGGATCGTTAGCCAAAAATTATCGCGCAAGACCGGAACGAGCGGATCGATGCTTGCCGGCATGGCGATCGGCATTTGATGGACGAGTAACAAAGCGACCAGCGTCACGGGCAATGCCGCCAGCAGATAAATGGGCGTGCGATAGCGCAGGAAAAAAATCATTCCGAAAAACGAAACCGCGAATGACACCCAGATGATCGATTCATACATGTTTGTCACCGGCGGGCGACCGGCGACCATGCAGCGCAGCGTAATCCCGATGGCGTGAAGCCCGAGACCAGCGGCCGCGAGAGACACGCCGATGTTGCGAAATGCGCGCCCACGACCGCGCAATTCCGCGGTCAGCAAAACAAAAAAGGCGCAGGCATAAACCCAAACCGCGCGATAAAACGCTTCGAGATGATTGTATAAATATTCGAGACGCAATTTTTCGTAGGACGGATAGATCGCCGGGCTCAACTGCCGCAGTTCGTCACGCAAACGTTTTCCCGCGCGCGTGAAATGAAAGCCGTCCGCTTGCATATAAGCCGAAGCCATCTCTTGCAACGCGGTCCGCGCCGGCGCGAATTGTTCCTCCGAATAATATCGCGCGAAGTCGGGCGGAACGACCCAGGGATCAGTCTCGCTTTTTGCCGCCGGCACGATGAGCAGCGCGCTGCCGTCGAGCACGTGCGCAAAGAGTGCGAGCCGTTCGCTCACGCTCATCACTTCCTGTTGCACGCGATCAAGCGGCTTCTCCGCCTTGCGCAACGCATGCGCTTCATTGGCCAGCCGATTCAATTCCGGCAATCCGGTTAACTGCGCGAAGGTGAAGCGGCGTTGCGTCGCCGGCAATCCGAGCTGTTCCTTCAATTTGCCTAACGACACCAAAATCATCGGCTCGTTTCGCCAATCGTGCGTATCCAGGAGCGCGGAGAAAATGAAATCCTTCGGCCACCATTTCCGCCCGGCCTTGTCACTATATGTCGATCTTGCCGAGATGCGGATGAGCGTCTCGCGCGCAAAAGTGTCGAGCGGTTTACGGCGGCCGCCATCCTGGATCGCCGTCAGGGCGAATTGTTTAAAATTCAGATCCGACGTATCGGCCGCTGGCACAGCGGGACCGTGCTCATCCGTCTGCGCGCGCACAGAAACAACGGTCATGACCAGGGCTGCTAAGATTACTGCGCGGAAAGCTTTCACCAGACGGGCACTCTATCTGCGCTCGCCTGCTGCGACAAGATCGACATCGTCTTTCGGCTCGGCATGCCCAGTTGCTTTTCGGCCAAAGTCGGCGACAGTCAGCCCGTTATTGGATTCTTGTTTTGTTCGTTGCGTGGTAGATCGTCAACTGGGATAGCCTCAGTGGTGGTTTGAAACCCGATTCACGGGAACGGCTTTGAAGCTCGCAGGTTTTTCCAAAATCAAATCATATGAAACTGTACGTAGGTAATCTCTCTTTTGAGACCACTGAAAACGATCTCCAAGATCTTTTCGAACAACACGGTAAAGTCGGCGAAGTGTCGCTGATGATGGACCGCATGACCGGCAAATCACGCGGCTTTGCGTTCATCAGCATGAGCGACAACACCGAAGCGACTGCGGCCATGACCGCATTGAACGGCAAGGAAATTGCCGGTCGCACCCTGACCGTTAACGAAGCGCGCGCACGCGAAGAGCGTCCGCGTCCTTACGGTGCGGACCGCCAGCAGGCTGGCTTCCGCAGATAAATCTGGAACTCGGGTCGGCCCCGATGAATTTCGGGGCCGGCTTGTCCCAGCGTAGATCGACATCATGAATTCCGAAAAAGCTATCGAAATTGAAGGCGTGATTATGTCCGTCCTCCCCGGCACCATGTTCCGGGTCGCCCTCGCTAATGAGCACCTCGTGCTCGCCCATATTTCAGGAAAGATGCGCAAACGCTTTATTCGGCTTACTATTGGTGACCGCGTCAAACTTCAGATGTCGCCTTACGACGTCGACAAGGCGCGCATCGTTTACCGACTTTAATCTCATGAATTTTTTTGCTACCACTTCCAAACCAAAAATGAAGACCGGCCCCGTCATGAAACGTCTTCTCGTGCGTTGCCCTTCCACTTCGAAACTGACCGCCACCGGCCAGACCATCAAAGAGGAACTATGGGCCGACGCCAAAGTGAAGAATCAAAAGTTCAAGTGCGCCCATTGCGGGCAGACCCACACCTGGGCGAAAAAAGACGTCGTCCTCGCTCGGTAGAGCGAGCGGTTGTCGATCTTTCGGAACGTTGATCGTTCCCTGAACGTAAGTAACCGCGTTCCCACCGTTCCCGACACGCGATTGTCGATCTTCGCAGAAGAGTTCGCCGCCCCGTTCATTAGAGCACGCCGACTGCGCGCGAGATGAGAACAATTACGATGGTTAGCGAGATGGCGATTTGCATCATCGTAAAAACTTTGGCCCAGCGCGCGAGCAATGGCGCGTCCGTCGGCCCAAAGGTCGAGCTCTGCGTGAACGCGACGAAGACGTAATCGACAAAGCGCGGCCGCCAGCCGGTGATATTGAATCGGTCGCGCTCCGTTTTTTCGATCTGCATTTGCGGAAAGACAAAGCTGCAGCTGCCGAAGTCGCGTCGTTGATGGCGTCGGGTCGGGCCGCCGCCATCGAGTCGCCAATACCAGATCGCGAAGACAAGAACGTTCGTTAGCCAAAGCTCGGCGCCGGAACAAAGAAGCGCGACCGGCGGCTCTTTGTGCGCCGGCACCGCGCGCACCAACAAAATAACCGAGGTGATGAGCGCGAGCGTCATCACGCTGCTCGTGATAATGCCGAGAACGCGGTTTAACGAATACCGGCCCATGCGATGCGCGATGACGGTAGGCGTAACAAGAATAACGATGATCGCGGGCAGAAGCCACGTCGGGCCGACGATCAATGCGCGCGGCAAAGCAAAATAAATTCCAGCGACGGCGAGCAACGCAAGTAGCGCCTGCCAGCGCGGCTCGGGCTTGTCGATCTTGCGATTATCTTCGTTCACTCCATTTCGTATATCACGACAAGATCGACATGCTAGTTTTCGAGCTATGAAGACGACTCTCGTTTGCGTTGCGCCGCTGCTGGGTTTCGCATTGATGGCCGCAGATTTTCCGGCGCCAACGGAAGCCGACTACACGATTCGCGATTTCAAATTCGCTTCCGGCGAAACATTGCCTGAGTTGCGGATTCATTATCGGACCCTCGGCAAGATCGACAACGACAAGCGCAACGTTGTTCTCATCACACACGGAACGATTGGCAGCGGCGCACAATTTATCCGCCCAGAATTTGCGGGCGAACTTTTCGGGAAGGACCAGCCGCTTGATGCGACGAAATTTTTCATCGTGTTACCGGACGGAATCGGCCACGGCAAATCGAGCAAGCCGAGCGACGGGATGCGCGCGAAGTTTCCGCATTACGGGTACATCGACATGGTGGAAGCGCAGCATCGCTTGTTGACTGATGGCCTCGGGGTCGATCACGCGCGGTTGATCATGGGCACATCGATGGGCGGAATGCATACATGGCTTTGGGGCGAAACGCATCCCGATTTCATGGACGCGCTCATGCCGCTGGCGAGTTTGCCGACACAAATTTCCGGACGCAATCGCGCGTGGCGCCGCGTCATCATCGACGCCATTCGAAACGATCCGGCGTGGAACGGCGGCGATTACAAAACGCCACCGCAAAGTCTGCGCACTGCCGCCGAGATGCTTTATCTAATGAGCAGTAATCCGGTGCTGCGCCAAAAAGAAGCGCCGACATTGCGCGAAGCCGACGATAAGATCGACACGTTCGTCGCCGACATCGTCAAAACGGACGACGCGAACGATGTTCTCTACGCGCTGGAAGCGTCGCACGATTACGATCCTGGTCCGAACCTCGAAAAAATTTCGGCGCCGTTGCTCGCGATCAATTCCGCGGACGATCTGATCAATCCGCCGGAGCTCGGGATTCTCGAGCGCGAGATCAAACGTGTTCCGCATGGCCGCGCGCTTGTGATTCCGCTCAGCGAGAAAACACGCGGGCACGGCAGCCACACACTGGCGGCACTTTGGAAAGATCAATTGTCGATCTTGCTGAAAGAATCGGGCAAGTGAGCAAAGCTTTCACGCGTGAAGAAAATGAAGGGCCGGAAGTGCCGGAGCTTGCGCCGGCGGCTTCGGTGTTGCCGGCCGGAAGCCCTAACTACATCACGCGCGCGGGTGCGGATCGTTTGCGCGAAGAGTTAACGCGGCTTGTGGAAACGGAGCGGCCACACCTTGTCGATCTTGCCAAGTCTGAGCCGGAAGCGAAACGACGATTGTCGATTTTGGACCAGCGTATTTTTCAAATCGAACAAAGTTTGGGCAACGCGCAGGTCGTTTCTCCGCCGTCGAAAATCGAGCGCGTCACGTTTGGTGCGACTGTTACCGTTCGCGAAAAGAGCGGCGAAGAATCCACCTATCGCATCGTCGGTGTCGATGAAACTGATTTTGATCGCGGCTGGGTGAGTTGGCTTTCGCCGATCGCACGTGCGCTCATCAATGCGAAGATGGGCCAGCGTGTTCGGTTCAATTCTCCGGCGGGCGAACAAGAGTTGGAGGTCGTCGCGATCGCCTACGAATGATCTTTAAGATCGACATCCTGCGGGGCGAATTTTTCAATTGCGCGATGAAGACAACGTTGCTGGTTTTCCTTCTGACATCCACGATGGCGTTCGCGGCGGACTTCGACGTCATCATTAAAGGCGGCACGGTTTACGACGGCAGCGGCGGCGAAGGTCAACATGTCGATCTTGCGTTAAAAGGCGATCGCATCGCGGGCATTGGCGATTTCAAAAACGCGGAAGCGAAGACGATCGTCGACGCGAACGGACTCGCGGTCGCGCCCGGATTCATCAACATGCTTTCGTGGTCGACTGAGTCGCTGATTCAAGACGGGCGTTCACAAAGTGAACTTCGACAAGGCGTGACGACGGAGATCATGGGCGAAGGCGAATCGATGGGGCCGGTGAATGATCGCGTGCGCGAACACATGTTGCAGACGCAGACCGACATCAAATACGAGATCAAATGGAACACGCTGGCGGAGTATCTGCAGTATCTGGAGAAGCGCGGCGTTTCCTGCAATATCGCGTCGTTCATCGGCGCGACCACGATTCGCGAGAACGTCATTGGGTTTGAAGATCGACAACCAACGCCGCCGGAGCTCGATCAAATGCGCGAGCTCGTGCGCAAAGAAATGGAAGCGGGCGCGCTCGGCATCGGCACGTCGTTGATTTATCCGCCGGCGTTTTATGCGAAGACCGAAGAGTTGATCGAGCTTTGCAAAGTCGCGGCGAAATATCAGGGCAAATACATTTCGCACATGCGCAGCGAGGGAAATCAGATCTTCGAAGCGCTCGACGAACTCATTCGCATTTCGCGCGAGGCCGGAATTCCGGCAGAGGTTTATCACATCAAAGCGGCCGGCCAGAAAAACTGGGGCAAGATCGACAATCTCCTTTCGCGCATCGAAGCCGCGCAAAAGGAAGGCCTAACGATTCGCGCCAACATGTACACTTACACCGCCGCCGGCACCGGACTCGACGCTTGTTTTCCGCCGTGGACGGAAGACGGCGGTTATCCCGCGCTGTTCAAACGCCTGCGCGACCCAGCGACGCGGGAGAAAATCAAAGCTGAAGTGAAGATCGACAGCGACAAGTGGGAGAATCTTTATCTCGCTGCCGGCTCGCCGGATAAAATTCTCCTCGTCGGTTTCAAATCGGAGAAATTGAAACCGCTCACCGGCAAGACGCTGGCCGAGGTGGCGAAGATGCGCGGCAAGGACCCGATCGACACCGCCATGGATTTGATCGCGGAAGACGAATCGCGCATCGGCACCGTTTATTTTCTGATGGCGGAAGAAAACGTGAAAAAGGAAATCGCCAAGCCGTGGATTTCGTTCGGGTCTGATGAAGCGTCGCAAGCGCCGGAAGGTCCGTTTCTAAAATCGAATCCGCATCCGCGCGCTTACGGAAACTTTTCTCGCGTGCTCGGAAAATATTGTCGCGACGAAAAAGTGATCACATTACCGGAAGCGGTGCGGCGACTAAGTGCGTTGCCCGCGACAAATCTCGGGCTCGATCATCGCGGAATGTTGAAGGAAGGAATGTTTGCCGACGTCGTTGTGTTTGACCCGGCAACGATTGCAGATCACGCCACGTTCGATAAGCCGCATCAATACGCCGTCGGGATGAAACACGTTTTCGTTAACGGCGTGCAAGTGATCAAAGATGGCGAGCACACGGACGCAAAGCCCGGCCGCGCGTTGTGGGGGCCGGGCAAAACCAAATGACGGGGGAAGGATTAGACGGAATAATTCTATCTAAATCTTGTTAGATCTATGCGCGCTCTCGTTGTTCTTTTCATGTGCGCGATTGTATGTGACATGACATCATGCGCGACAGTGATGCTTGGCGAGACGCGTGTTTATGGCCGCATTCAAGACGTTTCCATGGCTGACGTTCAGGCAGCGGTTGATGCAGATCGTGTGCACACCTCAGAGAAGATTTACGAGATCGAGGTCCTGAGTGCCAGCGAGATGCACCTTTATCACGAGCACAGAGCGGACACCCTGAACTATGACATAGTTAAGCGCGTGGCCGGCAGATGGAAATTCATCGAAGCGACAGGCTTTGTGACTTGATCACGTAAGGATCTAACCAGGCGATTCAGCGAACCGCGCCCCGCTCCGATGCATAACTTTTGTGTAGTTAGTTCGTCCAGCTTGCGGCCACACGCGCTATCGGGCGCGGTCACTGATCTTGTTCTCGTTAGTCGTATGACGCGCGGTTGAGCTTCGATCTCGTTAGGGCGTCAATGCCCCTCCGCATCGGCGTGTTGCTCGATTTGTTCGAGGCTGGGCTCGGCACTGCGGATCCACTCGCGCGCTTGATCGATTGAAACTCGATCCACGGGAACGGCGCGCTGAAGCTCCGCCGGCTCGGCCGGTTGCGCCATGGCCATGCGTTCTTTCTTACTCAGCTTCTTCGCTTTCTTGATCGGGAATTTCCAGTGCCGGCCAAATTTGTAGAGCGAGTAATACATAGTGCCGGCTTCGACCGCGCTGACGCCGCTGCAACGCATCGCGTTGTAAAACATCCGGTCGCAATCTTCCCACGGAAGTTTGTGCTGTTCGTAAGCGACATCGTGCAACACGGACGCGTTCCGATATTTTCCTTCGAACGGTCCGCCCATGATCGACCAAAGCGATTTCGGAATCGATGCGCCGTCCACCTTTGAACCCGCGGGCGCGATCCAGACGAGTCCTTGCGGATCGGTGTAACGCAATTCGTTAAGCATGGTCATGGAACGGCCATCCGAATCCCAGCGCGTTTCGGGCAGCCCGCTGTAGTAACCCCATTTGTGCGACGGCGCGGCTTCTCCGACCCACTTCGGCGGTTTGTGTGATGCGCAACCGAGCAGAAAGCAGGTACTAATAATCAGCGCGGAAATCTTAATTCGATTCATAAGAAAACGTCCAACGCTCAACGTTCAACGCCCAACGTCAAATTTTTCAGTGCGTCGCCGTTTCCGGAACAGCCTCGCGTTTTTGCTTTTCCGGTTTCGGCCCGACGGGCGTGATCGGTTCCCCGACGGTTTGTCTTCGATACGGTCGCAGATAAAACATCATGAAGACGCCGCTGACGACGAGGAGCGAGCCGATCCATTTTAATGACCAGCCGGGATCGCGCAGAATTTGCACCGTGCTTTGATTGAGATTCTCCGGATTCCACGACGCCTGCGAAATCTTGAAAGTAAATCCAGTCCACGCCCGCCACCATTCACTCGGATAACTGAATGGATTGTTCATCCAGCATTGACCTTTGCCCACATCGCCTTCGGCGGTGGACACGCGTAACGTGCTTTTGAATCCGGCAGGGCTGTCGCTGCCCTCATTCCGTTTCACTTCGAAATCGGTCAGCTCCAGACCGATGGACAATGGAATCTGGCGAAAGCCGTAGGAGATGTGGGTTTCGTTAGGCGAAGTCGGCACGCTGATCTGCCAACCGGCCGGGACCCATTGCTCGAATTTTTCTCCGTTCTGTTCGACGCGAACGCGCAGACCGTCGGGCAAATCTTTTGTCGGTGTCGTTGCATCCGATTTCACTGGCGTGAAATCTGTCCAGGCTTCCGCGTGCGCCATCACCTTGTCGATCTGCAGTGCCCAGTCCGCCCAACCGGTCGTTAGGGGTTTGTTCATGTCGATCTTGCCGGATGATTTCCCGGTCTTGCGCGAAAGGAGTTCGTAGGTGATGGCGTTGTCATCGGCGATGAAAAGCGTGAGGTGATTGGGCGCTTCTTCGCCGGCGGCGGGCATCATTTCTTTTCCGGCGCTGCCGTGAGGATTGTTCGGCGGCGCGGCTGCCGGAACGCCTTTGCCGTGGATCGTGACCAACACCGCGGGGTTGTTAGGCTGGTTGCTGAGCGAGCTCGGCTTGCCGTTTTCGATGCGGAAGTCGGGCCAGTAGTTGTCGATCTTGATGGTGAACGGTGAGTTGTCGATCTTCGCTTCGCGTCCCAAATTCTCGGCGACGTCAAAACCGGATTCCTTTTCGCCTAACGACACGATGACCCGTTGCTTGTTATCTTGTTGCTCTAATCGCACTTTCGCGCCGGTGCTGCCGCCTTGGATGACGCGGCCGATTTGTTCCTCGGACGCTTTGCTGAAGGCGAAGATAGATTCGATAAGATCGACATCTTGTTCCTTTTTGCCGCTGGGGACAGGGGCCTCTACAGAAGAAGAAGCATCCGGAGCGGCCGCGCCACGGTTGAGCTCGATGTTCGCCAAGCCCATGGAAAAACTTCCGTGTTCGGGATCGTCGGCGAGGAGCCAGCTTTCGAGTTGTTGGCCCATCATCGCGGTGTGGATGGTGAAATGTAGCGCGGGCCCGCCGCCTTCAGTTCGCGGTTTCGGATTTAGTTTTCCTTCGATCGTCGCCGCGTAGTCGATCACGCTTAAGTGCGCGCCGCTCGCGAGCAGGCCGAGATCGCGCGGACGGTTCGGCGTTGGCGGATGATGCAGAAATTCCGCCGGGAAAGCTTTCACGATTCCATCGACGTCGTGCACGCGCAGTTGATGTTGATCGACAAGGAGACGGTTGTTAGGCGGATCGCCTTTGAACAGTGTGATGGTTCCTTCGGTTCCCCAGATCCGGCCGATGAGCGAACCGGTCAGCAACGTGATGATGCCGAGATGCGTGACGAGAAACGCGACGTGATGTTTTCGCCACGGCCAGCGCGACAACGCCGAGACGGTGAGATTGGTCGCGAGGAGAATCAGCCAGATGTTGAACCAGGGCGCGCCGTAAACATAAGCGCGCGCGACTTTGGCGTCGAAGCTCGATTCGTAAATCGTGCCCGAGATCGCGCCGACAATGAGGACGGCGAGCAAAACGACGGCGAGCTTGACCGACGCGAAAAATTTCGCGAGGGGATGCCGCAACCAATTCGGGCGCGCCGATGGATTTGAACTCGCCATGGAAAGATCGACATCTTCCGCGAGAACGCGTGTGCGTTCAAACGCCCAATTGCTGTAGGGGAAGCCGTTGGCTTCCCATGGGACGCTAACAGCGTCCCCTACAACTTGCTGCGGAACGCTCGCAGATGCTCGGCGAAGGCGGCCGCGTCAAAATCGTAATGCCTTTGCACATCGGCGCGCAACGCCTCGAGTTCCTTGTCGCGATTCTCGCTCAATCTTTCGAGCGCGAGCACCACACGGCGCGCGCGATAAAACAAAGCTTCTTTCGTTCGATCTTTCGCCACCACGAATTCCGAATCGCTTTCAACCAATGCGCGCAAGATCGACATGGTGGATTCGGTTGGATTCCAACTCGCGGCGCGACGCGCTAGCTCGTCGGCCGCTTTTTGCAGCGGCTCTAGATCGGAAGATGCCGGTTCGGAGATTTTTGGCAGAGCCGGATCTGCTGACGTGACTTTGGCGAGCAGCCAGGCGAGAGCGATGGAAGTTTCCTGAGAATCGGATGCGGGATCAGAATCGGTGCGCGAATGCCACGCCGCTTCACGCAAGGCGACCGCCTGACCGACAAGCCAACTGCGCGGCCCGATCGCCGGATCATCTTCGCGCCAATGTTTCGGTTCGTTAGCCGATTGGCTGTCGAGTTCGAAAACGAGCGTGGGATGTCCCGCTTTCAAAATATCGTTGTCGATGTTTTGATGACAGGCCACGCAGCTGTTGGCGCGAACGTAAAGATTGCGAAGATCGTGCAGGCCGGCGCTGACGCGCATGGCGTAAGTCCAATCGCTGCGCGTGTGTCCGCGCAACCACGAGCCGGCCGCGCCGTGACAAGTTTCACAAGAAACGCCTTCGTCCGGACGCGCGGTGGAAGCGAGATGGGTTTGGCCGACGGATTGAAACGGCGAATGGCAAACGGTGCAGCGCGCGCTGGATTGCGCTTCAGGAATTGCAATCGCTTCCGCAATTCGCGCAGAGCGCGCGTCGAGCAAAATGGCGTAAGCGCGGGTGTGAAAATCTTTTTGCGACCAGG
The DNA here is from genome assembly GCA_038229295.1 of Chthoniobacterales bacterium. Lineage (GTDB taxonomy): Bacteria > Verrucomicrobiota > Verrucomicrobiia > Chthoniobacterales > UBA10450 > JAJPGZ01. The sequence continues at coordinate 90,002 of JBBROO010000003.1, read as the reverse complement.
TGATGTATTGACTGCGCTTCTCACCCGCGCCGCCGTGACAACTGGAAGATCGACATCCAACCGCGCCGACAAACTCCGCGCCGCTTTCGCGCGTCTGCTTTACTTCCCTGGCGGAAAGATTAACCGCGCACGAAAAAGCGAGAGCGATGAACCAACGCGACACGCGGTGAGATTATCAAACCGGCGCGATCAACAGTAAGAGATTTCTCGACTTCGCTCGAAATGACAAAGCGGTTCGGCGAGGGCGCCGAACCGAGCACGCGAGGCGCGTGCGCTCCCCAGAGGGGGGAGCGGCGCTTAGTGCGTCCAGGACTTCCAGCGTTTGCGCAGCGGCTTGGCGTATTGGTCGATGTCGATCTTGCGCATGCGATCGACGCCTTCGCGCACGCTGTCTTTAACCGTGTCGGCCGAGTCGCCGTATTTTTCCTTCACTGTTTTGAGGAAGGGCCAAAGGAACGGCAACGACAGGAAGCTCCAATTAAAATCACCGAGCGGCGTCTTCACTTCGACTTCCTTTTCTTCGCGGGTGGCGTGACGCAATGCCCAACCGATCGCGAGTCCCACGGTCAACGCGCCAACAATGATTGGGACCGGATTTTCGCGCACAAAAACTTCCGTGCGATCGCGCGCATCGCCCGCTTTCCTTTTGGTTTGCTGCTGCCAGGTCTCGCCGGCCGGCGCGGAAATTTTGCGCGCGGGACGATCCGGAAGTGGATCGAATGAGCTCTGCCCTACCGGAGGCTGCGAAGATGCAGCCAGCGGATTGTCTTCAACGAAATCGTCGCCGTTCGGATTGATCATATAATTATTTCGATTCTGGAGGGGGAATCGCGTTTCTCAAAGTGCTTCCGCCCCGCATCGGAAACATTAACGAAGAACGAGAGGAATGATACCGAAAGATCGACAATCGCCGGGGTTGGATTGTTTTCGCGCCCGCCGAATTTCGATTTCCGATCAACGCTCGCTCCCGGTAGGCGTCGCTGATCTTGTTCTCGTTAGATGATGAAACGGTTGTGCGCACCAGCAGCTACAACAATGCGATGAAAGCAAAGCTCTTTAAGCGGGTGGGTTGGTTTTACGCGCCTACGTCAGTGCTCGGAGTGATCGTGTCCTTTGTACCCATTACTAGCTCTTGGCACGTGAGCGAAGCTTTTACGTGCTGATTCTGGGTGGACGCGCCACGGTAGCTGCGAAATAGACGGGCAGGCCGGGAGGCTTACTGAGTCGGGAAGAGGAAGTAATTAAACTCACTCACCTCTGCCTCCCCCATCTCGCGCGGAGGCGGCGCACGCCCAGAAGGGAGAGACCTCCGCCGGCGAGGAGAAGAACACTGGAGGGCTCCGGAACGGCTCCTTGGGTGCTGAGCACGAAATTATCGAATCCCGGACCACCACTGGTAGACGCGGAGCTGGTGTAGAAGCCCACCGCCTGGGTCGTCGCGTTCGTAAAATCTCCGGCACTGGCCGCCCCGGAGAACGTGGACGTCCGGTCGATTCCAGCGAAGTTGACACTGGTGATACTGCCGGTCAGCAAATCCACCGAGTAGGTCAGATTGTAGAAGTTGCTGGTGCTGTATCCGGCGGGCGCCGGAGCGGAAGCGGCTTGCTCGGCGCCGTTGACCACCAGAACCAAGGTGCCATCGGGCTTCATCGTCATGCCAGTGAAGAATTCATTGGCCTCTCTCGTCGTATCGCCGCTGTAGAAGCCCAAGCCGAGCCCGCGCGCGTATATCGAAGGGCCACCCACGACGCTCATCATCTGCAGGTCCAGGCTCAGGGTGAAGTCAGACGGTTTGATATAGCCGGCGGTCGGGGTGCTGATGTCCATCCTGACCACGCCGTTGAAGCCACCCTGTGCGGAGGGCGCGGGATTGCCAGCCGCCGAGTTGATCACGGTGTCATTGAAGCCGGCGGTGGACCAAGTCTGCCCATTCAAATGGGCGCCGTCCGGGGTGCGGCCCGCCAGGCTGGAACCATTAGTGCCCGTAAAGCTGTCCGAGACGATAATGGTCGTTGCCGCCGGAACGCGAACCGGGCAAAAAATACCGCAGGCGACGACCGCAAAGCAGAGGAGGTGTGTTCTTTTCATGATAGGATTATGGCGTCGAGTTTAGCTCCCTCAGATGCGTTTACAGAATTACATGGCGGATGCAGTGGCGTCAACTGCGAATAGTGCAATGTGGGGCGACGATGGGCGTTTCACGCGGTGGCCAGTTATTTATCCCCGGCACTCACGATACGTTTCCGATCGACTCATACTTCGGTTCACAAAACATCTAACCCTGCGATGCAGCTTGTATCTTCTTTAAAGGTGCCCTGATTCTGTGCATAGCAGAGGGAGGTGTGAGATCCACGATGCAGCTGCTTCTGACGAAAAGGTCACGAGCGCCGGTTAGTTTGATCCGCACCTGCCCTTGGGCGTGGAAAGTAAACTCGAACAGTTACAGGAGCGACCAAGCCGGCCTCCGACCCCGAGGGCAGGACCGGCCTGGCCAGCTCGTATCTTACAAGCAGGAGTTATTTATCACGTGAAAGAGCAACTTGTCTATCTGGGAGTGGATGTGGCCAAGAAGTACCTGGACGCAGCGATTGAAAATGAGAAGCGTCGTTTGCCTAACGACAAGGTTGGGCATCGGGAGTTGATCAGTTGGATCAAACAAATCGATGGCCCAGTGCAGGTGATTTGTGAGCCCAGCGGTGGTTACGAGCGGGCGTTGGTGCGCAACTCAATCGGCGCGAGGTAGCGGCTCTGGTGGGTGTCGCGCCCTTTAACCGCGACAGCGGCAAGATGCGGGGCAAACGTACCATCTTCGGCGGACGCCGAGCTGGTGGCAGCGCGTCACAACCCAATCCTTCGCACCTTTTACCAACGATTGCGCAACGCCGGCAAACCACCCAAACTTGCCCTCACCGCCACCATGCGAAAACTTCTGATCGTGCTTAACAGCGCGCTCAAATCCGATCCAAGTTATGCTTGAAATCAAGACACTTACTAACCGCTGGCCGGCGCGTTATCTCACTTTAATTTTATGAAACAGTTGTCGATCTTAGCAAAGCTCGCCGCCGCCAGCTGGTGGCTGAGCTTGTTCTCGTTAGGCGTCGACCCGCGCGACACAATTCCCGGAATCGCGTCGTCGTTCAAGGAGCAAGCCGGTCGATCGACCACGAGCCGTTGGTTTGACGGGTATAACGAAAGCGATCGTGCAAACGATTTGGGCGACCTTGCCAGAATTCAATCGCATCGGGCGTGAGGCGATAGCCGCCCCAATGTGGCGGTAACGGAATGGGTTTATCGCCGAAGCGCTCGGTCATTTCGGCGAGGCGCGCATCGAGAATGCGGCGGCCATCGATGACGTCGCTTTGGCGCGAGACCCACGCGCCGAGCTGACTACCGATCGGGCGGGAATGAAAATAGCGTTCGGATTCTTGGCGCGGAGTGCGCGCGACCGAACCGCTGATGCGAATTTGTCGATCTAACTCGATCCAATAAAATCCGAGCGCCGCGAAGGGATTGGCTTCGAGTTGTTTGCCTTTGTCGCTTTCGTAGTTGGTGAAAAAGATGAAACCGTCTTGATCGAAACCTTTGAGCAGAACAATGCGAACGGATGGGCGCGCGTCTTTGCCGGCGGTGGCGAGACTCATCGCGTTGACATCGCGGATGCCGGCTTCGACCGCGGCGGTGAACCAATTGGAAAATTGCTTGATTGGGTCGGGGTCGAGATCGCGCCGATGCAAACCTTCCGGAGCGTGTTCGTAGCGAGAGGAACCGGGATCGCGTGGAGTTTCCATGTGTTACGCGCACGATATGCGCGCGCATGAAGATGTCGATCTTGCGCGAGCAGTCAGGGCGAATGGATGATTTGCGCGAGTCGGTGCTGCAAGGCAGCGCCGGCTTCGCGATCATCCTCAAACCCCCAAACGACGACCTCGAGCATTTGCGCGCCGAGTTCGCGGCGTCCGCGCATGGCCGCGCGCACGCGCCCGCGCGCGCTCCAATCTTCATCCGTCGCCGCGGCCACATTTTCGTAAGAGGAACGCGCGTCCCAGTAACAATAGAAGACATGCAAAGGCGCGCCGTGATCGTCGAATCGATAAGAGCGAATCGGCAGCTTGACGCCGTTGACCTCGAGAATGCGCATCCCGTCGTCGCTGACCATGGTCATTCCGCTGGCGGGAAGACAGACGTCAGGCCGGTGGATTTTAACGAAACGCGCCGCGGTTTGGCCAGGAAACCAGCGGAAGAAATACATCATCCATGGGCGACCATCGGTCGCCTGCCAGCTGGCGCCGCCGCCTTCGTTGTAGTGTAAAAGATTTTCGGTGGCCGTCGGGATGGGCACGTTCTGGTAAGATTGTTCTTCGTTAGGCCATTGCACTGTCCAGCGGGAATTAGCAGCGGCGGATTGGTGGGTGCGATACCAAACCTGGATGCCGCCTTCGATTAGCAGCAGCCAGACGGCGAGTGGAAGCAAGATTCGCGAAGATGAGTGCAGCAAAGGCGCGGAGTGATGGCCGATGGATGGTGAAGCGACTTCGGGCGGGGAATAGCGCCGCATTAAAAGACTGAGCAGCCAAAGACCGAACAAACAAAACATCAGGATGCTCAGGCCAGCGGGATCGTGCCACGCTTCGATGGCGCTGGCGCCGCTGCGCGCGCCCATCCAAACGAGAATGGCCGTGCGAACGAGATTGCAGATAAAGGCTAGAACCGCGCCAGCGATGACGAGAGAGATGCGACGCGCGACGTCGAAGGAATAAAGATCGCCCAGAAAGAGCGAGATCATGAAGGTGGCCTGAAGCGAGCGGACTCCGCTGCAAGCTTCTTCGATTCCAATCAGACCGGTGCCGACTTCGACGACGTTGCCGTGTTGCAGCGCGGGAATGCCAGCGAGGTTTAGGAAGGCGACGTTAATGCCGGTGACCGCGCGCATGAGATTTTGGATAACGAATTGTTCAAATTGCGTCGGCCACGGAACGGCGACGAGAAAGAACAAAACGGGAAATGCGAAGTAGCGGACCCAAGTTCGGCCGCCGTGAAGATATAAAACGAAGATCGACATGGTAACGGCGACGAAGGCGAGCGCCCAACTGAGGAAGCGCCAGTCGGGATTGGCTTCGGCGACGAAACGGATCGGTGCGAGAACCAGTGCGCAGAGAGCGAGCAGCGCAATCGTTAGGCCGGGCGCCGATGTCACGACGGGCGCGGGGCGTTCGGGCCAACGTTTCCAGATTAAATAGAGTGAGAGGAACGGGACGCTCCAACCGTAGCCGTACTGCGGATTTAGACTCCACTCGGGTTTGAGCTGGCGGACTACCTCGAGCCAAAGCAGCCCGAGGAAAAGCAGGGTGGGCGCAACCAACCCGAAGCGGGAAGGCGTACTTGTCGATCTTATAAAATCGGCAGATGCAGCCGTCGCTCTCATTGGGAACATAGGTTAGCGAAGTCCGAGCAAGTTGCGAACCTCGGCCTGGCTACGGTGGCACCGGCATAGCGAGTGCTTTAGGGTCGAGGGGTCGCGTTCCCGCATCTTCGGGAACGGCTCGATTGAATTTTAAAAAACGTGCCGTACCAATTGAGAACTTTGGAGAAGTCAGTCGAACGAACGCAAACGACTTTCATCCGGATTTTGTTCGGCGGCTTTATCGCAATCGTGCTGTTGATCGGAATATGCTGGGGCGGGCACGATGTTTATGTGCGCTGGCAGGAGAGACGTTTGGTGCGGCGGGCGGTGGTGGCGCTGCAACAACGTGACCTGCGCAATGCGAGCCTGGCTGCGCGAACGGTCCTGCAATTGAAACCGACGAGCGCGCCGGCGGCGCGAATCATGGCGGAACTGGGTGAGCGGACTAACGAACGCGGCGCGTTAGAATGGCGACGCAAGGTGGTGCAGCTCGAGCCGCATTCCACCGAAGACATACTGGCCTTGGCGCGATGCGCATTGCAGTTCAACGATATTGCGGGCGCGGAAAAGACGCTGGGGCAAATCGAGGAGGCCGGCAAACAAACGGCCGGCTACCACGCCATCGGTGCGCAACTGGCCACCGCGCGAGGGCAAGGCGAGCAAGCGATCTCGGAGTGGAGCGAGGCGGTGCGGTTAGCGCCTAACGATAAAATCTATCAACTGCAATTCGCCGTTTCGCGACTGCGCTCGACGAATCCGGAGCAACATGCGGCGGGCGAGGAAATGCTGACCGCATTGCGTAACGATGTCGATCAACGCGCGGCGGCGACACGCGCCTTAATAACTGAGGGAATCGTGAGACACGGAAGCGCGCCGAAGTTGCTCGAGCTGGCGCGCGATCTGCAAGCATTTCCGGAAGCGAAGCTGAACGATCGCTTGTTGTATCTCGATCTTCTGCACCAGCTGCAGGATCCCCAGTTCACAGCGTATTTGACTGAGTTCGAGAGGAGCAGTGCGACGAAACCGTTAGAGCTGACTACGCTGCTCGGTTGGATGAGCCAAAATAATCTGAATCTGCTGGCTCTGGATTTTCTCAAAACGTTACCGCGCGAGACCCTGGAAAAATGGCCGATGCCGACGGCGGTGGCCGATGTTTACGTGCGCCTGAAGGATTGGCATAACCTCGAAGGGACAACGAAGACGGGGAATTGGCGCGACTTCGATTTCCTTCGACACGCTTACCTCGCCCGTGCCTTGCGCGAACAAGACAAATCCGCGGCGGCAGAACACGAATGGGCAATCGCGCTCAAGGATGGATCGGCGCGGAGCGAATCCGGTTTGGTCCTTTTGCGCACCCTGGCGGATTGGAAATGGGAAACGGAAACGGTCGATCTGCTGTGGGCGTTAGCGAAACTTCCCGAAAAACAGAGCGATGCGTTTTCGACTTTGTACCGCTACTACGCCAAGGCGAATGACACCCAGGGTCTTTACAAAGTACTCGTCCGCCTTTTCGAATCGGACCCGTCGAATCTTAACGTGCAGAATAATCTGGCGCAGATTTCCCTTTTGCTGAACGCAAACCCGGAACAGGCGCGACGATTAGCAGCGGATGCCTATCGCAAGATGCCTTCGAATGCTGCCTACGCGACCACTTACGCCTACTCCCTGATGACAAAGGGCGACATCTCAGGCGCGTTAAAGATTATGACTTCGCTGACAGAAGAGCAATTACGCGACCCGGCCGTGAGCGCGTATTATGGAATTTGTCTGGCCGCCGCGAAGGATCAACGGGCGCGCTCGTTCCTGGAAGCGGCGCAATCGACGACGCTTTTGCCCGAAGAAAAAGCGCTGGTGAACAAAGCCACAGCACAGTTGAACTGATTCCGTTGACCTTTGGCGCAGAGATGCGTTCAAGGTAAAGATCGACAACTGCATAATGAAAAGTCCTGGCAGTGACTTTAGTTTAAGCGGCCAGTTGTCTATCGCCGGGAGGCCGAGACTCATTTCATTAGATCGACATCTTCTGTCGAAGATTCCCTCGTCGCGAGGCCAGCAGATAACAACCGGTCATTGCATGTTGATTAAAAAGAAGAGGCGACAGATTTCTCTGTCGCCTCTCCCGAAACGATGAAGCACCTAACTGTTACTAAGAAATCTGCGCGGCCGCTAGTTCCCTCTGTTTGCGGCGTCGAAGCGTGTGAGTCGAAACCACCGCCGCCATCAAACCAATGACTGGGAATAATGTGCCCAGTTCCGGAACCGGCACGAAACCCGAAAGCAGCGCCGTCTCCTCGAAACCTGACTGGCTGGGATCCGTGTTGCCCCAACGCTGATACATATAGACGTAATCGGTGGAGCTGGCCCCAGCGAAGTCGGAAACCGGGATGTAGATATTTATGTCACCCGAGCCGCTTCCGTTTTGCTGATCGGTGTATTTAACGCTGTTGCCGCTGCCCAAATCGAACACCAGCGTTCCCAGCGACCCATTAAAGTAACCTTGGCTGTTTGTGGAGGTGCTGCTCTGCAAGGTGGGCGAGACGAATATCTTTAAACTATCGAGCGAAATCATCGCATTCGCGCCACTGTTTGGCTCATTAATGTCCACGACAAAGCCATAATAAGCGATGCCGTTAAAGGTCGTCGCACGGAGGTCGCTCACCAAGATCTCGTGGTTCCACTGCGGCACGCGTTTGGTGTCGAAGTTCCCATTAGAACTGTTGTAGCCCTGTTCCCATGGCGAGTTTTGCACCGTCAGGAAGGGATCGAATACGCCCGTGCCGGTCGGCTGGATGTCGGTCGTGGAAAAAAGCGCGCCGTTAAGTTCACCACTGCCACTGCTCCCTAAATTAAGCACGGTTGCTTGGAGCGCCGGAACGGTGAGCGCGAGTGCGCCGCAGGCTGCGACGATTTTCAGAATTGGATGCGATTGCTTGCTCATATGTCTATTTTTACCAGGTGTAATCTAAGTTGTTATTTCGGTTTGCGTGGGGCTGTGAGTGGTTGCTGATATTTATGATATTTCTCACAAATGCGTCGCATGGTCAATAATTATTTTTATGCCAAATCTGATTCCTGCCTCTTTTTACCGAATTCACCTCCTCAGTGACAAGATAAAAAACATCTTATTTTGAGATTTTTTGGGCGAGATCGCTCTCTCGACACTTAGCCGACGCCACCGCCGAGACGGGACATAGCTTTCGCAGTTTTTCTATGACCCCGGCGATGTTGATGGATGCTTTTTCCACCTCCGAAGCGCAATTAAAGCGTCCGAATGAAAACCGAAGACTTGATTGCGCTTTCTCATCGCCCAAATGCATCGCCCGCAATACGTGTGAACCTTCACCTGAACCTGTCTTGCAGGCTGAGCCAGCAGAACAACAAATTCGATGTCGATCTAACAAGATCAGCGCCGCGTGGGCGTCGACTCCCTCAAAAGCAATGCTCGAAGTGTTCCCGAGGCGCGAAGCACCTCTTCCATTGACCGTGGCGAGGCGCACCTGATGGAGAATGGCTTTCTCGAACCCGTCGCGCAACGCACGAACGCGATCCTGTTCCTCGCCGATATATTCCTCGGCCCTTTCTGCCGCTTTGCCCAGCCCGACGATTGACGCGACATTTTCTGTTCCGGCCCGGCGATTATTCTCGTGGGCGCCACCGATGATTGATGATCGGAACGGCACCTCCTTATTAATATAGAGTGCGCCCACACCTTTCGGGCCATGAAACTTGTGGGCGGACAGCGACAAAAAGTGAATCGCGGAGTCCCGCAAAGAGATCGCGACTTTGCCGACGGCCTGGACGGCGTCGGTGTGAAAAAGGACACCTTTGTCCCGGCAGATTTGTGCGATCCTTTCGACTGGAAATAAAACGCCGGTTTCGTTATTCGCCCACATCATTGAGACAACCGCCGTATTCGGTCGAATCGATCGCTCAACCTCGCCAAGATCGACATCTCCATTTCGATCCACTCCCACCATGGTCACCTCACAACCACGCCGGCCGAGTTCCTCCGCGTGGCGGCGGACGGCGCTGTGTTCGACTGCGCTGATGACGATGTGTTTGCCGCGCGGATCATGTGCCAAGGCCGAATTAATCGCGGCGTTGTTAGACTCCGTTCCGCAACTCGTGAAAATAATTTCGGATGGCTCGCATCCTAGCAACGCCGCCAAACGCTCCCGTGCTCGATCGATCGCTTTCCGCACTTCGCCAGCGAAGGCATAACCGCTCGACGGATTGGCATAAAGCTTCGTCAGAAAAGGCAGCATCTCTTCCACGACCGCCGGATCAAGTTGCGTCGTCGCGTTGTTGTCGAGATAAACGATTTTTTCGATGTCGATCACGCGCAGAGAATACCAGATTCGCCGAGCAGAACTCAACTACGGCGTGGTCTCGTCGGGATCTGTGCTCACCGGAAACCGATCTTTCTCGCTCGCCGTCAGCTTGGAACTGCGGCGTTGTTTTTGAATGAGCATCAAGTTGCGCACGTAAATGATCGTCGGAAAAAGAAAGCCCAGGATAAGAGGAACCTTACCGATGTAGATCGAGTAGATCAGCATCATGATGCTGCCGGCGATGCTCAGATACCAAAATTGCACGGGGATCACGCTGCGTTTCAGTTTCTCGGACACGTACCATTGAATGGCGAATCGGCTGGCGAACAGCAGATTCGCGATGAGCCCGAAGACCGTCCAAAACGTGATTTCGCCGCTGAGATTTCGCCAAAGATTTTGAATGAACGCGCCCAAGAGAATGTTCTTCGCATTTTCGCCCGCCGCACGCAAGCGCGCGACAGAGTGCCTGTTCAGTGGCGAAATTTAGCTTAAGGTTTCGCCCGTGACATCCGTTTGGGACTTTGCCAATCCTCAGCTGCGCGATCTTGCTGTCTACGAGCCGGGCAAGCCAATCGAGGAAACCGCTCGAGAGCTCGATGTCGATCCTGCCGAGATTATTAAGCTCGCTTCGAATGAGAACCCGCTCGGCCCGTCGCCGAAAGCGTGCGCGGCGATGCGCGCGGCCTTGGGTAACGCGCATCTTTATCCCGACGGCGGAGGATTTTATTTGCGGCGCGCGCTCGCCGCGAAACTGAATTTAAAATCCGAGCAAATTATCCTCGGCAACGGGTCGAACGAAGTCATCGAGTTTCTTTGTCACGCATTCCTGCGCCCGGGTGACGACGTTATCACTTCGCAGTACGCGTTTATCGCTTACAAGATCATCGCCACCCTTTTCGGCGCGCGCACGATCGAAACGCCAGCGCCGAATTTTGCACAGGATCTCGAGGCAATGATCGACGCCATCACTCCGAAGACGCGCCTCATCTTCATTGCCAATCCTAACAACCCCACCGGATCTCTGGTTCCACCAGCGAAGATCGACAACTATATCGCGCGCGTGCCGGAAAATATCGTCACCGTTTTCGACGAAGCGTATTTCGAATTTCTGACCGAGCCGCCGGAGACGCTTCGTTACATCCGCGAAGAAAAAAACGTGGTCGTCTTGCGCACGTTCTCAAAAATCCACGGTCTGGCCGGACTGCGCGTCGGATATGGAGTGGCGCGGCCGGAATTAATCCAGGTCCTGCAAAAAACGCGGGAGCCATTTAATGTGAACTCAATTGCGCAAACCGGCGCGATGGCTGCGCTCGAAGACGACGAACATGCGCGTGAGACAAAGCGCGTGGTCGACGAGGGACGTATATATCTGGAGACGGAATTTTCCGCGATGAAACTGAATTTCGTTCGCGGCGCCGCCAATTTCATCATGGTCAACGTCGGCGATGGCGCACTCGTGTTTAAGCAAATGCTGGCGCGCAAAGTCATCGTTAGGCCGCTCAAAGGGTACAGCTTGTTGGAATGGATTCGGATTTCGATCGGAACAATGGAACAAAATCGCAAATGCATCGCCGCGCTGAAGGAAGTTCTCTCGAGCAACCGTTAGAGCCTGCGCAAGATCGACAAGTGGTCGCGGGTGACACTATCGCGGCCATTTCCACGCCGGCCGGTGAAGGCGCCATCGCGCTCGTTAGGATTTCGGGCGCGCATGCAATCGAAGTTGCGGATAAAATTTTTCGCGGAAAAGAAAAGCCGTCGCAGTTCGCGCCGCAGTTTCAACATCTCGGCGAGATTGTCGATGAGGCCGGTGGATTGATCGATCAAGTGATGATGTCGGTCCACCGCACGCCCGCGAGTTACACCGGCGAAGACCTGGTCGAGATCAGTTGCCATGGCGGAATCCTTGTTACCGCGCGCGTGCTGGAAACTTGTTTGCGCGCGGGCGCACGCGCAGCCCGGGGCGGCGAATTCACCGAGCGCGCGTTTTTGAACGGGAAAATGGATCTCACTCAAGCAGAAGCGGTGATGGATCTCATTCGTGCGAAATCCGATCTCGCTTTGCGCTCGGCCACCGAGCAACTGGAAGGTCGGCTCGGACAGCAGATCAAAACATTGCGCGACGAATTAATCTCCGTGATCGCACACATCAATGCGGCGCTCGATTTTCCGGAGGAAGACATCGCGCCAGACGAAGGCGAAAAGTTGCAGGCGCGCGTGGATTCGATCCGAGAGAAGATGTCGATCTTGCACGCGACGGCGGATCAGGGGCGAATATTGCGCGAAGGCGTGCGCGTGGTCGTTTACGGCGCGACGAACGCGGGCAAATCGAGTTTGCTCAATCGCCTCCTCGGTTATGAGCGCGCCATCGTGAGCGAAATTCCCGGGACGACGCGCGACACCATCGAAGAGACAATTAATTTGCGGGGTGTTCCGATTCGTTTGCTCGACACCGCCGGCTTGCGGCGAGCGAAGGGAAAAGTGGAGCGCGCCGGAATCGCGCGCACGGAAAAATCATTGGAGACCGCCGACCTCCGCTTGCACCTGGCGGATGGGAACGCGCCGCGACCGCCCGACTTTGACGCGCGCGCGAAGAGCGAGGGCGTCGATGTGGTGGTGATAAACAAAAGCGATTTACCGGAGCACGAGGACTGGAAAAATTTCGAAGGGCTGCGCGTGTCCTGTGTGACCGGAGATGGATTCAGTCGGCTGGAAGACGAAATCCTGGCACAGGTCACCCAACAAAAATTGCGACCGGAAAACTCGGTCTCCGTTAATGCGCGCCATCGCGATTGTCTGCGCAGAGCGATCGATGCGTGTGATGTCGCGCGCAAAGCATTGGACGACGACCTCTCGATCGAATACGTAGCGGTCGATTTAAACGACGCGCTTCGTGCACTCGGCGAAATTCTCGGCGCGGTGGACATCGAACGAATCCTGGACTCTGTCTTCAGCGAGTTCTGCATCGGAAAATGAAAGCGGCCGGCGCCTACGAGAAGCTCGTTAGGCCGCTGCTTTTTCTTTTCGATCCAGAAACGGCGCATCATTTCGCCATCAATTGGTTGCGCCGGGCTTCAGATGTCGATCTTGCATTACGGATGCTGCAAGGTTTCCGACCCGCGCCGAAGCCGAAGAGACTTTTCGGCGTTAATTTTCCGAACCCAGTGGGCCTGGCCGCCGGCTTCGATAAGAACGGCGTCGCTCTTCCGGCCTGGGAAGCGCTCGGTTTTGGATTTATTGAGATCGGGACGGTGACGTCAAAACCGCAGCCGGGAAATCCGCGCCCGCGCATTTTTCGTTACGCCGCAGAACATGCGTTGATTAATCGACTGGGCTTTAACAATGACGGCGCTGATGTGATTGCAAATCGGCTGCGGCGATTACGCGAAAGCGGACGCTGGCCGCAGGTTCCGGTCGGCATTAACATCGGCAAGTCAAAGGCGACGCCGCTCGATGAAGCACCGGCGGATTATCTGCATTCGTTTCGGCGGCTGCGAAATTTTGCCGATTACGTGGTGCTCAATGTTAGCTCGCCGAACACGCCGGGATTACGAAAACTTCAGGAACCCGAGTCGTTGTCGATCTTGCTGCGCGCGATTCGCGGCGAGAATCGAACGGCGCGACCGCTTGTCGTAAAAATTTCGCCGGATGTTTCGAGCGCTCAACTCGAAGAGATTATTTCGATCTGCGAAGAAAATCAGATCGCCGGAATTATCGCGACTAATACAACTCTCGATCATTCATCGCTTCCCTCTGAGCGCGATGAAACCGGCGGACTGAGCGGCGCACCATTGCGCGCGAAATCGACGGAGCTGGTGCGAACGATTGCGGCAAGATCGACAATCCCGGTGATCGGCAGCGGCGGAATCTTCGACGCCGAATCCGCGCGCGAAAAGATGGAAGCGGGCGCGCAGCTTCTCCAGATTTACACCGGCTTCATTTATCGCGGCCCGGCGTTGTTGCGCGAAATCATCGCGGCGGTGTAGTTGTCGATCTTACTGGATCATCATTAAAACACGCGCGGTTTCGCGTTGAGTTACGAATGGAGTTGGAGACGCGATCAAAATTATTCGGCCGCATGGGCTGGCCGGCCCGCGTTTCTGACTCTGAATAAACTGCTAAGACCCATGAAAAATATCCATTCCTCCATCACCACGCGCACGGCTACTGCCTCCTTCATTCTTACCATAGGCGTTTTCCTCGCTGCCGGCACCGTTCGCGCACAGATAGTGCCAGCGCCGCAGGATCCCGGCCCGAAGATTGGCTACGAAAATTTCATCGCGCCGGGTCTTCTGGTTCCGGTCAAAACAAGCGAAGCCGGGCAGCAGGCAAATTCCGTCGAGTGGATGGGCCGCAATGCGGGCGAGCCATCTGTCGGCAGCAACTGGTCCAATGGCGTGGCCAATTACCAGTCCGGCCTTCAGACTTTGTTCATCACCTTTGACGATAGTTGCCCCTTAAGCGGCCTGACTTCGAGCTGGGTTAATCGCGCGGCGCCTACTTCTGTCGGATTGGATTCCGATCCGTTCGGGTTCACCGACCGTGGCTTCACCGACGCTTTGGGTCTTCATAGCCGAACATTCGCAGCTGAGCTGACTTTTCTTACCCCCGATACGGTCAAGATTTCCTATACCGACGACGACGGCGTGACGTGGTTCCCGACCCAAACCGGCGGCATCGCCTCGGCGGTCGATCACGAAACGATCGGCGGCGGCATTTATCACACTCCTGTTCCACCCCGCCCGCCGGGCACGGTGTATCCGAACGCGGTTTATTATTGCTCGCAGGATATCGCCGCGGCGTTGTGCGCCCGCAGCGATGATGGCGGCCTGACCTATGGCGCATCGGTGCCGATCTACGCGTTGACCTCGTGCGGCGGATTGCACGGTCACGTAAAAGTCTCTCCAGTTGATGGAACCGTCTATGTGCCTAACCGGGGCTGCGGCGGCAATTCGGCCGTGGTTGTTTCACAGGACAACGGCGCCACCTGGACCGTTCGCCCGGTGCAGAATGGATCAGTTTCCGGCACCACCGCCCCGGACGATCCCGCCGTCGGCATTGATAGCAATGGACGTCTTTACTTTCTGTTTTCGCGCGGCGGCATCATGCCGGTGGTCGCCACGTCTAACGACCTTGGCGTTACCTGGTCGAACTTCTTCGATATCGGCGCAACTTTCGGTATTCAAAACGTAAGGTTCCCTGCCGCAGTCGGCGGCAGCGGCGGCCGCGCCGCGGTCGCGTTCTATGGATCGACAGGTGGAAGCGGAGATTCGAACGGACTGAATTTTACCGGCTCCTGGCATCTCTACATTGCCCACACCTTTGACGGCGGCCTGACCTGGACAACGACCGACGCTACTCCAAACGCGCCGATGCAGCGCACCGGCATACTGAATGGCAGCGCTGCCATTGATACGCGTAACCTGCTCGACTTTTTCGATATCACCATTGACCGCGATGGCCGCGTTCTCGTCGGCTACGTTGATGGCTGTGAGGGCGGAAACTGCAAACAGGCCTCACCCACCGCGACCGGTAATGCCTACACCGTCACGGCGACCATCGCCCGCCAGTCCAGTGGCCGTCGCATGCTCGCCCCGAAAGATCCCACCAGCACGGTGTCGAAACCGGGCATGCCTTCGCTGACCCAGCGCCGCATCGGCCGCACCGTCCATCTCGGTTGGTCGGAAGCCGACACCGGCAACTCCGCCATCACCGGTTATCAAATACTTCGCGGCATCGCCAGCAACGGCGAAACTCTCCTAACGACTGTGTCCGGAACTCAGACCGGCGGCAGTTATGACGACCTCAGCGCCACCGACAGCACCAAGACCTACTACTACAAAGTCGTGGCCGTAAACGCCGTCGGCACCTCCTGCCCTAACAACGAAGTCGCCGCCCCCTACATCGGCGACGGTTGCAGCGGAATCGTTATCCACAAAAACGATCCCACTCATCCCGAGGCCAACGCCGGCACCGCTACGCCAGCTTCGCTTCTCATCGATTACATCGCCGTCGGCGAGCCGGCCAGCAGCCCGGGCAATTTCATGTTCAAGATGAAAGTGAACAGCCTCGCCACCGTTCCGCCTAACAGCCGCTGGCGCATCATGTGGGATTCACCTTCCTCGCCCGGCGGACAGTACTACATCGGCATGCGCTCGGATGCGAGCAGCGCCGTGACATTCCAGTACGGCACTCTCGAAGATGCCGGGGTCCCAGCAGTCTTCGTTATCGGAGAAACCACCTCCATACCCGCCCTGCCCGCGAGCAACTTCAGCTCCGACGGCACCATCACTGTCTTCGCGCCGAAATCCGGTTTCGGTAGCCCACAGCCGGGCGATCTCCTCGGCGCCATCGGCGGACGCACATTCACTGGCGATGGTCCCGAAAGCGGCACTTACGAGCGTTCCAACGCCATGGTCGATCACACCTTCGTCAAAGCCCAGACCGATAACTCCTATCCCGCCGCCAGCTACACCGTCCTCGGCAACGGCGCCTGCGAAGGCGGCATCGTCCCGGTTAGCGCCGTCTCGAGGAAAAATCACGCCGCTGCCGGCACCTTCGACATTAACCTCCCGCTCTCCGGCAGTGTCGGCATCGAATGCCGCACCGGCGGCGCCAGCGGCGACCACCAGGTCGTGGTCACCTTCCCGACTAACATCACTGTGAGCAGCGCCACCGTCTCGGCCGGTTCAGTCGCCGCCGTTATCGCCAGCGGCAATCAGGTGTTCATCAACCTAACCGGAGTGCCGAACGCGCAGCGGCTCACCATCACGTTGCTCAATGTGAACGACGGTACCAATACCGCCAATGTCACCATCCCCATGGGCGTTCTCGCTGGCGATACCACCGCCGACGGGTTTGTGAATTCAGGCGACATCGCGCAAACGAAATCGCAATCCGGCACGGTCGTAACAAGCTCAAACTTCCGCGAAGATGTTACCACCGATGGCAACCTCAACAGTGGCGACATCGGCTTTGTAAAATCGAAATCGGGAACCGCGCTGCCGTAAATTTCACGACCCGCTTAGATCGACATCTTCGAACACGCGAAAACCATCGCCGTGTTCTATCTAAGGATTGAACGGCTCCCAGAAATTGTCGTCGGCCACGTCGCCCAATTCCCAATAGCTTTCGATCGGCACCATCGGTAACTCATCCACTGTCTGCGGACCGTAATCATTGCCGAGCACGTCCTCGCCCGTGGCATACAAGTGCGAGTCTTTCTTGGTGTAGTTAGTCCAGTCCGGCACGGAAACCGGATCGCCCGCCTTCTTCATGGTCTCGAGCGCGTATTGATCAACCGCTGCTTCGATGAGACGCAGATCGTTTACAATATGCGACGCTTGCGATCGCTTCCGCGCGCGCAGAAAACTCGGCAGCGCCACCGCCGCCAGTAGCGCGATAATCGCGACGACGATCATGATTTCGACCAGCGTAAAGGCAGCCGACCGACAACGTGGTAAGTTGATTCGCATTGCTCTGCGTTTGTTTGATCCCTTGTTTTCCCTGTTCTCGGCGATGCTGCTTGGAAGCAGGTTTGATGCTATTCAGGAATAGAGACGCGTTAAAAATCTCGCACGCCGACTACGGCAGGTGCGGCTCTGGCGCCAGCGCTTCCGGCCCATGAATGTGATGCATCCAACGCCGATGCCGTTGTCGCATTTTCTCTAATCTCGCACGCTGTTCGTCCGTCAGATTCGGAGACATCTCGCGATGAGCTTCGGCGAATGTTTCATGAACGCGGCGGCCCGTCTCCATCTGGATTTGCTCCAGTTGCGCCCCCGTCTTGTCGATGATCGGCGATATCTTTGTCAGTTGCTCCGGAGTTAATTTCAGTTCATTGCGCAAATGCTCTCGCATTCTCTCGGCCACCATTCCCGGATGCGGCGGACCAAAGAAAAAGTGCCGCGCTAACACTCCCGCGACAAAACCTCCAGTCAGCGCTCCGGCCAGGAAGACGAGCACGAACCCGGCGATGAGCTTCCATTGCAACGTCCGGTTCATTGAGAAATCTCGCTTTGAATCGCCGAGTCCGCGATGGCAAATTCATTCGTTAGGGGCTCGCCGATCTCGCGGCTCTTTTTGATTTCGCGAAACGCCGCCGCGCCTGCGACCACGATGACCGCGCTCGCCACCAAGGCCACGCGCTGAAGCAAACGCGCTAATCCGTTTCCATTGCTCGCGCTTGCACGCCAAAGCGCCACCACCCGCGTGTCGAATCCAAACGGAATCTCCCGCTCAGCTTCATCGCCGGCCTGCGCGCCCGCCCGCAGCAAGCGATCCAATGTTAGATCGACATCGTCCATCATTTTTCCTTCCGCGAAATCGCCGTCAGCTGCTTCTTCATTTTCTGTCGCGCGCGAAAAGCACGCACTTTCACCAGCGCCGCGCTCCAGCTCGTCAACTGCTTAATCTCCGCGACCGAACGCCCCTGCAAATAAAGCAGATCGATCACCAAACGCTCCGCCGGTTTCAACGCGGTGAGAAGATGTTCCACCAGTTGCCGCGACGCAAAACTCTGGTCCGGCGCGAGCTCGTCCGAAGTCGCCGCCAGATTTTCCATTACCGCCAGCTCCTCTTCGCTCAAGTCCGCTTGTCGAAATTCCGGACGCGATTTCTCCGCCGCGATCTGATTGAGACACGTATTAATGGCAATGCGCGAGACCCAGTGTTCCAGCGGCACCGCGCCGGAGAATTGGGAAAGGTTTTGAAACATCTTCACGAAAATCATCTGGCAAAGGTCCTCCTCAGCAACTCGTCGCGGTCGATGGGCACGCACCATTTTTGCGACAAGTGGATAAAGACGACGAACCAATTCACGAGCTGCGTCGTCATCATGCGCGAGCGCAGCTTTGATGAGTGCGCTGGCATCAACGTTCTCCATCTTGCATCCACACTATTGCTAATGACCGCGCGCCGTCGCCCGCGGTTACAACTTTCTTCGCCAAGATCGACATCGTCCAGATCGGCCAGAAAAAATCTGTAACCGCCGCGGCTCTGGGCCAGTCATTAATTTTATATGAAACGAACACTCCTTACCTCATTAGCAATAATTGGAATTCTCTCCGCCGGATTTTTCATTGCGCGGGCTGAAGAAGATGGCGGACCCGGTGGCCACGGTTGCTTTCATCATGGCGGCGGTTTCGGCCTGGAGCACTTCGCCAAAACGCTCAATCTGACGCCGGAACAAAAAGCGAAAGTGCAACCGATCTTCGATCAAGCCAAACCCCAGATCGTGGCCATCCATCAGGAAGCGATGCAGAAAACGCACGCCATCATGGACAACGCCATGACGCAGATTCGTCCCATGCTCACACCCGAGCAGCAGAAAAAAGCGGACGACATGCGCAAGGCCCATGAGGACATGCTGAAAGCGATGAAAGAAATGCACGACGTGCACGCCGAATAAATCGGCCCCGATAATTCAACCTCGCGCAACGGCGATCAGTCATTTGGTCGCCGTCGCTTTTTTTGCGATCAGATTATCTCGCACTAAGGTCACAAAGTTCACCACGATCTGATCACGGAATAATTGCGCCGCCTTTGTGTCCTTTGTGGACGTTGTGCGATAAGATCCGCACGCGTGAAACTTTCGCATAAGCTCGCCAAACTTCTTCGTCGCGAAGGTTACACCCGCGGTTGGCGTCGCTTTCAACGCAAGCTTCATCCCATCCCGCTCCGTCCGCTCCTGCAAAAGCTCGACCAGGATCGCGTGCGCGAAATTCGCGAACGTTACGCCGACTCGCCCATTCAAGTTTCCAAATACGCCGACATCGAACCGTGGATGAAAACCAACATCGAGCGCGTGCAGGATTTGAAACTCAACCAACTCCCGCCACAGGACATTGTCGATCTTGGCTGCGGTGGCGGCTTCTTTCTCTACATCTGCCAGCAGCTCGGACATCGCGGCCTCGGCCTCGACCTTGATGACTTCCCGCTCTACTGCGAGTTAATCGAACTCTTCGGCGTCGAAAGAAAAATCTGGGAGATCAAAGCCTTTGAGCCATTACCCGATCTTGGCCGCAAGTTCGATTGGATCACCGGCTTCTCCACCGGGTTCAATCGCAAGATCGACAAATCGCTCTGGAGCCCTAACGAATGGGAATTCTTCCTCGACGACCTGCAAGATCGACATCTCAAGCCCGGCGGCAAAATTTTCTTCGCGCTGAATCCACAGCAAGACGGCTGGTATTACACCGACGAGCTGCGCGACTTCTTCGTTAGGCTCGGCGCCCTCGTCGAACGCGAACGAATCTTCTTTCCGAATCCCTAAAGTCGATTTACTGCCCGCCTTGTGTCTTAGCAGTATTCAGGTCGCTGATGCTGCCGTCAGTGAAGATGATGAGATTGCCGTTGCCATGCACGTCGCCGGCTTCAATAAACCACGGCTGCTTTGGCCATTGATGGGGCGACATTGTTTTGTCGTCAAAAGGAGTGGAAGCGTAATCAATGCGCTTGTTCTCCGCTCGCATGTAGTCAGGATTGCCTAACGAACTCTGGATGGTCGGACAGATCCAATGTTTCTCCGCAATCCCGAACGGTCGCAGCGATTCGATCCACGCCTTAGCGTAATCTTGCTCGTCTGCGTCCGAATCATCCTTGATCGGAATCTGTGGCCAGGCCCCATTCTGCTGGATGTAGGACTCGGTCGCGACATAAAGGCTTCGCAGATTCGCCATACATTGCACTCGTTGCGCGCGCGAAGGCATTGATGAAAGGCCCACTACCAGGAGAACGGCGAGGATGGCGACGATTGCAATCGCGATCAACAACTCGAGAGTCGTGAAAGCCTTTCGGCTGCTACGCTGAATGTTGAATCTCGCCGCTACCACAGGGCACTCCCGGTGCACTAGGGAGATGCCGATGGAATACTGGCCACGCCAGCAGTGTTCGATTGTTTGAAGCCGCTCACCTTCATGTAAATCTCGCAGTCTGTATGTTGTCCGAACCCTGGAACGTCAACGGTGCCATTTGAGATATCAAGCGTAGCCGTCCCTTTGAGCCGTGTTGCTCCGATACCGGTGAATGTCGATGATGTCGTCGTTATCCGGCTTTTCAGGCTGCCGTTTGCGAGCGCCGTGATGTGTTCGCTCGATTTCGATGGTGTACACGACGGCACCGGCGAGACGCACGGCGTCGGCGCAACATCGCACGGACACGGCGTCGCATCACTTGTGACGGTGAAATCGTATCTCGCAGTAAGTATTCCTTTCAGTGTTGCCTTCTGCGGATCAGCCACGCCTTGAATGGTGCCGCTGAATACGCGCCCCTGCGCAAACATCACGAATGTTCCAGATGCGATCCCGCTCTGCGGCGCACCGACCGAAAAAACGCCAAGCGAATTTGCTCCGCACGATGCAACCGACGGTGTGCAGTCCGGCACCGGTGCTGGCGTTACCGAAGGACAAGGACTGGACGTCGGCGTCAGGACCCCTGCATAAGTTCCTACGATATTTGCTCCCGCGGGGAATTGCGGACCTCCGCTAATCGCGTAAGCAGCGGCAACCGCGAAAAAAAGTCCGCCGACCACTCCCAATAAATTACCCAGCAGACCTTTCACACCGCGAACCTACAAATCATTCATACTTGCGGTCAATGTGAAACTCGAAAGAGAATCACACCACGGGCACAAAGTTCACAACGGGGCCGCAATGCCAACACCAATCCGACGTCCGTTGCGCCCTTTGCGGACTTCGTGTGAAAAATCCAATTGGTGAATCCCCAATCGAAAATTAATTCACCCACTTGTCGCTTTGCGACGCGAGCACGGGCAATTCGTCCAACATGTATTGCGTCTTGCCGACCACGCCGATCATATGCACGCCAGTGGCGACATACCATTTCTTGGCCATGCTCTCGCCGGTGTGGCAGCCCCAACTGCGCGCGTAAGCATTCCGCGCAAAATCGTTGCGCTTCAGCCGGTTCAACTCGTTTTCGTGCAACCACGATTTTGCCGAGCTGTCCACGTTGCTGCTGTAATCAAACATGAAGCACGCCTTGTTCGAATGACCGAAATATTCAAAGCCCGAAACCTTCGTCGTCTCCCGGTTCGGCCCCGCGTTCAGATAATTGATGACGTCGCTCCCGTTCTGGAAGTAAACGAGATTCAAATGAAATTTATCCGCCACGGAATTGACGTAGCCGACCAAATCCTGGTTTTCCTGCTTTGCGCGGTCGACATAACCTTGCTTGTAAACCATCCAGGTAATGTTCGCGTCCGGCCCGAGTTGCGCGCGCAATTGCTCGGTGCGAATGCGCGCCGCGCGAATAAAATTCGCCCACCAATGATCGTGCGGCTGCGATTTATATTGCTCCCATTGTTTCAATGACGGGCCGCCGACGAGGAGAATGTATTCGCCGTTCGCCGCCGCGCGCGCCTGCGTCGCCACCGCCAAAGCCAGCGTCAAGATAATGAGGGAACGTTTCATCGAAGAATCAGGAAGCACTATTTATGCGCAGAACGAAAATCTGCAAGGGCGGCGAATGGAGATGTCGATCTTGTTGTAGCTGCCGCCGTCGATCTTGTTGTAGCTGCCGCCGTCGATTTTGTTGTAGCTGCCGCCGTCTCTGGCGGCAGAATTAAACAGGTGAACGCAAAACAGACTGCCGCCAGAGACGGCGGCAGCTACAACGTCTCCGGTTCAATCTCGCCGCGGACGAGATCTTCATTTGTTTGTCGCTTGCGAATCAAAGAAACTTTTCCGCCGCGCACCAGCGCTTCCGCCGGCAATGGCCGCGAATTGTAATTCGAGGCCATGACAAATCCGTACGCGCCCGCGCTCATGATCGCGAGCAGATCGCCTTCGCCGATCTCTGGCATCTCGCGATCTTGCGCGAAGAAATCCGCCGATTCGCACACCGGACCGACGATGTCGATCTTCTCCGCCTTACTCTTGCTCGCCTGCCACGCCGTAGTTGCGCGAAGGCGGGTGCTCGACGGGAAGCTAGCAGCTTCCCCTACAGGTGCCGAGTTCGGTTCCATCACCGGAACGATTTCGTGATAGCTCTGATAAAGCGCCGGCCGAATGAGATCGTTCATCCCGGCATCAACGATCGCGAATTTCTTCGCGTCGGTTTGTTTGAGATAACGAACGCGCGTCAGCAAGACACCGGCGTTGCCGATGAGAAAACGACCGGGCTCGACCAATACGCGCAGGCCGAGCTCACGCAACGGCGGAACAATGGCGTCGGCATAATCGCGCACGCTGAAAGCCGACGCTTCGCCGTCGTGTTCGTGCCACCATTTGCCCGACCCGCTTTCGAGGGCGCGCTGATAAATGATTCCCATGCCGCCGCCGATGCTGAAAAATTTGATCCCGTATTTCGATTTTAACTCCCTAACGAGCGGCGCGAGCTTTTTGATCGCGGCGGCGAATGGAGCCGCTTCCGTAATTTGGGACCCGATGTGCATCTGCAGACCAACGATGTCGATCTTGCGTAATTTCGCGGCACGCTCGTAAATCGCCGCCAGTCGATCCAGCGCGATGCCGAACTTATTTTCGCGTGAACCGGTGGAGATGTACTCGTGCGTGTGCGGATCGACATTGGGATTCGCGCGCAGCGCGATGGGCGCGCGTAGATTTTTCGCGGTCGCGATCTGGTCGATGTATTCGAGCTCGGCTTCGCTCTCGACATTGAAACTGTAAACGCCTTGCTCAAGCGCATACTCGATCTCTTCGCGCGATTTCCCGACACCGGCGAACGTGCATTTTTTTGGATCGCCGCCAGCCGCAAGCACGCGGAACAATTCACCGCCGGACACGATGTCGAACCCGGCGCCCGCGTTCGCGATTAATTTCAGGATGGCGCGATTCGAATTCGCTTTGACCGCGTAACAAATCAGATGATCGAGCGGTGCAAGCGCGGCATCGAGGCGTGTATAGTGATCGAGGATCGTGCCCGTACTATATATATAGAGCGGCGTCCCGAACTGCTCCGCGGCGCGCGCAAGATCGACATCTTCGCAGTGAAGATTACCCGCGCGGTAGTGAAACGAATGCATCGATGAGTTCTTCTCTTCTGTAGAGGCAGCCGTGCCGGCTGCAATCTATTTTCAGAACGCAGGCGACACGCCTGCCCCTACAGTTCCGCGCGTCGCCGGACCAATGCTACGAGCGAAGTGACTACAAGCAATGCCCCTAACGTGCACACGATCGCCGCGCCGGACGGCAGGTCCCAGTAGAACGAAAGAAACAATCCGCCGATGCCGCCGATGAGCGAAATTCCCCAACCAATAAGCAGTCGCAGCGGAACCGAGCGCACCAACGCCACTGCGCACACCGCCGGGACAATGAGATAACTGAACACGAGCAACACGCCGGCGACGCGGACGAAGATCGTCACCACGATTCCGAAGGAGGCGTAGAAAAGAAAATCCCACCAGCGCACGTTCCATCCGCGTTCGTAGGCTTCATCGCGCGAGAACGACACGAGCATAAATTTTTTCCGCAGGATGAAATGCACGATGCCGACAACGACGAAAACACCGAAGCATTTCCAAACTTCGGCCGCGCTCACCACGGTGATGTCGCCCACGAGCATATTCCGAATCTCTTCGTTGCCGTGGGCCGAACGGCTGAGCAACAACACCGCCGCAGCCGCAGCGACGACATAATTGATTCCGATGATCGCTTCCTGCGGAACCTGACTGACGCGTTTGCCGGTGATGGAAAAGATCGCGGCGCCGATGAGCGTCACGCCAAGGCCAATGACGTAGGACAACAAACTTTCGGGCTCGAAACCTAACAAGACTCCGAGACAAATGCCTAACGACGCCATCTGCGCCATGGCGATGTCGATGAAAATGATGCCGCGTTGCACTACGTGCAGCCCGAGATAAACCAACAGCCACGGCAACAACACGCAGGCCGCGATCGGCCAAAACATTACGTCCCACATAAATCTCTGCGTCCTCCGATCTGGGGAGCGCACGCGCCCTCGCGTGCCGCGTTTGGCGCCCTCGCCAAACGCATCTGATGAATCAAAGACAATTGGTTTTCGACGAGGGCGTCGAAAACTGCACGCGAGGCGCGTGCGCTCCCCGGATCAATCGAATCGCGCTCGTCCATCTCGTTCATTTCAGCGCTGCGGCGAGACTCGAAACCAACTTGTCGATCAACTTGACGTAATTGTCCGTTCCGGAAAGAGCGCCGGGATATTGCGCGAAATCGACCACCTTCGCGCCGGTCGAGCTCGCAACTTTCTCGGCGATTTTCCGATCGTGAAACGGTTCCACGATGATGGCTTTGATTTTCTGCGCCTTCATTTGCGCGATGACTTCAGCGAGATGCGATGGCGACGGCGGAATGCCCGGCTTCGGTTCGAGGAAGATGTCGATCTTAACGCCGAAGCGATGTGCGAAGTACGGCCACGAGTCGTGATACGCGACGACGCTCTGATCTTTGAACGGCAACAGCGTCGTGCCCCATTCCTGCAACTTCGCGTTAATGGCCGTTTCGAATTTCTTGTAGTTCGCATCGTAACTCGCGGCATTCGCGGAATCGATCGCGGCGAATGCTTGCGCGATGTGTTGCGCGACCGCTTTCGCGATAATCGGATCGACGGTGAAATGCGGATTGCCGAGCGCGTGCACATCCCCGGCCGCGCGGGTGACATTCGTCGGCACGTTCATGAGCCGGATGCCTTGCGACGTGACGACCCGACCCGGCTTGCCATTTTCAATTTTCGGATTGCGCGCGTTTTGCAAAAGCGGCGGCAACCAACCCAGCTCCAGCTCCGCGCCGCCTTCGATGAGCACATCGGCGCTGCGCAGTGCGACGACAAAACTTGGGCGCGCGTCGACGAAGTGCGGATCTTCCGTCGGCTTGGCCAAAGTGACGATGTCGATCTTGTCGCCGCCGATGTCGCGCGCGAGCGAAGCGAAATCCGGGAGCGTGGCAACGACGTTGAGTTTGGCGTGAGCGCAGAAAACGGAAACAAAAAGTGTGGACAGGATTAACAGGATTTTTTTCATAAAATGGAATTTTGTGCGAAGTGCTTTTCCCCACTCTCTGTCATTCCGAGCGAAGCGAGGAACCTCACATTCGAAGGAGCGATCACGCTGATTAGCTTGCGGGACACAACGGCAGTTGAGAGGTCCTTCGCTTCGCTCAGGATGACAGCGCATTTGTTAAAATTTGTGGGCGCCGTGCGCGCCGAGGATGAATTCGAATTGAAGGAAGACCGAATCGACGTCGCGACCGGCCATGAAAAATGTGTCGTCGATGAAATCGTGATTGTATTGCAAACGGATTTTCGAGAACTCGGTCGGATACCAAGTCAGGTTCGCGCTCACCCGCGAGCGTGATTGTCGATCTAACGAGTCGGTGAATCGTGAATCCTCCGCGTCGAAGTAATCGCCGCGAATCCCCGCGACCCAGCCTTTTTTGAATCCCCAAAGCACCTGCGAATACATTCCCCAATCGTGAAACGTTTCCATGACCGGGAACGATTCGTTGATGCCGCGGCCGGCTTCGAAGCGGCGATACATCACTTCGGTCTGCCATTTCACAAACGGAAATCCGCCTTCGGCATTTGCGCTTTTCCATTTGTAGAGAAAATCGCCGCCGTAAATCTGCGTGCGCGAGTTTGCGCCGGTTTCGTTTGAGCCGAACGCGCCGGAGACGCCGGCCAGAACGGTTTGAGTCGGGCTAAGATCGACAGAGTTTTCCCAGCGCGGCATCCAGACGCAATCCTGCAGGCCGCGCAGTTCGCGATCGGTCGTGCGCCGATCGAAAAATATTCCGCCGTCGCCTGGATTTCGGAACGAGTAGCCGGTGCCGCCACGGCCGTTTTGGACGCCGAAGAGAAGTTGCGAATACCACGGCACGGGAACGATCCACGACATTTGCGCGCCGACGCCGCGCAATCCATCCGGGCCTAACAAGAGTCCGTGCACGAGCGGCGCGTCCGCGAAATCCCACGCGTGCGGATGCATCTGATTGATGCGGCCGAAAGCAGCGAAGAATTGTCCGGCCTTGAGTTGCAGATTGAACGGCAGGCTGGTCGTTTGCAGAAACGCTTCTTCGACTTCGACCTCGGTTTGGTTGTCGTTATCGAGTTTGAAAACAATGTTGGCGAAGCCTTCGAAGTAGGGATCGACCGCGCCGTCGAACGCGAGCTCGATGTTGCGCGCGTTGAATCCACGCTGCTGCGGATCGTGGTCGCCCACTTCGACGTGATCGAGATGGCGCTCGCTCGAACCGGCCAGCGCGAACATGGCGTCGAGCGAAATGTTCATGTAATTCTTTCCGCCGCCGATGGTGATCGGCGCCGTTAACGACGAACCCGGAGAGGTGATTGTCGATCTTTCACTTGTCGATGTTACGACCGAGTCGTCGGTCGTCGGGATGGCGCCGGGCAGCGCTGCGCCATTTGCATTCATATTAGGAGGAGGCGCCTTCGATGAAGCGACAACTAATGTGTCCTCCGTGGGAATAAGCGGAGGCGAGCTGTCGTTAGGCGCAGCCACGGTTTGCGTGTCCGGTTTTTGCGGGAGCGCGGGTACGCCCGTGATGTTGGCCTTCTCCAACGTCGCTTGCTGATCCTTCACTTGCTGTTGCAACACTTTCACCGTCTCGGTGAGCGCCTGGACTTGTTGACGCAAGCTCTCGACATCAGCAGAAACGCCCGGCGTCGGTCCAGCTTCCTGCGCGTGCGCGATCGCCGGCAGAAGCACGATCAACGCGATCAAAATATTTTTCGTCATTTAAAATTCCTGATTCAAACTCGGGCCATTTGCCCTAACTAATGGAGTTGCGCTCGGTGCGCGTTGATTCAGCAGC
This sequence comes from Chthoniobacterales bacterium, assembly GCA_038229295.1. Taxonomy (GTDB): domain Bacteria; phylum Verrucomicrobiota; class Verrucomicrobiia; order Chthoniobacterales; family UBA10450; genus JAJPGZ01. The sequence continues at coordinate 62,490 of JBBROO010000003.1, read as the reverse complement.
GTCAGAACGCAATTAAACGCCGCTGCCCCCGGAAGGGGGGAAGAATCAACGGTTCAGGAATCTGACGGCGGCGCGTGCTCGAAAATGCTCGCGCTCAAAAACGGCGACGCGACCCAGACCGGGTTCATCGTCGCGACGTGGGAAACCTTTGACCGTGCGGCGGGCAAGATCGAGATCGGCGCCGGAGCCGCGTGATGATAATTACCCGCAGCGATGAGGGTAACGCCGCATTCGTGCTGACTCTGTTTCGCGTCCGCGTGAAAGCGCTCGTGCAACTGCGGCGAGACCGACAGCGCGATGGCAAAGAGAAATGCGCAAATCAATCCGACGTGGATCGTAGCGCGTTTCATTGCGCGGCGAGCTTCTGGCCGAGATGCAGATTGCGCAACTGATTTTTGCAAGATCGACATCGAATGCGTGAGGCAGTGCAGCGGTCGGCGGCAGCGCCTGGTTAGGCCAAACATCCTCTCACAACATCATTGGGCTTTGAGCCCATCTCGAAATGCAATCGCTTCCTGTTCGGCGCGGACAGCGTCCATGACCGGAACCACGGGACGCGCCGTGCAACTGGACAGCGTCGCGCTGTTGGATTACCAATGCGCCACACGCGCATGATCGGCCCCGCTAAAATCTATTTCATTGTCTTCGGTGTTCTCACCATCATCGGCGGCGTCATCGGTTATGTGAAAGCGGGTAGCACGACGTCGATCATCGCCGGTTCCGCTTGCGGAATTTTGTTGCTCGTCGGCGCTTGGTTAATTCCCGATCACCTTCTCACCGGTCTCGCGGTTGCTTTCGTCGTTTCATTGCTGCTGGCTGGACAATTCGTCCCGAAATTCGTGCGCACGGGCGCGTTTATGCCGGCCGGTATGATGTCGATCTTGAGCGTGATCGGCCTGGTCATGGCGATTGTCGCCTGGGTGAAAAAGTAAATCGCGCCCGTGTCTCAGCTTCGAGTCAGGACGTGGCGGCGGCTCGTGATGGTCGCCTTCGTTTTTATTTTCTTTGCGATCATGTATCGCTGGATTTCACTGGAGCGTTTGCAACGCGTCGCACCAACGGAAGTAAAAGAGACGGCCACGCCGTCACCGTCCCCGTCTGCGACCAAGCCGCCGGTGATCGCGGGCAAGATCGACATCGGAAAATTGTTCAACGGCGTAACGCTGCATTCGAGCATCGAGACGCCGCCGGGCGCGGACGCTGCGACGGAGCGGACCGATCCGCTGAGTTATGTGCTCGATCTAAAATTGCAGGCGCGCATGCCCGCGCCTAACAAAACCATCGGCGAATTGGCAAAAGTGAGTCCGCGTTTACCCGAACTTTTGCCCGGACTCGGCGCATTGATCGCGCCGGAGTCGGTCTCGCCGTTATTCGCCGAGCTCTACAACACGAAAATGAAAATATTGCGCGAGAATCTCGCGCGCGTCGATCTGCTGCTCTCGCGCCACAATCTGTACGATTGCCAGACGGTGTTGCAATTGCAGCACCCGCAGACTCATCGCAAGGCGTTGCTGTTGCAGGCGGAAATGGATGTCGATGCCGACGGGTCAGATGCCGACCGCATGCCGGCGGGTCCGGCGGTGACGACGAACTTTAAGCCGTTCACGAGTTATCATTGGCCAAAGAAAACGCCGACGATGAATCCTTATCAACCAGCGATGGAGGAGCGCTTGCGACGGGCGGAGGATGAGAGCGGGTTGAAAACAACGGCGGCGGAGCGCAAACGGGAATTGCACGGAGCGATCGCACAATTCCATACCGACATCGCGACGTTAAAGAAATTTAGTTTCCTCATCGGCGCGACCGATCCCTATATCGTTCTGCCCGGGAGTTTCGCCCGCGCCAAAGACGGCGGGAAGGTGGGCGATTATGCGCTCGTTATTTTCGGCGACGCGATTTATCCCGCGCTCGTGGGCGACATTGGGCCTAACGACAAGGTCGGCGAAGCTTCATTGCGCATCGCCAAGGAAATCAACGCGCAGGCGACGGCTTATAACCGGCCGGTGAACGATCTCAAAGTCACTTACCTGATTTTTCCGGGCACGGCGGATACGCCCTGGGGTCCGCCGGACCTGGATAAAATCCAGGCGCGTTGCCAAAAACTGGTTGATGAAATCGGCGGAGCGAGCGTGTCGTTGCATCACTGGGAAAATATTATTCCTCCGCCGCCGGCACCGACGCCTTCTCCGACGCCAACCCCGAGTCCGACGGCAACGCCAACATCGACATCGTCCCCTGCGCCCGCAGGATCGACATCTCCATCTGAGTCAGCATCCCCCTCGGCGACGTTCGCTTTTCCAGTGAACACGGCGACAACGCCGCCGAATTAATTTCCAAACGGATAATCGGGATCGAACGGCTGGTACGGAACCGGCGCTTCTGGTTCGTGACGCTCGACCCGGACGCGGCGACGCGGCGACGGCTCATCTTCTGAGCGCGCCGAGGAAGTAACGATGCGACCCGACGGCAAGCGCAAGATAACGCGGCCGTCGGGAGTCATGCCGACAAATTGGGCACGCACGGAACCTCGCCGGAGATGTGGCTGGTCGTCTTCGTTAGGCGGACTCTGCGCGATCCGCCCACGTTTCGATGTCGATGTACGAGTCGATTTCGCGATGGCAGTTTTGGCTTTGCCGCTGCTACTGGAAGACGCTGCGGTGCTTGCAGATTCCGCCGGCTTGTTTTCATTCACGTCCGACTGATTTGCAGCCGCGGCGGTGGAAGGTTCGAGATTCGTTTGCGCTGAAGCCTGTTTCTGTTCTTCAGGATTTTGCGAACTCGCGGGCTCGCCGTCTGGACCTTCCGCCGGCGGCGCGGGTTCAGATGCGCGCGCACTGGAGGCAATTTGTGGCGGCGAGTTCGTAGACGGACTCGCGATTGGCGGAGCGGCCGCGGGCGAGCTTGAGACTTGGGCCTGCTGCATCTCGGGCGAAGAGGATACGTCTGGGCCAACTACGGGCGCGGGCGAATTCTGCGCCGTTCCATTTGCACTGACCGGCGCTGGCGAAGCGGACGCAACCAGCGGTGGCGCAGATGTGTTCTTAACCATCGCGCTGGATGAATCGGGCACGGGCACACCCACCGGAACACCTATTTTGTTCGCGGCGGTATCATGCCGCCAAAACGGAATCGCATCCTCTGGCAGCAGAAACGCGCCGAGCAAAATGGCCGCCAGCATTAACCCGACGAAAGCAATTGCACCGCGAAAGACCTGGGCCAAGGGCGTGCTGGAAGGGCGCGTAGTTTTCGCTTTCCGTGGAATGACGGCGGCAAACGGAAGTCCAAATCTCCGGCCGATGGCCTGGCGCCGTTCCACCTTCGTCAGGCATTCCCGAATCTCGGCTTCGAAGGCTACTGGATCTTGCGGACGATTGTCTGGATTTTCGCGCAACATGTGCGTCAGCAAATTGTGCAGTGCTCGAGGCGCTCGCCGCAGCTCCGGCAAACGCCGTGCGCGCAAACGTGCTTTCATCCCGGACACGGCGATAGGAATCGCGCCCGTGAGCAGGAAACACATGGTGGCGCCGAGCGAATACATCTCCGAACGGAAGTCGAGTGGGAGATTGAGCAATTGCTCGGGACTGGCGAACTGTGGGCCGGTCGCGGGAACAAGTTCGCGCGTCTCGGCGCCAGTGGAATAAATTTCAGAGCCAGCCAGACCGAAGTTCAGAAGTTTGATGAAGGGCCAGCCACCGTCCGCCGTTTGGCCCGGGACAATGACCATGTTGGAAGGTTGAATGCCGCGATGGGTCAATCCGTGAAACGCCGCCGCGGCCAGTGCCCGCACCACTTGCAGGCCGATGCGCAACACCGCGTCCGCCGGCATGGGGCCATGAGCAAACATCCATGCCTCCACCGTTTCGCCTTCAACTAATTCCGAGATCAGTCCGATCTGTTTGGGGTCCGTCTCAATGGCCAATAATTTCGCGATGTTAACATGGTCGAGCTTTTGCACCGAGCGCGCCCGCTCTTCAAATTCAGCCCGCTTGGTTTGGTCGAGCGAACTGATCGGGATAAGCTGCAGCGCCACCGTTTCCTTCGAGCGCGTGTCGGTCGCATTATAATTGATCGCCGCACCGGTCCGGCCCACTTCCGCCGGCGATCCATCATGATTAGTAACCGCGCGGTAGTGATCGAAAAAAGTTGTCTGTTCCATAAATCGTTTCCCCAAACCCCGACGTGACGCCGACCCTCGTAGGACAGCGCAGCCAGACTCATCTTAGACTGCGTCCGACCGGGAATCATTCACCGCAAATCCGCGGCGCGGCCCACTTTCCCCTTCTAATCTAACTACGGAATTCGCGGGCGAGTTGCGCGCCTATTTTTGGCTACCCCGCATGGACTCGAACCATGAATAACGCCTCCAAAGGGCGCTGTGTTACCATTACACCACGGGGTAAACGCGATGCGTTATCAATCCCGCCAGAGCAGGCAAGATCGACAATCACATTTGTAGATCGCAAATCGCAAATCGCAATTTGCATTTCACTCCGCGCCTGCGGGGCAGGAGTTAAATCGCGAGGGAGACGCTGTGCGGATCGACGCCGCCCCGCGAATATCGAATACTCGCGAGGGTGGAACGCACAAAGCTGACAATTTCGTCCGGCGCGATCGGTTTGCGCAAAAAACCGGCCAGGCCCGCCGTCATTAACCGAGTCAGCCTCTCCTGCTGAACGAATCCGGTGCACAAAACGACGGGGAGATCGGCGCGAATCTCGCGCAGACGTTTGAAGGTTTCCTCCCCATCCATGAATGGCATCGTAAGATCGAGAAGTACGAGGTCGTAGAGGTGAGGATCTTTGCGAACGAGATCCACACATTGAAAACCAGATGTAGTAGTTGCAACGCCAAAGCCTGCGTTCGACAGGATGCGTTTGACCAGCGTAAGGGCCATTTCTTCGTCATCGACGAGAAGAATCGTTCGCTTTTGCGCCTTAGAATCCAGCCCGCTTTTGTCCCGAATAAATCCAGCGATATCGGGGTTCATTAATTCTTTTTTGATTGTTCCTCCGGCATGGCGCGCGAGGCTGGCCGCGAGGTTTTCGGCGCGTTCAATACTCGTGCGCAACATGGCCATGTGTTCAGCCGCATCTCCTTCTTGTGCTCCCTCCGCCAGCAGTTCGCTCGCTCCGGAAATGATCTGGAGCAAATTGTTCAATTCGCTGCTCGCTTGCGAAAGCATGTCCGTGGACGTGCTCGGCGCTTCAGCTTCAAGAGGCGGATTCATGTTACTTATTGGCGGTGAACACCCCGGCACAGAGTGCTACTGGGTTCATCACGGGTGATTTAGAGCAGCCGCAGTGCCTTAAGAACGGAAAACGGTGCCCGCCAGGTTGATTCGGCTCTTCGACTAAGATCGACATCGACCTTAATCGGGCTATGTTTCCGGTCCCTCTCGTTATGAGCGTCCTAGCTATCGATAACCTGCACGTTACCATCGCCGACAAGAAAATTGTCCGCGGGCTGAGCCTGACCGTACCGCGTGGCGAAGTGCATGCCATTATGGGTCCAAACGGGTCCGGCAAAAGCACTTTGGCCAAGGTGCTGGCGGGCCACCCCGATTACACCGTGACACAAGGCAAGGTCACCATGGATGGCGAAAATCTTCTCGAATCGGACGCCGATGAACGCGCCCGACGCGGATTGTTTCTCGCGTTCCAGTATCCGAGCGAGATTCCAGGTGTGACCATCGCGAACTTTTTGCGCGCAGCCGTCCAGGCGCGTTTGCCGGAAGGCGAAGAACTCGAAGCCACCGATTACTACGCCAGACTGTACGAGAAGATGGAATTGTTAGGCATGGATCGCTCCTTCACTTCACGATCGGTCAACGAAGGATTTTCCGGTGGCGAGAAAAAGCGGACCGAGATTCTCCAGATGGCCATGCTCGAACCGAAATACGCCGTTCTCGATGAAACCGATAGCGGGCTCGACATTGATGCGCTCAAAACCGTCGCGCATGGAGTGAACGCGATGCGCGGACCGAACATCGGAATACTTTTGATCACGCATTATCAACGTCTTTTGAATTACATCGTGCCGGACCACGTGCATGTCATGGTCGCCGGCCGTATCGTGCGGAGCGGTCGCAAGGAGCTCGCGCTCGAACTCGAAGAGCGCGGCTACGATTGGGCGCGGGAACAGGAAGCAGCTTTAGCTTAAGGCAAGATCGACAATGAAAACTGAAAACGCAGCCGTCGACATCGATCGCAATAAAGGTGATTTTTCGTACGACGTTACCCACCAATACGATGCCGGCACCGGCCTAACGGAAAAGACCGTTCACTACATCTCCGACCTCAAGGAAGATCCCGATTGGGTCCGCGAATTTCGCCTCAAAGGTCTCAAAACATTTCTGGAAAAACCGATGCCGACGCATTGGGCAAGTAAGGATCTCGAGGCGATCGATTTCGATAAGATCCGTTATTATTTGAGCGGAGGAACACAGCCCAAGAAAACTTGGGAAGAAGTTCCCGACGATGTGAAGCGTACGTTCGAGCGACTCGGCATTCCGGAGCAGGAACGCCGGTTTCTCGCCGGTGTCGAAGCGCAATTCGACAGCGAAGCCGTTTATTCCAACATCAAGAAAGCCGTCGGCGAACAGGGCGTAATATTCGTTGGATCGACAGAGGGATTAAAAAATCATCCCGATATTTTCCGAAAGTGGTTCGGCAAAGTCATTCCGATCGGTGACAACAAATTCAGCGCGCTCAACTCCGCGGTCTTCAGCGGCGGCTCGTTCATCTACGTGCCGCCCGGCGTAAAGGTAAAGCACCCGCTCCAGGCATACTTTCGAATCAACGCCGAAAATTTTGGGCAGTTCGAACGCACCCTCATCATCTGCGATGAAGGTTCGGAGCTCACCTACATGGAAGGTTGCACCGCGCCGAAGTTCAACACCGCGACGTTGCACAGCGCCGTCGTTGAACTCGTCGCCATGAAAGGCGCGAAGCTGCAATACATCACCGTGCAAAACTGGAGCGAGAACGTTTTTAATCTCGTGACCAAACGCGGTATTGCGCACGAAGACGCCGAAGTGAAATGGATCGACTGCAACATCGGTTCGCGCCTAACGATGAAATATCCGGGCGTGATCATGAAAGGCCGGCGCGCCCGCGGCGAAGTTCTATCCATCGCGCTCGCCAACGACGGCCAACATCAGGACACCGGCGCGAAGATGGTCCATGCCGCCGATGAAACGACCTCGAACATCATTTCGAAATCGATCTCCATCGGCACCGGCCGCGCCACTTATCGCGGATTGGTCCACGTGCCGAAGCACCTCAAGAATTGCAAGAACAACACCGAGTGCGACGCGCTCCTCATCAACTCCACTTCGCGCACCGACACCTATCCCGCTATCACCGTGCGCGGCACCGGCAACGCCGTGCAACACGAAGCCAGCGTCAGCCAGGTTAGCGCCGAGCAAATTTTCTACATGCAACAGCGCGGCCTAACCGAAGCGCAGGCCATGAGCTTGAGCGTCAACGGATTCGTCAACGATCTCGTCCGCCAATTCCCGATGGAATACAGCGTCGAGCTCAAACGTTTGATCGAGCTGGAGATGGAAGGCTCGGTCGGTTAACGCCGAACGGGCGTTAACCGAATCACGCCGTAGCCTTGGCGAAGGCGGATACGCGTGGAAAATATTTCGTAAGATCGACATGTCGTTAGTCACAGAACATGAAATGACGGAAACGATTCTCTCCGGCCCGAGAGAATCGGATTTCCCGGATTGGTTTCGCGATCAACAACGCGAAGCCTGGCAACAATTCCAGTCGCTCCCTTCGCCGGCGCGCAAAGATTCGCTCTGGCGATTTTCCAGTGTCGATCTTCTCGATCTTTCGCCGTTTAAATTCGGCGGCGCCGTTTCCGATCAAGATCGACAATCGATCCTCGAACAATCGCGCGGACTCGATGAATTCGCCGCGCGTTTGGTCTTCGCCGGCGACCAGCTCATCGAACGCGAGATCGTTTCGGAACAGCTGAAGAAACGCGGCGTCATTTTCCAACCGCTCGAGCGCGCCATGGTCGAACATGTCGATCTTTTCCGAAAACATTTCATGTCGCAACCGGCCGTGCTTGGCTCGGCCAAGTTCGCTGCATTGCATAAGGCGCTGGTTTCGTCCGGCACATTTCTTTACATCCCGCGCGGCGTTGAGATCGAATCGCCGATCGAAATTTTCCATTGGCTGCACGGCAAGAACGCTTCCGTGTTCCCGCATCTTCTTCTCGTCACCGACGAATTGGCCAAGGTCACAGTCATCGAACACTTCCGTTCGTTAGATCGACAATCACCGGGCTTCGCTTGCGGCGTGAACGATCTCATCGCCGGGCCAGGCGCGAAGATCACTTACGTTTGCGCGCAACAGTGGGGCGAAAACGTGCGCGCGTTGCAGATGAACACGACCACGGTCGACCACGACGCGTCGGCCATGAGCCTCAATCTGCATCTCGGCGGAAAATATTCGCGATTCGAAAGTCTCAGTCGACTCATCGGCGAAGGCGGGCGCAGCGATCTTCTCGCCGTCTCCGTTGCCGATGGCGATCAGGAATTCGACGCCCGCACGTTGCAAGACCATCTCTCGCCGCATACCGCCAGCGATCTCCTTTACAAAAACGCGCTCGACGATCGCGCGCGTTGCACGTTCGGCGGCCTCATCCGGGTCGAGCCGCACGCGCATTTCACCGATGCCTACCAAAAAGTGCGCAATCTTCTTTTGAGCGACGACTCCGAAGCGAACTCAATGCCCGGCCTCGAAATTCTGGCCGACAACGTCCGTTGCAGCCACGGCGCCACCTCCGGCCAGATCGACGAAGACGAACTTTTCTATCTCCGCGCCCGCGGCATCCCGATCAAAGTCGCCCAACGCCTCATCGTCACCGGTTTCTTGAACGAAGTTATTCAACGTCTCGATCAACCGGCCATCGCCGCGCATTTGCACGGGTTGATTGAAGGGAAGTTCCCGAAGTAGACAACGTTAGCAAACGAGCGGTGGAACAGCGACCGAACGTTGAGGATCAATCTTGGGGCGCGGTTGCCACGATTGTGTGGGGCATTTTGATTCTTTGCGGAGCGTTCATCATTCAGTCAATCACGGTCGCCGCATACATTGTGGTTACAAAAGGCGCCGTGCCGAGTAATGAGCTTTCAGCGCTCGCATCCGAATTAAAGTATGATGGGCGGCTATTATCCTGGTGCACATTTGCAGCTGGAATTGCTTCCGTGCTCGCGACAATTGTCATTGTCCAGCTCAAGCACGGTTCCAAAATCGCTTCATACCTCGGCCTTCGCTTTCCAAGCCTGCGACAGCTTCTTGTTTGGCTGGGCGTCTTGATCATGTTTGTCGCGGTATCCGATGGTATTTCCGTCTTGCTAGGCAAACCGACGACGCCCGAATACATGGTGAAAACTTATGCATCACTTCAATCGCCGTGGATTTTATGGGTGGCGTTACTGATCGCTGCTCCTTTGTCGGAAGAACTATTCTTTCGAGGATTTCTGATTCGAGGGTTATCGGCCTCAATCGTCCGATGGTATGGAGCGGTTTTTGTGTCCTCTGCAATCTGGGCCGCGATTCACCTCCAATACGATCTATATACCATCAGCAATATTTTCGTTCTCGGATGTATCCTCGGCACTGCACGGTACAAAACAGGATCAACAATCCTGACAATATTACTCCACTCTTTCACGAACCTTCTCGCCACGACGGAAGTAGCAATTCATCTTCGTAACTTGGCAACATGACGCTGTCGGAGCCTGTGCGATATCTAGCTCCGGGCTCGATTTAATAACCTCCGCGCGAAGTACAACACTGATGCAATCACCAGCACAATCGCCGTTACTTCGAACTCGCGCGCGGTCGCGTGCGCGAGGATCCAGATGATCGCGACAATCGCGAGCGCGGGGACGATTTTCATGCCGGGAAAATTGAAGGGCTGAGCGCCGTCGGCGCGGACGTCGCGTTGCACCAAAAACCAGCAGGCGGCGCAGCAGAGCAGATACATCAGGAGAACGGCGACACACGCCGGAAGCTGAGACCTAATAGATTAACCGGCTACAATCCTCCATCGTAAGCGGCTTACGATGCATGAGGGGCCGCCTCTTTAAGCTAGACTCAGTTCCGCTCGCGAGAGCGCAGCTTCAAAGATCGACAATAACGTTTCCTTCTGATCGGTGACGGGTTTTTCTGCGTCGAGCTTTCGCTCGAGTGACAGGCCAGATTGTGGATCGGTTAGGCGAAGCATACGTTCGCCGGGCGTGAGCTTGGTTAGCTCGATCTGAATTCGCGCACGATCAATCACTGTTTCAAGGAGTCGTCAGTTCAGCAACGAGCGGCTTTTCGCGCGCGAGCTTGCTCACGCCCAAAATGGAAAATCCGAGAACGTTTCCTTCTTCGTCCACTCGTTCCATCACGGCAGCGTTCGTCGTTTCGCGCATGAACCCCGGTTTGTCAGAAAACAGGACTTCCAGGAAATCAGCTTCCTGATCGAACCAGACTTTTATTTTCACAATGAGAGATTCCTCGACTTCGCTCGGAATGACAGTTGAAAATCGCCGGCGTGCCAACAGTTCTGCGCGAGCGCGGTTATCGATTCTTCTTCTTCGCGGACGATCGCGGTGAGCCGCGGCATGTACATGTCGAGCGAGAGAGTCGGACCGCGAAGTTTTGGCTCGAGCCCGTCGAATACGAACGAAGCGCTGGCTTCAGTCGCAGTGAGTTGATGGACATTTACCGTTTGATCATGCAACAACGGGAAATACTGTTAGAGCGTTGGAATGAATTCTTCGGCGACTAAAGAACTGGAAGTGACTGCGACATCGGTGCGCGTGACTGATGACGCGCTGATTGTCGATCTTAGCGACGGTCGCACGGTGTCAGCGCCACTGGCGTGGTATCCGCGGTTGCTCCACGGCAGCGCGGCAGAACGCAACGATCATCAAATGATCGGCCGCGGCATCGGGATTCATTGGCCGCAATTGGACGAAGACATCAGCATCGAAGGAATTCTCAGCGGACGACGATCCTTCGAGAGCAAGCAGTCATTCGATGAATGGCTCGCATCGCGCGCGAATGCAGCGAAGCATTAACGCGGTCGCAATTTCGCCCTAACGAAATACAGCACTGATGCGATCACCAGCACGATCGCCGTCACTTCAAACTCGCGCGCGGTCGCGTGGGCGAGGATCCAGATGATGGCGACAATCGCGAGCGCGGGCACGATTTTCATTCCGGGAAAGTTGAAGGGCTGAGCGCCGTCGGCGCGAACGTCGCGTTGCACCAGAAACCAGCAGGCGGCGCAGCAGAGCAGATACATCAGGAGAACGGCGACGTTGGAAAGGACGGCGAGTTTTTCGAAGGTGCCGCTGACGGACAAGGCGAAGGCGAGGACGGCGTAGGTGATAATGGCGACGTCGGGCGAACGGTAGCGCAGATGGACGTGCGCGAACCACGCCGGCAACGCGCCGTCGCGGCCGAAGGCGAAGATCATGCGCGGCGAACTGAGGATGTCGCTGGTGACGAATCCGAACGCGGAGATGGTTGCGCCCGCGAGCAGAATGGTGCGGCCGATGTGGCCGAGAAAAATGGCCGCGGCTTCGGCGAGTGGCGCGTCTTTGTGATTGGCAAGATCGACACCGAGCGTTCCCTGCGCTACGAGTTGGATCATGATGTAAATGACGGTGGTAATGACGAGCGCGAGATAAGCCGAGCGCGGAACGGTCCGCGCGGGATTTTTCACTTCGCCGCTCGGGATCAACGCGACCTCGATTCCGACGAAGGCGAAGATCAACAGGATAACCGCGTCGCCTAACGGTTTGCTTCCGGGCCACGCGGTGAAGCTGAGATTTGCCGGATGAATGAAAAATATTCCGACGCCGATGAACAAGAGCAGCGGCAAAAGTTTCGCGATCGTAATTGTGGTGACAGCGCCCGCGCCTTCGCGCACGCCGCGGATGTTGATGAACACGAGCACGCCATAAACGGCGAGCATGACTACGATGCGCATGACCGGGCTGCCGAGAAACGGAACGACGAGCGCGATTGAGTTCGCGAGCACATTCACAACTCCCGCAACCGCGCCGAGCGCGGTGAGAAAATAAAGCATGCCGGCGAGAAAGCCGACGTATTTGCCGAACGCAACTTCGACATACGCGTAGAGTCCGCCCGTTAACGACACCCGACTTCCGGCGATAGCGAAACAGGTGACGAACAACACCATCGCAATCGCGCAAACGATGAACGCCAGCGGAGCGGCGGGTCCGAGTCCGGCCGCGACTGTCGCCGGAATCACAAAAATCCCCGCGCCGATGGTCGAGCTGATGATGTTTGCCGTTAACGCGGGAATGCCGATGCCGCGCACCAGTTGATGATCGACATTCTCCGCTTGTTGGATCGACATCTTCTCCTCAGCCATGCCGCGAATGTTGCGGCATTCCCGAGTGGCTTACAAGATCGACATCAACTGCTCTTCGACGCCGCGCGTTTCCGAAGTTGATGACAAACGGAAATCAAAATTACGAATCCGCCGACCAAGCCCGCGGAAGGCGCCGATTCGGGCACGACACCGAAGAGCATGCCGTTGACCGCCGCCAGATCGATCCCGCCGCCGCCGGTTGTTCCGTCGGTCGTCGTCGGAAAATAGGTGGCGTTCGTCCAATTGAGCAGTTGCGTGGAATTGGCCGCCGTCACATCGGCGCCCATGAGCGAGTAACCGTAAATCAACGAGCCGACGCTGAGCCCGAGGTCGAGTGGCTTAATGACGATGCCACCAATTCCCTGCGTGCCGACTTCGGTGTTCGCGGTCGAAGCCGTGATATTGTCGCCGTTGTTGTAACGGAAGAGCCGATAATTGAAATCAGTGGTTGGGTTCGTCGCGCATGTTGCCAACGCGGCGCATCGCCCGCTTCCTGCACGCCCAATCCGAAATCGATCTGATTCGTTAGGACTTGAACGTGGCCCTGCGGCTGCATCCCGCCGCCCATGACGCCGAACGCGAGATACGGTTGTCGATCTTTCATGACGAAGCCGGGAATGATGGTGTGAAACGGGCGTTTGCCCGGCGCGTAAACATTCGCGTGGCCGGGCTCCATCGAGAAAAGCTCGCCGCGATCCTGAAACATAAATCCGAGTCCGGGCACAACAATGCCGCTGCCCATGCCGCGATAATTACTTTGAATTAACGATACCATGTTCCCTTCGTCATCGGCCGCGCACATGTAGATCGTATCGCCATTGTCGATCTTGCCCGCAGCGACACTTTTCGCGGCGTGATTCGGATCGATCAGTTTCCGCCGTTCTGTCGCGTACTCTTTCGAGATTAACTTCGTTAGTGGAATTTTAGCGAACGCTGGATCGGCGTAAAACTTTGCCCGATCGGCCCAGGCGATTTTCTTCGCTTCGATCATGGTGTGCAATGTCTCCGGCGAATTGCGCCCCATCGCTTTGAGATCGAATCCTTCGAGAATGTTCAGAATCTGCAACGTGGCGATGCCTTGCCCGTTAGGCGGAAGCTCGAAGACATCGTAGCCACGATAATTCGTCGAAACGGGATCAATCCACGTGCTCGTGTGTTTTTCGAAATCAGTTTTGCGCAGGAACCCGCCGTTCTGCTGCATGAAGATGTCGATCTTGTCCACGATCTCGCCCCTGTAAAAAGCATCGCGCCCTTTCTCGCCGATCAGGCGCAGCGTTTTTGCCAACGCCGGATTTTTGAAGATGTCGCCTTTCGCCGGCGTACGCCCGTCCGCGGTGTAGGTCTCGGTAAATCCGCCCGGTAAATCCTTGTAAATCTTTGGACCGAATCCCCAGTAGTACGCGATCAGTTCCGTCACCGGAAAACCTTCCTCGGCATAACGAATCGCCGGGGCGAGATCATCGCCCAATTTCAGTTTCCCGAATTTCTTGTGCAGCTCGGCCCAGGCGTCGACGCAACCCGGCACGCTGATCGGCAACATTCCCTGCGGCGGAATCGTCTCGCGTTTCAACTTCGCGAGCTCCGCTTTCATCTGCTCGTAAATCAGGCCTAACGGCGACCGTCCGCTGCCGTTGATGCCGTAAAGTTTGTTTTCCTTCGCGCTGTAGACGATGGCGAAGAGATCGCCGCCGATTCCATTCGAGACCGGCTCCATTAATCCGAGCGTCGCATTGGCGGCAATCGCCGCATCGACCGCGCTGCCACCGCGCTTCAAGATGTCGATCCCAACTTGCGTCGCCGCCGGCACGCTAGTGCAAACCATTCCGTGTCGCGCCAGGACCTCCGAACGCGTGGCGAAACTTCGGCCGGTGATGCGATCGACCTGCGCCGGCGAAATTCCCATGCAGAAAATGGTGACAGCGAAAAACGCGATAACGCGATTGGAGGTCATGCGGTCGAAGCTATCACTGCAGCGGTTGTGCGCGAAGTCGAGAGTTGCGTCGGGAAGACATCCGGGATAGACCCGAAGTCCCGCGCGTGAAAGAAATCGCAATGCCGCCCGTCAAAGCTTTCTCCATGTTTCTTCGCTTGTTTATCACGCTCGCGTTTATCCTCTTGTCGATCGTGCCGGCGGGCGCGGCCGAGCAATCGCTTGGCACAGCGATTAAGAAAATCTTTTCGACGCCGACTCCGACCCCGACACCGCGCAAAAAGAAACATTCATCCGGGGCAAAGAAAACGTCGCCGGAACCAACAGCCAGCGCTTCTCCGAAAAAGAAAACGTCGCCCGAACCAAAAGAAGAGGAAGCGGCAACGCCGTCAGTGACGCCATCGCCGAAGAAGAAAAAAGCTTTATCAGCAGAAGAGGACGCGGAATCTCCGGCGCCAGCCAAAAAGAAAAAAGCTTCCCCGTCGCCTTCGCCGAGTGAGTCGCCGCGAAAAAAGAAGAAATCTTCGCCTGCGCCCGAAGCCTCCGAAACACCGGCAAGATCGACATCTCCAAGTGAGACTCCGTCTCCGACAACCTCGCCGACCGAAAATTCACCAACGCCGACGCCATCGCTTGAACCGAAAAAACATGGCGCGCCTAATGCCACCTTGATGCCCGACGCGATCAAAGGTTTTGAGAATTATCCGGCGGACAGGCAAAAGCTTCTCACCTCCGCGCTCGAGCTGACGACGCGCAATCTTGATTACAAATACGGTTCGGCCGATCCGGCAAACGGCGGCATGGATTGCTCCGGCTTCGTTTATTTCGTGCTGAAACAAAATGGAATCGCGGACGTGCCGCGCGATTCGAGCGAGCAATACGTCTGGCTGCGCCGCGCGCGCACTTTCGAGCCGGTGCTAAGTCAAAAAGATGATTCGTTCGAATTGGACAACTTGAAACCGGGCGATCTGCTTTTCTGGACCGGCACATATGCGATTGAGCGCGACCCGCCGATTACGCACGCCATGATTTATCTCGGCCGCGAAAAGAAAACCGGCCAGCGCGTGATGGCGGGCGCGAGTGACGGCCGCGTTTATCAAGGGCAATCGCGCAACGGCGTGAGCGTTTTCGATTTCAAAGTCCAGCGCAGCGGAAAAGCAGAAGATGGAAAGTTGCGGCCGACCTTTATCGGTTACGGCCACATCCCGGGATTACGCGAATAACTTCGCTATGCGCCTAACGGGCGCGCCCTT
Organism: Chthoniobacterales bacterium; assembly: GCA_038229295.1. Lineage (GTDB taxonomy): Bacteria > Verrucomicrobiota > Verrucomicrobiia > Chthoniobacterales > UBA10450 > JAJPGZ01. The sequence continues at coordinate 46,890 of JBBROO010000003.1, read as the reverse complement.
TCTATATGTCGATCTTGACCACGTAAGTCCCGGCAATCATGTCATGCAATCCGCGTTTGCGTTCGGTAAACGCGACCATGATGTAACCGATGCCCAAAAGCAGACCGGAGAGAATCCTTCCGAAAACGCGAATGACGGCGCGTGGGAATGAAATCCCATCGCCATCCTCGGCGCTAATGACGCGCAGGGAGCACATCCTTTGTCCGAGTGTGGCCTGCAATGGCGAAGACCAAAGCGCAGCCAGGTAGAGCAGACTAACGAATATCGGCACGACCCGGCGCAAGATCGACATGTTGCTGCCAGCGTAGCTCAGCAGGAACGCGATGACTCCGGCGGCTAATCCAAGAATGATCGCATCGAGAAGTCCCGCGACGACGCGAATCCAAAACCCGGCGTAGTGGTGCGACTTAAAATGCACCGGCGACGCCAGCCCCAGCGACATCGCGCTGGATGACGCCGCGCCGGGCATCATCACGCCGGTAAAACTCAACAACGGTTTCCAGCCCGGCGAACTCTCGGACCAGGCGAGATCGGAAGGCTGAAGCGTGCCGGCTGCGAGCTGACGATTCACATCAGCTAATTCAAAAGGACCGGTGCGTTCGCCGTCGCGGTTGATGTAAAGTTGCATCGCGTTTGTATCTCTGCCGCCCGAGTTATACTCGCAGCCGCGTTAGATCGACATCTACTTTTTCGCCCCGGGGAATATTGCTTCCATCGCGCACAATGAGCGCACTATGATCACTCTCGATCCGCGCCCATGGCCGAGACCGTTGAAAAATTAACGACAGGCGAGCCGCTGACGATCGATCAGTTGATCGAGTATTTGCCGGCGCTGAAGGAAATTCCGCGGGCGCAATTAGAAAACTGGGGGAAAGGCGCAGCGGTGCTGCATCGTTTTCGCAAGGGCGAAATCGTGTGCGAAGAGGGCGCGTTCGGGTCGACCGCGTATTACATCGTCTCGGGCACGGTCGACATTTTCATTCACAATCCGCTCGCGCATTTGCGGACGAATCCGGTGTTCGGTTTCTTCGGGCGCAGCTTCTCGCGCATGCGCAGTTTCATGACCGACGATCAGACCGATCGCCGGCCGGAAGCGCAGCAGCGAAAATTCATCGGCATCGATGCGAATGTCGATCTTCCGATTCATCGCCCGCTGGCCGAGCTCGGCGCCGGAGAATTATTTGGCGAGATGACCTGCCGCACTTTTCAGCCGCGCTCGGCGACAGTGCAGGCGCGCGAGCCCTGCGTGATGGTGGAAATGCTGCGGGTGATTCTCGACATGCTCGTCGGCAATCGCCAGGTCTCGGAAGCATCGAAGGCGACCGGCAAAGTGAAGATGCCGACGTTCAAGGGCACGTCATTCAAGATCGAGATGGAGAAAAAATATCGCGCGCGTTCGCTCAATAATCATCTGCGCGCCGTGCCGCTCTTCGCGCTCGTGGACGACGAATTCATCGAGCACCTGAAACAAAACGTCGAGCTCGTCTCCTACAATCAAAACCAGATCATTTGCCAGGAAGGCGATGACGCCGACGCGTTTTATCTCATTCGCTCCGGCATGGTGCGAGTGTCGAACGCACTCCCCGGCGGCGAAATGGTGCGCACGTATTTGAGCCGCGGCGATTATTTCGGCGAGATCGGATTGCTGCGCGCGATCAAACGCACGGCCACCTGCACCGCGCTCGACGCGGTCGATGTCGTGAAAATCCCGGCCGCGGATTTCAATTTGATGCTGGAGAAATTTCCGGACGTGCGCCAGCAGGTCGAAGCTGTGGCGTCAGCGCGTTTCGCGGCCGATCAACAGAAAACCATTCCGGCCGGATTGCATCTCGACGATTTTTTGAATCAGGGATTATTCGAAGCGCAAAATCTTTTGCTCATTGATCTGGAGAATTGCACGCGTTGCGACGCTTGCGTGCGCGCCTGCGCGACCGCACACGATGGCGTGTCACGTTTGCTGCGCGACGGATTGCGCTACGAACATTTTCTCGTCGCTACTGCATGTCGATCTTGCCGCGATCCGTTGTGCATGACGCAATGCCCGGTCGGTTCGATTCGACGGAAAGAAAATCTCGAAATCATCATCGAAGATTGGTGCATCGGCTGCGGTAAATGCGCCGAGCTTTGTCCCTACGGCAACATCAACATGCACCCGCTCGAAGTGATCAAGGAAGTGAAGACGGAAGTGAAATCGAAAACGGAAGGCGCGCCGGCAACGATCAAGATCGAGAAGAAGAAAACGACCGCTTACAAGGCGAACACCTGTGATCTTTGCACGCAGCTTTCGACGCCGAGTTGCGTTTACGCCTGCCCACATGACGCCGCCAAGCGCGTCGATCCGCAAAGATTTTTTGGCGACGCGATCATGGCGCAAAGCGAATTAATCGGCGGAACGTGGGCGCCGGTGTCGCGTTACGAAACGCGCCGCACGCATTGACCGATGCGCATTGTTAATCGCGCGCACTTCCCGTGGTTTATTTTTGTCGTCGTCGCGACGGCGTTTGCATGCTGGCTTTATCTCGGGAATTTTCGCGGCCAAGATTTGCCGGCCGGCTTGCGCTTGCCGGACTCGCTCGTCCAAAAACCGTCGGAGCATCGTAGCGTCGGCGGCACACCGATCGGTTTGATTTTCGGCACCATCTCCTTGTCGATCTTTGTCTTCGCGGCGTTGTTAGGCGTGAGAAAAAAACTCGTGCTCTGGCGCATCGGCACGGTGCAACGCTGGTTGCGCGCGCACATCTGGTTGACGCTGCTCACGATTCCGCTCGTTATATTGCACAGCGGCTTTCGCCTCGGCGGACCAATGACGACGTTGCTCGTCATATTATATACGATCGTGATGGTGAGCGGAATCTACGGACTCGTTCTGCAACATCACATGCCGCGCATCATGATGGAGCGTTTGCCGGCCGAGAGCGTTTACGAACAAATCCCGCACATCCGCGCGCAGTTGGTCGCGGCTGCGAATAAAATGCGAGATTCGTTCAAGCCGGCGCCAGCAGCAAAACCGGATGCGGGCGCACCGGCGCCGAGCGAAGCGAAAGTTGTAACGACTGGATCGACACCGATGGCTTCGACCTCAGCGGAGCTGAGCACACCAACCGCGCGCGCGAAGACCGTTGTTGGATCGACCATCACCGCCGAACCGGTCGTCATTGCCGCGCCGGCGAAGACCGAAGAAAAAATTCCGTTACCGCGTCCGACTGAATCGAAACCGCCCGAAACAATGGGCACACCAACCGCACGCGTGCCGGAAGGCGCAGCAATTCCGGCGGGCACGGAAAAAATCACCGGCGTGGCGCCGCTCTCAGTCATTCCGAAATCCATCACTCCGCCGACGCCGATTCCGCCGGCAACCATTGCGCAACCGAGTGCGCCGCCAAGAGCAATCCCAGTCGCTCCGACAGGTCCACTAAAAGTTGCGCCCATCACCGACACCGATTCAGAAGCGGCGCTACTCGATTTCTTAGATCGACAAATTCTCCCGTACCTTTCCGCCAAGCGCGGCGAAAAGTTTCGACTCGGCAACGCGCGATTTTCCGAGGACACATTTCGATTCGTTAGACTTCGCGTTACTGAAACTTATCGCGACCGCGTCGAAGAAATCCAAGCCTGGTGTGACGAGCGCCGCATGCTCGATCTCCAAATCAAATTGCAACACTGGCTGCACGCGTGGCTCTTCATCCACGCGCCGGTTTCGTTTCTTTTGCTCATGCTGACCTTCTGGCATGCGTTTGTGACATTGTTTTATTACTAAGCGCCGATGCCGAAACCGGGACGCACGCAGAAGCAAATCGCCGAGCGTTACAAAGGGAACCTCGGCTATTACCGGCGGCTGCATCCGTGGCGGCGCGCGCGCCTCATCGTCACCTTATTGTCGATCTTGGGTGGACTAGTCGCGATTTTCCTTTTCCAAAAACACGGCCGCGAAACTTTTTTTAACGCCGGCAAACTTTCCGCCAATCACGCCGCATTGATCGACAATTGCGCATCGTGTCACGAGCAGCGCGTCCCCCCGACAAATCTTCGGACGACGTTGCGCGATCGGTTTCACAACGGCGTCGCCTTCGATGCGATCGATCGCAAATGCGAAACTTGTCATCAACAACACGCCTTTCACGAAGCGAACGTGGTGCAAAATCGCTCGTGCTCGACCTGTCATCAGGAACATCAGGGCCCGGGCCCAATGAAGATGTTGGCGAGTTTGCAATGCACCGCTTGTCACAACAATTCGGCGACCATGCTGGCCGCGTCGCAAAAAGGAATGCAACTGCCGCCGCGAGATTTTCAACATCGACATCTGCATCCGCCGCAACAGGTCGCTTTTGAATTGCCGCGGCCGCCACAGGGTTTCACCAAAACGGTCGCGTCATTTGGGGAAGGCCATCCTGAGTTTCAGTTGAAGACGGTGAACGCGCGCGATCCCGACACGCTGCGTTTCAATCATCAACGCCACTTCGCCGCCGACATTCCGCTCGTGAACGGTCAGAAGCTGGATTGCAATTATTGCCACAAGCCGCAATCCGACGGTCAGTTTTATCAGCGCATCAATTTTGCGGCCAACTGTCAGGCCTGCCATTCACTTCAGTTCGACTCGCGAAATCCGGCCATGCGCATTCCACATGGAGATGTCGATCTTGCGCGAACGTTCTTACGGACGCTGCCGGCGCAATATGCCGATTACGCGCGGTTGAAGCGCGGCCTGACTAACGAAAAAGAAATCGCCAGCTTTGTCGGCGAACAAGTGCGCGAGCTGCGTAATCAATTTCATTCCGGCGATGAACTTGAGCGCGCCGTTTTCTTCACGACCAATCCGTACAAGCCGCAGGAAAAAACGAATGCGCCGACTCGCGCGAGCTTCACCGGCTGCGCTTTTTGCCATGACGTGAAGCAAGTGCGCAACGCCGCGCCCGCCATCACAAAACCAATTCTGATTGATCGCTGGATGTTAAAATCCGATTTCGATCACGCCAAACATACGAGCGTGAAATGCGACGATTGTCATCACGCCGCGCAGAGCCGCGACACGGCCGATGTGTTGATGCCGGCGAAAGCGAATTGCGTGACGTGCCATAGTCCGCAGGGAAAAGTCGCGGCGGAGTGCATGACTTGTCACACCTATCACGCACCGCCCGAAGTGCAGACCGCCACGACCGCGACGAATTCCGTTAGGCAAATGTTGCTCGGCCGCGCGCCCTAATTACGAAGCGATCGACTCCTTCGTTGTCGATCTTTGCGCGGCCAACTCTTCGAGCGTGGCGCGCAAACGTCCCCACTCCACCGGCTTGGTGAAATGCTCGCTGAATCCCGCGGCCTTACTCGCGGCGCGGTCTTCGTCCATTCCGAAACCACTCAGCGCCACGCCTCTCATCCCCTGGCGGTCGTGAAGTTCGCGCATCAAATCGAGACCGCTTCCGTCCGGCAATCCGACATCGCTGATGAGTAAATCGAAAACGCGTTTCGTCGCGAGATCGCGCGCGCCGGCGATGCTGTTCGCTTGCGCAACACCGTAGCCGGCGTTCTCCAGCATTCGTCGCAACACTTGCGCGGTGTCTTCGTGATCTTCGACCAACAACACGTGGCAATTTTTTTCGGCGCACACCGGGTCTTCCAAAAAACGCGCGGGCCCTTCGAGCAACGAAGTCTCCATCGCCGCCAACGTCACCGTAAACGTCGAGCCTTTGTCGCGGCCCGCGCTTTCCACTTTGATCGCGCCCTGGTGAAGATCGACAACGCGTTTTGAAATGGCGAGGCCCAAACCGAGTCCGCCGTATTTACTCGTCGTCGCCTGGCCGCCTTGTTCGAACGCATCGAAAATTTTTGGCTGCAACTTTGGCTCAATCCCGATGCCGTTATCGGCGATTGCGATCGCGATGTGATGCGCGTCGTCGTTGCGCGTGCCGATGTCGATCTTGCCGCCGGTGGCGTTGAACTTGACCGCGTTCTTGATCAAGTTCCAAAAGACTTGCTGCAATCGCGCGCCGTCCGCCCAGCAATGGTGCTCGGTCGCACGAAAATCTTTCGTCACCGTCAAATTTTTCGCCGCCACTTCCGTCGCCAAAATACTGAGCGCGTGATCGAGCCCGGTGTGAATGTCGACCGCTTCGTTGTGCAACTCGAGTTTTCCGTGCTCGATGCGCGTAAGATCGAGAAGATCGTCGATCAATAGCGCTTCGAGTTCGACATTGCGCTGCAACATTTCGAGATCGCGCAACACATCGTCGCTCAAATGTGGATCGCGCCGCAGCGCCGCCAGCGTCATCAACACCGGTGTGAGCGGCGTGCGCAGCTCATGCGAAAGCATGGCCAAAAATTGGTCCTTCGCGCGGTTCGCATCTTCCGCTTCTTTCTTCGCGCGCTCGAGCGCAATCGCCGCCGTCTTCGATTCGGTAATGTCGAGAATCGTGCCGATAAAGCGCACGGCGTGTCCCGCTTCATTCAGAATCGCGCGTCCTTTTTCCGAGACCCACCGCTCTTGTCGATCTTGAATTCCGATGACGCGGTATTCGATGTCGTAGCGCCGTTTCCCGTCCGGCTGCAAAACGCGCGCGACGATTTCGTGAATGATTTGTCGATCTTCCGGGTGCACGCCGGCGACATACGTTTCATAAGTCACTTTCGAATCGAGCGGCAAACCGAAGATTTCGTTACAGCGATTCGACCACTGCAGCTCGCCCGTGGGCGGATAAAAATCGAATGTGCCGACGTCGGCCGATTCTACCGCTAAACGCGAACGCTCTTCGCTTTCGCGTAGTCGCTGGATCAAATCGCGCACTTCGCGTTGCCGGCCGCGCGCGCGCAACGCGACTTTGATCGTCGCCAAAAGTGTGACCGCGTGAAACGGACGCTCTAGTAATGTCACGTTCGGACGCGGCCCGAAAACGTCGATGACCTTATCGTTCACTCCGTCGCTCGTTAGGATAATAACCGGAATGTCCGACCAGTCCGCTTGCTTTTGCAGGACGGCGAGAAGCGAAGCCAACTCGGATGTGACGAGCGCTTCTTCGGCAATGAGCAACGCTTCGGTCGACTCACTCAACTGCTGCGCAAGATCGATAAGATCGTGGCAAACAGTCGCGGGGATGCTCGCCTTTTCCAGAATGCTCGCGGCGCGATCCGCGTCTTTCGCGGCCGGCGCGAGCACCAAGACGCCGCCTTTCGCCGCGTCGCCGGTTCGCATCGCCTTCATCATTTTGGTCTAATTTACGGCGCGGTATTTGATTAGCCAAAGCAATAAAACTTCAACTCTCTCGGCCTGCATTCGGCGTTGGACGTTGAGCGTTGAGCGTTGAACGTTTCCCGAAATGAGTCCGAACCAAACGCCGGCCGAACTCGGCTATCGCATGCCAGCCGAGTGGGAGCCGCACGCCGCCACCTGGCTTTCGTGGCCGCGGCGCGAAGGAATTAGTTTTCCCGGCTCGTTCGATCGCGTTCTGCCAACGCTGCGCGCGATGGTCGCTGCCCTAACGAAATCCGAGCAAGTGTGCATCAATGTTTGCAACGGCGTGCACGAAGCCGAGGCGCGCGCCGCGCTTCACCATGTCGATCTTGCGCGCATTACTTTCCATTCCATTCCGACTAACGAACCGTGGTGCCGCGACCATGGTCCGATTTTTCTGACGCGCGATGTCGATGCAAAACTTGCCGTGGTCGATTGGGATTACAACGCATGGGGCGGCAAATATCCGCCGTGCGATCTCGATGAAGTCGTGCCGACGTGCGTGGCCGAGCTTCTCGATCTTCCGGTGTTTTATCCAAAGATGATTTTGGAAGGCGGCTCCATCGAGGTGAATGGCACCGGCGCTTGCCTAACGACGGAGGGTTGCTTGCTAAATAAAAATCGGAATCCGGATTTATCGCGTGAGGAAATCGAGAAACGTCTGCGCGATTTTCTCGGCGTCTCTCAAATCCTCTGGCTAGGCCAAGGAACTGAAGGCGACGACACCGATGGCCACATCGATAATCTCGTCCGCTTCGTTTCCGAAAAAACGGTGGTCGCGATCGTCGAAAAAGATTCGAGCAATCCAAACTACGAGCCGCTTCAGGAAAATTTACGCCGACTTCGCCAGATGAAGATCGACATCGTCGAATTGCCGACGACGCGGCGAATGGTGCGCGAAGATCTCGTGTTGCCGGCGAGCTACGCCAATTTCTATATCGCAAATACGGTCGTGCTCGCCCCGACATACGCCGATGACAACGACGAGATGGCGTTGTCGATCTTGCGCGAATCATTTCCAAATCGCGAAGTCATCGGCATCGATTGCCGCGAATTAATCTGGGGACTCGGCGCGTTTCACTGCCTGACGCAACAGCAGCCAGCTATCTCATAGCGCGCTGTCATCCTGAACGAAGTGAAGGACCCCACCCACTTCAGTTGTGTCACACAGGCTGCGTTTGCGTGATTAAAGATCGACGGCGAGGTCCCTCGCCGTCTGCGCGGCTCGGGATGACAGGGCGTTCAGCGTTGGGCGTTTCCTGCTACTTCTTTTGCGACGGGCTCGAGCACGCGCCAAACATTTTCCGCCAGAATTTTGTGACCGGCCGCGTTTGGATGAATGCGATCGGGCAAATTCAACAGCGGATCGCCGGCGACGCCTTCGAGTAAATACGGAACGAGCGCGGCATTATTTTTCGCGGCAAGATCGACATAGAGCTTTCCGAACTCATTTATATAATCGTCGGCCGAATAATTCGGCAGCTGCATTCCGCAAATGACAAAACGCGCGCGCGGATTCACGCGCTTCACCCGCTCAATGATCTCCTGAAGGTTTCCCCGGATTTCATCGATCGGGACGCCGCGGAACGCGTCGTTGATTCCCAATTCCAGAATGAAGATGTCGATCCTGCGCTTGAGATGCGGTGCGAGTCGATGCAAGCCGCTTTCGGTCGTCCCGCCATTCTGACTCGCGTTCGTGATTTCGTATTCCAATCGCGCCGCGCGTAATTTATCCGCGAGCAACAACGGATACGCTTCGCTCGTCTTGAGCATAAAACCGGCGGAGAGACTGTCGCCGAAGACGAGGATGCGTTTCATGTGTGAAGAATCGCGCGACGCCGCGTGAATGGATGGCGCGGGCAAGATCGACGTAATGAGAATTGAAAGTGCGACCATTGTTTTCATCGGAAATCGCGGTTAACGGTTTAACTCTTCACCCTTTCAACTTTTTCTATGGCTAACTACGCAATCAACGGCTTCGGGCGCATCGGACGCAATGTTCTTCGCGCCATGACTCAAAAACAAGTGGAGCGCGTCAGCGCGATCAACGATCTCACCGACACGCACACGCTCGCGCATTTGCTGAAGTGGGATTCGGTCCACGGTAAATTCGACGGCGAGATCGGGTATGACGATGCGAACATTGTCGTGCGCGGGCATAAGATTAAAATTTTGAAGGAGCGCGATCCGGGCGCGTTGCCGTGGAAAGATCTCGCTGTCGATGTTGTGCTGGAGTCGACTGGATTTTTTACAGCGCGCGAAAAAGCGGAACTGCACATCAGCAAAGCGGGCGCGAAGCGGGTCTTAATCAGCGCGCCGGCGAAAAATCCGGACGCGACGATTTGCATGGGCATCAATGAAGAAATTTATGACGCGGCCAAACACACGGTCGTTTCAAACGCGAGCTGCACGACCAATTGTCTGGCGCCACTGGCGAAAGTATTGCACACGAATTTCGGCATCGAGCACGGTTTCATGAGCACGATCCACAGTTACACTAACGACCAACGCATTCTTGATTTCCCGCATGAGGATTTGCGGCGGGCGCGCGCGGCGGCGCTCAGCGTCATTCCGTCGAGCACGGGTGCGGCCAAAGCGATCGGCGAAGTGATTCCGGAATTGAAAGGGAAATTGAACGGCGGCTCGTTTCGTGTGCCGACGCCGGATGGTTCGGTCACTGATTTCACCGCGGTGCTGTCGAAAGATGCAACCGCGGATGCGATCAATGCGGCATTCAAAGCGGCGGCGGCCGAAAAAAATTACCAGGGCATTCTCGAATACACCGACGAGCCGCTCGTGTCGCAAGACATCGTCGGCAATCCGCACTCGTGCATCTTCGACAGTAAACTGACGCTCACGCTCGGGAATCGTTTCGTCAAAGTGGTCGGCTGGTACGACAACGAGTGGGGCTACAGCAATCGTTGTGTGCAGATGATGGAGATGCTCTCGAAGTAATTTCTGTCATCCCGAATCGCGTAGACGATGAGGGACCTCACAAAACGATGAACGTTTACAATTTCGACAGCGCTCTCTTCGAAGCGAGCGCGGTGCAGATTGAAGATCAGCGCGTATTTGCGAGGTTCCTCGCTCCGCTCGGAATGACAAACTAGTATGGCGAAGTTTTCCGTTCGCGATCTCGATGTTCGCGGCAAGCGCGTGCTCGTGCGCGTCGATTTCAACGTGCCGATCGAGGAACGCAACGGCAAGATCGACATCACCGATGACACGCGCATGCGCGAGGCGCTGCCGACGATTAGTTTTCTGCGCGAACATGGCGCGAAAACGATTTTGATGTCGCACTTCGGCCGGCCGAAAGGACAACGCGTCGAGAAATATTCGCTGCGGCCGGTGGCGGATTATTTACACACGCTCATCAATCATCCGGTCATCTTCAGTCACTACACCGTCGGCGCCGACGCCGAGAAAATTATCGCGCACATGCAGGAAGGCGATGTGGCGTTGCTGGAGAACTTGCGCTTCCAACCAGAAGAGGAAGCGAACGATCCGAAATTTGCCGAGGCCCTGGCGAAACTGGGAGATGTTTATGTGAACGACGCCTTCGGCGCGGCGCATCGCGCGCATGCTTCGACGGCGGGCATCACCAAGTTCGTTAGGCAATCGGCCATGGGATTTTTGATGGAGAAGGAGTTGAAGTATCTTCACGAAGAACTCGATCAACCGGCGAAGCCATTCGTCGTCATCATGGGCGGCGCGAAAGTTTCCGATAAAATCGGCGTGCTCAAGGCGCTGCTGGAAAAGGCGGACACGATTTTGATCGGCGGGGCGATGGCGAACACATTTTTTCTGGCGCAGGGAATTCCGGTCGGCGCGAGTCGCGTGGAGGCGGACAAGGTTGATCTCGCAAATGAACTTGTCGATCTTGCGAAGAAGCGTGGAGTGAAATTTTTGTTGCCGGTGGACGCGGTGGAAACGAAAGAGATTCGCGCCGGCGCTACCATTCAAAACACGCCGCGTTTGTCGCCGACCAGTGGAATCAGCGACGGTTGGCAGGCGGTCGATATCGGCCAGGCGACCATTCAACTTTTCCAGGATGAGATCGCCAAAGCGAAAACAATTCTCTGGAACGGCCCGGTCGGCATTTTCGAAATTCCCGATTTCGCCGAAGGCACATTCTCGATTGCGGAGGCGATGGCGAAATCAGATGCCACTACCATCATCGGCGGCGGTGATTCCGTCACCGCAGTGAAGCAGGCCGGGCTGACCGACAAGATGACATTCATTTCCACCGGCGGTGGCGCGACGCTGGAATTGCTCGAGGGCAAAGAGTTGCCGGGCATCGCCGGCCTAACGACCAAGACTTAGCTCGTGGCTGACTCGGCCGATCCGTTACCGCACGTCGAGCGCGCCGGCGGCTACAGCACGCGCTATCCGCATCGCGGTCATTATTTCGTTAACGCAGCCATCGGTTTGCTCGCGTTCGGCACAGCGTCTCTCTGCCTCCATCGCTTGCTGCCGTTCCCGGAAATCCCGGAGGTGACAGCGAAGCTGCAATATTTCGCGCAGCACAAAGACGAATTCGACACGCTCTTCATCGGCTCGAGCCGAATTTATCATCACGTCGTGCCGGAGGTGTTTGATCGCGCGGCGACTGAGCATGGCGTGACCGCGCACAGTTTTAATCTCGGCGTCAGCGGAATGCACCCGCCGGAAAGTTTCTACGTTCTCGACCAAGTCCTGCGCCTGAAGCCGGCGAAATTAAAGTGGGTCTTCCTCGAATTCGAAGAGCTGTATCCAAATTTCTCGAAGGAAAAACTGGCGACGCGGCGTTTTTTTTATTGGCACAACTGGCGATTGACCCGGCTCGCGCTCGGTAAATCTCTCAATCCCGACGGACGGCAATCCTGGGGGAAAATCGTCACGCGCATCGTGCGTTCCGATACATCGCGAGTTCAATTCCAGGCGTTCCTGAAAAATATTTCGAACGTCGGCGCAGCCAAAGATGTGCAGGATTCGTTAGTCACGCGCGACCGTCGCAGCTCCACCACGTGGCGCGATCTTGATCGCCAACACGGCTATCTCCCGAGCTTTCGTTTGATGACCGCCGATGAGATCGCGCAATATCGCGCCAAGGTGCAAAACGGCGTGGTCGAGGATGACGATTACGCGCCGAGTGGTGAGCCGATGAGCGGCGACCAACTCGTGCAATATCGGGCGCGACTTGAAAAAGGAATGGCCGAAGCGCATTCGCACGTTGTCGATCCAAGAACGGATGAAGGTTTTCGCGACTGCGCCGAAAAAATTCGCGCGGCTGGGGCGAAATTAATCTGCGTCGTCTCGCCGAATACAAATTTAAAACAACTTCAGTTCCGCAACGACGCGCCCGCTCCGGTCTTTGCCTTCAACGATCCAAAACTTTATTCGGCGCTTTACGACCCACATGTCCGTGTCGATCCAACGCACATGACCGCGGAAGGCGCGGAACAATTCACACGCTTATTGGCCGAACAGTTCGCGGCCGAATTTGCTCCGCCGAAATAAAGGCCAAATGCTTTTCGTCGAATTTCGATTCTTCTGGTTCTTCCTCATTGTCTTCGGCGTTTACTGGTCGTTAGGCAACAACACCGCGCGCAAAGTTTGGTTGCTGGTTTGTAGTTACGTTTTCTACGCGGCCTGGAATTGGAAATTTCTTTTTCTGCTCATGGGCTCGAGCGCACTCGATTACATCGTCGGCGCGATGCTGACGCGTACGCAAGATCGACATGTCCGACGCCGGTGGATCATCGTCAGTCTCTGCGCAAATCTCGGAACGATCGCGCTCTTCAAGTACTACAACTTCTTCGTTTCCTCCGCGGCCGATCTGCTCGCCTGGCTCGGATTGCCCGCCAGTCTGCACACGCTCAACATCGTCATTCCGGTCGGCGTCAGCTTCTACACCTTCCATTCGATGAGTTACACCATCGATGTTTACCGCGGGAAAATGCGCGCCGTTTCCAGTCCACTCGATCTCGCATGTTTCATCGGGTTCTTTCCGCAAATGGTCGCCGGTCCGATTGTCCGCGCCGCGCTTTTCCTCCCGCAACTGCAAGCTTTGCGAAAATTCGACAATGTCGATGTACGCGGCGCGCTTGTTTTATTTCTCACCGGCTTCATCAAGAAAGCGTGCATCGCCGATGCGGTTGCGCCGTCGGTCGATCGTTACTTTGCCGCGCCCTGGAATTTCAACGCCACCAGCGCGTGGGTCGGCGTTCTCTTTTACGCCATCCAAATTTATTGCGATTTCTCTGGCTACACCGACATGGCCATCGCGTGCGCGCGTCTGCTCGGCTACGAGCTCACGCTCAATTTCCGATTTCCCTACACCGCCAGCGACATCGCCGATTTCTGGCATCGCTGGCACATCAGTTTGTCCAGTTGGCTGCGCGATTATCTTTACATTCCGTTAGGCGGAAATCGCGGCACGCGCTTGTTCGCGTATCGCAATATCATGATCACGATGATGCTGGGCGGGCTTTGGCACGGCGGCGCGTGGACGTTTGTTATCTGGGGAACGCTGCACGGTGTCGCTCTCGTTGTTCATCGCGAATGGCAGCGGCTTACCGCTAAGATCGACATCGTCCGCCTAACGATGCCTTGGATCGCTGCGCCGCTGACTTTTTTCTGGGTCTGCATCGCCTGGATTTTCTTTCGCTCGACTGATCTCCACCACGCCGGCGCCGCTCTGCGCAGTTTCGTTTTGTTAACGAGCGATGGCGTGCAACAGCTCGGCGCTTGGAAACTATTCATCGTTCTCGCGCTCGGCATCGTTCATTGGCTGAACTCGCGTGAAGTTTTCGCGAAGTGGTGGCGCCGCGGCCCCGATCCCGCATTCGCCGCGGCTTATGGTTGCACCGTCGCGCTCGTGCTCTTATTTATCCCGACCAAATACGCCCCGTTTATTTATTTCCAGTTCTAACCGCTCCCTTTCTCGATGCGCAAAAAAATCGCCGCCCTCAATTGGAAGATGAACTCGACGCCGGCCGAGAAGGCGTTGGCCGCTAAAATCTGATCGTGGCTGATTCGGGCGAGCCGTTACCGCATGTCGAGCAAGCGCGCGGCTATGGCCGCCAGTATCCGCATCGCGGCCATTATTTTTTTCATGCCGCCATTGGTCTAACGACACTGGTGATCACGTGCGTGGTCCTGCACGCGTTGTTGCCGCCGCCGGAAATCGTGCAGGTGTCGACGAAGCTGCAATATTTCGCCGCGCACAAGGACGAGTTCGACACGTTGTTCGTCGGCTCGAGCCGCATCTATCACCATATCGTGCCGGAAACGTTCGATGCGGCGATGGCCGAACAGGGCAAGCCAACGCAAAGTTTCAATCTTGGAATCGCCGGCATGCATACGCCGGAAAGTTTTTATGTCCTCGAGCGCGCACTCGCCTGCGAGCCGACAAAGCTGAAGACGGTTTTCCTCGAGCTGGAGGAATTGTACCCGCGAATCACGCCGGAAAAACTTGGCACGCGGCGACTTCTATATTGGCACACCTGGCCGCTGACGTGGCTAACGATTGCCAAAGCCGTTAATCCCGATGGTCGACGTCCGCTCTACAAAATTCTCGCCCGCACCTTCTTTTCCAGCACGGCGCGCGATCATCTCGGTTTGTTCCTGAAGAATTACGCGAACGTCGGTGGCATAAGAGATTTGTTAGACTTGTTCGCGCGGCGGCGGGGTGAGATGGGCGGAAGTCGCGACTTGTTAGCGCAGCGCGGGTATGCGCCCAGCGCCAACAAGATAAGTCCGGAAGAAATCGCGCAATATCGCGACCGCGTGCAAAGCGGGATGCCGGAGGAAGATCTTGAAGACGAAGAACAGCGTGACGCTCGGTGGAACTGGAAACACTTCCGGCAGGCCGGCACGCCGATGGGGCCGGAACAGGTCGTCGATTTTCAACGGCTGTTGCGCGAGGGAATGTCGCAAGATCGACATCGTCCGATCGATCCGATGACGGAAAAAGGTTATCGCGATATGGCACGAAAACTCAGCGCGCGCGGTGCCAAACTCATCTGCGTCGTCCCGCCGGACACGAACCAAACGCGCTACTATTTTCGCGGCGACACATTCGCGCCCGTGCTCGCGTTTAACGACCTCAAAAAGTTCCCGCAGCTTTACAATCCGGCGGTGCGCGTCGACCGCGCCCACCTGACAAACGAAGGCGCCGAAATGATGACCCGCTTGCTCGCCGACGAGTTCGTTAACCAAACCGCGCCCGCAAAATAGCGCCATGCTTTTCGTTGAGTTCCGATTCTTCTGGTTCTTCCTCCTGGTCTTCAGCGTCTATTGGTCGCTCCCGCACAACCCTGCACGCAAAGTTTGGCTCCTTATTTGCAGCTACTTTTTCTACGCCCTCTGGAATTGGAAATTTCTTTTCCTGCTCATGGGCGCAAGTGCCCTTGACTACTTCATTGGCCTGATGCTGGAGCGGACAAAAAATCCGCGCGCTCGGCGTGGGTGGTTGATCCTCAGTCTTTGCGCCAATCTCGGCACGATTGCCTTCTTTAAGTATTTCAACTTCTTCATTTCCTCCGCGGTCACATTTCTCGCGTGGTTCGGTCTGCCGGCGAGCGTGCACACGCTCAATATCATCATCCCGCTGGGCGTGAGCTTCTACACTTTTCACTCGATGAGTTACACCATCGACGTCTACCGCGGGAAGATGCGCGCGGTTTCGAATCTCCTCGATGTCGCCTGTTTCATCGGGTTCTTCCCGCAAATGCTCGCCGGTCCGATCGTTCGCGCATTCAGCTTTTTGCCCCAACTCCAATCGATCCGGAGATTTTCCAATGTCGATGTTCGCGGCGCGCTCGTTCTCTTTCTCACTGGATTCATTAAGAAAGCTTGCATCGCCGATGCGCTCGCCCCGGCGGTCGATCGCTTCTACCAGGCGCCTTGGAATTTTGATGCGCCGAGCGCGTGGATCGGACTCTTCTTTTACGCCATCCAGGTTTATTGCGACTTCTCCGGCTATACCGACATGGCGATTGCGTGCGCGCGGCTGCTTGGTTACGAGCTCACGCTTAATTTCCGATTTCCATATATGGCGCGCGACATCGCCGACTTCTGGCATCGCTGGCACATCAGCCTATCGAGTTGGTTGCGCGATTATCTTTACATTCCGTTAGGCGGCAGTCGCGGGTCGCGTTGGTTTACGTATCGCAATCTGATGGTGACCATGGTCCTGGCTGGACTTTGGCACGGGGCCGCCTGGACGTTTGTCATTTGGGGAGCGCTGCACGGAGCTGCTCTCATCATTCATCGCGAATGGAAGCAACGGACCGAAAACATTCACCGCGTTCAAAGTGTGATGCGGTGGATGGCGTGGCCTTTGACCGCGTACTGGCTCTGCGTCAGCCTCGCTTTGGTGCGCGCGGGCGATCTTCATCGCGCCGGAGCCGCCTTGCGCAGCGCCGTTCTTTTCCACAGCACCGGTGTCGAACAGCTCGGCGCATGGAAATTGATGATCGTCCCCGCGCTCGCCCTCATACATTGGATGAATTGGCGCGGCTTCTTCGCGAATTGGTGGCGACGCGTGCCTGATTCGATCTTCGCTGCCGCCTACGGTTGCGTCGCCGGCATCGCGCTCTTATTTATCCCGGCGAAATACACGCCGTTTATTTATTTCCAATTCTAAACCTGTTTCTCGATGCGCAAAAAAATCGTCGCCGCCAACTGGAAAATGAACATGACTCAGGCCGAATCGGCCGAGTTCGTGCGCTCGCTGCTTCTCGATCTTGGCGACATTTCCGATGTCGATGTTGTCATCGTGCCGCCGTTCACCGCGCTCGCGAAAGTGACCGAAGCGCTCGCCGACGCGCAAAGCATCAAGGTCGGCGCGCAAAACATGCACTGGGAGCGCAGCGGCGCGTTCACCGGCGAAATTTCCGCGGCGATGTTGCGTGATCTTTTTGTGCGCTACGTCGTGCTTGGTCACAGCGAACGGCGCGCGTTGTTCGGCGAAACCGACGAAATCGTAAATCGCAAGGTTCGCGCCGCACACGAAGCGACTTTGCGCCCGATCGTCTGTGTCGGTGAAACGCTCCAACAACGCGACAAAGGTAAAGTCGAAAAAGTTTTGTCGACGCAGCTGCAAGGTTCCCTTGTCGATCTTAGCGCAAAGGAATTGTCGGAAACGGTAATCGCTTACGAACCGGTCTGGGCCATCGGCACTGGCCGCAACGCCACGCCCGAGCAAGCGCAGGAAGCGCACGCCTTCATCCGTCGAACGCTCACCAAACTTTCCGACGAGACCACGGCCGATCGCATCCGCATTCAATACGGCGGTAGCGTCAAGCCGGCTAATGCGCGCGAGTTAATATCGCAACCCGATATCGACGGCGCGCTCGTCGGCGGCGCCAGTCTCGAAGCGCGCAGCTTCGCCGAAATCGTCAACGCCGCCCGGCCCGAAGCGCCAGCGTTGTAGCTGCCGCCGTCTCTGGCGGCAGAGCCTAACTATTTCTTAATCTCCAAATACGTGCGCGATTGCACGTGATCGCTCCCCGGCTCCAGCGCTTCGATCCGCATTTGTTTGAGGAACCAGCGGTTGTCGATCTTTTGCGCGGACACAACTTCGAATCGTTTCGCCAGTTGCCCATCGCGATTGTATCCCTCCATGCGCATGAGCGCGCCGCTCGCCTTGTCGATCCAAAGCAAAACGTTCGCGTATTGCGATTGCTTCGAAGGCGCGCGCAGTTGCAGCTTCCAACACTTCCGCGTCCGCACCGTTTCTTCGCCGACCACATTCGCTTCCGGCCAATAAAGAAACTTCAGCGCGAGATCTTCGTAGGTCACATCCATCCCGCGAATCTTGCGATCGAACTGCGCCACCTTCTTCACGCCGTCGGCCGAAAGTTCGTCCAGCTGCGAATCATTTTCGCCGAGGGTCAATTGCAGCGACTCCTCCGGCTTCATGAAAATGTAACGCACGATCCCACCGCTCTGGATCAATTGAAACGGAACGACGCTGTCGTTTTGCCGAAGCTGACCTTGCAGATCAATTTGCTGTTGCGATTGTTTCATCCGCACCGACTCGAGAATTTCTTTCGCCGATGGCGCCGGCTCCGCCAGGATCGACAATGCGGAAATGAAATAGATCGCGATTACTTTCCACATCGGATCAATTAAGCTGAAAACTTGGACCAGGCGATTTTTCATCTCATTAACGAACGATGGACGAGTCCGGCGCTCGACTTGTTCATGGCCGCGATGAGCAACGTCGAAATCTGGCGGCCGTTTATCATCATCGGCCTTATCGCCGTCGTTATCTTCGGCCGATTTCACGGCCGCGCCTTCGTCATTTGTCTCGCGGTGTGTTTCCTCATCGCCGAACAATTCACCGGCCTTTTGAAAACCGCGGTAGATCGACATCGACCCAAGCAAGTGCAAAGCGTGCGCATGGTCGAACTGCAAAAAGCGCGTCCGGAATTTCTCACGCTCTTCAAAAAACCAACGATCCGGTATTCCGATCAATCCGATTTCCATCGCTCCGGTCCATCATTTCCATCCGGCCACATGACCAACAACACCGTCATCGCCATTTGCTGCACGCTGTTTTATCGGCGCTGGGGTTGGCTCTATTGGTTCCTCACTTTCGCCATCGGCTATTCGCGGATTTATCTGGGCGCACATTGGCCGAGCGATATCTTCGGCACCTTTTTTCTCGCGGCCGGTGAAACGTTCCTCCTTCTCGGCGCGCTCGAATTGCTTTGGCGACGATTTGGAAAGAAGTGGTTCCCGAATCTTTTCCAACAGCATCCAGGTTTGATTGTCGATCTAACGAAATGAACATGACTCGCGCGACCTGGATTTTTTTGATCGCACTGACGGCATTGCGATTGGCGATCTTGCAGACGAAAGAACTCAGCGGCGACGAAGCGCATTATTGGATGTGGTCCGAGCGACTGGCGCCGGCGTATTTCAGCAAAGGGCCCGGCGTCGCTTTCGCCATGCGCGCCAGCACCGCGGTCTTCGGCGCGAACGAATTCGGCGTCCGTTTCTTCAGCCCGATCCTCGCCGCCGGAACAAGTTTGCTTCTATTTTACTTCGCGCGCCGTTTGTTCAGCGCCACCGCCGCGTTCTGGGCCGTCATCGCGTTGAACGTGACCCCGCTCTTCAACGTCGGCGCGTTTGTCATGACGATCGATCCATTGTCGATCTTCTTTTGGACGGCGGCCATGTTCGGGTTCTGGCTCGCACTCGAACGCAGTCCGGAATTTTCCTGGTACTGGCCGGCCACCGGATTGCTCATTGGTTTCGGTTTTCTGTGCAAATACACCAACGCGCTCGAGATCATGTCGATCTTGCTCGTGCTCGCGATCGCGCCGCGGCTTCGGCAGGAATTTACCAGACCCGGTTTGTATTGGCTCCTCGGTCTCTTCGCGGTCTGCACCCTTCCGCCGATAATCTGGAACGCGCAGCACGCGTGGGTCACGCTTACGCACTTGAAATCACGCGGCAGTCTCGGTGAAGAGGCCGGCATTCATCCACTCGAAGTCCTGAAATTTCTCGGCGAACATTTTCTCTTCTACTCGCCAATTTTATTTCTTGGACTGGCCTGGGGCGTCATCGGCAGTTGGCGTCGCACTCATCAACAACTCAAAGCGCTATTTCTTTTTTGGTTCGGCGTTCCCGTCTTCGTTTTCTATTTGTTGTTGTCGATCAACAAAGTCGCCGCGCCGAATTGGGATGCACTCGCCTTTCTGAGTTTCGGTTTGCTCGCGGTTTATTATTGGCGGGAGCGCATCATCAGTCGCGTCTGGTTAACGCGTACCGCCATCGCCGGTTTCGCTTTGGGATTATTCATGAGCGTGCTGGCGCTGGATTCCGATTTAATCCGCACCTCCGGTTTTCATCTTCCGCGTCGTGACCCGAGCAATCGCGTGCGCGCGTGGAAAACCGGAGTGACCGCGTTGGAAAAACTGCGCATCGATTTGGAAGCGCAGCTCGGCGAAAAACTTTTCCTTATCGCCGACGATCGCGATCGCGCATCGGAGATTGCGTTTTATTTGCGCGATAAACGCCCGGAAGGCCCGAAACATCCGCCGGTGTATTTGGTCGAGTCGCAGGATTTGGCGAACCAATTCTATCTGTGGCCGCGCTACGATGAATTCACCGACGCACCGCGCGACGCCGCGCCGAAGGAAACCGATTCGTATTCGGAGGAAGGCGGCGTGAACCCATTCGCGGGACGCAGCGCGCTTTACATCCGCGATGGCGCGAACGGCAGTCTCGTTCACAATGTGAAAGCGGCGTTTCAATCGTGTGACACCGTGGCGATTTTGGAAACGCGCCGATATGGCGAACCGATTCGCACCTGGCGCATTTTCCTTTGCCGAAACTACCGCACGCTGCCGTTATGAATTCGCCCGAGGTTTCCGTCGTCGTCCCGTTGTTCAACGAGGAAGACAACATGTCGATCTTGCAGGCAGAGTTGCGCGCCGCGCTCGCCGGCCTCGATTACGAAATTGTTTTTGTCGATGATGGCTCGAGCGATCGCACCATCGATAAAATCGAAACCGATCCGCGAACTCGCGTTGTGCGCTTCGAAAAAAACGCCGGACAAAGTGCGGCCATGTATGCGGGCTTGCATGAAGCGCGCGGAGACGTCGCGGTGCTGATCGACGGCGATCTGCAAAACGATCCGGCCGACATTCCGCGGCTGCTCGCTGAGATTTCACGCGGCGCCGATCTGGTTTGCGGTTATCGCGCGAAACGCAAAGACACCGTGGTCAAACGAATCACCAGTCGCGTGGCAAATTTCGTCCGCAGCCGATTCACCAAAGATGGCGTGCGCGACACCGGTTGCAGTTTGAAAGCGATGCGGCGCGAATGCATCGCCGCGCTGGTGCCATTCAAAGGCATGCATCGCTTCATCCCCGCGCTGGTCAAAGGCGCGGGCTATCGATTAGTCGAAATCCCGGTCAATCACCGCGCCCGAAAATTTGGCCTGAGCAAATACGGCCTCGGCAATCGCGCCCTGCGCGCCACCATCGACATGTTCGGCGTGCGCTGGCTGCTCTCCCGTCAGCTCAATCACAAAGTGCGCCGCGATTGATTTTGACGCAGCCAAATCCGGCTTGTCATCCGTTCCCCTCGCGATAAGCTTTCGCTCCCCGGACGGGAAGGCGCATGTCACTGGCCACTCTTTTAACCACCGAGCAGATCATTCCCGCGATGAAAGCGACCGAGCGTTGGCCGGCCATCGTCGAGCTGGTCGATCTTCTCGTTACTCAGGGCAAAATCAAATCCGAGGATCGAGAAACCATTCTCGCGTCGCTCAAACAACGCGAGGAAACCATGAGCACCGGTATCGGATTCGGCATCGCCATTCCGCATTGCTCGTCCGATCGTCTCGAAGAAGTCGTGGCCGCGTTCGGAAGATCGACAAGCGGCATTGAGTTCGATGCGCTCGATAACGCGCCGGTGAAATTCGTCGTCCTCTTCATCGTGCCGAAGAATCAATTCCAGACGCACCTGCGCACCCTCGCCTCCATCGCCAAATTTCTGAACGATCGCTCCGTGCGCGACAGCCTTGCCAGCGCGCAATCGGCCGACGAGATTTCATCCATCTTTCGCGATCGCGCGCAGAAGTAGCGGCCTTCGCGCCAGCCATGGAAACGTTGCAATCCCTTCTCGGGAGAAAACTGTCTGACGCTCTCGCCGCCGCCGGCCTAACGAACGCCGGCGAGATCACGCCGGCGACCGATGCGCGCTTCGGCGATTACCAAACCAACGCCGCGCTCATTCTGGGAAAACAGCTGGGCGAAAATCCGCGCAAGGTCGCGGAGAAAATCATCGCGCATCTCGATGTCGATCTTATTTCGGAAAAGCCGACCGTCGCCGGCGCTGGCTTTATCAATTTCACTTTGCGTCCCGATGCGATCGCGAAACAAGCCATCGAGATTTTGCGCGACGATCGCCTCGGCGTGGCAAGATCGACATCTCCGCGCAAGATCGTGATCGACTTCGGTTCACCCAATGTGGCCAAGCCGATGCACGTCGGTCACATTCGCAGCACCGTTCTCGGTGACGCGCTCGCGCGCATCGCATCGTTTCTCGGCCACGATGTCATTCGCGATAATCACATCGGCGATTGGGGCACGCAGTTCGGCATGGTCATTTGGGGCTGGAAAAATTTGTTAGATCGACAAGCACTCGAGCGCGATCCGATCGCCGAGCTCGTTCGCCTTTACAAAGAGACGAATGAAAGATCGATATCTGATCCCACGGTGCGTGATGCCTGCCGCGCTGAACTGGTAAAGCTGCAATCGGGCGATGCGGAAAATTTTTCGATCTGGAAAGAGTGCGTCGATCTGTCGATGAAAGAGTTCGAGAGCGCCTACGAAATTCTCGACATTCATTACGACATCCAGCGCGGCGAAAGTTTCTACAACGATCGCTTGTCTGCCATCGTTGAGCGTCTGCTCAAATCCGACATCGCCGAAATGAGCGAGGGCGCGGTCTGCGTTTTCTTCCGTGATATTCCCGAGCTCGGGGACAAGCCGGCCATCATTCGCAAGAAAGATGGCGGCTTCAATTACGCCACCAGCGACATCGCGACGGTCGATTACCGCATCGACGATTTGAAGCG
The DNA here is from genome assembly GCA_038229295.1 of Chthoniobacterales bacterium. Lineage (GTDB taxonomy): Bacteria > Verrucomicrobiota > Verrucomicrobiia > Chthoniobacterales > UBA10450 > JAJPGZ01. The sequence goes on along the minus strand of JBBROO010000003.1, from coordinate 24,085 downwards.
CGACACGGCCTGGTATGTCGTCGGCGCGCCGCAGACCTTGCACTTCAAACAAATTTTCGAGATCGCGCGGCGTGAAGGACGCAAGGCGGACTTCCGGCACATTCCGTTCGGGAATATTTTGGGCGAAGACCGCAAATTGATGAAGACGCGCTCGGGCGACAACGTGCCGTTGCGCGATGTGCTCGATGAAGCGGTCGAGCGCGCGCGCAAGATCGTCGAAGAAAAGAATCCGGATTTGAGCGACGCGGACAAGATCGACATCGCACAAACGATCGGCATCGGCGCGGTCAAGTACGCCGATCTCTCGCAATACCGCATGACTGATTACGTGTTTTCGTGGGACCGCATGTTGTCGTTGCAGGGAAACACCGCGCCGTATTTGCAAAACGCTTACGTCCGCGTGCGCTCGATCTTCCGCAAAGCCGGCGAGGTTGGACCCAAGATCGACATGTTGGTTCTCGCGGACACCGCCGAGATCAATCTGGCAAAGCGATTATGCCAGTTCGCCGAGATCGTCCCACAAGTGCTAAACGATTTTCGTCCGAACATTCTGGCGACGTATTTGTTCGAGCTGGCAAACAGCTTCCACAGTTTTTACGAAGCATGTCCGGTTCTGAAATCGGACGAGCCGGCGCGCGGCTCCCGTCTGGCCATTTCCGAACTGACCGGTCGCGTTTTGCAATGCGGCCTCGATTTGTTAGGCATTAAAGTGCCGGAGAAGATGTAACAGAAAACGCTCAACGCCCAACGCTCAACGTTCAACGTTAAATGAGGGCGCGGTGCGAGTGTAAGATTCTTCCATTGGGCGTTGGACGTTGGGCGTCGAGCGTTGGACGTTTTCTTTCGCGATCATCGAAGGCGCTGTGAACACCAAGCATCCACGCATCCCCACTTGCACCTACCGATTGCAATTCAATCGGCAGTTCACGTTCGCGCAGGCGCGCGAGCTCGTTCCGTATTTGCGCAAGCTCGGGGTGAGCGACGCCTACGCGTCCCCGTATTTCCAAGCCCGCGCCGAAAGTTTGCACGGCTACGACATCACTGATCACAACAAACTGAACGCGGCGATCGGTTCGCGCGATGAATACGATGCCTGGGTTGCGGAGTTGCATGCGCACGAGATGGGACAGGTGCTCGACTTCGTGCCGAACCACATGGGCATCGGCGAGCCCCTCAATCAATGGTGGCAAGATGTTTTGGAAAACGGTCCGAGCTCGGCCCATGCGAAATTTTTCGACATCGATTGGCGGCCGATCAAATCCGATCTGCACGACAAAGTCTTGTTGCCGATTCTCGGGGATCAATACGGACGCGTGCTCGAACGTGGTGAATTAAAAGTCCGTTTCGACGCGGGAAGTTTTTATCTTTGCTACTACAACCACGAGTTGCCGATCGCGCCCGGCACGTATCGCTACGTTCTCGAAATCGCGCTGCAAAATCTCGAGCCGCACCAAGACGAAGATTTTTATGCCGAGTTCCAAAGCATTCTGACCGCGCTGGAATATTTGCCGCGCCGCACCGAGACCGATCCGGAAAAAATCGCGGAACGCGCTCGCGAAAAGGAAATCATCAAGCGGCGATTGGAGCGGCGTTGTCAGGAAGCGCCGCCGGTGCAACAGGCGATCGACCAGGCGCTCGCGCAAATCAACGGGAAGCCCGGCGACGCCCGCAGTTTCGATGCGCTCGATGAATTGTTAAACGCGCAATCGTACCGGCTCGCCTTCTGGCGCGTCGCAGCCGAGGAAATTAATTACCGGCGGTTCTTCGACGTGAACGATCTCGCCGCCATTCGGCAGGAAGTGCCGGAAGTTTTCGAAGAGACGCACAAGTTACTTGTCGATCTTGTGCGCGTCGGCGCGGTCACCGGTTTACGGATCGATCATCCGGACGGTCTCTATCTGCCGCGGGAATATTTCGAGAAGCTTCAGCGGCGTTGCGCCGACGCGTTAAATCTGCCGTTGCCTAACGACGGCCGCGCCATCTACATGGCTGTCGAAAAAATTCTGACTGGCACTGAACCATTGCGCCGCGATTGGCCGGTCCACGGAACGACCGGATACGATTTCACAAATCAACTGACGCAGTTGCTGGTCGATTCATCCGCTGAAGCCGCGATCACAAATACATTCCGGCGTTTCATCGGACATTCGCTGCATTTTGGACACCTCGTTTACGCGAAGAAGTTGCAAGTGATGCGGCTCGCGCTGGCGAACGACGTCAACGTGCTCGGCAATATGGCCGATCGACTTTCGGAACAGAACCGTTGGTTTCGCGATTTCACTTTGCAAGCGCTTACGCTGGCAGTCCGCGAAACGATCGCGTGTTTCCCGGTTTATCGGACTTATGTCGAACCGGGCCGGCCGGTGGACGAGCAAGATCGACAAGTGATTGAGCGCGCGATCAACTCGGCCAAGCGGCGTAATCCCGGAATCGAGGAATCGGTTTTCAATTTTCTGCGCGACAGTTTGCTCTTTCGTTTTCCGGAAAATCTCGATGACCCGGCGCGGGAGGAGCACACCAACTTCGTTTTGAAATTCCAGCAATACACCGGCCCGATCATGGCCAAGGGCGTCGAGGACACGGCGTTTTACATTTTCAATCGCCTGGCGGCTTTGAATGAAGTCGGCGCCGAGCCGCAGCAGTTTGGATCGAGCATCGAGACGTTTCACCAGCGCAACCAAGATCGACATCGCGATTGGCCGGCGACCATGCTCACCACCTCGACGCACGACACGAAGCGGAGTGAAGATGTGCGCGCGCGCATGGTCGCGATTTCCGAAATGCCGGCGGCTTGGCGACGTTTCATTCTGCGCGCGCGCGCGTTGAATCGCCGTTTCAAAAAGCGAATCGACGAAGTCGATGCTCCCGATTCGAACGAGGAATATCTTCTTTACCAAACTTTACTTGGCACCTGGCCGGTCACGCACTCGGGTGCGGCCGACCAGAATATTTCGGCGGATTATATCGAGCGCATCCAGGCTTACATGACCAAGGCGCTGAACGAAGCGAAACTGAATACGAGCTGGATTCAACCTAACGAGGAGTGGCTTGGCGCGACGCACGACTTCATCGCGAAAATTCTTGAGCCGACACCGAAGAATAAGTTCTTGTCGATCTTGTACCCGCTGATCGAAGACATCGCGCGATTTGGCGCGGTCAATTCGCTTTCGCAAACGTTGCTTAAACTAACTTCGCCGGGTGCGCCGGACATTTATCAAGGCAACGAGATTTGGGATTTCTCGCTCGTCGATCCGGACAATCGCCGTCCGGTCGATTACAAACGGCGCCGCGAGATGCTCGACTCGCTTTGCCTAATCAAACCGGAAGAGCTTTTGCAGAACTGGCCGGATGGCCGCATCAAAATGTTTTTGACGCAACGCGTACTGCAATTCCGAAATGAACATGTCGATCTTTTCCGGCGCGGAAATTATTTGCCGATCAATGCGAGCGGAACGTTCGGAGACTCGTGCGTTTGTTTTGCGCGTGTCTACGAAGACAAATGGATTGTCGTTATCGCGCCGCGACTTTCATCGCGCGTCGGGTTCCCGCCGACCGGCGAGAAGTGGCAGGACACGATTGTCGATCTTCCATTTGAAGAGGGCCGGGACATTTTCACGGCACGGGAAATCGCTCCGCAAGATCGACAACTGAAAGTCGCGGATGCGATGTCGACCTTGCCCTTTGCCGCAATTACTAATGTTGCGCGCCGCGCTTGAAGCGCTCGACGAGATCGTTAATCCAGCCGTAGAAGTTGCCGATGTTTGTTAAGAGATCCGCGCCGAACGCGCCGAAAGTGATTTGCGGCGAAGCGGTGATGAGAAGCACGCTCAGCAGCAAGACGTTCATCAAGTAGATAACGACGAGGGAAAAGAACGTGCCGTGATCGGTGAGGTCGGTTTGATTTTTCGGGATCATCCAGCAAGTGAAGGTGAGATGAAAAGCCCAGGTCGCGCCGATGACGGCGTAAAGGAGCCGGCCGTACGGTTGCACGTTGTAAAAAAGACTGAGCCCGCCGTAAACGCCGAGAGCAAGGATGCTGTAGAGCGGGAAAAAATAAGGTGCGAGCGCGATCCAGAAATTGGTGCGGTTGGTGACGACGTGACCGCCGTCACGGCCGACGCTGAATCGGCTGACGCGTCCGCCCATTAACAGAACCCAGAGGGCGTGCGTGAGCTCATGCCCGAAGACGTAGAAAATCACCGGCCGTGGTAAACCGAAGAAGGCGATGAGCCACAACACCGCGCCTAACGAGAAGAACCAAAACTCCTGCGCGGCCCAGAGGCGTTGCGTTAACGTCGCGCGCGCGAACGCGGTAAAGAATGTTTGCGTCAGCACGATGCAGATCGGCAAAAAGAAAAGCGCGATGAAGAATTTTACCCATCGCGTCGGCACCATCATCGGGCCCGGCCCGGGACGATTTCGCGTCGTCGGGACAATGTAGGGAACGACCTTCACATGGCGCGGCTTGCGCCGGCGATGATGCGATGTCGATCTTCGATGCCCGTCCGCCACAGGTGCGGAGATTACGCAGATCGCGGCGGATTTGGAAAAGACAATTCGCGCCGATCACGCCCGACCCATGTATGCGCCGGTGCGGGTGTCGATCTTGATGAGCTCGCCTTCTTTGATGAAGAGCGGGACATTGATCGTCTTGCCGGATTCGAGTTTGGCCGGCTTGGTCACGTTACTCGCGGTGTCGCCGCGCAAACCTTCGGCTGACTCGATGACTTTCAGACTAACCGATGGTGGCAATTCCACCTGCACCGCTTTTCCTTCGGCATAGAGCACCTGCACCTTCAAATTTTCGACGAGGTAATCCTTGGCGTCGCCGAGCAACGTCTCGTGAAGATCGACCGTGTCATACGTCTCTGGATCCATGAAATGATAGCCATCATTATCCTTGTAGCTGAATTCGACATCTCTCCGTTCGATATCGACCAGTTCGACTTTGTCGGTGGAACCGAAACGCACGTCCGCGCTCTTGCCGGTGTTGATGTAGCGGATGATGGCTTGAACGAACGCGCGCAGATTTCCCGGCGTGCGATGATTCACTTCGAGAACAATGGCGGTGTTGCCATTGTATTTTATGGCTTGTCCTTTACGGAGATCGTTCGCGGCGGCCATGGGGAAGAAAGTAGAAAGGCTAAAGTAGAAAGTAGAAAACGGGAGCGGCGATTTTACTCAGGGAGATGGTTAACGCAACTCGCGCTGTCATCCTGAGCGCGTTGTCATCCTGAGCGGGAGGCGAAGGATCTCGCGCACGATGGTGGATCACGCCACGTACGATGCGTGATCGTCCGTCATTTGTGAGGTCCCTCGCCGTCTTCGCGGCTCGGGATGACAAACCAGCTAGAGCAACTTCAAGCGCGTGAGGTCCTGCGAATCAACCAGGCCGACCGGCACCTTGGCGTCATCGACCACGACCAAGTCGTCGATGCGATGGCGTTCGAGAAGATTGAGAACCTCGACCGCGAGTTTGTCTTTGTGCACCGTCACCGGATTCAACGTCATGAGATCGGCCACGAGACGTTCGCCGATTTTTGGATCGCTCTGGAAATGGCGCGCGAAATCGCCATGCGTGAAAATTCCCGCTAGTTGTCGATCTTGCCCAACCACCACGGCCGCGCCCGCGCGCACCGACGTCATCGCTTTCAACACTTCGCGAATGGGCGCGTCTGTCGCGACGACGGCGATCGAATCGCGCGGCCGCATCACTTGATGCACGCGCATAAGCAAACTGCGCCCGACCATTCCGGCGGGATGAAATTTGGCGAAGTCCTCCTTGTTGAACCCGCGCGCTTCGAGCAACACCATCGCGATGGCGTCGCCGAGAGCGAGCATGACGGTCGTGCTCGAAGTCGGCGCGAGATTCAGCGGGCACGCTTCCTGTTCGATATTCACATCGAGAAAGACGTGGGAATTTTTCGCGAGCGTCGAATCGGCGTCGCCGCAAATCGCGATGATCTTCACTTGGAATCGCGCGATCGCCGGCAGAATCCGCAGCAACTCATCAGTCTCGCCGCTCGCGCTCAACGCCAGAACGACATCGCCATCCGCCACCATTCCAAGATCGCCATGCAAAGCGTTCAACGAATCGAGCACGACGGCCGGCGAACCGGTGCTCGTTAACGTGGCCGCGATTTTCGCCCCGATGTTCCCGGATTTGCCGACGCCGAGCACGACCACCTTCCCGCGCGCATCGACCGCCTCTTTGATCAGCTCCACCGCGCGCCCGAAATTTTCCCCCAGCCGTTCGCGCAGCCGCTTGAGCTCAAAAATTTCTACGTCCAGGACGCGTTTGGCCTTCTCAAGGTAATCCATCGCTGATAGGAGTGTGCGCTCAGGCGTTCGAGCCGGCAAGGATTTGCGCGCCTTAACCTATCGAGAAACAACATGAAAAAATTGACGATGTCGATCTTGCTCGCGCTGACGGTGACCGCTTCGGCCCAAACTTTTACCACCACGACCAAGGCCAAAAAACAGATCAAACCTCAGGCGCCTCCGCCGATCTCTCACCGCGAGGAACAGGGCGCACTCCAGCGCGGTGCGCGCGGCGGAAATGTTTTACAAATGTTAAATCCGAAAGCGCCGGCGCAATACGGCAGCTCCGGCGACAGTCTTCTCATCGACGAAAACGGGAAGTGGCGCGGCATAAAGTTTCTCGAATTCTTTTTCTAAAAATCTGTAGAGGCGTGTGTCCTCACGCGCAAAATCTGGTATTGCGGCTGAGGACAGCCGCCACTACAGCGGCGTGAAAACGTTTGCAGTTGGACGTTGAGCGTTGAGCGTTGAGCGTTGAGCGTTTCTTCTGCTCCAATTGTCGCTTCCTATTGCGCGACCTTTCTCAAGCCCGAGATGTTGCACATCTACCGGCAGATCACGGCGCTCGAGCGCGTGCGTCCGCTGGTTATCGCGCAAAAGCGGGAACACGAAAAAGACTTTCCGTTTGCCGCCGTTCACTTGGTCGGAAAACCTCCGACGCATTTTCTGCGTCGTTTCTGGCACAAACAAGTTCGCGACGAGCCGTGGCAGATTTCAAAAGGCGAACTGGAATCGCTTTTGCACGTGTTGGAAAAAACACGCGCGGATCTGCTGCACATTTACTTCGGTCACATCGCGGTGCATTTGCTGCCGTTGATTCGAGCCTGGCCGAAACCGTCGGTGGTTTCATTTCACGGCGCCGATGTTTTGGTCGACCTGCACAAACCGGCCTATCGAACCGCGACGATGGAAATGCTGACCGCAGTGAAGCGCGTGCTCGTTCGCTCCGAATCGTTGCGAAAGGCGATTGTCGATCTTGGCTGTGCTGCGGACAAGATCGACATCGTGCGCACCGGCATTCCGTTAGGCGAATTTTCCTTTCAAGAACGCGCGTTTCTCGAAAACGGCGAATGGCGTTTTGTCCAGGCGTGCCGCTTGATCGAGAAAAAAGGTCTGCCGACAGCGTTGCGTGCGTTAGCGAAATTCGCTGCGCGTTATCCAAGATCGACAATCACCATTGCCGGCGAAGGTCCGCTACTCGATGAGCTTGTTTTGCTGACGAGCCAGCTCAAGATCGACAATCAGGTTTCGTTCACTGGTTTCATTTCGCAGGAACAACTGCGCGAAATCTTTTACGCCTCGCACATTTTTCTGCATCCGAGCGAAACGGGACGCGACGGAAATCAGGAAGGCGTTCCCAATTCAATGCTCGAAGCGATGGCAAGCGGTCTGCCCGTCTTCGCCACAAATCACGGTGGCATTCCGGAAGCGATTGAGAATGACGTGAGCGGTGTGCTCGTAGCCGAGCGCGATGAAGTCGGCCTAACGAAGGCGTTGCTCGATGCGGCGCAAGATCGACATCTTCTATCTCGCCTCGCCCGCGCCGGCGCCGACGCGGTCATGCAAAAGTTCGATCAGCGAAACCAAACGACCAATCTCGAGGACGTTTATTTGCGCGCGATGCGCTCGTAAAAAATCGCGAGCTGTTTCCGCGTCGCCGGAAAAGAGAGACGCTCCATCGCACGCCATTGCGATTCCACAATGGCAGTTCCGCGCGCGTTTGGGTTTTTTAGCAACGCGGTCGCAATCGCCGCCAGCTGTTCGAGCGTTTTGTTTTCGCCGCAGGAATTTGGAAACGCGATCCGCTCGATCGCGCCATCGCCACCCACGCAAATCGTGCGCGCGAGCAACGCATCGCCCGCCACCTGACCCGGCACACGGCTGCGATCGAGTTGCAGTACGATTTTATGCTTCGCCATTTCGCGCACATAATCGGCATAGCTTTTTCGCTGTTCGATTACCTTCAATTTTCCGTCTGGGAATTTTAACTCCGCCAGCCAGCGCCGCCCTGTCCTGCGATCGAAATTATAAACAGTCACGGATTCTCCGCTTGTATCGCAAAGTTGCCGCGCCAATAGCAGGGCCGCGGCGTGATTGCGCGAAGGCACATCCCACTCGCGTGTTCCGACGAAAATCCCCGATTGCTCGTTCGGTTGGATCGACATGTTCCATTGTCGATCTTCCAGTGGATATGGCGTCGGGATGAAGACAACCGTCTCGGGATCGTGTTTTCCCCTAACTAATCGAAAAATCTCGGCCGCTTCCGACGTCGTTCCGATACAGCCGTCCGCTTCTCCAACGATCTCGATGAAACGCGAAAGCTTTCCACGATCGCGCAATTGCTCAGCGATCTGGTGCAGCCCGGTTTCCTTTAACGAAATCGCGACCGTTCGTTTCTCTGTCTTCAGTTCCGCCAGCGCACTTTGCGTTGCCTTGAAATTTCCGCGCAGCAAAAGAAGCACCGGCGTTTTGTCCGCGAGCGCCATCCTTAGATCGCGATGAAACGAACCGCCGGTGCAGGCGGCGAAAGCGTGGAAATTCACCGGCGGATGCGCGGGCGAATCGGGCGCAGTCGGTTCGTCGAAATATTGTTCGCGATCGCGGCCGCCCGGACTGAGCACCGTGAGTTTGAAATCGGCGGCTGCGTCGGGCGACGCCATGCTACTCGTCCTCGTCCGCAGGTATCGGTGTCGCCGACTTGAGCAAATTCTCCTCGCGCATTTCGTCGAGCGGACCGACCGGTTGCGCTTTGCGAATTTCGCCCGGCTGCTCATTGGACTGCGGAATTGGGATCGCTTTCATAACCGGCGCGTTCGGTTGCGGCGGTTGCTTGTCGATCTTTTCGTTAGTCAATGCGCGCCCCCGTTCTTCGACCGTTGCCGCCCTCGTTTGCGTCGCCCCGTTGTCGACCTTTTCCGCCTTCGGCGCATCGATCTTGCGTTCTTCAACAACTTCGGTTTCCGGCGCCGGCGTTGGTTTCAAAGTCGCCTTCGACGAATTGTAAGGATCTTTGTCCGCCAACAACGTCGGCCCTTTCGCGATGACCGGCTGCAATTCCTTCAGGTCAACCGCGGAGGCCGCCCGCGGAAATTCGGATTCGGGAGATTCTCGCGCGAAACGCGCGCGCGCTTCGCCGTGAACATTGCAAATATCAGTCGGCTTTTGCTTCTCCGTCGCGATCTCCATGTAGCCGGTGCGTTTTTGCACGGAGTCACCGTTCGCGCCCTTGATGGTGTCGTAACATTTATCCGTCGCGAGTAATCCGGAGCGCGCACAAATCTCGACCTGCTTCAGCGTGGCCGGCTGCGGAATTTCCTTCGCCGGATACCGCTCCGCCGCCGCGTTCATGATGTCGACCCAGACCGGCAACGCCAGCTCGCGACCAAACGCGCCGCGATAAATTTTTTGCGGCTTATCGAATCCAGCCCACACCGCGCACGTGATCGCGCTATCGTATCCCGCGAAAAGTGCGTCGGTAAAATCGTAAGCCGTGCCGGTTTTTCCAGCGGCCGGAAACTTTTTCAAACCAAACTGCGCGCGGGCCGCTTTCCCCGTTCCCGTTTCGAGCGCATCGACCAGACAGGAATGAACTTCATAAGCCGTCTCGGGTTTGATTACTTTTTCCGGCTTGTGATCGCGCTGCGCGTTCCAGACCGTGCCGTCTTTTTCTTCGATCCGCTCCAAAATATGCGGCGCATTCGGTCGCGCACCGCCGTTAGGAAAAATTGTGTAACCGAGCGCGAGCTCCGCCAGCGTGATTTCGCTGCTGCCGAGAAACGTCGCCGGGAACGGACGAAGTTGTGAACGAATGCCGGCGACTTTGCAAAGTTGCAGAACGCTGTCGAGGCCCACGTCCATTCCGATTCGCACGGTCGCGCCGTTCTTCGATTTCGCCAGCGCCTGTCGCGCCGTGATCGCGCCCTCGTAGCGATTCTCTTCACTCTCCGGTCCCCATTCGCCAATAATTCCGGTCGTTCCGCCGATCATGACCGCGCGATTATCGAGCGCCGAATCTTCCACCACCGTGCCCGGAAACATTTCCCCTTCTTCAAACGCCGCCGCGTAAACGAACGGCTTCATCGCGGTGCCGGCCGGACGTTTCGCTTGCAGCGCGCGATCATATTGATTGTGCTCAAAATCGCGTCCGCCCACGAGCGCGAGAATTCCGCCGGTCTGATTATCAAGCGCGATGACCGCGCCCTGGAGATATTCCGGTGGCGGCAAGATCGACATCTTATTCTCGGACTTCGCTTTTTTAAATCCGGCCGCGTAATCCGCGTAGGTCTGATGATTGTAACCCGGATGCCGCTCGGCCTGGTCCAGACTTTTCCGCAAAGAATCCTCCGCTGCTTTTTGCAAATCGGAATCGATGGTGGTGTGAATACGAAAACCTTCGTTCATGGCGCGGTCCCAACCGACCGCCGCGATCACTTGCTGCCGGATATAATCGACCGCGTACGTTTGCCCCTGCGCATTTTGCCGATTGCTGATCGTCACCTCTTCGGCCTGCGCACTCGTGCACGTTTGCCGATCGATAAATCCGAGATCGCGCATGCGACTGAGCGCGTAATTGCGCGCTTCTTTCGAGCCGGACTTGTCGCCCCACGGCGACAATCGATTCGGACTTTTCACCAACCCCGCGAGCGTGGCGCATTCCGCCAGCGTCATGTCGCGCGCCGGCTTGGCGAAGTAACCACGCGCCGCCGCTTCCGCTCCGTACAAACCGCCGCCGAAATAAATCCGGTTCAAATACAGCTCCATGATTTTCTGCTTGCCGAAATTGTCCTCGATCCGTTTCGACAAATAAATTTCGAGCAGCTTGCGTCGAAACGTTTTTTCTTTGAGCGCGAAACTGTTGCGCGCGAGTTGTTGCGTGATTGTGCTCGCACCCTGTCGCACATGTCCGGCCGCGAAATTCTTCAGGGCCGCGCGCAGGATGCCGAAAAAATCGTAACCGTGATGTTGATAAAACTTCGCGTCTTCCACCGCGACCAACGCGTTCACCAGATTCCGCGGGATTTGATCGTACGGGATCGTCTCGCGATTCTCGACGTAGATCTGTCCGAAAATTTTGCCGTTTCGATCCACAATCACGCTGGCCGATTCCATCTGCACGAGATGCGAGAGATCGAACGTCGCCGCCTCGGCTTTGAGACTGCTCGCTAAGATCGACATGTAGATGGCGAGCCCGCCAATAACGAGCGCGAGCGCCGCCGCCGGGATATAAAATTCCGGGCGCGCATACCAGGCCGGGCGAAAGCGATAACCCGGCGGCGGCGCGAGATATGAGGATTCAGTTTTCAAAGTAGCAGGAGCAAACGTTCAACGTTCAACGCTCAACGTTCAATGGCGGAAATTCAGACTCTGAATTCAACGTTGAGCGTTGGACGTTGAACGTTGAACGTTTTCTGTTGAACACCGAACTCGTCGACTTCATCCGCGACTCCATCCGCGCGCGCGGCCCACAGCCTTTCGCCTGGTTCATGGAGAACGCGCTCTATCATCCCGTGCACGGCTACTACAGTTCCGGCCGGGCCGTGATCGGGCGGCGCGGCGATTACTTTACCAACGTCAGCGTCGGTCCGTTGTTCGGCCGATTGCTCGCCGCGCAATTCGCCGAGATGTGGGAACGACTCGACAAGATCGACAACTTCATCATCGTCGAGCAAGGCGCGCATGACGGACAATTTGCGCACGACGTTCTTGAAGCACTGCGCGAGACATCGCCCGAATTCTTTTCGACCTTGCGCTACCGAATCATCGAACCGTTCCGCGCCTGGCAAGATCGACAATCACAAACGCTGGAAACGTTTCGCGATAAAGTGGAATGGAATTTGGATGAGCTGTTCAGCGGTGTTCACTTCTCGAACGAACTTCTCGACGCCATGCCGATCAATCTGCGCGGCAAACTTGTCGATCTTGCGGGCGACCAATTTGTTTTTGTGGAAAGCGACACCGATTTAAAACCGAACCAGGCGGCGCTGGATTGGATCGACAATGTCGCGGCAAAATTACAGCGCGGGTTCGTCCTGACGATCGACTACGGATTTCCGCGCGCTGAATTTCGCGAGATGCTGCAAGTCCGCTCGCAACATCGACATCTCGATTCGCCGTTCCAAGAAATCGGCGACGCCGACATCACCGCACACATTAATTGGACGGATATCGCAGAACGCGCGGAAGCGAACGGACTTTGCGTCGCCGGCTTCACCGATCAACATCACTTCCTCACCGGGATCATTTCGCAATTCCCCGATCTCATTGCCGATGAAAAATCAAAGCGCGCGCTGCAAACTTTGCTCCACCCGGAAATGCTCGGCCGCGCATTCCAGGTGTTGCTCCTCAATAAAGATGTCGATCTTGCGACGCCTCTCTCGGGTTTCAAGTTCGCCCGAGATACTCGCGCTACGATTTTAACAGGCTAACGGGAAACGGCGTTGAGATTGGCGCCACAGTTTTTTGGAAAGTGTCTTTGGCGGTGAGACGTCCCAGGACGGAGTCAAGTTGTTCGAAACTGACCGGCTTGATCATGTGGTGGGCGAAGCCGGCTTCGAATGCGCGCGTGATGTCTTCGGCCATGCCGAATCCACTGAACGCGATGCCGGTCAACGGTTGCATCGCTTTCGCGCGCTCCATCAATTCGTAGCCGGTGCCGTCGGGCAGACCGATGTCGCTGAACAGAACGTCGATGCTTTCACGATTCAATATTTCGAGCGCACTGGCGACATTCATGGCCGTTAAAATTTTGTGACCTTTCGCGCTGAGAAGATTTGCCACCACGCGGTGCGTGTCGTCGTGATCGTCGACGACGAGAATGCGTAACGCGTTCGGTGACGGTTGCGAGGTTGAAGTAGTCGTCAGACCGGTTGCTTCGGCCGCGACCGTTTGCAAAATGAGTCTGAAGGTGGCGCCGGCGTTGCGGCCGTTGCTGAAAGCTTCTATACGGCCATGATGCGCTTCGACCAAGCTTTTCGTGATCGTTAGGCCGAGACCGAGCCCGCCGAATTCGCGCGTGATGCTGCGATCGCCTTGTTCGAAAGCGTCGAACATGTGATTGAGCAATCCGGGCTCGAATCCGATGCCGGTGTCCTCGATTTCGAGAATGAAATCGCCGCTGCTGTTATTTTTCGAGCGAATGAAGATGCGCCCATTCGCGAGCGTAAATTTGACCGCGTTATTGATGACGTTCCAACAGATCTGATGCAATCGCACCGGATCGGCCAGCATGTGATGACGCGGCGCATCGAGGTCAAGATCGACATGTAGATTTTTGGCGCGGATGTCTTGCGCGCAGATTTCGAAAGCGTCTCGCACGGCGATGTGGGCGTCGGTCACTTCCAGGGCAAGTTCCAGTTTGCCGCTGGAAATTCGGGTGATGTCGAGGAGATCGTCAATCAAGTGTGCTTCGAGTTCGATGTTGCGCTGGATCATTTCGATCTCGCCACGCAGCTCGCGCGGAAGCGACGAAGTTTGTTTAACCAGATAACTGACGACGGCGAGCACGGGCGTGAGCGGCGTGCGCAATTCGTGCGAGAGCGCCGAGATAAAACGGTCCTTGGCGCGATCGGCCACGCGCAATTGCTCATTCGCTTTGACCAGCTCTTCCGTTCGCCTAACGATCTCGGCTTCCATATGCTCGGCGCGATTGTCCAGGATCGACATGGCCTCGTCTCCTTTCGCCTCGCCTTGTTTCGACAAGACGAACGGCGTCACGTCTTCGACCCGGTGAATAATAAAAATCAGTTCGCCGACCGGACCGAACACAGGCGAATTCATCGGACTCCAATAACGCTCCTCCCAACCGCCGCCTTGTTCGACCGAAAGTTGAATCGGATAACGCTGCACCTTCATGGCGTCGGCAACGCGATTGGCCGTCACGCGCTCAAGCGAGGCGCGCAGATTCCTTACGCCGTCAGCCGCTGGGTCGTCGGGACTATCTGGAAAAACCTCGAACAGTTTTCGGCCAATGATTTCGCGGCTGGTCGAAGTCGCGCGCAAATAAGCGTCACTTACCGCGACAATCTCGTACTCGTCAGGCGCGAGGACGAGATAGGCGCCGGCGGTCGATTCAAACAACGCGCGAAAATGAACCCGCGCGGCTTCGGCTTTTTTGCGCGCGGTGATGTCGTTGTCGATCTGAAGAATAGACACGGCCTGTGATTCCGGATCGATCTTCAACCACCACCGGCTGGAAATGCAGAGTTGTTTTCCATCCCGGCAGACGTGCGCCAGTTCTCCGTGCCATTCACCCGCGCGATCGAGCGCTGGGCGAATTTCGGAAGAGACAAACGCGCGTTCTGTTTTGATTAAATCGAAAACCGAACGGCCGATGGCCTCTTCGCGCGTCCAGCCGTAAAGCTTTTCCGCGCCGCCGTTCCAATAGGTGATGCGGTCGTCGGCATCGCGCACAAAAATGGCGTCGCTGCTCAGGTCGAGCAACGCGGCCTCGGAGAAATTTTGGGCTTGGTTAGGCACTGCGATTCCGCGCCCGCCCGCGTTTTGGACGCAGTTTCAGCGATATTTGCCGCAGGAAGCGCGCCACGAAGGCGACAATGACGATGTCGATCTTGCGCGAAGCCGGCGAACTTTCGGCTTTCGCGCGCGGACTTGGCTTGTCATCCTGCGCCTTCCGACGCGTGAAAAATTATCTGCGGCTCAATCTCAGTTTGCTTTACTGGGTCTTCGTCGCGCCCTTCACCGGCCAATTCATCAAGATCGGGCCGGTGTTTCGCCAAATGGTTTTCATCGGTGTGCGCGCGACGCCGATGGTGGCGCTGACCGCGTTCAGCGTCGGCGTAACACTCGCGATGCAAGCGGCGCATTCACTACAACAACTCGGCGCCGAAATGTACGTGCCGGATTTGGTGATGGTGACGTTGCTACGCGAGATGGGGCCGGTGTTGATCGCCGTCATTGTCATTGGTCGCAGCGGTTCCGCAGTCGCGGCCGAGCTCGGCACGATGAAAGTTTCCGAAGAAATCGAAGCGCTCGAAGTCATGGCGATTAATCCCGTGCGCTATCTGGTCGTGCCGCGTTTTCTCGCCATGCTCGTGATGTTGCCCGCCCTAACGATTTTCGGAAACTACATCGGCGTGCTTGGTGGCTGGGCCGTTTGCCGATACGCGCTCGATTTTAATACTGCGGGTTACGTCTTGCGCGCGTTGCAGAGCGCGAACACGTGGGATTTGTATTCGGGCATGATTAAGAGCGTCGTCTTCGCGTGGATCGTCATCACCATCGCGTGCAATGCCGGATTGCATGTCGAAGGCGGCGCGGAAGGCGTCGGGCAGTCGACCACCGCGTCCGTCGTGCAAGCGCTCCTCGCCATGCTGGTGACGAATGCGATCCTCACCGGAATCTTTTTCTTCGGCGCATGAACGAGAACGCCGAGCCAGTCATAGAAATTGTCGATCTTGTCCGTAAGTTCGGAAATCGCGCGGTCATCAACGACATCTCGTTAACGATTCATCGCGGCGAAACATTGGTCATCATGGGCGGCAGCGGCTGCGGCAAAAGCACTCTGCTTCGCCACATTATCGGCTCGATGAAACCGACTTCGGGTGCGGTCAAGATTTTCGGGGAAGACATCACGCGCATGAACGAGCGCGAGATTGCGAGCGTGCGAAAGCGCTTCGGAATGTTATTTCAATCGGGCGCGTTGCTAGCTTCACTGACCGTCGGCGAAAATGTTGCGCTGCCGCTGCTGCAACATACAAAAATGTCGCCGGATGAGATCGATGAAATCGTGAAACAAAAACTCGAAATGGTCGGCTTGCGCGGCTTCGAAAATCTCAAGCCCGCCGAGATCAGCGGCGGCATGAAAAAGCGCGTCGGCCTCGCCCGCGCCCTGGCGCTCGATCCCGAATTGCTCTTCAGCGATGAGCCGACTTCCGGTCTCGATCCGATCATGACCGCAGTGGTCGATCAGCTCACCCTAAAGTTGACGCAGGGCAATCACATGACGGCGGTCGTGGTTACGCATGACATGACGAGCGCGTTTCGCATCGCGACCCGCATGATCATGCTCGGTCACGGTTCTATTGTTGCCGCCGGAACGCCCGAGGAAATTCGCACGAGTCCTAATCCGGAAGTGCAACAATTTATTAACGGTGAAGCCGATGGGCCGATTCCGCTAAATCTTTCGCAGGACGAGCACGAGCATCATCAACAGGTGAAACCGCGCCCGTTCGTGCACGCGCGGCATCGCTTTCATCACAAGACCCCATGAAAAAAAATTTCTCGGACTATCTGGTCGCACTATCGGTCATCGTTTGCAGCGTGATCTTGCTCGCGGCGCTGACGTTCGCACTTTCGGGTTATCGATTACAAAAGCCGACGCGCACTTTGCAGGTCATGTATGAAGACGTGACCGGTATTAAAGTGCACTCGGAAGTGCGTTATGCCGGCGCGCCGGCCGGCCGCGTCATCGCCATGCGGCACCTGACGGCTAACGAGCGTGCAAGATCGACAAACAAACGTGACGCCGTCGTGGTGAAGGTCGAACTCGATGAAGGAATTCCGCCGTTGCCGGTCGATGTCGAGGCGACGTTGAGCGCGGACACACTCCTCGCGCCGAAATTCGTCGCGCTCTCGGCCGGAACGCCCGGCGGCAAAACGCTGGCCAACAATGCGTCGATCGAAGGACATCCGTCCTACGGCATCGAACAAATCACGGCGGCCGCCGGACCGCTTTTTGAAAACGCGAACCGGTTGATCGACACTCTGACGGGAACGGTCACCGATTTGAAAGGCGACCTGGACGATTTCATGCCGAAGATTTCGCCGCTGCTCGATTCGCTCAAGATCGACATCGACCAATTGCAGACTGTCGCCAAAGGTTTGGGCGACATCGAAACGCAAGCCGGCGGATTTCTCGGCACGGCCAATAGCTTCATCGGTTCGACCGACAAACAGGTCCAGGAGCAATTGAAAGAATTGCACGTGACATTATTGAATCTCAAAGTCATCAGCACACACGCGAAAGCGCTGGTGGAATCGTTAGGGGAAAAACCGAATCGGCTCATTTTTAGCGGCAAAGCCTCGAAGCTGACGCCGGAAGCGGATATTATTAAGAGCGACAAACCGCTGCCGGCACATCCGCGCTGAACGAACTGCTTGTCAGCGCGGCGACTCTGCGCAAAGTCGGCCAGATGAAGATGTCGATCTTGCGCGGTCTGTTCCTATTCGCGCTGCCAGTTTGCGGATTCGCTTCGAACAACGTGGTCAATCTTTCGCACTACGATTTGATGCGTCCGGATTTCGTGGCCATGAAAAACGAAGGCGTTGTCGCCGTGATTCACGAAGCGACTTATCCGCGGTTCGATCGCGACGCTTATTATCGCGCGCGCCAGGAGCAGGCGATGCGGGCCGGATTGCTCTGGGGCGCTTATCATTTCGCCGATGCGACCGATCCAATCCGGCAGGCCGACCATTTTCTCAGCGTGGTGTCATCATCCCTGCCGCACACAAATCCCGAGGAGCGGCCGGCGTCGGTGTTGCTCGTTCTCGATTTCGAAAAAAACGGCCACTATCCCGGAGGCACGATGGGAACGAACCAGGCGGCGGCGTTTGTCGAGCGCGTCCACGAGCGGACCGGAAAATATCCCGGCGTTTACATGAGCGAATATCGGATCGCGCAAATGCTCGGCGGCGCGTCCGCGAGCGCGCGGCGTTCGCTCAGTAACTGCTGGCTGTGGGTGGCGAATTATCATTTCGAACCGCGCAACACTTCGCCGTGGAGTCAGTGGCGACTCTGGCAATACACCGGTGACGGCAAATGCGATCTGCGTCCGCGGGCGATGTACCCGAAAAGCGTGGCCAACATTCGCAAAGCCGAGCGAAATATTTTTCGCGGCACCAACGCCACCCTGGAAAATTTCTGGCAGGAGAACGCCTGGCGGCCTAACGGATAAAATTCCGCGCGAAGATCGACATCTTCATCTCGGCGTGGTTTGAATACCGCGCTTTGTCGTTAGGTAAACGGCAAAACTGCCGAGCCAGTGTCCACCTTCGTAATGCTCGCCGGTCACGGCGGCGAGACCGGCGCGACGATGCGCATCCGCCGCTGCTTTGAGCGCACCGCGCCGGGCATCATTCGCCGGCAACGCCGAAATAATTCCTTCCAACATCCACGCGCGGCTCAGATTCAGCCCGTCGAGATGAGCAAGTTTGGGGTCGCTCGGGTCCGTTGAAACTGCAACCGGCAACCAGTCGACTGTCGATCTTGCCGGAATTTGCGGCATGAACTCTTTCAACCACTTCGCGAACTCGTCCGGCGGCAGAATGCGCCGCATCAAATCCGCTTCGCCGAGTGAAGGCGAAAGGAAATCTTCGCCCGAAGGTTCGTAGGCGAGCGGACAATTCTTGTCGTTGCGAAAAAACTTTCGCGCTGAATCTGTGATCAGATTCGCGAACGATTGATTGTCGATCTTGCGCGCATAATCGAGCATCAGGCCAAGTCCGAACGCGGTTTGGTCGTGCTCGCCGATGCGAACCGGATGCGAAAGTTTCGGCAACCATTTGCTCAGCCGCTCGACCGCTGCGTCTTCAATTGGTTTTAGATTCGCGGACCATGCCCGCGCTTGTGGATCGCCCCACTCACGCAACTCAGCGCAAAGTTGCAGCAGCCAGCTCAAGCCGTAGGGCCGTTCGAAACTGGCGCGCCCTTCGCCGCGAAGATACGTCGCCTCCTGTTTCAGATTCTCTGGTGTCAGGCTTTTCTGCAAGGCCGCGCGAGCATCGGCAGCGAAGGCCGCCTCCGGAAAGGTGCGCACCAGCCTAACGAGGAGCCAATGACCGTGGACGGACGAATGCCAATCGTAGCATCCACAAAATGCGGGCGTTAATTTTCGCGGCGGCGCAACATCGACATCGCTATTCAGGACATGACTAATCTTGTTCGGATATTCTTTCCCGACGCAAGCGAGGGCGAGCCGCGCGAAGCGATCGGCGACCGCGACATCGAATTCGGAAGAATCTGCCCGCGCCGCGATCGTGGAAAAGCAAAGCGTAAGCAACACGCAGAAAAGCGATTTCATCTTCACCAAATATAGGCGAAGGCCAAGCTCCCGCGCACGCGCGATTCACTTTTATCATGGAACTGGAAACACTCAGAGATTTGTACATTCACGAACTGAAAGATCTTCACAGCGCGGAGAAGCAACTCGTTAGCGCGCTGCCGAAAATGGCGAAGGCGGCGAAGAACCGGCAGCTCGGCGGCGCGTTCAATCAGCATCTCGAGCAGACGAAGCGGCATGTGAAACGATTGGAAAACATTTTGAAGAACCTCGACGAATTGGCGCGCGGGCCGAAGTGCGAAGGGATGGAAGGCCTCATCAAGGAAGGCGACAAGATGGTGAAGGAGGATGCGGAAGACGAAGTGCGCGATGCCGGGCTCATCGCCGCGGCGCAACGCGTCGAGCATTATGAAATCGCGGGCTACGGTTGCGCTCGGACCTACGCGCAGTTGTTAGGCGATAAGAGCGGCGCGAAGCAATTAGACATCACGCTGCGTGAAGAAGGAGCGGCCGACAAAAAGCTGACCAAGCTGGCGCGGTCGGTGATCAACTTGCGCGCGAAGAAGAAAAAAAAGTCGGCCAAGAAGGAAGAATCGAAGGGCGTGGGCGGCGCGCTCAGCAGCATCGTGCGCAAGATTAAAGGCAAATAGCGGCGGGTGCGGCCATGCCGCGCAAGATCGACATCTCTTCTTGTCGATCTTGCGCCCACAATCTCGAGCAGCTGGCCCCTCCTCGAAAAAGAATTTCTTCCGTTACGCCGGACCGTTCCCGGGGTGTTTCTTGTCGTATTTTTTGTCTTTCTTGAAGTCTTTCTTCTCCGCCATCTTCAAGTGAGCGATGGCCGAGTTGATCGCCTGTATGGCTTGCGCCTTTTCGCCGCCGGCGTTGACGCTG
Source organism: Chthoniobacterales bacterium (assembly GCA_038229295.1). Lineage (GTDB taxonomy): Bacteria > Verrucomicrobiota > Verrucomicrobiia > Chthoniobacterales > UBA10450 > JAJPGZ01. Next base: position 3,854 of record JBBROO010000003.1, on the reverse strand, counting down.
GACGCCTGCTGCACCTCGCTGCGCGCCTGATCCAAGAGCTGCATTGCTTTCCCCAGATGCATATCTTTAATGTGCATGAGCGGTTCCAACGCTGACGCAGACATGGCAAAGACGAATGACGTTACGACCGCCAACACGATTGTTTTCTTCATAAGGATACTTTTCTTCCGGCTTTGCTCTGGCACAAGCGTGAATATTGCCGGTGGATTCGTGCCGTGATTTTGTTAGTGTGCTGACTGCGTGGATCCCATCTCGCTTAACACCGAATCCAGCCCTTCGCACGGCCCCGCTGCCGCGATGACAGGGCCCGATCGCGCCGATTTGCGTCCGGAAAATATCGACGACGCCGTCATTCGCCTTGCTGGAAATTCGCAGGACGGAATTCAATCGGCCGGCGCCTTTCTCGCGCGTCTCGCCGGACGCAGCGACCAGGATGTCATGACTTACATGACGATCCCGTCCACGATCTCGGGCGGACCGTCGATCTTTCAAGTGCGCATGGGCACGGGCGAAGTGCTCTCGGCCGGCGATGAAGCCGATTTCCTAGTCGCGTTTTATCAACACAGTTACCAGGACCACATCGATTTCCTGAAAGAAGGCGGCGTGCTTCTTTACGATTCGGACAACGTCGAGCCGAATCTCGATGACAAACGTTTCCTTTATCTCGGCGTTCCGATTACCGGCCTAACGGTTGAGGCGCTCGGCGGAACGGCCAAGGACAAAGGCAAAAATATTTTCGTGCTCGGATTGATCGCGAAAATTTTCCATCTCGATGTCGAGAAGCTGACGACGTTGATCAAGGAAAAATTTGCCGGCAAAGATGAGAGCATCGTCAACACCGCCATCATGGCGTTCACCGCGGGCTACGCGTATCCGGTCGGTAACCTGCTCGCGAAGCGCTATGAGTTTGAAAAGATCGACAAGGTGGGCGGGCGGGCGCAGATCACGATGGATGGGAATCAGGCACTCGCTTATGGATTGATCGCCGCGGGGGTGCGCTACGGCGCCGGTTATCCGATCACGCCCTGGTCGTCGGTCATGGAAACGTTGCGGCGCGAGTTCCCGAAATACGGCGGCATTTTTGTGCAGGCCGAGGATGAACTCGGCGCGGTCTCATTAACGCTCGGCTTTTCCTATTCCGGTTATCTCGCCGTCACCGGCAGCGCCGGCCCGGGAATTTCGCTCAAGACGGAGGCGATCGGCTGGGCGTCGATGGCGGAGATCCCGCTCATTATTATTAATGTGCAGCGCGGCGGGCCGAGCACCGGGTTGCCGACCAATGTCGAGCAAAGCGATCTGCATCAGGCGATTTACGGGGGACACGGCGATAGCCCGCGTGTTGTTCTCGCCGCCGCCACCGTGGAGGATTGTTTCTACATCGCGATCGAAGCGGCGAAGATCGCGCGCAAATACAGCTGCCCGGTTTTTATTTTGAGCGACACCTCGCTGGCCACGCGCATCGAGGCATTCGACGAACCCGATCTCCCGAGTTTAATGATCGATCCGAAACCGGATCTCACGCCGCGCGAAGGTGGATTCAAGCCGTACGATCTCGAGCGCATCACGCAACACGTCCCGCCCGGCACGCGCATGCTCGACGGAAAATATCCGCTCGTGACCGGTCTCGAGCACGATGAGCACGGCCATCCGACCGGCAGCCCGAAGTTGCACATGGCCATGACGGCGAAGCGCCGCGCCAAATTGCAAAAGCTCGCCGAAGAATTGCCGGTGCCGGAAATTTACGGCGACGAAAGCGGCGACACGTTGCTCGTAGGTTGGGGATCGACCTACGGCCCGATCCACGACGCGGTGAAACTTGCGCGCAAGCACGGCGAGAAAATCGCGGCCATTCATCTGCGCCACATCCATCCGTTGCCTAACGGAATGGAAAAAATCTTCGCGCAATTTAAACGCATCGTCGTTGTCGAGATGAACGACCAGGGCGTTTATGGGTTCGGCCAGCTCGCCACCATTTTGCGGGCGCGCTATTGCGAACCGAAGATCGAGAGCCTGACCAAGACCGACGGTCTCACCTATCGCGTAAAAGAAATTCTAGAGCGCGTCTTCAACGGCCGCACTTTCGCCGAGATAAAAACATCCAGGAACGGTTCTTCTGCCAATCGCCCGTCCGGCTCGGACTCCTCTTCTGTGGCGGCGGCCGTGTCGGCCGCACCGAAAGACCCCGGCACAATGGCCGCAACTGACCGTGCCGAGTCGAAAGTTTCCAGCGCGTCCGATCGCGCCGGCGATAACACACCGACCAAACCCGGCAGCGAAGCGGCCCGCGCTTCATCCGGGTCTAATGAGACGCGGGAAACCGAAACCGAGAACGCGACGGTAGAGCAAGGACTGGGATGAATGAAGATGTCGATCCTATGAGCGTGTCCGAAATTAAACAGGAGCTATCACGGCTAACGAACAAAGACCGCATTCAGCTCGCAATGTGGCTCTGGGAATCAATTGACGAAAGCGAAGTCGAATCGCCGGCATGGCACGCGGAAGAATTGAAGCGCCGCGAAGAGGAAATTGCTTCGGGCAAAGCCAAGTTCCTGACGCTCGATGAAGTGAAGGAACGTTTCGGACGTTGAAAAATGTCATCATTCTCTCCAGTGCATCGGACGATTTGGAAGGAGCGCGCCTATTTTACGAGTCGCAATCTGCTGGCTGGGGCGAACACTGCGTGGATTCAGTACTCACAGCTCTCGCAAGCTTGGCAGAGATCAGCGGCGTGCATACGCGCCATCACGGCTACCACCGAATGATCAACAAGACTTTCCATTTGGGGATTTATTATCGCGAGCACGCCGACGACACGCTCGTTGTAGCGATTTTTGATTTGCGTCGCGATCCACGCTGGATTCGAAAGCAACTTGGCCAACGTAAAACCCCTAACAAATGAAAACGCCTGTGTGGCTCACACTGTCGATCTTATGAGCGAAGCGAACGATTCAATCTCTTCTGTGGCGGCAGCCGTGTCGGCTGCGAATGCGGGCGGCACGCCCGCCACTACAGTTGCAGTTCCCAGAGAGAAACTCACCAAAAAGGCCATCACCGCCGATCACCCGACGTGGTGTCCCGGTTGCGGCGACTTCGCCGTGCTCGCTTCCTTTTACAAGGTCCTCGAGAAACGCCAGCTCGATCACGAAAAGATCGTCACCCTCGCCGGCATCGGTTGCTCATCGCGCTTTCCTTATTTCGTGAACGGCTTCGGCGCGCACTTCATTCACGGCCGCGCCGTCCCGCTCGCCAGCGGCATCAGCCTGGCCCGGCCCGACCTGAACGTTTTCCTCTTTGGCGGCGACGGCGACGGTTTCTCCATCGGCGGCAACCATCTCACTCACGGCGCGCGCAAGAACATTCACCTGACCTACTTCATCATGGACAACTTCGTCTATGGCCTAACGAAGAAGCAGACCTCGCCCACGTCGCCCATCGGTTTCAAATCCAAGACCGACCCGACCGGCGCGATCGACATGCCGGTCAATCCGATGAAGCAATTGATCTCGGCCGGGGCCACGTTCGTCGCGCGCACCCACGCCACCCAGGTCAAACACATGATCGAGATGATCGAGCGCGCCATGGATCACCAGGGTTTCTCCGTCATCGAATGTTTAAGCGAATGCGTCGAATTTTTCCCGGATGTGTTCGACCCAGCCGATCCGCGCAAAGGCGGCAGCTTTGAAGTGATCAACGAAAAAAAGTGGGACAATTCGCCGGAGGACGAGCTGCGCCACGACATCACCGACGAGCTGGCCGCGTACAAATTAGCGCAGCTCCCATTCCCAGGCGTCTTCGGCGTCTTTTACCAAAACGACCGTCCGACGAAAAATGCTCTCGAGAAGAAATGGATTGAG
>JBBROO010000002.1:0-128890 GCA_038229295.1 Chthoniobacterales bacterium | reverse complement strand
TGAAGGCGCGAACACGCTTGGACATATTTTCGAGCAGATGCCTGATCTGCGTCTGCCGAATCTTTGCAAACTCGGCCTGCCCGAGATTGTCGATCTTGCCCGGTCGAAATCGTATTCAGCCAGCTTCGGCAAAATGCGGGAACGTTCTGCTGGCAAAGATACGACGACCGGTCATTGGGAAATCGCCGGCGTGATTATCGAGGAGCCGTTCGCGACATTCGAAAAATTTCCGGATGAACTCGTGCGTGCGATCGAACGCGAAGCGCACGTAAAATTTCTCGGCAACTACGCACGCAGCGGGACGACAGTCCTCGAGGCGCTGGGAGCAGAACATATCCGCACGAGCAATCCCATATTATATACATCGGCGGATTCAGTTCTGCAGATCGCAGCGCATGAAGAAGTCTTGCCGATCGCGAAACTTTACGAAATTTGTGAGGTCGCGCGGCAACACGCTGACAAATACCGGATCGGTCGCGTGATCGCGCGGCCGTTCGATGGCGTGATCGGCCATTTTCGTCGAACCGTTCGTCGCCACGATTTTTCGATGAAGCCCCCCCGCACCGTTTTGAATGCGATTGTCGATCTTGGCTTGCCGGTCATCGGCATCGGCAAGATCGCCGACATTTTCGCGGGCGAAGGAATTAGCGAATCCCATCCGACTTCGTCGAATGCTGCCGGCATGAGCAAGATCGAAGAAGTCTGGGCGAACATGAAATCAGGACTCATTTTCGTGAACCTGGTGGACTTCGACATGGTTTACGGACATCGGCGCGATGTCGCGGGATACGCGAAAACGCTGACCGAGTTCGATGAATGGCTCGGGCGATTCATCAACAAGATCGACAAGGAGGATCTCGTCATCATCACGGCGGATCACGGAAACGATCCGACATTTCGTGGCACCGATCACACGCGCGAGCAGGTTCCGCTGTTCGTGATGCACAATGGTGAAACGCGCGATCTCGGGACAAGAGCGACCTATGCCGATGTCGCGGCGTCACTCGCAGAATTTTTCGAGATGCCCGAAGCCTGGCCTAACGGCTCTTCCTTTTTATCGACATGCACGTCCCGAGTTTAATCGAGAAAAAGCGCGACGGCGGGAAGTTGAGCGCGGAAGAAATCCAGACGCTTATCGAAGATTTTACGCACGGCGAGATTCCGGATTATCAAATGAGCGCGTGGGCGATGGCGGTTTTCTTTCGCGGAATGACGGCAATGGAAACGAAGCATCTGACGGACGCGATGATGAACAGCGGGCGCGTGCTCAAGTATCCGAAAGATTCGCCGCCGAAGATCGACAAACACTCAACCGGCGGTGTCGGCGACAAGGTGTCGTTAGTCCTAGCGCCTTTGCTGGCGTGCGATGACGTCTGGGTGCCGATGATCTCCGGACGCGGGCTTGGCATCACCGGCGGCACGCTCGACAAGCTCGAAAGCATTCCCGGATTCAATGTGAATCTCGACGAGAAGCGCGCGCTGAAACAACTCGAGAAAATCGGCGTCTTCATGATCGGACAGACGGCGGACATTTGTCCGGCGGACAAAAAACTTTACGCGTTGCGCGATGTGACCGGGACGGTGCCGTCGCAGGCGCTCATTGTCGCGAGCATCATGAGCAAAAAGCTGGCGGAGAATCTCGACCGATTGGTGCTCGATGTGAAATTTGGCAGCGGCGCGTTTATGAAGACGCAAGCGGAGGCAAAAGAGCTGGCGACGGCGATGACGAACGTGGGTGAAGGCATGTGCGTGAAGATGTCGCATCTGCTGAGCGCGATGGAAGAGCCGTTAGGCCGCAATGTTGGAAATGCGCTGGAAGTGGCGGAATGTGTTGAGATTTTGCAAGGCGGCGGGCCGAACGACCTTGTGAAGTTGATTGTCGATCTTGCGGCAAAGGTTTCGACCACGACGCGGGCGAAATTGGACAAACGGCTTAAAGACGGAAGCGCGTGGAAGAAATTTGTGTCGTTAGTTTATTCGCAGGATGGCGATGCGACGATGTTGGAGAAAATCCTGGAAGAACATCGCGCACCGATCATTCATCCCTTGCCGGCGAAGAAAGGCGGCGTGGTGGAAAAGATGGATGCGCAGTTGATCGGTCGCGCGTCGGTTTTGCTCGGCGGGGGACGTCAACGCACCGATGACGAGATCGATTTCGCGGTCGGGATTTCGGCGATCAAGAAAATCGGCGAACGCATTTCGGCGAAGGAGCCGATGATGTTTGTGCACGCGCGGAACAAAGCTGCGCTCGAGTCGGTGCGGCCGCTTTTGGAAAAAGCTGTGATGATTCAATGACGATGAGCTGCTTGCGTTGTCGGGCGTGCGTTGCGAGGTCCCTCGCTCTGCTCGGGATGACAATCGTTGCGAATGCGCAATCGCCGTTGCCGAAGTCGCCCGTCGACCAATTAATTCCCTGGCTGCTGGACGAAGATCGACAACTGCGCGGGATCGCGTTTAGCGAAGTCATCTTCGACACAGCGGGCAAACGCGTGTTGCCGGTCGATCCGAAAAATGAAGTGGACGCGCGCGTGATTAAATCAATCGGCGGCGCGATGGACGAAACATTGCGGCGGGTGAACGCGCCGGACAGCGCGGTGCAAAAGATTGGGCGCATTAACGAAGTGAGCAGTCACTTCGAAGATTTGCTGCGTGAACTCCTGAACGCGACGCCGGGATTGAACTGCGATTTTCCGCGCACGGCCGATGGTAAAACGCAGCGCTCCGGTTATCCCGACTTGCGCGTTGTCGATCTTGCGAGCAAGCGCGTTTATTATCTCGATCCGAAATTGTATGCGGTCGGAAGTCGCGACAGCTCGTTCCGCACATTTTATTTCGAACCGAAGATGGCGACGAACAAAGTGCGCGATGACGCCGTGCATCTCATCGCGGGCTTCGAACACGAGCAGAAAACCGAAGGTCGCTGGAAATTCACGCGCTGGGAACTTGTCGATCTTGCGCAGTTCAAAGTGAAATTGAAGGCTGAATTTCAAGGGAGCAACCGCGACATGTATCGCGCGGACGCCATCGTGGCGACGAGCGCGAAATAGGTGGAACGCGATCTCCGAGCGCGTTGATAAATTGCGCGCCGAAGGCGCATTTGCTTTTACCATCGCGCCCGGAGGTCGCCATCCACCTTGCCCTCGTGCCCGCTGGACGTAATTGTTATGCCCAAATGATTGCGCAGGCGCCACCGGCGGAAACGTTTCAGTTCGATGCGATCGATGATGTTGTAATTGACATCGCTGCCGGGCGCATTGTGATCGTGACCGACGATGCTGACCGCGAGAACGAAGGCGATCTGGTTATGGCCGCGCAAAAAGTGACGCCGGCCGCAATCAACTTCATGACGAAGCATGGCCGCGGTTTGATTTGCGCGCCGATATCGAATGAGCGGGCAGAGCAACTCGGACTGCAGCGCATGGTGGCGCAGAATCGCGAGATGTATCGGACCGATTTCACGGTGTCGGTGGATGCGGCGAAGGGTGTGACTACCGGAATCAGCGCGCACGATCGCGCGACGACGATCGAGAAAATCGCGGATGCGAAATCTCTGCCGGAAGATTTGGTCCAGCCGGGCCACGTCTTTCCGTTGCGCGCAAAAGAGGGCGGAGTGTTGCGGCGTGCCGGTCACACGGAGGCCGCTGTCGATCTTGCGCGAATGGCGGGGCTCGAGCCGGCGGGAGTGCTTTGCGAAATTTTGCATGACGACGGGACGATGGCGCGTTTGCCGGAGTTGATGGAATTTCGCAAGAAACACGGGCTGCGGATTTGCACGATCCAAAGTCTCATCGCGTATCGGCGCGCGAGAGAGAAACTGGTCGAGCTCGAGCAAGTGGTGAAGTTGCCGACTGACTACGGCGATTTCGATTTGCACCTTTACCGATCAAAACTCGACGGCGCTCATCATCTTGCGCTCGTTAGGGGCAAGATCGACAAGAACACGCCGACGCTAGTGCGCGTGCACAGCGAGTGCTTGACCGGAGATGTTTTCGGATCGCGCCGGTGCGATTGCGGAAATCAATTGCACGCGGCGCTGCGGCAAATTTCCGAGGAAGGCAACGGCGTCCTTGTTTACATGCGGCAGGAAGGACGCGGCATCGGACTCGCGGCGAAGATTCACGCCTACAAATTGCAGGAGGGCGGACTCGACACGGTGGAAGCGAACGCCAAGCTCGGTTTCGCGACCGATCTGCGCGACTACGGACTGGGCGCGCAAATTCTTTTCGATCTCGGCGTGCGCAAGTTTCGTTTCCTAACGAATAACCCGAAGAAGGTGGTCGGCCTCGAAGGCTACGGAATTCAAATGGTGGAGCAGGTGCCGATTCGCAGCGAAGCCAATCCGCATAACGAAAAATATCTCGAGACGAAGCGCGTGAAACTCGGGCATGCGCTGTGAATGACGAAGCACGAATGACGAATGCCGAAAGAATGACCAAACCCGAAGCCCGAGTGCCGGTGCACGAGGATGCATTTTGGGAAACCGATAACACATTCGTTGTGCGTGAAGAGGCGCCGACCGCGCGCGTTTACGATCTCGAAGAACGGACTGCGCGGTTTGGAGAGGGGGTAATCGATTTTGCCAAAGCGATTCCGCAGAATGCAGTCACTACTCGTCTGATCACACAGCTTGTCGGCGCGGCAACAAGCGTGGGCGCAAATTATGTGGAAGCCGACGACGCGGTCTCAAAAAAAGAATTCATGAAGAATATCGGGACATGCCGCAAAGAAGCTCGTGAAGTAAAACATTTCCTGCGCATGATGGTGCGGGCCGTTCCGGAAGCCAAAGCGCAGGCGCGCATTCTCTGGACTGAAGCAAAGGAGCTCCATCTCATTTTTTCAAAAATCTGGCGGAGCAAAAAGTGAACGTCGTCAATCAAGTTCGTCCGTTATTGCTTGGTCATTCGTCATTCGTCATTCGTCATTCCTAATCATGTCGACCGCGATCCAACCTCGACCCCGCACCGTTCACGGAAAGCGCCAGTTCACCATCGTGGCCAGCCAGTTCAACGCTGAATATGTGCAGGGGCTGGTCAATCACGCGACGGAGGAATTACGCGCGCTCGCGCCGGCGGCCGTCATCGCGCTCGTGCAAGTGCCGGGCGCATTTGAGATCCCAATCGTGGTGCGCGAAGTTGCTGCCGGGAAAAAAGACAATGCCATCATCGCTGTGGGCGTGATCTTGAAAGGCAAAACGACGCATGCCGAAAATCTCAGCCGCGCGGTCACCGATGCTTTGCAGCGGATCGCATTAGAGCATGGGGTGCCGATTGTTAATGCGGTGCTGAGTTTGAATCACGAGATCGAAGCGCGCGAACGTTGCCTGGAAAAAAAGATCAACCGCGGGATCGAAGCGGCGCGGACCGCGGTGGAAATGGCGACGGTGATGATGGATTTGCGCGAAAACAAAAAAGCATATGGGTAGAAGGCGTAAAGCGCGCGAGGCCGCGGTCCAGTTTCACTTTTGGCGCGACCTGAATCATGGCGCCGGACCGGAGCGCATCGCGGAGTTCTGGGATTTTTGCCCGGCCAAACCGACCATTCGCGAATTCGCGCAGCCGTTGATCGAAGGAATGGTCGCGCATTTGCCGGAGATCGACGACCGCATCCGCAAGTATTGCGAGAACTACGAATTTCATCGCATCTCGCCAGTCGATCGCAATGTACTTCGGCTCGCCATCTACGAAATGCTTTATCGCGATGACATTCCGCCGGTGGTTTCAATCGACGAAGCAATCGAGCTCGCGAAAACTTTTGGCGGCGCCGATTCCGGGCGATTCGTTAACGGAATCCTTGACCGCGTGCGAAAAGACCTGACGCGCCCGTCGCGCGAAGCGGTCACAGAAAAGCAGCGACAGGATTAACAGGATTTTCCGGATTACGGAAAGATCGACATCTGTCTCTTCTAATCCTGTGAACCTTGTGAACCCTGTCTAGTCCATGAAGTTTTTCGAAACACTCGCGCAGACGTTCGCGAACAAGCCGATCGATTGGGAAGAACTGGAGGCCAACCTGATTCGCGCGGATCTCGGCGTGCCGATGACGACGCGGATCATGGCAAGACTGAAAGAGCGCGAAGCGTGGTCGCTCCTCGGCGTCAATAACGTCATAGAAATTGCGCGCGAAGAGATTCTGCGCGTCCTGCCGAAACGAGCGGAGCCGTTGCGGCCGTTGCCGGGAAAACCAAAAGTGATTCTCGTGGTCGGGGTGAACGGAACCGGCAAGACAACTTCGACGGCGAAGCTGGCGCACCATCTCATGCAAGATCGACATCGTGTATTGCTCGCGGCTGCGGACACTTTTCGCGCGGCCGCGATCGAGCAACTCGGGATTTGGGCGGAGCGACTCGGCGTCGAAATGATCAAGGGCCAATACAACGCCGACCCGGCGGCGCTTTGTTACGACGCGTATCAAACCGCGCAAAAACGCGAAGTCGATTTTCTGCTGTGCGACACCGCCGGACGTTTGCACACGAAAACGAATTTGATGGCGGAGCTGCAAAAAATAAAACGCAGTCTGGCGAAACAGGATCCGGATGCGCCGCACGAAATTTTTCTGGTGGTCGACGCGACGACGGGCGGCAACGCGCTCAATCAAGCGCGCGAATTCCACCAAGCGATCGGCCTAACGGGTCTGATTGTGACCAAACTCGACGGCAGCGGCAAAGGCGGCATCGTCGTCGCGATTCAAAATGAGCTGGGAATTCCGACGCGCTTCATCGGCACCGGAGAAAAGATCGACAACTTCGCGCCATTCGACGCGCGCGAATTTGTCGAAAAGCTGTTGTGACGCTGGCGGCTAATCGAGCGGGCTTTTCACACCAACGCCGGGTCGGTTAAGCACGTGAGTGTAGATCATGGTTGTGCTCACGTCTTTGTGCCCTAACAACTCTTGCACGGTGCGAATATCGTAACCTTTTCCGAGCAGGTGCGTGGCGAAGGAGTGGCGGAGGCTATGACAGTTCGCCCGTTTCACCATGGCAGCGGCCTCGACCGCTTGCTTCAGCGCGTTCTGTAAAATTCCTTCGGCCACGTGATGACGTTGCTTCTTCCCCGTTCGCGGATCGATCGAAATACGGGACGAAGGAAAAACATATTGCCACGGCCATTGCCACGCCGCCTTCGGAAATTTTCGGCTCAAGGCAAATGGGAGATGCACGCTCCCGAATCCGTCTTCGAGGTCCTGCTCGTGCTGCGCCTTCACGCGCAGCAAATGTCGTCGCAACGGCTCGGCCAAATTCACGGGCAACATCGTGATCCGGTCCTTACCGCCTTTCGCATCGCGCACCGTGATCTGCGCCAGCTCGAAATCGAGGTCCTTGATTCGCAGCCGCACACACTCCATTAAGCGCAGACCACTGCCGTAAAGTAGTCCCGCCATCAGCTTGGGCATGCCGTGGAGCTGCGCGAAAACGCGTTTCACTTCTGCGCGCGAAAGAACCACCGGAATCTTCGGCGCCTTTTTCGCGCGCTCCACTTTCGCGAGCCAGCCGATTTCATGTTTCAGGACCTGCTTATAAAGAAACAACAACGCGCTCAGGGCTTGATTTTGAGTTGAGGCCGCGACATTGCGGTTGCGCGCGAGATGAGTGAGAAATTGCGCGACCTCTTCTTCCGCCATCTCGGCCGGGTGCCGTTTGTTGTGATAAAGGATGAAGCGCTTGATCCAATCAACGTAGGCTTGCTCGGTGCGAATGCTGTAATGCTTTCGGCGAATAACATCGCGCACTTGCTCGAGCAGTTTCGGTTTGTCGGCGGGCCGACCGCTCGCTACCATCGTGTCCATGGCGACGATCTTCTGTTTTCCTTCACCAAACTCAAGCCGGATTAGACCCAAAAAATGGACATTTCTCTTGAAAGGTCCAAAGATTGGGTCGAATTCTCGTTAGGCCTAAACCCGCATGAACATCGCGCAATACATCGAATCCCGAAAGATGCAGCGAGTCGCGGCGGTTCCGCCGCGACTCGCACACAAATTCGAGCTCACGGACGACGTCGAGTTTTACGCCGATTCGAGCCTTTCGCGGTATGTCGGTATATGCAAAGCTCGCAATCTCTTCGCCGCGTGGAAGGCCGAAGCGATTACCACCGGCGAACTCGACAAAGCATATCCAACTTTGCGATCCTTCTAGATGGGAATGAACACGCGCGCAGTTCGCAAATGGCTCCCGTACGTCGGATTGGCGTGCTTGCTGGTCGGAATGTTCGGAATGGGCCGGCTACTGCCAGCGCCGCTTGCAATCGGCGCTTTGGCAGTAGCCGTCCTGAGCTTTGCGGGTGTCTTGCTGATCTACTTGCGCAGCAAAAGAAAAATCAGTCGTGTGCCGAGAAAAACCTTCTGGACGTTCATGGGTGCGTTGTTCGCCGTAGCACTGTTCGTTATGCAGCTTACGCTTGCCCAGCCTGAAGGCTGGACAGAGAGACATCCCATCATCTTCATCTCACTCATCAACGTTCTGATGTGGCCAGTCATTATTGCAGGTGTGGTTGTGCAAGTGAGACGCTGGCACGACATCAATGCATCGGGCTGGTGGATACTATTAAATGCCATCCCATACCTTGGGCACGCGGCGACGATCATTGTGTGCGGCTTCGTCCCGGGCACGCGAGGTCCCAACCGCTTTGGTCCCGACCCACTCGGCCGCGCACCGCGACCATCACCTCCACCATCCGTCACTCCCGGTGACCGTACTACGACTACTGTGGCGCGCTCGTTGGACCGGTACGAGGAGCAGGCCACGACGAAAGTATCACCACCATCAGTTCCGCCGCCGCCGCCGCGAACTGCGGCGGCTCCTTCACTGGAAAACGAGCTGCGAAGTCTCGCAGCTCTCAAAGCAGATGGAATTATCTCCGAGGAAGAATTCACTGCGAAGAAACGTGCACTCCTCGGTCTGTAGCCCAGACGCATGAACACGGCCACGATCGCCATTCCGAAGCGCTGGGAACCAGCGATGGCCGAGATTAAGCGCTTCGTAGAACGTTACGCTCAGCTGCACAACGCGCCATTCAGCGTGACCCTCACTTACCAGCTTGACGCCGGTCAGATTCATCTCATCGACGACATGCTGACAGAGTTCCAGCGGCAAGTGTGCGAGAATGCCATTTACTCGCTTAGCGACCAGCTCAACGCAAATCTATCCAAAGACCCGTGGCAGGCTAGCAAGGATGTCACTGCTGAGTTGGAGGCTGAGCTCCAACGGATCAGAGAGCTTATCGATCGTGAAATCCCGCCGGAGGCCTAACCAGGCGATGCAGCCAACCGCTGGCCGGCGTACTGCCTCGCTTTACTTCATGAAAACACGTCCATTGCAAGCCACGCTCGCTCTCGCCAGCGGTGGCTGATCTTGTTCTCGTTAGGCGTGACATGACCGTGCTCAGAACCACGCTCTTATTCTCCCTGTGGTTGCTGAGTAGCTTAAGTTATGCAGCGCCGGTTCTTGCCGTCGATGGTGCACTCCGTATTGCGCGAGGCTTCGTTCGGGAGCACGTCGTCGACTTTGCGGACGCTGAGATCACATCAGCGCATCTTCGGCGCGATGCGACTGGTCAGCACGGTGATTTCTGGCGTATCAGATGGGAGTTGCAAGGCTCTCGGCGAGCGAAGGGCGCTTGGATAGACGTCGACGTTCACATGGATGGTAGGGCCGCCGTGATCTATGGAAAATAGCCTATTATTCTTTGCACGCCCAAACGCCTAACCAGGCGATGCAGCGAACCGCTGGCCGCTCCGCGTTCTAGCTTCCGATGACTTCCACACTCAACCTGCAGCCACGCTCGCTCTCGCCAGCGGTCGCTGATCTTGTGTCTCGTTAGGTGACTTCTGCATCTCACGTCGTGATGGAAGCTGGTCATAGTTCGACGGACCGTGGCGATGGTCACTCGGCTACTCGAAAGCATTCAGGCGAGGCCACATCTCTCAGAGGAGGACGCGCCTCGTACGAGCGGCGCTGTGGAATTGCTGGTCACGTTTTCTCTAGCTCGGACGCGCGTGCGGCGGAGTCCTCTCTCGGCGCGGGGTGTTGGCCACGCCACCGGCGGCGGCGCGGCGGAGTGATACGGACTTCCGCACTGTCGGCCACATCGAGGATGAGTTGGAGGCGCACGCTGGCGAAAGCGCGCTCTCAGCTTGGGGCGAGACCTAGCTTGACCGGCATGGCGCACGTGGAGACACTCGGACGAGTCGTGCGCGCACCGATGCAGAAGTTCTTGCTTCCACATTTTCACTGTTATGCCACGCCAACACCTAACCAAGCGATGCAGCTAACGCCTGCCCGTCGTACGATCCACTTTCAATGGTAGCTATAACCTTTTATCTGCGCGCCACGCTCGCTCCCGGCAGGCGTAGCTGATCTTGTTCTCGTTAGATTACATGAACGCGTTCATTCGAAAGACACTCTTCTCGGAGCCGACAGGACCGCCTCCGGGAGGGCGCTACGTCATCTTGACGCTTCTGCTCATTCTGCTCGCGTTTGCGGTTTGGCTGGTTTGCTCGATGCCACGTTCCTTCCCATACACGCGATACAGTACCTTGCTTCTCATTCTAGCGATTCTCTTCAGCCACCTAACAGAGCAATTTCGCTGGCGTCGCCGTATTTTCGTTTCGCTGCGTGTGCTTAGCTATGTTGCGATGCTGTTTCTGTTCATTTATCTTTTGTATTCGCTGCGTGCGTAGTTTGCCCAACGAAATCTAACCAGGCGATGCAGCGAACGCCTACCCGCTGTTCGCCCCACACTTTCTATGACTAAACCATTCCACCTCCGGTCAACGCTCGCTCCCGGTAGGCGTCGCTGATCTTGTTCTCGTTAGGTCTATGAAGGCGCTCGCCCTCTTGCTCATCGCGCTGTGCTTCGCCAATACATCGCGCGCAGCGGACACGCGATACTACCCTTCTGATGTTTCGTCGTGGGCTTCTCCGCACCTCGTGGCCATGAAGGAGCCCTCGCTTTTCACACCACGGGCCAACGCCACACGAGAGGAGTATCGTTTCCTGTGGCTGCGCACATTCCATAAACCCATCGCTATTCGCATTTGGGCCGATGCGTCCGCCGCCCAAATGCGCGTCGTCCGCCTGAGTGGCGCTGGCGGCTACGAGCCAGGCCAAATCGAGTCTGATACGACGCTGAAAGTGAGCTCCGAAGATTGGAAGCGCTTTCGCGGCTCGGTTGCAAAAGCGCAGTTCTGGCAGACGCCGACGAAAGAGCCGAACGAAGAACTAGGGTTCGACGGCTCACAGTGGATACTCGAGGGGCGCGCAAACGATAAGTATCATGTCGTCGATCGTTGGACCCCGCGCAGCGGCGCTTATTTCGATTGCTGTCGCGTTCTCGTCACCCTCGCAAAGGTAGAGATTCCGAAGGATGAGTTTTATTGACCGAAGAGACCTAACCAGGCGATGCAGCGAACGCCTACCTGCTGTTCGCTTCACACTTTCCATGACTAAACCATTCCACCTCCGATCGACGCTCGCTCCCGGTAGGCGTCGCTGATCTTGTTCTCGTTAGGCGTGTGACGCGTTATTGTTTATTTCTGGCCGTCTTCATCATGACGCCTCTTATCAGCGCGGAACCCTCCGACGAGGGTTACGTTGCGTTTCGGCAGAAAGCGCTGAGCACGACAGCAGCCGAACTGCACATTGATGCGAAGGCGAACGAAGCCTTTGGCCTCGTTGCCGATATTGCGATGCCGCAAGGCATTATCACCATTGTCGTGCTCAAAGATGGCGACGTCAGTTTGTATAACAGCAAAGGAGGTTTTCGTCTCGGCGGTAAGGTCTCCGAAGAGATCAGAAAAGCTGCGAAACAAGCGTTAGTCACGGCCACTGCACAAATCCCAAAAATGAACAAAGCCGGCGATTTCTCCGTTCCTCTGCCGGGGCACAGCAAAGTTTACGTTCTTACGCCTGTCGGCACCCTTGCCGACCAAGCGGATTCAACGCACATGGATGAAAAAAGACCAATTTACACGCTTATGGCTGCCATTGACCCGGTAATTACGGGATTTCGGCATTTGGAGCCAGCTTACAAAGATGCCCCATAGTCGCCTAACCAGGCGCTGCAGCCAACGGCTCAGACGGCGTCGTTTTTTCAATGTCCAGCGTAGTTAGCGTACTTGCAAGAGTAGCCACTTGCGTTCCCCTGAGCCGTGGCTGAGCTTGAGCTCGTTAGGCCTTTCTCGCTCGTCCTTCACCATATGAACAACAACTACTACTACACAAACAGCGCTGGCGAAGTTGTCGGACCCGTTTCTCGGGATGAGCTCAAAAAGCTCATCGACGACAAACTCCTCAACCTAGACACCCAAATTTGTCGCGAAGGCTCCGAAGACTGGCAGTCGTTATCAAGATTCCTTTGGGACACCGATCCTGCAGCCGTGCAGCCATCAGCCACGTCAGAGCAACCGCAGGCGTCGGCTTCACTAACTGCGCCGAGGCGTGTTGAGAGGACTGCCCGGTCACCGTCCCTGAACTACGCAAATGTTATTCTGACGATTATAGCGGCGTGTCTGGTGTTTCAGGTCGTGCGCGCGCTCACACCGAAACCTATTGCCGTCGAAGTCCAAAATCCGCCGGACAAAATACCGACAACACTCAGCGTCCGCATTGTCGGTATCAGCCAGCCACTCGACGTGAACTTAGCGACGATAGGCAATGATTCACTGAGCCGCGTTGGCGGTCAGGTGGTTTTACCCGTCGGCGTACACAACACCGTCGATGTCGACATCAAAGGCCTTAACGGACATACCATGAGAAGCAGCATTATGTCCGCAGGTAGTGGATCCGAAGGACTTCCAGTATGTATCCTCAACCAGTAAGAACGCCCTGGGCCTAACCAGGCGCTGCAGCCAACGGCTCAGACGGCGTCGTTCTCTCCATGTCCAGCCTAACTAGTGTGTTTGCCCGAGCTGCCACTTGCGTTTCCCTGAGCCGTGGCTGAGCTTGTTCTCGTTAGGTCTCAACTATTCGCCACGCCATGTTCGGATTCGGTAAGAAGAAGCCCCAAACGGCCCTCGACGCGTTCATCTTTGCCGTGTATGGCAACCCACCGCCACCCAAGCGTGCGAATATTGAGGAGGCCGTCGGGCTGGCCTGTGACAAGTTGCTTCTCGGTCTTCTAGACCGAGAAGCGGTGCGAGAGAACGTGCTTGCGCTCGCGGCCACCCCAATTCCGTATTCGACACACGACCTCGCGCTATCCGCTACGCTAAACTTCTTCAAAGATCCGCGGTATATCCCTCTTCTTGGAACCGCTCAGCTCGCCGCTCGAATACAGGCGATCACGTGGACGAAGGAGGGGTTAGTGGTCGCCCCGTTAATGAAAAGCTTCGAGGACACATTGTACAAGCTCTACAAGCCCGCGCCTTCGGCGCGGGCGGCGGCATCACCTCCTACCCGCAAACCAATACCAGCGCCGAACGATCAGCGGCACGATCTTGTTCGAAGCCTCATCCGCCACCGCCTTTCCAGTGAACCAGTGGCGGGCATAGCCGCTCCAAGTTTAGAACAGCTTCGGGATGATTTACCCGTCGAAATGTTGAAGCAGACATCTGAGTTTGCGATTCTGTACATCGTTGAGCAGTTTTTTCAGATTCGCGACACTTGCGTAGATGAGGCGACTGCAGTCCGAAGGCTAAATGAACTACATTCAGGCCACTTCTCCCAAGCTGGCCTGTCATTGCCGATGATTACGCCTCCATTCACGTTGGCGCGATACTGTCGTCACTACTTCGATACTATCCCATCTACCGGCGAATCTCTGAGCGACGATTTTATCGACGATGCGCTTCGGATGATTACATCGTTCTACGGTCACTGAATGCCCCGCGCCAATAGGACCTAACCATGCGATGCAGCCAACCGCTGGCCGGAGTACGCTCAAGTTTTCCATGACTCAAACCTCTTCCCCCGCCTCCACGCACGCCCTCGCCAGCGGTGGCTGATCTTGTTCTCGTTAGGCGGTAAGCATGCGCGTCAAGTGGAATAGCATCTGCTCCAGCACTAAGGGTGACCACGCCTCCCATCGCCAGCAACCCCGCGTCCTCCGCCACCAAAGCCGGCTGGGTGTGCGTTGTCCTTGGCTTCCTCACGTTTTGGATCTTCGGCCTTGGCTTCGTGTTTTTCTCTGTGGCGATCGTCTGCGCAGTCGTGGCCATGTGCACGAACCAGCTACACCGCGGTCTCGTGCTGTTGCTTTCGAGCCTCTGCTCGCTTGTCATGTGCGGAGTCGTATTCATGCTTCTCGTTGTGGGCACCGTCGTCGGCACAGCGGGCGCAGCCGTGAAGAAGGCGCAGCGCGACACACAGCAGCAGCGAGTTCACAGTCATCCCTGAAGCGACGCCAACCGCCTAACCAGGCGATGCAGCTAACCGCTGGCCGCTCCGATGCCTCGCTCAACGTGACTTCCACACTTTCATTGCAGTTGACACTCGCTCTCGCCAGCGGTAGCTGATCTTGTTCTCGTTAGGCGATAAAGCCGCTCATGGAATCTCCATCTTTCAATCTATCGTTCCCGCTCGACTTCTGGTCGCGGTTTCGCGTTTCTCGCGCGCTCCAGCAGCGGATGTGGAGCACTTGGGTTGGTTACGCCTTCTTCGCTGGCGTGCCTACGGTCGCCTTCGCGGTTGCTTTGATTCAGCACTGGGACCTGTCTCGGCGCGGCGCCTTCGGTCTTCCCGGCTGGGCGGCTCTAGGCGCGTCGTATGTTTTCATCTTTGTCTTTGTCCCCTTGCTCCAGATATTTCAGCTTTGGTCAGCGAGTCGCCGCAGTCGCACACTTTTTGGCATGCAGCATCAGGCCCTCACATCCGGGGGCGTGACATCCAGTGGCGCAGCCTTCAACACGACTCTGGGCTGGGAAGCTATTCACAAAGCCGTTGAGACGCGCCGCTATTTCTTTCTTTTCTTTTCCGCGCGCGGAGCTTTTTTTATCCCGAAGGCGCATATCCGCTCAGACTCAGATATGGCGCATCTTCGGTCTGTCTTAAGACACTATTTGCATGATCGCGCTCACCTTAACGCGACCGCCTAACCATGCGATGCAGCCAACGGCGGACCGCTGTGCGCGCCACTTTTGAGATGACTTCCACACTTCCACTCCGGGCGACGCGCGCCCTCGTCCACCGTCGCTCATCTTGTTCTCGTTAGGTCCGGTACACACGGCAACCAAAGCAACCCCGCGTAGCGGGTCATACTTTTATTTCCGAAACTCAGCTTCTCGTTGATCTGGTCGATCACTAAACGTCCGTACGTCCCAGCACACGGGCCACCCACATCCAGTGTTGTCCTCGCGCCAACCTCAGCGGCAAAATTATCGTCGCTTGCGCAAACACAAGTAAGGAACGCGACTGCGCTCGGATTGTCAGCATAACTTACTCAAATTCGCGCCCCCTGCTCGCGTCGTCGCCCTAAAATCGACAGCGACGTTGTTGTAGCGCAGAATCATCTGTGGCCGAATCAAACAACGAAGCAGTGGCAGCGGAGGAAACGGTCGGTCCGGTGCCGCGCGGATTTCTATCGAAGTTCACCGTGCTCAAAGGGGCGCGACGCGAGCTCTGGCTCACGTTCCTGATCAAGTTTTTCATCTACACGGCCTACTCGATCACGAACAAGACGATGGTCCTTTGGCTCTCGAAGGACCTGGGATTTAGCGATCAGGCCGCGGGCGCATTAGTCGGCTGGGTTTGGGCGCCGGCGATGACGGTGTTCACGTTGCTGGCCGGCTCGTTAACCGACGCGATCGGGCTTCGGCGCACTTTTTTTCTCGGCGTCGCCATCTGCACCGTCGCGCGCACGGTGATGGTGACGACATCGACACCATGGCTGGCACTTGTCTGCGGCGTTTTGCCGCTGGCGGTGGGCGAAGCGCTCGGCACGCCGGTGTTGCTAGCGGCGACGCGCATTTATTCGACCACCCAACAGCGCTCGATTTCGTTCTCCATCATCTACATGATTATGAATGTCGGCTACGTCGCCGCGGGATGGATTTTCGATTACGTCCGGCAGTTGCATCTGCAATTCAGTTTCCTCGGCTTCACGCCGACGACCCATCAACAACTCTTCACCGTCAGTCTGGCTCTCGAGATCATTCTCTTCCCGACGATTTACTTTCTGCGGCGCGAAGATCGACATGAACGCCTAACGAGCGCCGCTAAATCGCGCGGCGAGGTATTTTGGATACGCATCGCCCACACTGTGCGCGACAGCGCGGTCGAGACGGCGCAACTGTTCAAGCGTTTGTTCAGTCAATCGGCTTTCTTCCGGCTGCTCGCTTTCTTTCTCTTGATCGGATTTTTGAAAGCGATTTTTCTGCAAATGGATTACGTCTTTCCAAAATTTGGCGATCGCGAACTCGGCCTCGGCGCGCCGGTCGGAAAACTCGCCAATATCAACGCGATTTTCATCATCCTGCTGGTGCCTACGATCGGCGCGCTGACGCAACGTTTTTCCGCCTACCGAATGGTCATCATCGGCGGAGCTATCTGCGCGACCGGCGTTTTCATCATGGCGTTGCCGACTGCTTGGTTTCAACCAGCGGCCGAGAGCGCGATGGGACAATGGCTCGGGCACAGTTACCTCGCAGTCAGAGGAAACATTCATCCGTATTACGTGATGGCAGCGTTGTATCTGATGGTGTTCTCCATCGGCGAAGCGTTTTACTCGCCGCGCGTTTACGAATATGCGGCCGCGATCGCGCCAAAAGGTCAGGAGGCTTCGTACGGCGCGCTTGCTTACATTCCGTTTTTAGTCGGCAAACTTCTGGTCGGCACGAGCGGATGGTTGCTCGCGATTTTTTGTCCGGCGACCGGTCCGCGACGTTCGGGAACGATGTGGCTGATCTTCGCGTTGGCGGCGTCGATCGCGCCCATCGGATTGATCGCGTTTCGTCGTTACATTCGCATGCCCGAAGCCGGACGGCAGGACGATTAACCACGAATCGACACGAATGCACACGAATGAAGAACCGGTAAGCAAGCTCCTATATAAGGATGAGGTTTTCCAGATGGTCGCGTGCGCGATCGAAGTGTTGAATACGATCGGCCACGGAATTTTGGAGAAGCCGTACGAGAACGCGCTCGCAGTCGAGTTTGGGCTGCGCCAAATCCCATTTCGACAGCAGCCCATTTTCGATGTGCTCTACAAAGCAACGAAAGTTCGAGTGTTCGTTCCGGATTTAATCGCGTTCGACGCGATCGTCGTAGACACGAAAGTTATCGACCAAATCTCAAATCATGAGCGCGGGCTAATGATCAATTATCTGCGGATCACGAAGCTTCGCGTCGGCGTTATCCTTAACTTCAAGCACCGAAAACTCGAATGGGAACGAATCGTCCTCTGATGTTCGTGTCGATTCGTGCCCATCCGTGGTTCCCCCCAAAAGGGCAGCACCATGGTCTCGGAGCGGGACTGCTCCTCTGATTCGATGTGTGAGAGATCCTTGATCCGAATGGCATGTTGATTGTCGATCTTCCGTACATTCGTGTCGATTCGTGTCCATTCGTGGTTCTCCCAAATGTTGATTGTCGATCTTCCGTACGCGCGTAAATTTTTCGCGTGATCCAATTGCCACCGCGCCCGCAGCGATCGTCTAATGGAATGTTGATTTTCTGCGCGTTCGTTTTCGTCGCGCTGGCGGCTGTCGCCTTATTTTTAAATCGTGCCCGCGCGCAGAAAAAAGAAGAGCCATCTCAACCCCAAAAATCTATGACCGAACCTTCCCCGACCAGCGAAACAAAAACCACCGGCAACGCCGCGGACCTGCGCGACAAACTCACGCCTGAGCAATATCACGTCACGCAGATGTGCGGGACGGAGCCGCCGTTTCAAAACGAATACTGGGACAATCACCGCGCAGGTATCTATGTCGATGTTGTCAGCGGCGAACCGCTCTTCAACTCACTCGATAAATTCGACAGCGGATCCGGTTGGCCCAGCTTTACCAGGCCGCTCTCGAAAGAACGCGTCGCGGAGAAAGTAGATGGCACGCTCGGAATGCAACGCACGGAAGTGCGCTCGCAAAAGAGTAATTCGCATCTCGGCCACGTTTTTGACGATGGTCCGGCGCCGACGCGTCAGCGTTATTGCATTAACTCGGCGTCGCTTCGTTTTGTGCCGGTGGAAGATTTGCAGAAAGAAGGCTACGGCGAATATCTGCCGCTCTTCGAGAAAAAGAAGTGACGGCGGCAACGGCTTTTTGCTTCACTGACAGAACGAAAAATTAATGAGTGAGCCCACCGTCCAGCGCGTGGCCAGCGAAGACAAATCGCGGCTGAGCATTTATATCGGAGTGATTGTCGCGGTCCTGCTGATCAGCGGCGCTGCTTTCGCCGTCTTTTTCGGATTCACCTTGAAGAAGAAAGTCAGCGGCTTCGATCCGAACCGGCCGGTGCCGAGCGACACCGAGCTGAAGAAGCGATTGAAACCGGACCAATATCGCGTCACGCGCGAAGCCGGGACCGAGACGGCGTTTCGCAATGATTTTTGGGACAAATTTCGTCCGGGCATTTACGTCGATGTTATCACCGGCGAGCCGCTCTTCACCTCGCTCGACAAATTTGATGGCAAAACGGGACGGCCGACGTTTACGAAACCGATCTCGAAAGATTTGCTCGTGGAAAAAGTGGACAGCTCGCACGACATGCAGCGCACGGAAGTTTGCGCCCGCCGTAGCAATGCGCACCTAGGCCACTTGTTTCCCGACCCGACATCTCCGACTGGCGTGCGCTACGCCGTCAATTCAGCTGCGTTTCATTTCATCCCACAGGAAAGAATGCAGGAGGAAGGTTACGGCGCGTTTCTTCCGCTGCTCGAGCCGAAGAAATAGTCGCGGACATTTCCGCGCAGGCCGGGATCCATCAGGCAAGCTGATCGCTATCACCATTTTTTTCCTGCTTTCCTGATTCATCTTTTCTTTCCCGATGTCGATCTTGCGCAAACCTTCTGCGGAATCGCATGAGACTTCCGCACTCATCGCGGGCATCGCCGCGTTTTCGACCTGGGGGCTCATTCCCGTTTACTGGAAACTGCTCAAAGCCGTCCCCGCCCCGGAGATTCTCGCGCACCGTTTTGTCTGGACGAGTTTGTTTTTAATCGGGCTCATTTCCTGGCAACAACGTTGGCCGGAAGTGAAACAGGTCCTCCGTTCCCGCCGCGCTCTGGCTTTTTGTTTGGCCGCTGGCATCGCCATCGCCATCAATTGGTTCTTTTTCATCTTCGCTGTGACCGTCGGCCGCGTCATCGAAACGAGCCTTGGCTATTTCATGACGCCACTGGTCAACGTCCTCCTCGGCGCGATCTTTTTGCGCGAACGCCTCAACCGCTTGCAGATTATTTCCGTCCTCCTCGCCACTTCCGGTGTGCTCTACCTCACATTTGGTTACGGGCAGTTTCCGTGGATCGCGGTAACCCTTTGCAGCTCGTTCGGCCTTTACGGATTGCTTCGGAAAAAATCTGCCACCGCTGCCATTCCCGGACTATTTCTCGAGACGATCATGCTCGCGCCCGTCGCGCTCGCCTATTTGGCTTTTTGCAAAATGCACGGCCGCCTTGTTTTCGACCACGCCGGTTGGTGGTTGTCGATCCTGCTTATCAGCACCGGCGTCATCACCGCCGTTCCGTTGTTCTGGTTCGGATACGCCGCGCGTTATCTCCGCCTAACGACAGTCGGTTTCCTGCAATATCTCGCTCCGACCGGCTCATTCTTTCTCGGCGTTTTTCTTTATCACGAACCGTTCACACGCGGTCACCTTATCACTTTCAGCTTGATCTGGGTCGCGCTCGCCATTTTCACTTACGACGCCGTCACGCGCTGGCGCAGCAGCAGAACGCTCGACCCGATGGAGAGTGCCGTTTGCGAAACGCCCGCGTGATGTTCCGACAGATTTTCTGTAGGGGAAGCCGCTGGCTTCCCATGGGACGCTAACAGCGTCCCCTACAGATTGAATTGCCCAACGCGACGTCTTATCGTTAGATCGACAGTGAACAAAGAGAGCTTCGATTACGCGATTGAGAACACACAAGTGATTCTCGCGCCCGAGCACCGCATCGCCACCTTCGGCAGCACCAGCTTTCGTTTTTATCTCATCTCGGAATTAATGGACCGCGTTAACGAAGTGCGCGTGCGCGACGGGCGCATCCACGCCGATCGGCCGCAGATTCTTTCGCCGGAAAATTTCACGCGACTGCTGCTCGAAGGTTTCGGCGACAAAGCGCAGCGTTATGTCGATCAACTGCGCGAACAGGCGCGCAACTTCGCCGTGCTCCGTTACTGCTTCCAATTTCGCAAGACCGACGTCGTCGAAAGAATGTTTCGCGACCCGATCGACGCCGTCATCGCGCGCACCAAATCACAAGTCGAAGGCGAACAGGAATCGCTCAGCGCCATCATTCAGGGCGTCGATGACGCCTGGGAAGTTTGCCTGCTCAAATTCACCATCGACATGATCGAGCGCTCCAGCGGCGGAAACCTCGGGGATTTTCGGAAACGCGGATTGATTTGATCTGTCGCTACACTTTCCGATACCGCCGCATCAATTTGAAAAACCGCAGCGTGTCCCGCACCGGATGGATGCTGCTGACTTCGTCGGAGTAAACGGTGGTGATGGGGACAGACTCGATGCGAAAACCT
Organism: Chthoniobacterales bacterium; assembly: GCA_038229295.1. Taxonomy (GTDB): domain Bacteria; phylum Verrucomicrobiota; class Verrucomicrobiia; order Chthoniobacterales; family UBA10450; genus JAJPGZ01. Next base: position 108,271 of record JBBROO010000002.1, on the reverse strand, counting down.
TTACGACTCGCGATGATGAGCATCTCGGTTTCGTAATCGAAGCGATCGGCGCCACCCAGCAAGTCCGGGATGAGATGTCGATGTAACATGCGGAAGCCGCATTGCGTGTCGGGAATGTTCTGGCCGCAGGCGCGACTGATCTTGTTGCTCATGTAACGATTGACCGCGCGCCTAACGAGCGGCATCGATGCGGTGTCTTTCATGCGATTACCGATGAGAAGCGACGCGCCATCGGACATGGCCGCTTCGATGAAGCGGTCGATCTCTTCCGGCCGATGCTGCCCGTCGGCGTCGAGAATGAAAACCCAGGTGAATTGTCGATCTAACCAATGGCGCAATCCGGTTTTGATCGATTCGCCTTTGCCGCAATTTTCTGGGTGGACGATTACTTCGGCGCCGCCTTCACGCGCGCGGTCGGCGGTTCCATCGCTCGAACCGTCATCGACTACGAGCACATTGTCGATCTTAGCGCGCGTGCGCCTAACGACATCGCAAATATGTTTCTCTTCGTGATAAGCGGGAATGATTGCGGCGATCGATTGTCGATCTTCCTTGTGCACCGTCCACGACGGGACCGACGCGCCGCGCTCCATCAGCGAACGACCGGGTGAAAATCGGCCGCGTGATAGGAACTGCGCACGAGCGGACCAGATGCGACATGCGCGAAACCTTTTTTGCGCGCGATTTCGCCGTAGAGATCGAATTGCGCCGGCGTGATGTATTCGACCACCGGGAGATGATTCGGAGTCGGTCGCAAATATTGTCCCATCGTCAAAACCTGGCAGCCGACTTCGCGCAAATCATCCATCGTTTGAAGTAATTCCGGCTCCGTTTCGCCGAGGCCGAGCATGACACCGCTCTTCGTCACCACTTTCGACGAAAGCACTTTGGCGCGCCGCAACACTTGCAGCGAAGTGTGATACCTCGCGCGCGACCTAACGAACGGCGTGAGACGCTCCACCGTCTCCATGTTATGATTGAAAATCTCCGGCGCAGCATCGAGCACCGTTTGTATATGTCGATCTTGCGCGTGAAAATCCGGAACGAGGACTTCGATAATAATTGATGGGTCCATTTCGCGGATGGCGGTGATGACGCGCGCAAAATGATTCGCGCCTCCGTCTTTCAGATCGTCACGCGCCACCGCAGTGATAACGACATGTTTCAATTTCATTCGACGCACCGCTTCGGCCACGCGTTGCGGCTCGTCTTCTTCGAGCGCGAAAGGTTTCGCCGTTGTCACCGCGCAAAATCCGCAGGCGCGCGTGCAACGGTCGCCCGCGATCATCATCGTCGCAGTGCCCTGGCTCCAGCATTCCCAACGATTCGGGCATTGCGCGCTTTCGCAAACGGTGTGCAAACGCAAATCGGAAATGAGCGCCTTGGTGGAAAAGAAAACGGGATTCGACGGCAGTCGCACCTTGATCCACGACGGCTTGTTCGGCTGGTGAAGGGCCGGGTCGATTTTCGCGCAGGACATCAAGCGAAGACTAGCGGAAAACGTTCAACGCTCAACGTTCAACATTTAACCCGAAAGCTTTGTCCGACCGCTGAGCGCTTGATAGAGCGTAAGCTCGTCGGCGGATTCCAAGCCGCCGCCGGCGGGAAGGCCGTGAGCGATGCGCGTGAGATTAAGTCGTTTATCTTTCAAAAGATCGACAAGGTAATTTGTGGTCGCTTCGCCCTCGACGTCGGCAGCGAGTGCGAAAATGATTTCCGAGAACTTTTCTCTCTCGGCGCGCTCGAGTAATTGCTTGATCCGCAAATCTTCTGGGCCGACATGATCGAGCGGAGAGATGCGGCCACCTAACGAGTGATACCGTCCGCGAAACGCGCTTGTCCTTTCCAGCGGCAAAATGTCGGTTGGCTGTTCGACCACGCAAAGAAGATCGACCGCGCGCGATCCATCCGCGCAAATCTCACAGAGTTCGGCCGTAGCGAAAAATCCGCACAGCGTGCAAGGCCGCACGCTTTCTCTTGTCGATCTTAGGGCACGCGAAATTTGTTCGGGTTGATCGCCTTTGCTTTGCACGATCCAGAGGGCGATGCGCTCGGCTGAACGCGGACCGACGCCCGGCATTTGCCGCAGCTGCGCGATGAGATCGCGGAGAGCCGCGGGATATTCCGTCTTTCTCACGGGTTACCGCGCTCGTTAGTCCGGCGCCGTGGTCAGATGCAAGGCGAGCGCTTCGAGGCGCCGGAGATAAAGTTGCAGGGGCGCATCTTCATCGCCATCAGGCCCACGCGCTTTTTGAAATTCGGTGTAGGCCTCGGCCCAGCGTTTTTCGCGATAAAGCACGACACCGTTCCAAAATGAATCACGCCGCGCGATGTGTTCTGGTTGCGCTTCCGCCGCGAGCCACAGCGGCTCGTAAATTTCGTGACGCTCCTGCGAATTCACGCCGCTCAGAAAATCAATCGGACGCGCCACGATATGTTTGCTCGCCAGGTCGAACGTCCGCGGACCGATGAGAATGCGCGACCCGTAAAAGCGGTTGGCCACGCAGAAACGCCGCGCCAATTCTACCGGCTCGCCAACCGTTAAAAGACTGGGACGCGCGCCATCTTTCAGCGGAGCGACAATGATCGTTCCCGAACTGATCCCCATGTGGACGTCGCATTTGCCGAACAGATCGCCATTGTTTCCCTGGCGCGCTTTCCGAAAAGAATCGACCAGGCCTAACGTCACCCGCACGGCCTTGTCCGCGTGCTCGCCACTGCTGTCGGGAAATCCGAAGAGCGCCACAATGCCTTCGCCATCGGCCGCGTGAATGTAACCATCAGCTTCCAAGAGCAAATCCGTCGTGCGTCGAATAAACGTCGCTGTTGTTTGCGCAAATTCCGCCGGATCAGATTCCTCAGCCAGGTCGTATTTGTTCGCGATATCGCAGACGACCACCGTCACCTCACAAACGCGCGCGCCGATATCGACCGGAATTTCCCCTTCAACCATGCGCCGCATTTGCTTCTTCGACAAACGCCCGGCAAAAAAAGTCGTCGCCAAATGCGAGCGCGTGCGTGTGGAAGCAAACGCCCAGCCATGAGCAGCGAGAAACGCGAGCACGACCGCGAGCATGCTCGGCAACGGTTGAAAGAAGGTGTGATAGAGCGAGCAGACCCACGACACGCCGATCAACTCCGCCAAAAGAATAACGACAAGCGTAGCGATGCGGCCGCGACGCAGCGTCATCAACGTCATCGAGACGACCCCGAACGCCAGTAGCAGGACGAGGATGTAGTGCCACTTCTCCGTCACGAATCGCGTTGCCGTCGCGGAATGTCCGATGCGATCCGCCACCGCCAGTTCGAAACGGAGCAGCAAACCGGTCGCGTGCAGCGCTCCCGCGATTGCGGCGACAAAAATGGCAATGGCTACACTGACGACGACGGACCGTTTCATCGACAACTACCCCTTTTCCGCCGCCGCGGTTGGATAATAAGATTGCACTACCATGTCGCTCAAAAATTTGTCCGGCCCGTTGACCGCCACGGCATCGAGAAGAAATGATTTCCGGCCGCTGTTTTTGTTGATCAGGCTCAAGCCAAATTGATAATCCTTAAACAGGTGCGCGCAAAGATCGGCCATCGTCATGCGTTCCGTTTGCGCGCGCTCGACTAAACTCTGCACGGCGGAATCATCAAACGCAATTTCCACACCATGCTCTCTCGTGAATTTTTCAGCGAATTGCCGCGCACCCGCTTCCAAATTTTGCACCTCGTGTTTGTGGTCATCGGCCAATAAACGCTCGAGCACTCGCTTCGGCTCACGCACAAGATCGACAGTCACTCGCAACTGCGTCAACCCCGAGCCCGCCAGATAATATTTGTAATCGCGAAACAGCTTCTCGAACACCGTCAGCAAACCGCGCGCGCCCGTTTTTTCTTTCGCCGCTGCCGCCGCGATGAGCTCAAGCGCTTCGTCGTCGAAACTGATCTCGATGCCGTAAGCGCGAAACGCGCGTTCGTATTGCCGCAGCAAACTCCCCTCCGAAAATTTCAGTATCTTATATAGATCCTCGGCCGCCAGTTCCTCGCAGACGACGCGCACCGGCAAGCGCCCGATGAACTCCGGTTCAAATCCGTATTCCACAAAATCCTGCGTCGTCACGTGCTGGAAAAGCTCGTTATCCATCACCTGCACCGGCTCGGCGTTGAATCCGATTTGGCTTTGTTGCAGTCGCCGCGACACCTGTTGCTTCAAGCGCTCGAACGCGCCACTCACGACAAAAAGAATATGCCGCGTGTTGATCATGTCCCGCTTCGACTTGCCCTTCTTTTGGAATTCGAACGCGGCCTGCAATTGCCCTTGGAGATCGTTCATGCTTCGCACGGGCACTTCTGTTTCTTCCATTAACTTGAGCAACGTCGTCTGCACGCCGCGTCCGCTGACATCGCGGCCGGTCATGTTCGAACTCGCCGCGATCTTGTCGATCTCGTCGATATAGATAATCCCGAACTGCGCAAGATCGACATCTCCATCTGCCTTGTGCACGAGCTCGCGCACCAAATCTTCGACATCGCCGCCAACGTAACCCGTCTCGCTAAACTTAGTCGCGTCCGCTTTCACAAACGGAACTTTGATCAGCTCCGCGATGTGTTTGATGAGATAAGTTTTCCCGACACCGGTCGGCCCAACCAAAATCACATTCTGTTTCGCGTACTCCGTTTCCTCCGCCCGAGCCGCATCCGTCTTCTCCAGCTCATTTAAATATTTCGCGTGGTTGTAATGATCGCACACCGCGATCGCCAAAACCTTTTTCGCTTCATCCTGCTTGATCACGAACCGATCGAGATGTGCTTTGATGTCGCGCGGCAAAAAATTAAAAACGAATTCGTCCTTGTCGATCTTGACCGGCTTCTCGTCGCCCCCCGCTTCGGCCGTTTCCGGAGTCGTGTACGTGGCAAATTGCACGCGGTCGCCGAAGTTCGATTTCATGAACTCCGCGATCTTCGTTTTCAATTCTTCCGGAGAAGGAAACGGCGGTGGGTTTTGCTCCATGCTTTGCGACGCAAAAGGTCGCGCGAAAATCTAGCAACGCAAAGATTAGTGTGATCTGACTCCTCCGAGCCCGATTCGTTCACTTTCCCGCCGCCGCTATGGAATATTGGCGACGCGTTTGGCCGCGACCGCCGCGAAAATTGTGTCGATGTCCGTCAGCACCTTCTCCGGTCCGAGATATTTATCGCCGGCATATGAATCTGAAACCACGCGACCGCTCGGATCGACCAGAACTAAGCACGGAATCCCCTTCCCCGCGTATCGGCGGATGACTTCGTTTGCCTCGAGTTTCTGAAATTCAATCGCCGGCCAGGGCATTTTTTCCGCGCGCATATATTTCTGCATCGCATCGGCCGAGCGGTCGGCGCTGCAAAACACAATCTCGAACTCGGGATGTTGCGGCGCGACGCGATTGTAATAATCAACTAACTGCGGCGTAAATTTTTTGCACGGCCCGCACCATTGCGCCGAAAAATAAAGCGCGATCAGTTTTTTGTTCTCGAGCGCGTCCCCTTCGATGTGGGCGACGTTGCCATCCTGCACCCGCACCAGATCGCCCGTGGTCGCATCGTGAATCACATTCTTCATCATCACGGGCGCCGATTTCGCACTGCGCTCACTTGCGACTTGCGCCTGATATTGCGTATCGGATTTTTGGGCACGCTCCGCTTCCGCCGCGCGACGTATGGTTAGATCGACAATCTGTTGCTGCGCGGCGGCGCTTTGCTCAGGCGGAAGCGCGTACGTTCCGCTATTCAGCGCGGCGATGAGCTCCTTCGAGGCGCCGGCTTTGACTAACGAGTCCTCTTTCGCGAAATCGACGTTGTCCACGAAATGGCGTCGCGATAATTCCTGCATCACACTCGCGTTCGAATAACCACTGCGCAGCAACAAGCTTACATCTTTCACCGTCAGCGGTAACTGCCTCGCCTCCACGGCCACCGTCGCCGCCAAAACAAAAAGCAAAATCAACCCTCGCGCCATCCTCCGTTTACGAGCAAAAGATGCGCCAAGTTGTCGATCTAATGGACGGCCGGCAGCAGCTGCGAAATTTGTTCCTGATATGGCGGCTTCGACTTCGCCGCCGCCTCCGCCAATTGCTTCGCTTCCTCAACTTGTCCGGTCTCACTCGCGAACGCCGCACACAGCCATTGTCGATCCGCCGCGTCGGGCGCGTTTGGTTTAACGAATGACAGCGCGATGGCGAGAAGCGTTTTCGGCGATAACTTCGCCCACGACAACTCAGCCGTTCCGTATGGATTCTTCATCGTCAGCGTCTGATCAGTCGCACTCGAAATTCCGCTATAAGTCACGCCCGAAATGTCCGTTATCGCGCCGGCAAAGTGGTTGCGATTGAGGTCGTCTATCAATTTGCTTTTCCATTGCGCCAGCAATTGGTTCTTGTTCAACGGCGCCGGCGTCGATTTCTTTTGTTCAGGTGCACGTGTCGGCTCCGCTTTCTTTTGCGGCGCGGCCGATTTTTTTCCGGCGGCAGCAACATCTTCCGACAGCGCGGACTTCATTTTCAATTTCACATCCGTGTCCGGCTTCGCTTTCCACGCCGCGTAAGATCGACAATCATCAAGAAATTTTTGCGCGAGCGGTTTGTAATCCGCGATCCAGGAAAATTTTCCGGTCGGTTGCGCATTCACGAATCGCTCGAGCAATGCCGTCGCGTTCGTCACATCCAATTGCGCAATGTTTTTGAGCGCGATCGGAAACAAGGCGAAGGCCTCGTAGTTATCTGCGCGAAGAGTGCTGCTGCTGGCGGCGACCACTCCGGATGCCGACATCGTCTTCGCCGTTGCCACAAAAAATTTCGCAAGATCGACATCTTCCTTTGCGAAATTATTCTGCCCGGCGTTTTCCACTTCCTGCAAAGCCTGCTGCGCTTGCGACGGTTCGCGCGCGACCAATGCCGCCAATCCCTGATTCAATCGCACCCAATCGTACAACGGCTGCCGATTCTTCGCGTCGATCGCGATGCGCGCGAAAGACGCATGCGCGACGTTGTGTTTGCCGCCGACTAATTGTTTTCGCGCATCGGCGAACTGTCGTTCGAGTTCGCTCGTCGGAATTCCGGTCGCACTTTTCGCGCTGGCCACGAGCGCGCGCGCTTGCTGCCGGGACTTCTGCACAAAGTAGAAACTCAAGCCCACCGCAATCGCGACGCACACCACCGCACCCGCTATAATCATGCGCCGGATTCTTTTGACGCGAGCAAGATCGACATCGTCCTTTCCCGCGGCGCGCTCCAGTTCCCTAACGAGCTCATCGTAGGAAGCAAAACGCTTCGCCGGATCCGGCGCGATCATTCGCTCAAACACGCGCGCCGTTTCGGCGGAAACCTCCGGCACAATTTTCCGCAGATCGAGCGGATGCTTTTTAAGTTCGAGCAGCGTCACCGCCGAATTGGTTTCTCCCTGGATCGGCGCCGTCCCAGCGAGCGCATGAAAAAGCGTGGCGCCGAGACTGTAGATATCGCTGCGAAAATCTTCCGGGTCGTTGTTTAATCGCTCTGGCGCGACATAATAAGGCGTGCCCCAAATTTCTCCGCGGTTCTCCGCTTTTTCCGCGGCCACGCCGGCCAAACCGAAGTCGCCAATCTTCGCGGTGTGTTCGTCGGCGAACAAAATATTCGCCGGTTTGACATCGCGATGAATCAATCCTTTCGCGTAAGCAGCGCGCAGTCCTTTGGCGACTTGAATGCCGGCTTCGAGCACAAGTTCCTCGGGCAAACGTTTCTTCTCCTCGATCAAGTCGTCCAGACTTCCGCGATCGACCAATTCCATCACCAGATAAAATTTTCCGTGATCAGTTCCCGAAGAAAGAACCTGAATCACGTTCGGGTGATTGATCGACGCGGCGACGCGCGCTTCCTGTTGCAGCCGCGACGCGTGATCAATCTCGGTGCCGAGATCGTCGCGCAACAATTTCAGCGCGACCTCGCGGTCAAGCAGCGTGTCCCGCGCTTTATAAACCGTGCCCATGCCGCCGATGCCGAGCGTTTCAAGCACAACGAAATTGTTAAACGAACGCTCGACCCGAACTTTCTCGCCGCATTTTGGGCAATCAATCCGCGCCAAAGGCTCGGCCGCAGTCGTTTCGATGACGGCGCCGCAAGCGGGGCAGGTTTGTGTGGTCGCCGCCATCGATGTCGATTGTAACATCGACAACTGGCAGGGCAATGAAAGCCATTCAACTCATTGTGCCGAAAGAATCGGCGCGGCGGCGTCTCGATGTTTTTTTGGCGAACGAGCTCAAACAATTTTCGCGTTCGCGCTTGCAGGAATTAATTCGCAAGCAGTTCGTTAGTCTAAACGGCGAGCCGGCGCGGCCGCGCGAAGTGGTGCGCGAAGGTGACGTGGTCGATCTTCGCGAGCCGGCGGCGGAAAAGATCGACAATCAACCGGAAGACATCGCGCTCGAAATTCTGTATGACGATGTCGATCTTATCGTGATCAACAAGCCGGCTGGGCTGGTCGTTCATCCCGGCGCGGGACACAGCGCCGGCACACTCGTTAACGCCCTGCTGCATCATTCGAAGAATCTTTCTGGAATCGGCGGCAAAGAACGACCCGGCATTGTGCATCGGCTCGATAAAGAAACGAGCGGTTGCATCGTGGTGGCGAAAAACGATGAAGCGCATCGCGCGTTGTCGATCCAGTTCGCCGAGCGCGCGGTGGAAAAGATTTATCTCGCGCTCGTCGCTGGAAAATTACGCAAGCCGAGCGGAACGATTGAAGCGTCGATCGGTCGTCATCGCGTCCATCGACAACGCATGAGTGTAAGCGAAGAACGCGGTCGCACTGCTAAAACAGAATACCGGGTCGAGCGTTCGAGCGAGAAAGCCACGTTAGTCGAATGCAAACTGCATAGCGGCCGCACGCATCAGATCCGCGTGCATCTTCATCATCTCGGTCACCCGGTGCTCGGCGATAAGATTTACGGCCCGAAATCGGGCAAGGATTTTCCGCGGCAGATGCTGCACGCGTGGAAACTCGGATTTAATCATCCGCGGACTAACGAGTGGAAAACATTTGCCGCTCCGCTGCCGGAAGATTTCAGCGCGGCGATGAAGCAGCTCGGTCTGGCGTGATGCGCTGCAAGCCGGCGCGATATGCTGCAAGATCGACAAGCTCGCCCACGCGTTTTTTCAACGCGCGCGCGCGTGTGGCCAAGAAACCGAGGAACAAAGCGTACGGGATGATTACCCGAAGATCGACATGCGAGATGTTGAGCTGATGATAAATGATCAAACTCAGCGCGCAGAGATTAAAAATGACCGTGGTGGGGACGAAGCGGTAACTCAGCCGCATCCTTGTTAGGCATTTTGGGCCGCCGTGATATTCGGTGACGCTTTGCAAAACGACGCTCCACCAGAAATTTCCGTAGATCTGGATGTCCCACTCATTCCACCCGGTGTCGGTGGAGTAGCGCCAGCCTTCTTCTTCGAGCAGCTGGAAGATTTGCCCGAGGAGATGATGTCGATCTTTCCCGTCTTCGCTCCAATAAATTCGCCGCCGCGCGCTGCGAATAAATTCGGGCGGTAATTTCTCGTGCGTGGCAATGACGCTGCGCGGCGTGCGTTTGAATTGGAGCCAGGTGAAGTAGCGGGAGAACCCGCGCACGAGCGGTTGCACGAAGGCGAGCATCATCACGAGCAAACGCGCATGCACGGTGTCGTAGCGCGGCTCGATCCGCGCGCGCACCATATAAGAAAGCGCGACGCAAAGTTTTCCGCCGAGCATGAGGTACGGAAGAATGCGGAGCGCGGGCAAAAAGATGCCGAGACCGAAAAGGAAGATCGTTAGGGCGAACCATTCGATGCTGCTCAGGTAGGCGGCGACTTCCGATTGCGGCGTCGGATAAATTGATTGGAAAAATCCTTCGCCAAAAATTCCGTGATAGACGATGGGCCGATTCAGGAACCAATTGAAGCGCGGCTCGCCATAAATTTGCCCGCGCCATTTGGCCGTGCCGGTCGGCCCGAAAAAAACGAGATGCTTGAAACGCAAAAGCGATTCGGCTTCGCCGTAACCTTCCTGTTGTCTCAGGAACGCGCGCAGCGTGAAACGCCGGTGATGAAACACGACGGCCGTGGGACTGAACGCGATGACGTTGCCGGACTGTTGCACACGCCAGCAAAAATCGACATCGTCGCCCGCCTTGTGATATTCGGGATCGAACCCGCCGACGTTTTCAAAAGCCCAGCGATAGAACGCCATGTTACAACCCGGGATGTGCTCGGCCACGATGTCGGTGAGTAGCACATGACTCGGACCTCCCGGCGCGGCGGCGACGCACGCTTGAATCCAATCCTGCGCCGGCGGCGGGATGTTCGGCCCGCCGACACCGGCGTATTCGCCGCTAACGAGTGTGCCGATTAAATAATACAGCCAATCGACATCGGCCATGCAATCGGAGTCGGTGTAAGCGAACACTTCGCCTTTGGCCGCGGCGGCGCCGGTATTGCGCGCGTGACTGAGCCCGTGGTTTTTTTGATGGATGTAGCGGACGCTCGGGAATTTCTCGGCGACCTCGTGCGTGTTATCGGTCGAGCCATCATCGACGAGAATGACTTCGTAATCGGGATAGTTGAGTTTGCCTAACGACTCCAGACACGCGGCCAGCGTCGGCGCGCCGTTGTAGGAACAGACGATCACGGAAACGAATGGCGTCTTCGGAAGCGGTCGATGCGGCAACGCGGCGTCGTCCTGGCCAAGTTTATCGCGCAAGGCATGGAACGCTTTTTTGGGTTGTCGATCTTGCGTGACGATGCCGAATGCCCAATCGGTGATTTCCTGTTCGCCGGTGAACCATTCGTCCGTCCACGCGAAAAAAATTGTCCCGGCTAATCCGCAATGCACCACACTGTCGGTGTGCCAGCTCAGCATCTCCGCTTGCTCGTCCTGCGAATGGCGGATCGTGTCCATACCAAACTCGCCGAGAATGAGCGGCCGCTCTTCGGTCAGATTTTGCAGGCGCAGCAGGTAACGCTCGAAGTCGCGCTGATTGTGCAGATAAACATTGAAGCAGAAGAAATCGACATTCTGCGGCAGCAAATATTCGGTCGGCGGATAGGTCGCGTAGGAATAGAGAACGTCGGGATCAATCGCGCGCCCGATGCGAATCAACTGCTCGACGAATTCGGTGACGCGGCGCACGCCTAACCAGCGCACCATCGTGCTCGAGATTTCGTTGCCGACGAGATAACCGAAGATCGCCGGATGACCGGCACCGGCCTTCACCGTTTTCTCGAGCGCTTCGATGATGGCTTCACGCGCTTTGCGTTCGCGCAAGAACTCGACGTGTTTGGCCCACGGCAAAGTCACTAACACACGCACTCCGGACGTCGCGCAACGATCGAGAAACCAGCGCGGCGGTGCGTGATAAACGCGGACGAGATTGATGCCGATCTGCCGCATCAATGCAAGATCGACATCTACTTGTTCGGGCCGGCCGAGATAATGTCCGTCCGCATCCGGCTTAAACGGCCCGTAAGTGACGCCCTTAACGAAAAACTTCCGATCGCCTTCGAAAAAGAATTTCGCGACGGCGCGAATGCGCGAATTTGCCGCATCTCTCACGTCGATCGAAGGCGAAACGTCTTTGACCATTTTCGAGGGAAGCTAACAGCTTCCCCTGCAGAGTCAGCACAACTTTCATTTTCTGCCCGGCGATTTAAACAGACCTAAAGAGGATTTCTCTCGCGTTGGTTAGGCTCTGGCCATACAACGAGTCCTAACTCAGCAACCTGGAAGCTCCCGCCTATGAAAAGCCACTCCGTCTCTAGCGACCGTATCAACGTCAATCCAGAAAGGGTCTAGTGATCAAACTCTTTCCGCGAAATTTTTTGTTGGGCGCCATTTGTGCAACGTCTGCGCTATTGGCAATCGCATCCCCGACCGGCGCGCAAACGGTGCCTACATACAGTTTCATTGATCTGGACACTTTACCCAACGGAAACGGTTACACCGTGGCCGTCGGTATTAACAACCTTGGTCAGGTCGTCGGCGAGAGTAATGTCGGCAATGTGAGCAGCCAGACTTACTCGGACTGGCACGCCTTTGTTTATACTCCTGCGAATGGCAATTCCCCTTCGTCAATGGTAGACCTCGGCATTCTACCGGGAAGCAATTACAGCTTCGCTCAAACAATCAACGACAGCGGAGAGGTGGTGGGCTACTCCTCCATCGGTTCAGTCGGCAATATCGACACCGCTCCCGCGAATACTCATTTTCGCGCTGTCGCCTGGACGCAAGCAGGGATCCAAGATCTGGGTTCGCTGCCCGGAACTCCCGATCGCAGTTTCGGCTATGGCATCAATAACTCCGGACAGCTTGTTGGAACTTCGCGCAATGCAAGCAACGTTAGCCGCGCCACCCTATTTGCGATCGGCTCCGCGCCGGTCGACAAAGGTTCGCCCGCCGGCGGAGCAACTGCGCTGAGCGATATAAATAATTCGTCAATCGCGTGCGGTTACAGCCTGGGGATCGGTGGCGCGAAAGCCTTTCGCTACAATCTCTCCAACGATCAAGTTGAACTTCTTCCCGATCTGCCCAGTGGCGCCGATAGTTATGGCGACGCAATCAACGACAGCGGCGTAGTTGTCGGTACCGGAGGAGCGGCGGATAGCAACTACCACGCAACAGCATGGAATGGCGCTGCCATTACGGATCTCACGACTGGCCAGACACTGCCATCTGGTCATATCTACAGCGAAGCCCTCGCCATAAACAATTTGGGCGTGATCGTTGGCTTCTCCACGACCGATCCCAACGCGAACTATTACCAAGACCCGAACCAGCGTGCGTTCATCCATCGCAACGGGCTACTTGTCGATCTTAATGCCATCACCGCACTTCCGTCTGGTTATGTGCTCAAGACCGCGACCGGCATCAATGATCACGGCCAGATCACCGGCTTCGCGAAAACGGCTGACGGTAAACGCCGCGCTTATCTGATTTCTCCGCCAGCGCTTCAACTTAGCGGCGCGGTCTCACGCAAAACACACGGAGCAGGAGGGCCGAACTTTGACATCCCCATGCCCGTCGCCACTCCCTTCGGCATCGAATGTCGCACCCGCGGCGCGAACGGCGACCACACATTAATATTTACGTTTAACAACGACATCGTCAGCGGCAATGCCACGGTCGATAGCGGAACAGGCAGTGTCACAGGTTCGCCGACCTTTTTTGCCAACACCATGACCGTAAACCTCACCGGCGTTGCCAACGCCCAAACGCTATTAATTACTTTGCGTAGTGTGACAGACAGCTTCGGGCAGGTTTTGCCCGACACATCCATCCAAGCGGGTTTTCTTCTCGGCGACACTACTGGCGATGGGAACGTGAACTCGGGTGACATCGCTCAGACCAAATCGCAGTCGGGCGCATCAGTCACGACCTCAAACTTTCGCGAAGACGTCACGGTCGATGGCTTTATCAACAGCGGCGACATCGCACTCGTGAAATCGAAATCCGGCACCGGTCTGCTGCCGTAAGCCTTAACAAGCTCCCTACAGAGTCGGCAGGACTTCGCCGAGGATCTCGGCCGTGCTCTCGATGTCAGGCAAGGTGTGCGCGGTGGAGATAAATCCGGTTTCGAATTGGGATGGCGCGAAATAAATTCCGCGCTTCAGGCAGGCGTGAAAAAATTTGGCGAACAATTTCAGGTCGCTTTGTTTCGCGCTGGCAAGATCGACAATCGGTCCTTTGGCGAAGAACAAACAGAACATCGAGCCGATGCGGTGAAATGTGATGTCGATCTTCGTCTGCGGAATTAGCGCTTCGAATTGAGCGCCGCGTTCTTCCAGAATCTTCCAGCCATTTATACGATCGAGTTCGCGCAGTTGCGCGAGGCCCGCCGCCATCGCCATCGGATTTCCCGACAAAGTGCCCGCCTGATACACCGGACCGTCAGGCGAAAGCAGATCCATGATTTCGGCGCGTCCGCCGAATGCGCCGACCGGTAATCCGCCGCCGATTATTTTTCCGAGCGCGGTCAGGTCGGGTTTGATTCCGTAAATTTCCTGAGCGCCGCCGCGCGCGACCCGAAAGCCAGTCATGACTTCATCGAAAATCAAAACGGCGCCGTGCTTGGTGCATTCCTCGCGCAAGATCGACAAGAAGTTTTCGTTAGGGAAATAAAGTCCGGCATTGGCCGGGATTGGCTCGAGGATGACGGCCGCGATTTCGTTTTCGCGAAAAGCTTTGCGAACAAGATCGACATCGTTGAACGGCAGCGAGATCGTTAGGTCAGCAAACGCTTGCGGCACCCCCGCGCTATCGGGTTGGCCATGTGTCAGGGCGCCACTGCCCGATTTCACGAGCAGCGAATCGGCGTGACCATGATAGCAACCATCAAACTTGATGATCTTGTCGCGCTTGGTAAAACCGCGCGCGAGACGAATGCACGACATGGTCGCTTCGGTACCGCTGTTGACCATCCGCACTTTCTCGATCGACGGCATCCATGCGCAGATAAGCTCCGCCATTTCCAGCTCGAGTGGATTGGGAATTCCGAAACTCAATCCGTTAGGCGCGACTTTGCCGACAAGATCGACAACTACATCTGGGGCATGGCCGAGAATAGCCGGTCCCCAACTTCCAACGTAATCGATGTATTCATTTCCATCGACGTCCCAAATGCGCGCGCCTTTCGCGCGTTCAACAAAAAATGGTTCGCCTTCGACATTGCGAAATGCGCGGACCGGTGAGTTCACCCCACCGGGGGTTCTTTTTTGCGCAGCGCGAAATAATTGGGACGAGCGAGAATCCATTGCCGAAGCAAACGTTCCACGCTCGACGTGCAACGTTCAACGTCAATTCGGCTAGCTTTGACACGCTGCCTCGGCGCGTTAACCTCAATTCTCCGATAACGTGGCGGGGTAGCCAAGTGGTAAGGTCGGGGTCTGCAAAACCTCTATTCGCGGGTTCGATTCCCGCCCCCGCCTCTTGTTAGGCTAGATCGACATCGACCGGCAACGATGATTCCTGCCAATTCACGCGACGAGAATGAAACCGCTATATCAGTGGTGATCGGCGCGTGGCCGGATCTCAACGGGCTCACGGAGTGTCTCGATTCGTTAGCGGAACAACGCGATGCGACGACTGAGGTTCTCGTCGTCGCCCTAACGCCTTTTCCAACCGAAATACGAACGCGGTACCCTTTTGCACGGTGGTTATCCGGTTCGCCCGACATGCTGGTTCCCCATTTGTGGAGCATCGGCATAACGAGCAGTCGCGGGAAAGTCGTGGCGATTACGACGGCGCGTTTTGTGCCCGCGCCGGATTGGCTGAAGAATATCTGCGCAGCACATGAACGTCTCGCCTCGCCCGGCATCGGTGGAGCGATCGATCCGCCGCGCGGATACAATGCGAACGGTTGGGCCACTTATTTTCTTCGCTACAGCAACTACTTGAAGTACACCCGGGAACAAATCGTGGATGAGATTGCCGGCGAAAATGCATCTTACAAACGTGATTCGTTAGCCGCACATGGCGATGCGATCGCCGATGAATTTTGGGAACCAGAGTTTCACCGGCGGCTGCACGCGGACGGGAAGACGCTGAGCTTTGTGCCTGCCATTCGCGTGAGACAGGGCGCCGCATTCGGCGTCAGCTCTTTTTGCCGGCAACGTTTTCAACACGGCCGACACTTTGGCCGGATGCGTCTTCGAGGAAGTCACGCGTCCGTCCGCATTGGGCGTGTCATCGCTTCGCCACTTATCCCGGCCGTATTACTGGCAAAGATTTTAGGTCGGGTCGTAGCAGGCCGGCGATATTTTGGTCAGCTCCTGTTTTCTCTTCCGTTGCTGCTCATTTTCATTGCTGCCTGGACGCTGGGCGAGGTATTCGGTTATTGCACGCGCGGTTTGTCAGGGCTTACGCGCAAAGATCGACAAAAGAATCTGGGATGAACTTGTCGCGGCCCGAAAATCCGCCCTCCATTTCCGTGGTGATCGCGTCCGTGAATGGATTGCCCTCCATCACCGAATGCCTTGATTGCCTTTCGCATCAGGAAGGAAACATCGGTTATGAAGTGCTGGTGATGGACCGCTGCGGTGAAAAAACTTGCCAGGAAATTCGCCGCCTCTTTCCGCAGCGCGAGATCGAACTAATTGAAGTGCCGCAGCATCCTTCCATTCCGAAACTTCGCGCGCTGGGAATCGCGCGCGCGCGCGGCGAACTCATCGCAATTTTAGAAGATCATTGCAATGTGCCGCCGGATTGGTTCGACGCCATTATTCGCGCTCACAAAGCGGGGCACGACGTGATGAGCGGAGCAGTTGAAAATGGCGCGGTGGATCGCGTGGTGGATTGGGCGGTTTATTTTTGCGAATACGCGCGCTTCATGCCTCCGCTGCCGCGCGGTGTTACCAGCGAGATCGCCGGCAACTGCGCAATTTATTCCCGCGAGGTTCTCGATCGCATCGGATCCGAACTGCGAGAAGAAGTGTGGGAGTCTTTCCTCCACGCGCGATTGAAGGAAATGGGCGTTTTATTTTATTGCGACCCGGGACTGACTGTCGTGCACAAAAAGGAATTCGGTTTCGGGTATTTCATTTCGCAGCGTTATCACTATTCCCGTTCCTTTGCCGGGATGCGAATGCGAGGCGCTTCGTTTTGGAAACGGGTCGCTTACTCTATTGGAACCGTGATGCTACCCGCCGTGCTTTTTGGCCGCATGATAAAAGCAGTCTTCGGAAAACGCCGGCACCGATTGAGGTTTTTGCTCACGACTCCAGTGCTCGCGTTTTTTTTGATCAGCTGGGCCTGGGGCGAAGCGGTCGGTGCGCTCTTTGGCCCGGGTGACAGTCTCGCGCGCGTCGAATGAACAAGATCGACAATGTAACGCTCTCTGCGTTCTCGGTTGTGATCGCCTCATGGTGTGGCGAAGCCGCGTTGCGACGTTGTTTGGAAAGCTTGCTGCCGCAAGCCCATGATGCCGAAGTGGTCGTTGCTTTCCGCGACATTTTTGATCCGACAATTTTCGCGGGAGACCGTTTCAAGGATGTCCGCTTCGTCCGCGCTTCGGCCGATGCGGATGTTTTTCAGCTGCGCAGTCTCGGCGTTCGCGAAACCCATGGCCATGCGATTGCGTTGATCGAGGACCACTCAATTGTTTCGCCGGACTGGATGCAAACGCTCGTTAGGGCGCGAGCGGCGGGAGTGCTCATCGGCGGCGGTCCAATCGATAATGACGCTGAATCCACCGCCTACGATTGGGCGCTTTATTTTTCGGAATACGCGCGCTTCATGCCGCCGGTTCCGGTCGGCGACGCCGCCATTGTTTCTGGGGCAAATATTTTTTACGATCGGGCGACACTCTGGAGCTGCTACTCAATCTGGGAGTCGTGCTTTTACGAGACGGATGTAAACGGCGCACTTCTAGCCGCGGGTTACAAGATCGACATGCTCCCCGATACGCTCGTCACGAGCCGATTGCGCATGGACTTGGCTGAAGCCATGGCACATCTTTTTCGCGGTGGAATTCATTTCGGGAATTTCCGAAAGGCGCACTCCCATCCTCTAGTTCGCTGGCTCTGGGTAATCACGTCGCCGGCCGTTCCCGTCGTGATGCTCCTGCGCATCGCCCGCGTTTTGGCAACGCGACGCCCCGATCGCTTAACGGAACTCATTCGGTCATTCCCATATATGTTGCTGTTGGTTCTTGCGTGGTCGTTAGGGGAGGCAGCCGGTTATTTTACGCGACATGTCGATCTACCGCGGTCAACTCGAGAGGTTAATTAGTAATGCGAATCGGCATCGACGCGTGCACTTGGGCTAACCGGCGTGGCTACGGTCGGTTCACGCGCATGCTCGTGACGACGATGCTGAAGGAATATCCTCAACATACCTTCACCCTCGTGCTCGATCAGCACACGGCCGCGCAAGGCGATCTCCCCGAAGGCGCCGAGATTGACGTCGTGCAGACGCGCGAACAACCCACGCAAGCGGCATCGGCCCATAGTTCGCGAAGTCCGACTGATCTTTGGCAGCTGAGTCGTGCGGTCTCGCGCTGCCATTTCGATGTGTTTCTGTTTCCCACGAGTTACTCGTTTTATCCGTTGTTTTGCAAAACGCCGACGGTTGTCGTTTTTCATGACGCGATCGCTGAACAGCATCCCGATCTTATTTTCCCAAGATTGCGCTCGCGCCTGTTTTGGAATTTGAAAACCTGGCTGGCCATGCGCCGCGCCGACCGGTTGGCCACAGTTTCCCAGGACGCACGGGTGCAATTAGCAAAACATTTTCACCGGCCCGTAGATACGATCGAGGTGATCTCAGAAGGGCCCGCTCCCTGTTTTCATCCATTTGATGCTAAAGAGTCTGCCGAAACCGTTCTCAAACAGTATGGTTTGCCTAACGACTTACCGCTCGTTCTTTATGTGGGCGGAATTAGCCCGCACAAGAATCTGGAGCGGCTCTTGCGGGCGACCAAGCGACTGAAACGCTCCTGGCACCTGGTCTTGGTGGGCGATTACACCAACGATAGTTTCTTCAGTTCCTACAAGGAAGTTGTCGATCTTGCACGCAATCTGGACGTGGTCGAGCGCATCACCTTCACCGGCTATGTCCCGGATACGGATTTAGCCATCCTCTACAATCTCGCGACTCTGCTCGTGCTGCCTTCGTTAGGCGAAGGTTTCGGATTGCCGGTCGTTGAAGCGATGGCTTGCGGACTTCCGGTGGCAGTGAGTAATCGCGGATCGCTTCCCGAAATCGTCGGCGACACCGGTCTTTTGTTCGATCCGTGCTCCGAAGAAGAGATCGCGGCTGCGATCGAGCGGCTGCTTGGTGACGAGTCACTGCGGGAGGAAATGCGAATGAAGGCGTTGGCGCGCGCGAAATTGTTTTCCTGGGAAAGCGGCGCGCGCAAGATGATGTCGATCTTACAGGAGGCGGCGCGCGCACCGGACAGAATTTGAAATTCTGCATGGTGACCACTTTCTATCCGCCGTATCACTTCGGCGGCGACGGAGTTTTTGTTTATCGATTAGCCGAGGCGCTGGCGGAACGTGGACATTCGGTCGACGTGATCCATTCAGTCGACGCTTATCGGCTGCAACATCCGAAAGAACCGGAAAGAAGTTTCGCGCATCATGCAAACATCCGCCGGCATGAGCTGAAAACCACGACGCCAAAATTATCGGCGCTCACTGCCCATCAAACAGGCGCTCCCGGAGTTTACACACGAGAGCTGCGCCAACTGCTCGGCCGCGATTACGATGTCATTCACTATCACAACATCTCGCTGATGGGCGGCCCGAGCGTGTTGCGTTTCGGCAGCGCCTTGAAACTCTATACCGCGCACGAGTACTGGCTCGTCTGTCCCACCCATGTGCTGTTCAAATTCAATGAAGTCGCATGCGTCAAAAAACAATGTCTTCTTTGCACCCTGAAGTATCGGCGTCCCCCGCAATTTTGGCGTTACACGACATTGATGGCGCGCTGTCTCAGTGAAATTGATTGCCTGCTTTCGCCAAGCCAATTTACGCAAGAAAAATTGCGAGCGGACGGCGTGCGATGTCCGATGACGGTGTTGCCGCACTTTGTGACCATGCCGACGGATGAAAGCGCAACGCCGAATCGCAACGGCGCGCGTCCTTATTTTCTTTTCGTGGGCAGACTGGAAAAATTAAAGGGCGTGCAAGATCTCATCCGCGTCTTTGCGGCGTATGGCGAAGCCGACTTAGTAATTGTCGGGAGCGGTGATTATGAGTCTTCGTTGCGCGAACAAGCGCAGGGACTGAATCATGTGCGATTTACGGGCACGATCGGCTCTTCGGAAATCAGCGCGCTCTACCGCGAAGCGATCGCTGTTCTCGTGCCGTCTTTGTGTTACGAAACTTTTGGTCTCACCGTCGCCGAAGCTCTCGCACATCGCACTCCGGTGATTGCTCGTCGAATCGGCGCGCTGACCGAGATTGTCGAGCAAAGTGGTGGTGGTCTTCTTTTCGAAACCCTTGAGCAACTTCGAGCCCAGATGGAACGCGTTCGGACTGAACTGGGCCTGCGTGATCAACTCGCAGCGCGTGGTCGCGCGGCCGTCGCGGACAATTGGACATCCGATGTCCATCTCGCGCGCTACTTGCAGATCGTGCAATCGCTTATCACGACTCGCGCACACACACGAGATGCAAAACAGGACCCAAGATCGACAATAACCAGCGGAACAGCACCCGGTCTTTGATGCGGTGATAAAGGCCAATCATTAGCCGCTGTGTCGATGAAACATTGGCCAGCTCCGCGGCGCTGAAAGTTGGCAGCAGAATTTCGCATCTCCGGAATGCGCTGCGCCTAACCAAGTTTGCCAACTGAAAAACGGAAAGCAATCGGACATGATCATGAGACGCCCCCTTACGAAACTTGACGTAGCGTTTCGCCAATCCGCGCGGTAGCCACCCGACACCCCATAACCGAACGTGCGGCTCCGGCGCGAGCGCGAAGCGATTCCAGGTGGAAGTGAAGAAGACTCCGCCGCGCTCAAGCACGCGGTGCGCTTCGTCCACGCACTGCTGCGGCTGAGCGGTGTGCTCGAGAACGTTCTCCGCGACCACAAGATCGACTGCGCGTTCACGAAACGGCAGGAACTCCGCACAACAGCAGACGAATTGCGCGGACAGCCCTGCTTCTTCCAGACGTTTACGCGCAATGATCAACCAGCGAAATGCGATGTCGATGCCGACTGGCTTTTGCACACGTTCCGCTGCCGCCATGAGCAATCCTCCAGTGCGCGTACCGAGATCGAGCACGCGTGCATGTCGATCTTGCAATTTCATTTTCACCGCCGAATGCACATCGAGAAGATGCCGCCCGCGTTCTCCGGCCGAGATTGCATGAGCGGTAAATCGACGAGCCATTTCACTCGGCGTATCCGGTGTGATGGACCAGTAATATTCTACCAGCGTCGGAAAATCCGCCGTCCTGGCGCGCTCAAAAATGCGCGCCGCCTTTTGTCGATCTTCCACCATGTCGATGTAGGGATCGGGGAATACGCGAAAATCGGGAATCCCGAGAACAATTGGATACACCGCATCACAAGCTGCACATCGGTAGGAATCCGACAGAAATGCGAGCGCTCCCTTGCAGCGAGGACAACAATATTCAGCTTCCTCCATCGACATCCTCCCGAGATTTCTTGATCCCGGCACCACGGATCTCGCGGCCGAGGCCACGCAATGCCAAATAAATATCGCCCGCAAATGTTTCGAGAGTTCGAAATAACATTGGCCGCCGCAGATAATAAACATCGAGACGCGGCAATGAATGCCGATCGCTTGTGCGCGCTGCCTTTCCGAGCTTCGTCCCGCAGGCGCCGCGGAAATGCTCGCGTACTATACTAAGAGCAGCGGAATTAAATGATCCAAAGGGGTAAGCGAACGTTTGCACAGCTTGTCCAAGCCGATCCTCAATCGCAGCTTTTGATTCTAAAATTTCCCGTGACGCTTCCGGCGGCGGGATTTCTGTGAGCGAGCGATGGGTCACACTGTGGGCGCCGACTTCGAAACCAGCAGAAGTTATCTGGCCAAGTTCCGACCAGGAAAGTAATGGCAGGCGCGGCACTCCGGGTTGGTTAGGCCAGTCGTTGAATTGACCGCATCGGCCGCTGACGACAAAAATCGTTGCCCGAAAACCAAGATCCGACAGAAGCGGCGCGGCATGCTCGAGCACGTTGGCAAATCCATCATCGAACGTAATGACAACGGGCCGCGCTGGCAGCGTGCCGCGACCATCCCAACAATCGAGCAAGGTGGATAGATTGACGCCGGTGAAACCGCGTCGGGCCAGAATGCGCATGTGCGCGCGGAAATCGCGCGGCGCGACAGACGTGACGGAACCGGAGTCGTCGAGCGAGTGATAAGTGAGGATGGGCACCGGCTTGGACTCGGCCATTGCAGACGAGTCGCTCATCACGAAGCCGCGCTTTTTTTCTCGCTGAGCAAATCGCGAACGGCCGCAATTTCGATGGCCTCACTACTTTCGATGGGACATTTCGATCTCGATGCGATCGCGGCGTAGAAACGCTCGATCAATTTGGAAAGACCCGGGTAAGCCACTTCTCTAACCAATGCGCGTTGGCCGATATTTGCTCCAGCTGCGAGAAGCATTCGCGCCGAGACGTCGAACGGATGAATTATCTTTCGCCACCGCGAAACCGTGCCCGGTTCAATGAAGCAAAAGCCATGGAAAAGATCGACATGGATGGTCGCGGCCGTTCCGAGAAGTCGCAGCGTGGTCGCCGTCGGCCGACTGCTCATACTAACGAGAATTGAAAAACCAATGTGGCCGGCGGTCAGCGCGGCGTGAAATTCACCGGCGGCCTGACGCCTAACGACCCAATCGCGCTCCCGCAAACTACCCGGCGCAAAGAGCTGCATCAGCGAAAGCGGATGAGGCAGAATATCGGCAACGATCTCATCCAGTTCCTCGGCCCTTTTGCCCGCGCCACCGGCCGAACAGAAGTTCGCTTCGAAGTGAAGGAGCTGCCCGATCCCGGGCAACTTTGACAGCGCCCTTTGCACGCCATGCTGAAATGGAAATTGATGGACCGGACAAAGCAGCGCTTGATGCTCCGCCGCCAATTCATAAAGACGCGCGGTCTCCGCCGCATGCGGCGTCATCGGTTTCTCAACCAGGACATGAATGCCGCGGCTGAGTGCGAGCGAGGCCATCGCGAAATGGCTGCTCGACGGAGTGCAAATGTGGAGGATGTCGATCTTGTCTCGTGCCAGCGCATCTTCGAGTGACACACTGGCGCGTGCATTTTTGAAACGATTGGCGAGACGTTGCGCGGCGGCACCGTCGACGTCGAACACTGCAGCGACTTCGCCGCCGATGCGGGCGATATTTTTCGCATGCCAGAACCCCATCAATCCCGCTCCGGCGATGGCCGCGCGTGTTTTCATCAACTCTGGAACGGTCGGCGTGCCGCGACAAAGAATGCGGCGAATGGATAAGTTAATCGCCCGCCGCGCGCGAGGACGCGCTGACAATCCTCTTCAAACTTTTCTCTGACGGTCGCGAGTTCTGCGGAAGCCGCAGTGTTGAGCCGCTTCCGTGCGATGCTCGAAAACGTGCGCTGAATGTCCCAAAAATCTTCCGACGTTTTCAGTTTTGCGTGATGGCCTTCCCAGTGAAGCCGCAAATTTTCAAAGCCCGCATCTCGGAGCAATCGCGGCACTTTGTCCGTGCGATTACGACCAGCGCGAGCGAGCGAAGACTCCTCGGGCGCAGCATGAGCCGGAATATATTTTTGCACGAGTTGATTCAGAAATTGGGGCGCAACAAGCTGCCTCCCGCGCAACCTCGCGATGGCATCCGGCACAATGCCGAGTGCGTGTCTGATTCCCTGCGCCGAAAACCAACGTGGACCGCTGCCAACGCCGATGACGATTGCACCTCCAGGTTTAAGCACCCGGAACATTTCCTGCAGCGCGCGATTTGGATTAGGAAAATGGAGCAATGCAAAAAGCGAAACCACCACGTCAAAACTCGCCGCTTCAAACTGCAGCGCCTCAGCATCCATCACCTTAAAATCGATTCTTTCATCCAGATTTGCGCGGCGGGCGCTTATGGTCGCTGAAGCCAGCATTTTCTCGGAAAGATCGACAGCGACACACCGGCCACGGCTGCCGACCGCCTTCGCCGCTTCCAAAGCGACCACACCTGTCCCTGTTCCAACATCCAGAATGTGCTGGCCGGGAGAAATATTGGCCAAGGCCATCATCCGGACCGCAAGAGGTGTCGTTAGGGCGGTAGTGAAGCGCTCGAAATCTCCGATGTGCGCGTCATAGCTTGTGGCATCGGTTATTTTGAAATCGAGTGCGTCTTTTCCCGCGATGTTCATGCAGTCGGCGCGGAAAGGTAGGGCGCGACCTCAATCGAGCAACCCGCGGCCGCGGAATCATAGGCGGCGAAAATTAATGCGAGGGTCTTGCAATGATCGCGCGCAGCGCCCGTCGGAGTTTTGTTCTGCGCGAGAGCGTCGATGAAATTTCCTAAATGCACAGCAGTCGCATAAGCAAACGGGTTTATCCCGTCTGTGGCCAGAAGCCGGGAGCGATTGCCATCCTGCCAAAGCGCCTTGCCACCTTTGGCAAAACGAAGATTGAAATACGGTCGACGTTCGCGCGTATGCAGGCCGGCTTCGATGCGCACTTCGCCGCCGATGGAAGTGGTGATCGCAGCAAACTCACCATCCAGTCTAAGATCGAGATAGTGTTCGGGACCTTTGCACAAACGATCCAGCAAAATGGTCGCGGCACGTCCGCCGGGAAACTCGATGCTTATTATATTAAGGACCTCCGATTTCGGACGACCCGGATTGGGCATGTGCGCGATGATCCGCACCGGATCTTCTTGAAAGAAAAACCGGATGAGTTCGAATACGTGCACGCCGAATTCGAAACTGAGACGGCGTTCCATCTCGCCGCGCCAGGTGGCCTCGGTCGCTGGCGTGGGGCAAAAGGTCTGCGACGCGTGTAGAAACAGGAGCCGCCCAAAATCTGGCCGACCAATGCACGATTTCGCGGC
This sequence comes from Chthoniobacterales bacterium, assembly GCA_038229295.1. Taxonomy (GTDB): domain Bacteria; phylum Verrucomicrobiota; class Verrucomicrobiia; order Chthoniobacterales; family UBA10450; genus JAJPGZ01. The sequence goes on along the minus strand of JBBROO010000002.1, from coordinate 83,728 downwards.
CGCGTGAATTTTCATGAAAGGAAACTGGCTATTCACGACGACGTGACGCCGAGCGGTCTCCGCGGCTGAAATAATTTCGTCCGCCTCCGCCAGCGTTTCGGCCATCGGTTTTTCGCAGAAGACGTGGGAACCCATTTTTATTGCCGTTAGGCATTGGGAAAGATGTAGCGATGGCGGAGTGCAAATCGCGACGATGTCGGGTTTGGTCGCTTGCAGCATCTCCTCGATGTCGGCGAAGATCGACAATGAAGGCCGAAGCCTGGCAAAACTTGCGCGCGCTTCATCTTGAATATCGCACGCACCCACGAGAGAAATTTTTGGGCCAAGTTGTTTGTAGGCGGGCAAGTGGATGTTCCGCGTAACGGCGCCCAATCCCACAATGGCCAAACGAGTCATCGAGAGCGCGGCCTCCAAATGGAAATCTCGCCATCGCCGATGGTCGCCGGAAAAGTCCGATCCAGTGTCCAACCGTCAAGAATTCGCTGGAGAAGATCGGGATGGGTAATGCGCAGCGCGCGCGCGAATGTCGTGACCACAATGCCGGAATGCCCGCGGCTTGAGGACAACACCGAGTCTAACGACTCGACCGATCGGACGGGAAACCAGTCTTTGCCTTCTTCGAGTCCAAACCGTTTTCCGTAGAACCGTAGTCCGTGCTCTGACAAATAACTCGCGATAATCGGGTCTCCAGGTTGACGCTGATTTTCGATGTACTGGAGAGAGGCGCGATAGGATTGTTTTGGAATTGAGTAGTAGCGTCGCAAGGAAAATAGAGAAATTGCGACGCCTAATAACACAACCATCACCGCAACGCGCGGGGCGTAGAGTTGCGCCGTGGCGCCCAACTTTTGGCTGAGCAAAGCTAACACCGTGTGAATCCCCTGCACCGTTACCAGCATCGTCAGCGGCAACCACAACAAGAAGAATCGCGGAGAAAAATCGAGACCTTGCGCGAGCAACAAAAGAATCGTCAAAAGGCCGGGCAGAGTTAAAGCGAGTGTGAGCGCCCATTGACGCCGGAGGAAAACGAAGAAGCCGGTGGCGACGACAATCAGGCCAGGAATTAGCGCGAACAGAAATGACGCGCCGAATCCTGCGGAGATCCCGCGCCAGATTTCCCGGAAGAATTCAGCGGAGAACGGCGAGAAGCCCGCCGCGGGATCGTGATAAGTACTCATGGAGTAGACATAGACCTGCGGAACGATGGTGATGTACAGGTTCACGATCAAAATGCCGGCGACAAAAAAGACGGCGGTAAGCCGGCGCGCTAACGGCAGAATTGATTGTCGATCTTGTTTAAGCAGAAGCAGCTCGATCGCAGCGACTAGAACGTGCGAAACGAAGACGAACACACTGTTGAGATGTGAGGCGAAGTTAAAGAACGTCGCGAGGACATAAAGCACCCAATCTCTGGCGCGATCTTCCTGCAGTCCTTTTACTAACAGGCCGGACGAAATGACCGAGAAGAAGAGATAGGCAGTGTAACCGCGCGCGTTTTGCGAAAAGAAAATGTGGTGATATGAAACCGCCAGGAGCGCGGCGACACAGAGACTGCCGCGCCGTGAAAGAGCGAAACGCGATACCCAATACATCGCCGGAATGGTCGCCACGCCGAAGAGCATGGCGGGCAAGCGCACGGCCCATTCCTGTTCGCCGAAAAAGACGATGGCGAGTTTCACCAGCAATGTATTAAGCAGGTGATTATTCGAACTGATGTAGCTGGTAATGATATGAAAGATCGACATCTCCCGGTAGAGGATGATGGGCGTTATTTCGTCAAGCCACAGGTCGGAGCCGAGGTGCAGGCAACGCAAAGCCAGGGCGGCTGCAGAAATCGTCGCGAGCAGACCAAGGGAAGTGGAGGATTGAATATCGTGCTCGTCTGGCGGCAGAATTGTCTGCGGCAGTCGCTCGTTAGGCGAGAGGCGCACAAACCGCCACTGTCTCGTCGAAAGCCAGAGGAGGATCAGGCCTTGAAGCACAAACGCGATCTGCAATAGCGTGACGCCTTTGATCGGCGGCGAAGCTAATTGCTCCTGGGGACGGGGCAGCGCGTCATACCATCCACGGGGAAGGAACAGGCCGAGCAGGACCAGAAACGCTCCGACGAGGACATATCCCGCCCGCCTGTTCATCGGTTTTCGGGGTGGAAGGTAGGCAGCGGATCCGCGCGCGTGAAATTCTTAGGGGCGTTTTTGCGCGCGATATTTCTGATGACGCACCAGACGAAGCGCGGCCATTCGCGCCAGATATTGATGTGGCTGCTTCCATATTTTCGCTCGTATTCATGAGTCGGAACATTCATGACCCGGTAGCCATGACGCAGCATTTTCATGACGATTTCTTGTTCGATGGTGTGACGGTTTTCCTTTAAACCGACCGACAAGGCAGCGTTACGCCGGATGGCGCGAAATCCGTTAAGCGTGTCGGAAAGGCTGACGTTCCATCTTTTGTTAATGGCGATGTTCATCAAGATGTTGCCGGTCGACCGCACCAACTGCGCGAAGCCGATCGACAATTCGTCGCTGCCGCCGGCGAATCGGCTGCCCACGCATAAGTCGGTCTGGTCTTGCACGAGCGGGAGCGCGAGGCGTGGAATGTCGGCGGGATCATGCGACCCATCGGCATCCATGAACACGACAACATCGGCCTGCGCTAACGCTAAAATTTGTCGTGTGGCGGCGCCTTTGCCTCTGCCGTTATCGATGTGCACCACGGCGCCGGCTTCGGCCGCGATGGCGGCGGTGCGGTCCTTGGAACGGCCATCCATTACCACGACATCGTGCGCGTAACGTGATGCACCTTCCACCGCTTCGCGGATTGTTCGCTCTTCGTTACGCGCTAAAATCACCGCGGTAACGCGACAGCTTCCGTACTCAATCTTGTCGAACGTCACGTCGCGGTTTCCTTCTGTGATCGCATCCTGGCAATAAGAGGGTCGAACATTTCCGAACGCAAAGTTTTCGGCAGGATTAACCATAATCCGGCGACGACTAACACTGTAAAGATGGAGCGGGCTACGACACCGATTAACGTGGTTTCGCCTGTCCAATGTCCGAGAGCGATCGTTCCCATGAACGTGAGCAGAGCGAAGAGGCCAAACAAAAGAAGGAACGACGGCAGCACGTATTTGTACTTCACGCGCAAACGGATCGCGGCGGTGAAACCGATGAAGAGCGCGCTAACCGCCAATGCGGTGGCGATGGCGTTGAGCCCGAGCGCGTCAATGAGCGCAAACGAAAGAACGGCCGCAATCGCATACCCGATCGACGTAATGACCCCGTATCCTTTCACATCGTCGAGGCCAATGAGGAGTTGCTGATAAATGCTGGCGACTTGAAAAAGACATTGCCAGACAAGCAAGGCTCTAAGAATACCGACAGCTCCCACGAATTTGCTGGAGAAAAGGAGCCGCAAACTGAGTTCGGGAAACAACAAGACTGGAAGCGCGCCCAGGCAGTAAAGCAAAACGAGTTGCGGCATGAATTTATCGACTGATTGCACTTTCGTTTCCACCGGCATGACGCGGTTCAAATAGGGAGCAAGGTATAAAACACTCGTGGGGCCGAGCACCGCACCGATCGAAAGAGCGATCGCCAGACCAGCCTGGAGAAGGCCGGCGGCGTGTTCACTCAGGTTTGTGATCGAAAGATAACGCGCCAGGAAAAGAAATCCCGCATAAGAACAAGCCGCCACGTAGTTGGCGAAAGCTGTCTCGATGATTTCTCGATTAATCCTGACCCGCTTTTCATCCTTTTTAGCGGGCACATGCAAGCGCAAGCCCAAGTGGGTGCGAGCACGAATGATGATGACGGTGACTAATGCGATGGAAGCGGGAACCACGGCGAGATAGATGCCGGAAATGCCACCGAGAAAACATCCGATTATACCGAACAACGAGAAAACGCCCGCCGAGATGGTAGTGAGCAAAACGGATTGAATGGATTTCTGCCGGGCGGCAAGGACATGAACAAGAAAGACAAACAACATTGTGCCCGGTATGCCTAACAAGGCTATGGAAACAGGTGTGCGGTATTTGCCTAACTGAGGATCGAACCTCACCAAGTTTTGCGGCAAATAGACAAGGAGAACTACGGTGGCGAGAACGCCCAGAAAAATTATCGCTTTGATAAACTGAGCGTAACTTTTTTGAAATTGCTCCTCGCTCACCGAACGGCTGCGGGACAGAAACTTCACCGCCGTGTCCGGCAGGCTAAGATTACAAATCTGGCAGACCGACAAAACCAGTTGGTCGATGGTTGCGACAACGCCGAAACCCGACGGGCCGAGCAGAACGGCAAATATCTTCGTCCGAACCGCGTTTATTATGATGGTGACGGTCTGGAGAAAACCGATCGAGAAGATAACGCGAAACATGCTCTTACCCGTGATGCCGGCGAACTCACGCCATGATCAAATCGTTAGGTCCGCCACCAAGGAAATTTTGCAACCCTCGTTCGAGCTGCGATAAACGGCGTTGGCAATCTGGACAGCCCGCAAGCCGGCCGCTCCGTCCGCGATGCAACTCGCCCGCCCGCCCTGGCAAAGCGTGATGAAGTCGGTCAGTTCCAAACGAAACGTTTCGATGACCGTTGATTGCCAGCCTAACAATTTTTCTTTGATCGCATTCATCGGATAGAAACGAAACCGCCGGCGCGCGTTGTTACTGCCCGACTGTTTGGTAATCAAGATGTTCATCATGGGCGCGTAGAACGCTTTGACCATTCCTTTGTCGCCGTACGCTTCGACATAGAATCGATAGCCCTTCCACTCCGTCCACGTTGCGTGCAGCGTCGCGACGGCGCCGCTGGCACTGCGCAGAAGCGCGAACCCGTTGTCTTCGCTTCCGGGCAAATGCCACACTTGATTTGTGGTGATGCCAAAGACTTCGCGAACGTCGCCGAGTAGATACGCCGTAAGATCGACAAGGTGGATTCCAACGTCCATCAGCGCGCCGCCACCGATAACGGTTTTATCGTACTCCCACGCCGCCCGAAATTGCGAAAGTCCTTCGTGCCCGGCGAACGCACGGACATGATCAATACGACCGATTGTCCCGGCGGAGATGATCTCTTTCAGAAAACGAATCGCCGGAAAATAACGGTGATTAAAACCAGTCGTTAGAATTTTGTTGGCCTCTCGCGCAGCTCGGACCATACGCTCACACGCCGCCACCGAATTTGAGAGCGGCTTTTCGCAAAGGACATGTTTCCCCGCGGCGAGGGCTGCGAGCACGACTTCTTCGTGGGATGGCGGTGGAGTGGAAACGATTACTGCCTCAACCGTCTCCATGTCGAACACATCCCTCGTGCCTTGGCAAACCTTTGCACCGCTGACTGCCCCTACCTGCGCGGCCTTCGGCGGATCGGCATCGAACACGGCCACAAGTTTCGCACCGTCGACTCGCTGCAGCGCCTTCGCGCGTAAATCGCCGATGCAGCCGGCGCCGATTAAACCAAAATCCATTCGACTGGTTTATCCACGCCGAAGTAACACGACCCAGTTATAAACTGCGGCGATGATCCAGCCGTTAATATATCCAACCGCGAAACCGTAGCCGGCGCCGAGCAAGCTGCCGGCGAACGTCACTCTGTAACCAGGAAAGTACTGGTTTAGAAGTTGAAGATGAGTGCCGACATTCGGTCCGCCTTTGAGAACCAGAATATTGGTCGCCAGAAAAATGCCGGCGGCGAAAAGTATTCCCAGAGTCAACCCAAGAACGTTCCGACTTAAACGGATCACTTCCTGGAGGAGAGCCTGCTCTTCGATCCGCTGCGGCGGACTGTCCCCGTGCGATCCTAGCGGTTCGGGAGTTGTGGACGTCATAAATGCCTAACTATTTCGCACGGCGGCAAGAAAGCTTTGCACTTTCCGTGAACCCAAGTGCACTCTCATCGCCGTATTGCGCGAGCGCGCAAAAGCAAAACCAAAAATAAAACCGGTCCCAAAACCGTAGAGCAAACCGACGAGACTCCCGGTCCAGGTAACGGTGTAGTCGGGAATGAATTCACCAAGGAGCGCTAAGTTTGGGCCGATGAGGTCACCTCCTTTGGCCAGAAGCAACACGGTCATCATCCAGATCGTGCCGCCCCAAACCATTCCTACGGCCGTGCCGAGCGCAACGGCATCGAGCTTCGCGAACGCTTCTCCGAGAATCTTTCGCGTAGAGGAGTTGGCAAAGCGAAACGAACCGTAGAAAAATCCCAAGCCACTATAGAGGTCGTATCCAAATCGCCAGGCCAGCGCACGCAAAGCAAACGACAGTCCTCGCTTCATTCGGAAAAAACTAAAGAAATGCACTTGGAAAAGGACGAACAGAAAGCCGAACAACAAAATCAGCGGCATTGTCCAACGCGTGAAGAAGGCTCCGACCAACGCGGCTAAAAAGAGGAAGGACGTGATTAAACTTAACCGGTAGGAGACACCCAGGTTGAGATCGTTCGAGACCCGCGGCCGGCGTCGAATCAGTCGGTCCCAGATGAGTTCTGTCCACGGTGTCGCTCGATCGAACACATCGGTCCCGATCAGCGAATACGCGTTCCACCGCTTCAAGTGTTTAACCTGCAAATCTGGAAGGAGCCGAATTTTTTGCGAGTCAGCTTTTAGCCGATAGCCAAGCTCAATGTCTTCAATGCACGGCCGGCTGTAACTGGGGTCGAATCCTCCAGTCCTAAGAAATACTTCGCGACGAATAGCACCGCAAGCGCCCCAGAACGTCGATGCCTCGCCGCCTCCCTGCTGGTGAACGTAATGGTGAAACAAATTCTTGTATTGCGAATGAAAATTCAATTCTGCCGGCTCCTCATCGTAAGAACCGATCAATGCCGCCAGATCTTTCTCCGACTCGAAAATTGCGCGAACTCTTTCGATTGAATCCGGCGGAATCGTGACATCCGCGTCGATGAAAAATAGAATGTCGGATTTCGAGGTTTGTGCTCCGACATTGCGCGCCTGCGCCGGTCCGCTCCGTGCCGGAAGTTTAACCACGCGAGCGCCCATTTGCTCAGCCGTTCGCCACGAGTCGTCACCTTCTCCATCCGCTACGACAATAATTTCGTCGCCCGTTCCGATCGCCGCCGCCACCGATGCCAGACATTTCGCAAAATTCGTCCCACCACGCCAAACGGGAATGACCACCGAACAAGTTAGCGACCTATCTGCTTCCCGACTGCGTCCGCCAGGCTCGGAGGTCGGCGAAATGGATGCTGCCGCATCCAGCAGCGGGCTTTTCATTTTGATGGAAGGTCGAAAAGCGAGTGTATAAAACTAGCTCGCCTATTCAAGCAAACTGTTTTCCTAACGAATCTATGTCCCCCTCGGTTTGTGCATGTCGATCTTGCGCGAGTTCGATTTGGCATGGCGCATCTTCGGTCACACGTGGATAGCGACCGCCACCTTCATGTCGTTGTGTACGGTCTTGCCCCGATGATCCCACCGCTGATTGCTGGAGCGAATGCCAGGTCGCTCCCGCCCGCTCAATGACCAACGCGATTGTCGATCTTATTTCTGAACGCGTTCGTTTGACGCCTGCTTGGGAACGATCGGTTTTAAATCTTCACCAACAATGATGGTCTGGCCGCTAAACGGGGGGCCCGTCCGGTGCGGGAAACGGGGGCGAAGAATCGCGAAAGCGTTCGATGAGAGCGAAAGTAAAACAAGTGAACAGAGAGAAATCCGCGCTGCACGTTTCATAATTGTTGTGTTTAATCGCATCAACCATGCCATAAGCCGGCTTCGGCCAAAAAAATCTCGCGAGCCCCGCTGATTAGTTAGGCGCCTCCCTTCCGGTTTCAGATTTTGAATTTCGGATTTCGGATTTAGCTTCGTCTGTGCCTCAATTTGCTTATCGCGCGCGCGACGCCCAAGGCGGTCTGGTCGAAGGCGTAGTGGAATGCGCCGACCGCGCCGTCGCCATTCGCCAGATCGAACAGCAACGCTGCATCCCGATCAAGATCGACATCGTCGGCGGCGCTTCGCCGGCGGCGGTGAAGGAAGCTTCCGTCGCCGAACCTGCGACCCAAACTTTGAAAATTCCGCACGGGCAGTTGCTCGTTTTCACCGAACAACTCGGCCACCTGCTCCAGGCAGGGATGACGCTGGATGAGGGATTGTCGATCTTGGAGAAACGTCTGAAGCATCCGCGCGTCCAACAAATGACGCGCGCGTTGCATCAGGCGTTAGTCGATGGGCGCAGTTTTTCGCAAGCGCTGCGCGAGTTTCCACGAATTTTCCCGGCGCTCTATATCAATATGGTCGCAGCGGGTGAAGCGAGCGGAGCGCTGCCGGACATTTTGCACCGGCTCGTGAAGCATTTGATGCAGGCAAAGGACCTGCGCGACCGCGTGCAGCAAGCGTTAATCTATCCTGCCTTTCTCGCGCTGGCCGGCGCGATCCTCATCACAGTGTTCATCACTTTCATGGTGCCGCAACTCACCGGCTTCATGTCCGCAAACGGCGGCACGCTTCCGCTACCGACTCGCATCCTGATGCAGTTTCACCATGTGATTACAGGCTATTGGTGGCTCATCGCCATCATCGTCGCCGGCGCGGCTTTCGGGTTCCGCGCGTTTGTCCGCACCGATGAGGGACGGCTAACCTGGGACCGCTTGCGGTTGAGTATTCCCGGTTACGGCCGAGTCATCCGGCACCGTTACTACGCGCAATTTTCGCGGACGCTCGGCACGTTGATGGAAAACGGCATCCCGCTTTTGCGGGCGCTAGACCTGGTCGCCGAAATCGCGGCCAATCGTTTTCTCGAAGCGAAGTTAGTCGAAGTGCGCCGCGCGGTAATTGACGGAGCTACGTTGTCGACGGCGTTGGCCGCGCAAAATCTCTTCCCGGAATTGCTCACTGACATGATGGCGGTCGGCGAACAAACCGGCCACTTCGCCGAAACCATGCAGACGATCGCCGATGTCTACGAGCGCGAGCTCGACCGCACCGTCGCCGTAATTTCGCAATTGATCCCGCCGTTAATCATCGTGCTTATCGCCGTTATCGTGGGCTTTGTTGTTTACAGTATTCTCTCCGCCGTGTTCGAGATGACTCACAGTTTGCAGTTTCGACCGCACTGAGTTAATCTCGTTTCGATTTACATGTTCTGCCGCTTCGTTGCGTTTGCGCTTATCATCCTCGCGGCCCCCCTTTCTCGCGCGCAACTAGCGTTGCCCGAGAAGCTGCCCGCCTCCCCTAACGAAGCCAGCAAACAAGCCACCCCTGACAAAGCGTGGCTCGATCTTCGCCAGAACGCTCCCGCAAGATCGACAACTCAATCTGCGCCCGCCTGGGTCGAATCAGTCGGGATGGATTCACCGCGCGTCGTCGACGGAATCGCGAAAAGCGTTTTTCGGATCCGCGTTACGAAACCAGAAGGCGATTACTGGGTCCTGTTTGTGCGGCTGTTCTTCGACGACAAAGCGGATGCACAACCGGAACTCGTGGCCTGGGATGAATCCGGTACCCAAATCTTGCGCTCCGGCGTGCTCGGTTCCGGCCTCGATGTAGCGACATCGGTCTCGGTCATGATTCCGATGAAAGAAGTTTCTACGATCGACATCGAAGTTCCGGGCAACGGTCAGACCGTCCGCGGCGCGTATTTAGATTGGATGACCATCAGCGAAGTCGTGCATCCGTTAGGCGCGGACCATCGAGATTTGATTCCGGAACCATTTTCATCGTTGCCTCCGCTGCACGCACCCGAAAAAGATGTCGAGCAATTCGGCACCGTCACGGCCACGCTCGCGCCGGAAACCATTCGCATGGGCCCCGGCATCGAGCAGGGCGCGGCGTTTCAATTCGGAATGGAATCGCAACCGTTATTCGCGCTGCTCACATTTGAAGTAGCGAGTCCGCGCATCGATGCGCCGCCGGAAGTTTTTCTTAACGGCAAAAATGTTGGACCGGTTAATCTGACTTTACCCGAGCTGGCCGATCCCGGTTATCGCGGAGAGATGGAGTCACTCCTCCAGCAAATGCAGTTTCAATACACCGGATGGCTGCGCGCCCAGAAAATTGTGCGCGTCAGCGATCTGAAGATCGGAACGAATGATTTAGTCGTCGTCGCGGGCGCCGGTACATCGACATCGGCCATTCGCGGAACGCAGGTCCAATTAAAATATCTTTGGGACAAATCGGATTACCTGCTGCACACGCCCGCTGGTAAGTGAACGCGGCGCGCTGCGGAAGGTCTACGTTCTAGTAAGAGATGAAACTACCAAGACATCACACAGGCTTCACGCTGCTCGAGATCATGCTCGTGGTCACGATTATCGCGCTCTTACTCACGGCGGCGATCTACAAACTCGGCGGCAACGTCGAGTTCGCGAAACACACCAAGATCTCAGCCGATGTGCAAGGCATCAGCACCCAGCTGAAACTTTACGAAAGCATGAACGGTTTTTTCCCGACGAGCGAACAAGGGATACAGGCATTGATCGTCCAACCGGACACGGACCCGAAGCCGACGCGTTGGTATCAATTGTTCAAAGAGATGCCCAAGGACCCATGGCAGAACAATTATATTTATCGCTGCCCCGGCACGAAAAATCCGACGAATTACGATTTATTTTCCGCGGGTCAGGATCGTCAACCGGATACGGCGGATGACGATTGGGGCGGTTAAGATCGACATCTAATCTTCGGCCGACGCCGGCGGAGCGTATGGAGTCGCGCCCGGTGGCTGCGCTGCAGGATTTCGTTGGATGACTCCGCGGACGTGCGGAGTGGGAATAGGCGTTCCGGGCAAAGGAATATTTGGTTTGGGGATATTGCTTTGGTTAGGCTGAACCGGCACACCCGGGGCCGGTGGAACTCCGACTCCCGGTGGCGCTGCCGTAGGCGGCGGCGCGTTGGGCGTCAACAAAGCCTGATTGAATGGGAGCGTCGCAAATTGCCCATCTTTACTGATGGTCACTTTGGTTTCACCCGGTTTATCCGACCATTGGATATTCGAGATGGTATAACCATCTTCGTTAGGCCCTTTCGTCGACAAATATTGTTTTAAGTTTTTGTCGCCGCTCGAAATGATCGTCACGTAATCGGCGTCGGCTGTGTGCGCGGCGTTAGCGACATAAAGATCGCGCGCGAAATTCGGCGTGGCGGCCGGTGCCGCGACCGCCGTCGCGACCGCGAATGGAGATCGATTCAGCATCGCGGAATAGCGATTGAATTCCGGACGTTTCGGAAGGTCGTCACCGGCCACGATTCCGCCGGCAAAAAATACTGCTAAGATCGACAAGTGAATTTGGGAGCGGTTCATGATTTCACTTTTTTTGTTGCGCCGGCGCAAACCAGCGTGCGATTCGAAACTTCCCGCGCATCATCGTGTTCTCATTGCTATCGACCGCCAGATTCACGCTCTCGAAGACAATGAACGATTCCGGTTTCTGCACTTCGTAAAGAAAATGAACCAGCGGCGGCCACGGACTCTTCGTCTCGATCGACGCATAAACGCTCTGATGATTTGGCGTGGTCTCGCCCGCGCCCATCTGCGGGTTCTCGATCAAAACATTTTGTTTCGCCGCCATGTCTTTAAGCTGCTCGAGCAACGTCGACGCTTCGGCCGGACTTTTTAACGTCGGTTGATGTTGCTGAAGCCACTGATCCCGCTTCGCCCACAAATCTTTCTCGGTAATGAAAACCGCTTGTTCCTTCCGCGTCGCTTGACGCTTGGCCACTTCGCCGCGCGACTGGCTGATCGCGCCGAAGAGCCAGCTCCAAAATAGAAAATTAAAAAGCGCGAAGACAATTCCGGCGACGCTCCAGGAGAGAAGCCGTTCCCGTTGATTCATACGCGCATACCACGCTGGCGTCGTCATCATCGCGGTTTCCCTTCGAGTCGAAATTGCGCGTGGCTGTTCGGCAAAATGCGCGGGTCGGCCATGGTGAACTGGAAAACTTGCAGGCCTGGATTCTTTTTCACCTTGTCGGCAAAATCATACGCCAGCTTGGCATTGTTCGCCTCGCCATCGACGGAGAGTTGGCGCGCGGATTGGTTGTAGGTGGTGATGTGCACGTCTTCGGACGGAAGGCTCTCGAAGAGATGCAGCAGAATCTCGACCGGGTAAAAACGCGTATCGAGTGCGGGCGCAAGTGATTTCCAATTCGTCTCCCCTTCGCGCACGAATTTCATTTGCGGCTCGTCGCGCGCAATCGTGCGATCGAGTCGCGCGACTTCAAATCGCAAGTAGCCCCAGTAAAGAACAAAAAGCGCCAACACCGCCGCATAAGCGCCCCCGGCCCACACTAATCGCTTACGCCATTCCCCGCGCCTAACGAGCTGGGCGCGGCGTTGCCGCCAGCTTTCCGGCAGCAAATTCAATTTGATCGACGCCGGCGGTGTCTCGATTCCGACCAACTCCGGTCGACGCGCCAGAATCGATTCGATCGTATCACGCAAATCGTAACAGCTTTCATCGAGCAGCACGGTCGGAAAGGAATTCGGAATTCCCTGCAGCTCGGCGCTCAGCGCCAGTTGTGGCAAATCGGTTTGCAATTGATGCGGCTCAATTCCTTCGAGCAGACGCGTCAAACTGACTTTGCCGTTTTCGGTCACAGCCGAAACCAGCGCTTCACCCTCTGGATAAATCAGAACAGCGCGACCTTCCGGCGCATGCGTGGTGGCTCGCTGGGCCGCATACACCGCGACTTGGCGCGGAATAAATCCACTGTTCAGCAATGGCGCGGCCATTTCATTCAGTTGCTCGTTCCGCACCGCGATGGCCGAGACGACGCTCTCCGTTTCGTTTTGCTCGATCACTTCGAAATCGGTCGTCAATTCATCCAGCGAAAACGGAAGCGCTTTCTCGATTTGAATGCGCACCATCTCGGAAAATTCCGCTGGATCGACCGTGGGAAGTCGAAAGCGTTGCGCGAGCACGGCCGCGACCGGCAGGCTGAGAATCAAATCATCCTCCGCCTTCAACAACGGCACGGCCGCTTCCAGGCTGGCCAGCATCCGCACATCCCACGCGCCATTGTTCGCGCCCGCGCGCAGCATGTTCCAGCCATGCGCCGCCGGCATGATGAATACAGATGTCGATCTTGTCTCGATCATCAAAGCTCCTTCCACGTGATCATTTGCGGCACCGCTCCCCCCGCTTTACGCACCACCATTTGAACCACTCGCGTGGTGTCGCCCGATTTTCCAACGCTAACGATTCGAAAAACCGGATCCTTAAATCCGACCAATCCCGCCAGCACCTTGAATTGATCCGGCGAAAAGCCGAGCGCGGAACGGATTTCCTCGATCGACTTGAACTGCATATCGTCCGCTGTCCCATCGATTCCATCCGGCCCGCGGCGCACGCTCAAAAAATTATCGACTAACGCCTCGGTCATGCCGGGCAGCGCCAGCAGCACCTCGCGCGATGCCCAGGTAAGATCGACAGGTCCATTGCTGTTGAGCGTAAAATCATTGTCCCAGCCGGGCGTGGATGTGAACTCCGCCCAGCCCTTCACCTTCTTCAGCTGATCGAGCCGCGTCAGCAATGAATTGGCCGGTTTATAATCGGCGCTATCTTCGGCGCCGTTCAGCCTAACGAGATTATCCGGGTCCACCCAATCGAGCAAACAATCCATCATGTGCTCGCGTTCGTTCAAGTCGACGCCGCGATTCTCAAGATACTTTCGAAAAATCTCCAGCCGTGGCGGGCTTTCGCCGGCCACGAGCCAGTTCAAATTCAGTCGTCCGCCTTCGCCGGTGATGCGCGCCTCGTAACTTTCGCGCGCATTAATTTTCCGGCTCAGGTTCGGCGAGTTCGGTTTAATGTTTGGATGCAACGCAACTTCCGAGCCGGAACAGGCCATCGCTTCCGCTTCCAGGATGCGGTTGGCGTTTCCGGAAAGAGTGAGACGCGAATCGATGTCGAGCGCCCACGAGATAATCATCGCGCTCAGAAGAAAAAGCGCCCAGAGCGCCAGCATCAGCGCCGCACCTGCCTTCCTCTGACCTCTGATCTCTGTCCTCTGACCTCTGGCTTTCATAGCGGCGTCCGGCCTAACGGAATGATCGCTTCCCACGGCACGGCTGCATCAGTTCGCTCGATGGTCAGTTTGACCAGCCGCGGTAGAGTGACGTTGTCGGTCCACTTATCCAGCCAGGTATTCAACCGCGGATCGAAATAACGAATTTGCAAACTTTGCACGTTCTCGAGCAACGGAATCCAGCTCTCGTTTGAATTCGTGATCGCCTGATCGTTCTTCGGTTTGCGCAGAAAACCGAGATCGAGCCGGTCCTTCTTTTTGTCCGGCGGTTGCAACCGCATCGTGACCACGAAATCGCCCGACGCGTAACGCGTCAGCAATCCCGGGCCGGGGCCAGTCGTCCATTTGATCTCGTCGCGCGATCGATCATTCAGTTTCAATGCTTCACCCGCGAGCGCGCCCGTGCCGGCGGGCAAACCTTGCAGTTGGCTCATCAATACTTCGCGTAACGCGTCATAGCGCGCGTCCGCCACTGTCGCTTCGGATGAAACACGGAGCGCGATGATGTTCGATTGCACGAAGCGATAAATGGCGAGCGACATCAAAGCGAGAATCGCGACCGCGAACGTGATCTCGATGAGCGTGAACGCTCGCTCTCGTTTGAAATTATCCGCCGCGGTAAACATAGAAATCAATGCTCTTGGATTGCGCGACGCCGCCGCGATTCCATTGCGCCGTGATCGTGACAAGGTTGATGCCGTTAAGTTCTTTATCGTCTTCTTCCTTGAGTCGCGCCGGCGCGCTTTTCTGCACGAGCTCGACCATTCCGTAGCCGCTGTCGATCTTCGTTTTCTTCGACTGCTCGGGCGCGCCCGGGGTCGCCTGGATTTCGGCCATGCGATTGGAGAGAATTTGCCGGACACGATCTTCCTCCGCGCTGAGCGAGCTCGCATTCAAACAATTTTCGACCGCATGTCCGAGCGCAAGCACGCCGATAACAAACACAGTCACGCCTAACAACACCTCGTAAAGCGCGAATGCAGAGAAGAGATTTCGGATTTCGGATTTCGGATTTCGGATTTTACCTTGCTGCATATTTCATCAACTCCGGTTGCGCCGACAGTCCGGAATACTTCGCCGTCCAAGTACCATCGCGTCCGCTGAATTGCACGATGGCCGGTTCGCACGTTCCGGTCGGCCAAAAAATCCATTCCTCTGGCGGCTCCTTCGTTAGGGCAGCCGGAAAAGTAATTTGCAGTTCGTCTGTTTTGGCAAAAGGAGCTGGCGGCGGCGGAGGAAGCTTTTCGTCTTTCGCCAAACTCTCCGGACGCAAATCCATCGCCTTCCCATCCCAAATGATCAGATAAGGACGGTGCTCCGAGACGCTGCGCTGTTGCGCTTGTTGCACGACGTTGGTGAAACCATCAAGCGAACGCCGCAACCGTTTGTCCGCCATCACGCCCGTTAAGCTCGGCACCGCCAGGAAAATGATGAGCAGCAAAATCGACACCGCGATCACAATCTCGATCAGCGTAAAACCCCGCGTCCGCAACATCGCCAAAGTTACTTGCTGAGAGCGAAATCACAATACGCGCCCTCATACCGCCGAATGGGTCGCGACGTTCGATTCCGAGTTAGACGAAAATGTTCGTCTAATTCTCGTTAGGCCTCATGCCATTCATCTACTTCCTCCCAACAATATCGGCGTTGATTGCTGGAGTGATCGTTGGCGCGGCGCTGGTATATGGGCGTGGCGGCCGCGAGAGGAGCGATTTCTCGCGCATCATTCTATGCGGCGCTGTCATCGGAGCCATTTGCTTTATCGCCGGTTTTATTGGTCCGCTGTATATCGGCCCAGAGTCACCACAGGGTCCGCTGTTCGGCATATTCATGAGCGGTCCGGCTGGAGCGCTGCTTGGTTGCGCGGTTGGCGTGGTGCGTTCGATTCGTATCGTTCGAGCTCGTGGAGCACCGAAGGCCTAACCAAGCGCTGGAGCTAACCGCCACCCGGCGTGCGTTTACATTACAGATGATTAAAACGGTTTCACTTCGAGTCACCCTCGGTCTCGGTGGCGGTAGCTCAGCTTGTTCTCGTTAGGTGACTGCACGCGTATCACTCACAGTATTGGCGTTCTTGTTCGCCGCGTGCGATCGTCATAGTTTCACGATGCCATACGAAAACATGAAGCCCACAATTCAGCCGGGCGAGAGAGTCACGATTGATATGTCTGCCTATCGTTTCCACGCACCGAGACGATGGGATGTTGTTGCTTTTCATCCCGCTGATGAGCGCTACAAACGAGACCTTTGGTTGATGCGTGTCGTAGGATTGCCAAGCGAGCGCATCACGTACGCGGCCGATGGCAACATCCTGATAGATGATAAGGCACCGGAACAGCCGCTATTCGGGAGCGTTGCCTAGAAAAAACATTGTCGGAAAGGTTTTGGGCAAATGAAGGCATCTGATCAAACGCTCCAGCCAACCGCCGCGTGACGCTGACGGATATCGATTGCAATCGATATTAAGCTCAGCAAGCGTGCGCTAAAAAAACGCAAGCCACCGGCAGCGAGCATTTCCCGGGTGTGATAACTTCGGACGATGTCGATCTTGTCCATGTCGATCTTTCATTCGCGCAGCCTAACGAAATGAGTAACAAGACACGCAACTCGCTTGTTCTCGCGCTGGGCCTCTGCGCGGCGGCGATTTTCATCGTGGCGGTGATGATCTGGCAAGGCGTGAACGCGCAGGGCGCGCCCGATCCATTGCGGCCGAACACGAATCCGACGGTGGCGTTTCTCGACATCGGCGTGCTCGTTTTTCGCGAAGGCCTCGAATGCATTTTGGTTTTGGCGGCGATCACGGCGAGCATGACGGGCGCGAAACAAACGCATCGTCGCCCCGTCGCCGCCGGCGCCGGAATCGCATTCGGCGCGACGTTGATCACGTGGTTGATCGCGGTGCGCATTGTCGATTCGCTCAGCGACAATATGTCGGCGCTCAATCTTCAAGCCGCGACCGGATTGCTCGCGGTCGTGGTGCTGCTCGTGATCATGAATTGGTTCTTCCACAAAATTTATTGGGGTGGCTGGATTCGCGCACATAATCGCCGGCGCAAATCGCTCCTCACCGGCGCGAACGGCAACGGCGCGTCGCATTCGCGTTTGTGGTGGGGACTGATCCTGCTCGGATTTACTTCGCTCTATCGCGAGGGCTTCGAAGTCGTGCTCTTTCTGCAAAGCTACAACTTGCGATTTGGCGGCGGCGTTGTGTTGAAGGGCGCTCTGCTCGGACTTTTGCTTTCCGGATTAGTCGCGGTGCTGACGTTTGTTCTGCAACAACGTTTGCCTTATCGCAAAATGCTCATCGCGACGGGCGTTCTGCTCGGCGTGGTTTTGCTGGTGATGGTGGGCGAGCAAGCGCAGGAGATGCAATTGGCGCACTGGATTTCGCGCACGGAAATTCCGTGGCTCATCCATGTTGTTCCGGCGTGGGCGGGAATGTGGTTCGCCGTTTTCCCGACTTACGAAACAATGATCGCGCAAATGTCGGCTGCGATTGTCGTCGTTGGCTCGTATTACGCGGCGCGTCATTTCCGCGGCGAAGCGCCGAGCGAGAAACCGGAATCGGAAACCGGAATCGTGCGACAGCTCGAGACCGTTCCGTAATTCCAAACCCAATCGGCGATGCGAAGGTTCATCTTGTCGATCTTATGTATGTCGATCCTGCCGGCGGCGTCTTCGTTAGGCGGGGCGCGCCATTTCACCTACGTATACGAAGCGACCACTTCCGCTCCCGGCAGCGTGGAATCCGAAAACTGGATAACGTGGCAGACGCACAGACCGAACGACCGCGATTTCAACCAAGTCGATTTCCGGCACGAATTGGAATTTGGAATTACGCAGCGATTTCAAGCTGCAGTTTATATCGCGGACTGGTCGTACGAATCTGAGGCGAAGTTTCGTTATCAAGCCTCCGCGCTCGAATTGATTTACAATTTCACCAACCCGGTGATCGATCCGGTGGGATTGTCGATCTACCAAGAAATCAAAGCGGGCGATCACACGTTCGAATCGGAATCGAAAGTGATCGCGCAAAAAAATCTCGGTCGGTGGATCATTGCCTACAACGCGACGCTGGAAGCAAAGTGGGAGAGCGGCGACCAAGAAGGCGAGTTGGGGCAGGCTGCGGGCGTCAGTTACGAGGTCAATCCGCACTGGTCAGTCGGCGGGGAAATTTTGCATGAAGTCGCTTTCCCGGAATGGGCTGACGCCGGGCAAAGCGTAGTTTGGCTCGGGCCAAATGTTTCGGTGCGGGTGGGAAATTGGTGGGCGACGATGAGTGCGCTAAGTCAGGCGACGCAAGTGGACGATGAGCCCGATTTTCAATTGCGCACAATTTTTGGTTACGCGTTTTGAAACTGCGCGAATTCCTTTTCCTTTTGTTGTTGTCGATCTTGTGCGGCGCGGGCTGTAGATCGACATCTCCATCCGCGCCGCCGGTGAATGGCGCGATGGTCACGGCGGGAATGAGAATGCAGGCGACGCAGGAACAATTGAAGCAAGGTCGTTCGCTATTCGTTAGTCGCTGCATCGAATGTCACGTGCTGCCGGAAATTGGCGCGCATCAGTCTAACGAGTGGCCCGTCCTGGTCGCGCGGATGGCGAAGCGCGCTGACCTGAAGCCGGACGAGCGTCGCGCGGTCACCGCCTACATTCTCGCAGTGCGATCGCAGCTGTAATTGCTGGGGAGCACAGGCTTGCCTGGCCTTTTCGGCAGCCTGCCGAAAAGGAATGTCGTCGGCAAGCTGCCGACGACAACAGGCTGGCAGCCTGTGCTCCCCAAACACAGAAAGCGAATCGTGCGCGGCCGACATTCTAGTTGAACGCGCGCCCGCGCTTTTCAACTTAAGCGGATGATCTCCACGCTCTTTCGAGTTTCCTTGTCGATCCAACTTTTTCTCTGCGCCGCGGCGTTTGCGGTCAGCCCGACACCGTCGCCTTCGCCTTCACCGGCGTCCGCGATTGATGAAAAACTTTTCAAGGGAATGCAATGGCGCCAGGTCGGTCCATTCCGCGGCGGGCGCGCATTAGCGATCGAGGGAGTGGTCGGTGAACCGGATACTTATTATTTCGGCGCGGTCGCGGGCGGTGTTTGGAAAACGACTGACGGCGGCGCGAATTGGGCGCCGTTGTTCGACAAGGAAGCGATCTCGTCGATCGGTGCGATCGCAGTGGCGCCTTCGGACCACAATGTTGTTTACGCCGGCACCGGCGAAGCGGCGATGCGCGGCAACGTGACTTACGGGGTCGGCGTTTATAAATCGATTGATGCCGGAAAGACGTGGAAAAATGTGGGGCTGAAAGACACGCGGCAGATCGGTGCGTTGATTGTCGATCCAAAAAATGCGGACGTGGTTTTGGTGGCGGCGTTCGGACACGCGTTCGGGCCTAACAACGAGCGCGGAATTTTTCGCACGACCGATGGCGGCAAAACGTGGGCGAAGGTTTTGGGCAAAGACGAAAACACCGGCGGCATCGATGTCGTGTTCGATCCGCATAATCCAAACATCGTTTTCGCGTCGCTCTGGCAGGCGCGCCGGCAGCCGTGGTTTTTTTCGAGCGGCGGCGCGGGGAGCGGATTGTATCGCTCGGAAGATAACGGCGTCACTTGGAAGCAACTTCAGGGAAATGGTTTGCCCGACGGAATTCTGGGCAAGATCGGTATCGCGGTTTCGGGTGCGGATGCAAATCGCGTTTACGCGATGATCGAAGCGAAGGAGGGCGGACTTTACCGCTCCGATGACGCCGGCGGAAAATGGACGCGCGTGAATGACGATGGCCGTTTCCGCCAACGCGCTTGGTATTTCAGCAAAGTTTATGCGGACCCGAAATCGGCGGACACGGTTTATCTTTTGAACACGGGCGCGTTCCGTTCGGTTGATGGCGGCAAGACTTTCAATCTTCTTCCGGCGCGCCACGGCGATCATCACGGTCTGTGGATTGATCCGACAAATCCAAATCGGATCGGTAACGCCAACGACGGCGGAGCCAGCGTTTCGACAGACGGCGGCAAGACTTGGACGACGCAGGGCAATCAGCCGACGGCACAATTTTACCACGTCGCGGTCGACAACGCGTTTCCGTATCACATTTACGGCGCGCAACAGGACAACTCGAACGTCGGCATCGCCAGCCGCACCGACAGCGGCGTGATCGGCCGCGAAGATTGGTTTCAGGCCGGCGGCGGCGAATGCGGCTTCGTCGTGCCCGATCCGCGCGACTGGCACATCATTTATTCGAACAGCGAAGGCTACATCGTTCGCTACGACAAAACGAAAGAGGAAGCGCAAGACATCAGCCCGTTGCCCATGGACCACTCCGGCCATGGCGCTGTCGATCTTGCGCACCGTTTCCAATGGGTCTCGCCATTGTTCCTTTCACCGCACAATCCGGACGTTCTCTACACCGCCGCCGAATCCGTTTTCAAATCGACTGATCACGGCGTGAGCTGGACGCAGATCAGCAGCGATCTGACGCGCAATGACAAAACGAAGCAGCAGCCGAGCGGTGGTCCCCTAACGAACGACATCACGTCTGTCGAATATTACGACACCGTATTCGCGTTGGCCGAGTCGCCGGTGAAGAAGGGCACGATTTGGGCGGGAACGGACGATGGTCTTGTGCACGTCTCGACGGATGATGGGCAGCACTGGACGAACGTCAGCGGAAAAATTCCGGAGTGGAGCACGGTCAGCATCATCGATCCATCACCGCACGATGGGAGCACCGCCTACGTCGCGGTAGATCGACATCGTCTCGACGATTTCAAACCTTACATCTACAAGACTAACGACCTCGGCAAAACGTGGGCGACAATTGTGAATGGAATTCCGGACGGCGCCTACGTCCGCGCGGTGCGCGAAGACCCGAAGCGCAAAGGCATGCTCTACGCCGGCACCGAAACCGGCGTTTTCGTTTCGTTCGACGACGGCGCGCATTGGCAGCCATTGCAATTAAATCTTCCGGTTTCGCCCGTTCACGATTTAGTTGTGAAGGATGACGATCTCGTCGCGGCGACACACGGCCGGGCCTTCTGGGTGCTCGATGATCTGGCGCCGCTGCGTCAGGTGAACGCGCAGTCAATCCAAACCGACGCGCTCTTGTATCAACCGCAAACCGCGTTGCGTTTGCATTACCCAAATGAATTCGATCGACGTCAGCCCGTCGGTGAGAATCCGCCGGCCGGCGCGATCATCGATTACTTCTTCAAGAGCCCACCGAAAGACGAGGTCACGCTCGACATTCTCGACGGGCAAGGAAAGCTCGTTAGGCATCTTTCAAGCAAAGAGAAGAAGGAGAACGATCAACCGCCGGAATGGCCGGACCGCGTCGAGCGGCCGAAGACAATTCCGGCTAACGAAGGCATGAATCGATTCGCGTGGGATTTGCGTTACAACGATCCGATTCAAACGCCGGGGGCGTTTTATCCCGGAGACGGACCTAAAGGCCCGCTCGCGTTACCGGGCGACTATCAAATTAAAATGACGGTCGCCGGCAAGAGCCAGACCGCGCCGTTGCATCTCGTGACCGATCCGCGCACGAAAGATCACGAAGCGGAATTGCCCAAGCAGTTCGCGTTGTCGACGCAAGTGAACGCCGATAAACAGCAGACTCAAGAGCAAGATCGACATCTCGATCGCCGGCAGACGCGCGTAGAAATCCGCGCGGCTGTCCCACAAGACAACCAGATGAACCAGCGTGACCGCAAGCGTGAGCAACACGCCAATGCGAAAAAATAATCCAAGAATCATGAGCACGCCGCCGGCGCAACCCGCGACCGCGCCGACAAAGCCCCAGAATTTGTAATGAGCATGAAAATCGAGATGACGCATGGCGCTCCCGAAATGTTCCCAGCTCCCCTGCCCGTTCCAAAGCACCGGCGCGATAAGAATGATGAAGATGAGACCGATGCTCGCGCGAATGAGCAACATGCCGGTCTCGCGATATTTGCTAAGGAATTGCAAAGCGGCCATCGGGGCGAACTGTGATTGAGCAAAGCGGGAATTTCAATCCATAGTTCGTTCGTGGGAAAGATCGACAAGGCGGTTTTGCTGGCGGCCGGGCGCGGGACGCGAATGCGCGAGCTGACGGTCGATCTTCCGAAACCGATGATCGCCGTGCGTGGAAAGCCGGTTTTGCAACACATTGTCGAAGGGTTACGCGCGGCCGGCGTGAAGCGATTTCTGGTTGTCGTTGGGTATCGCGAGGACGTGGTGCGCAAACATTTCGGCAACGAAGTGGAATACGTGACCCAAGCCGTACAGGACGGGACGGGACGAGTTGTCGATCTTGCGCGGGAGTTCGTCGGCAACTCGGCATTCGTTTTGGGTTACGCCGATATTCTGGTCGATCCGCACAATTACCATTCGATTGTCGATCTTGCCGACGACGCGGAGGCGATCGTAAGCGTGAAGCGCGATGAAGATGTGAGCAAAGGCGGCGCTGTCTTCGTGAACGAGCGAATGGAACTTGTCGATCTTCGCGAGAAGCCGCAGCCTAACGAGCCGACGAGCCCGTGGTATAACGCAGGGCTCTACGCGTTTCGCCCGAGCATCTTTGAATTCACGGCGAAGTTGAAACCATCGCCGCGCGGCGAATACGAATTGACGGAAGCGATTCGCGCGCTCGCTTTGTCCGGCAAAAAAGTGAAAGCGCTGGAATTGTTAGGCGAATGGGCGGACGTGCGCGACCCAGAAGTTTTGGCAAAACTGAACGCGTTGTAGCTGCCGCCGTCTCTGGCGGCAGACACTTAGTATAATTCGATTCTGCCGCCAGAGACGGCGGCAGCTACAACATGTCGATCTTACGGCGTTTCTTCGACACCCATTTCTTCTTCGCCGATCTCTTCCTCGAATTCGCGGCGCCATTCGCGCGAAAGCCAAGGCCGGAGAAATCCGTAGAGCAAATAGGAAAGGAACAATACCGCCGGCATCCATTCGTAGTTCATGACGGTGAAAATGAGGATGAGGCTGATGACCAGAAATCGCGGAATCGATTTTTTGGTTTTCCAATTGAGCGCCTTGAAACTGGGGTATCGAAAGCGGCTGAACATCATGAACGACAGAAAAAGCATCAACGGCGGCAAAACGAATTTCCATTTGCCGAGATGATGCTCGCCCTCGGCAAACCAAAGCAGGAATAGCGTGATGGAGGCGATGAGACCGGCCGCGGCGGGAATCGGAAAACCGGTGAAGCTTTTTTCGGGATCGATCTCGCTTCCATCGTGACTGGCGGCAACGCAGTTGAAGCGGGCGAGGCGGAGCGCGCCGCACGCGAGATAAATGAAGGCGATGATCCAGCAGGCACGCGGAAATTCCTGCAGGACGATGCGGTAAACCATGAGGGCGGGTGCGACGCCGAAGGAAACAATGTCGGCTAACGAATCGAATTCGCGGCCGAATGCGCTTTCGTGTCCGCCGAGACGCGCGATGCGGCCATCGAGAAGATCAAAGAAACAGGCGCCGAGAATAAACCAGATGGCGGCGTGAAAGAGATCGGCGGCAGCGTCGGCGTTGTTGCTTTGCAACAGCGCGCCTTCGAGGATTTTTAACGTGGCGGTGAATCCGCAGAACAAGTTGCCGGCCGTCATTAAATTCGGCAGCAGATAAATCTTGGGATGATTCTGTTCGCTCATGGAACGGGGAGGCGCGCGATGATTGTCGATCCACCGGAGACGCGGTCGCCCACCTTAACGAGCAACTCCGCGTCGAGCGGCAAATAGACTTCGGTTCGCGAGCCGAAGCGAATCATGCCAAAGCGTTCTCCCTTTTTCAATTCATCTCCGACCTGCGACCAGCCGACGATGCGGCGCGCGATGGCGCCGGTGAGCTGCCTAACGACAATAGTGGCGCGCGAATTTTGAAAGGCCCAGGTCATCGCCTCATTCTTTTCGGAACAGTTCACGCTGCGGGCGTCGAGACATAGCCCTTCGTGGTGTTGGCGGTAGATGATGCGGCCATCGATGGGCGCGCGGTTGGTGTGCACATCGAAGATCGACAAGAAGATTCCGACGCGACGCGTTTTTGTTTTCAGGATTTCGGTTTCGTCGATCTCGGCAATGTCAGCGACTTTCCCGTCGGCGGCCGCGACGACTAAATTCGGATCCGCCGCGACGACGCGATCCGGATCTCGAAAGAACGCGAAGGTATAAAGAATCAGGACGAAAAAAACTAACGAGAGCCACGGCGAGAGGAACCAGCCGCCGATCAAAAGCACCGCCAAAACGCCAAAAATTCCAGTGGCTTCAGAGAGGGTTTGGAGACGCATGACAGGTGGCAATGTCGATTCCAAAACGGGCAGGTCAAGGGGCTGAAAATGGTGGGATGCGGACGCTACACCGAAAGCCCAATATCCTGCGGTTCGCAGGCGCGCTGATCTCAAGATATAGCGCAAAATTCCTTGAAGAAACAACGAGATATTTGTTGTTTCTGGGAGCGTTTCGCCTATCATTTTTCCCGGGGTCGTTCGACACCCAATTATGCCCCAAGCTCAAGAAGAAATCTCGGTCAAGAAATCGCGACCGGAACGAGACACCGGAATCGCCGCCGCACAAAAATATGACGCGGCGCAGATCGACAAGTTGGAAGGTTTGGAGGCGGTGCGCAAGCGGCCGGGTATGTACATTGGCGACCCGGATGAGCGTGGTTTACATCACTTGGTTTTCGAAGTTCTCGACAATTCGATCGACGAACATCTCGCCGGGTACTGCGACAGGATTGAGGTGGCCGTGCATGTCGATGGAAGCGTTTCGGTGCGCGACAATGGCCGCGGAATTCCAGTGGATGTTCATCCGAAATGGAAAATGCCGGCGGTTGAGCTGGTGCTCACGAATTTGCACGCGGGCGGAAAATTCGGGCAGGGCGCTTACAAATATTCCGGCGGACTGCACGGTGTCGGCGCGAAGTGCACGAACGCGCTTTCAGAATGGTTCAAGGTGGAAGTGTCGCGCGACGGCAAGGTCCATCACATGGCCTTCGCCAAAGGCAAAACGACGGACAAACTCTCGGTCATCGGCGAACTCAAAAACAAAAAAACGACCGGCACCCTCATCACCTTTTTGCCCGATCCGGAAATCTTCACCATCACGACGGAGTTTAAGTTCGAGCGCCTCGCAACGCGTTTACGGGAACTCGCCTTCCTCAATCCCGGTCTCGAGATCACGCTCGCGGATGAACGCGTCGAGCCGCCGAAGAAGGAAACGTTTTTCTACAAACACGGCATCGAGGAATTCGTAAAACAACTCGGCGAAAACAAACAGGTCCTGCATCCGAAGCCGGTCGTGATCTCGCGGCAGCGCGATGAAGTATTTGTCGATGTTGTGTTGCAATATAACGACAGCTACAACGACCAGATACTGCCGTTTGCGAATTCGATCCCGAATCCGGATGGCGGCACCCATTTGACCGGGTTCCGCACCGCCTTAACGAAGGCCATCAATCAATACGCGCGCTCGAACAGCCTCATTAAAGAGAAGGATCCTTCGATTTCTGGCGACGACGTCCGCGAAGGTTTGGTTTGCGTCCTCAGCATCAAGCTGCCGAATCCGCGCTTCGAATCGCAAACCAAAGTGAAGCTCGTTAACACCGAAATCGACGGCATCGTTAATTCCGCCGTTTACGAAGGTTTGATGACGTATTTCGATCAAACACCGCCGGTCGCGCGGAGAATTTTCGAGAAAGTTTTGACGGCGGCGCGGGCGCGCGAAGCGGCACGCAAGGCGCGTGAGACCATCCGCAAAGGTGCGCTCACGGGCGGCAGCCTGCCCGGTAAGTTGGCGGACTGCTCAGAGCGCGACCCGGAATTGACCGAGCTTTATATTGTCGAGGGCGATTCGGCCGGCGGCTCGGCAAAACAGGGACGCGATCGACGTTATCAAGCAATCCTGCCGATTCGCGGCAAGCTCATCAACGTCGAGAAAGCGCGCGAAGATCAATTTCTCAAGAACAACGAAATTCAGTCGATGATCACCGCCATCGGCGCCGGCATCGGCAAACCGAAAGAGGATGGGAACGGTAAAGACGAAGGCCGCTTCGATATCACGAAGCTTCGCTACGGCCGCATCATTATCATGACGGATGCGGACGTTGACGGCTCGCACATTCGCACGTTGTTGCTCACTTTTTTCTTTCGGCAAATGACCGAGCTCGTGCGCGCGGGCAAGATCTACATCGCGCAACCGCCGCTGTATCAAATCAAACGCAAGAAACGCGAAGAGTATGTCGATGATGACGTGCAACTGAACAAAATTTTGATTTCACTTGGCGCTGAGGACGTGCGCTTGAAAAACCTGGCCGATGACAAGGAAATCTCGGCGGCGCAGTTGAAAGACATTCTCGAATCCTTGGAGAGGCTGGCAAAATTAAGCGAAGCCGTGCGCCGCCACGGCGGTGATTTCGAGGCTTTTCTGGCCGAGCGAAATTCCAAGACGGCCAAACTGCCGACGTATCTGGTCAAAGTCCGCGATGGCAACGAAGAGACGATTCACTACTTCCACGATGAAAAAGAGGTCCGGAAGTTCCATCAGGACAACCCGGACCTGAATCTTTTTGAAGTTGAAACGCAGCAGGAACTATTGCCGCTCGGCAGTGCGCCAGCGAAGGCAAACGTTAACGGTGCCAGTCGTCGTCGAGGCAAACTGGTCGAGCTCCACGAGTCGGCGTCAATTCAAAAAATCATCGGCGAGCTCGCGCGCAAAGGACTGAAAGTGGACCACTACGCCGCGAGCGATCGCCCGATTTTCGAGCTGATCGAGGGCGAAGGCGACAAGGCGACCTCGCATCCGCTCTTCTCCATTCCGGAAATCCTGCAGAAAATTTTGGAGATCGGCCGGCGCGGTGTGCAGATAAAACGCTTTAAAGGTCTCGGCGAAATGAATGCGAAAGAATTGTTCGAGACGACGATGAATCCGGAGAAGCGGAAATTGCTCAAGGTCGACTTGAACGACGACAACGCCGTTGATGCCGACAAAATGTTCACGATTCTGATGGGCGACGTGGTCGAGCCGCGCAAGCAATTCATCGAAGATAACGCGCTCAATGTGCGAAACCTCGATGTCTAAGATCGACAATCGTTAGATCGACAATCACTGCCTGATGTATAACGCGAACGAAAAAATAGAGAACATCAATGTCGCCGAGGAAGTATCGCGGTCGTTCCTCGATTACTCGATGTCGGTCATCATCTCGCGCGCATTGCCGGACGCGCGCGATGGGCTGAAGCCATCGCAGCGCCGCATCCTTTTCGCGATGCACGATCTGTCGCTTTTCCCCGGCCGACAACATCGTAAGTGCGCGAAGATTTGCGGTGACACTAGCGGTAACTATCACCCGCATGGCGAAGCGGTGATTTATCCGACGCTCGTGCACATGGCGCAGCCGTGGGCGATGCGCGAACGACTCGTCGACGGCCAGGGAAATTTTGGATCGGTCGAAGGTGATCCACCGGCCGCGATGCGATACACCGAAGCGCGCATGACGCATCTCGGCGCCGCGCTGATGGTCGACATGGACAAGGACACGGTCGATTTCGTGCCTAACTATGACGAGACGCGCACGGAGCCGACCGTTTTCCCGGCGGCGTTTCCGAATCTTCTGGTTAACGGTGGCACCGGCATCGCCGTCGGCATGGCGACAAACATGCCGCCGCATAATCTCGTTGAGATCATCGACGGGATTTGCGCGCAGATCGATGATCCCGAGATCACGCTCGAAGAATTAATGAAGCACGTGAAGGGGCCGGATTTCCCGACCGGTTGCGCGATTTGCGGCATCGCGGGTGTGAAACAATATCTCGAGACCGGTCGCGGCAGTATGAAAGTGCGCGGCAAGGCCGGCGTCGAAGAAATCAAGGGCGGCCGCGAGCAAATTGTCATCACCGAGATTCCTTACAACGTGAACCGCGCGACGTTGGTCGAGCGCATTGCGGACTTGGTGAACAGCAAGGTGCTCGGCGACATCAGCGCGATTCGCGATGAGTCGGATGAAAATACGCGCGTCGTGATCGAGCTGAAGCGCGACGGCAATCCGAAAGTCGTCATCAACAATCTTTACAAACACACCGCGATGGAAAGTTCGTTCGCGGTCAACATGCTGGCGATTGATCACGGCCGGCCGAAGTTGCTGCCGCTCAAAGCGGCGAACCAGGCTTACATCGATCACCGCCGCGAAGTCGTCCTGCGCCGGACGCGTTACGAATTGCGCAAGGCGGAGGAGCGCTCCGAAACACTCGAAGGTTATCTCATCGCCCTGGCGAATCTCGATGAATTCATTCGCATCATTCGTGGATCGGCTAATCGCGATGAAGCGCGCGTGAAATTACTCGCGTTCGAATTTACCCGCAAACAGGTCGAAAAAATCGGCATCCTCATTCGCAACGAAGCGCGGCTGGTCGATGGCCGTTACGCATTCAGCGAGCATCAGGCGAATCAAATTCTCGATTTGCGTTTGTATCAACTGACCGGGCTCGAGCGGGACAAGATCGACAAGGAATACCAGGAGCTGATCGAGACGATCAAAGATTTGCGCGACATTCTGGCGAAAGAAGAGCGCGTCCTTACCATCATCAAGAAGGAGCTGCGCGAACTTCGCGACAAACATGGTTCGCCGCGCCTAACGACGTTGGCTCCGGACGAAGGCGAGATCAACATGGAAGATCTCATCGCCAACGAAGGCTGCATCATCAGCATCACGCATGGCGGTTTTATCAAACGCACCGCCGTGAGCGCATTTCGCGCGCAACGCCGCGGCGGCAAGGGTGTCATCGGCATGTCGACCCGCGAAGGTGCGACCGAAGAAGAGGAAGGCGATTTCGTCCAGCATCTTTTTACCGCGACGACGCACGATTACCTGATGTTCTTCACCGAATCGGGCCGCGCGTATGTCGAGAAGGTTTACGAAATTCCCGAGATGGGTCGCGCCGCAAAAGGGCGATCGATTGCGAATCTTCTCGAGCTGCGCCCGGATGAAAAAATCGCGGCCACCATTCGGGTTCAGGCGAAGAGGTCCGGCACCAGCCCAAACATTGTCGATGAAACCTGGGACGAAAATCTCCACATTGTGTTCGCCACCCAATCCGGGATCATCAAGAAATCGAATCTTTCCGATTATCGAAATGTTCGCAAGGGAGGCATCATCGCCATTCAAATTGAAAAGGACGATCGATTAATCGATGCGAAATTGACCAACGGCGACAACGAAATTGTGCTTATCACCAAAGAAGGAATGAGCCTGCGCTTTCACGAAGAACAGTTGCGCGATCAGGGACGCAACACCGTTGGCGTCTGGGGAATTCGGCCCGACAAGAAAGATTTGGTTGTCGCCATCGCGATTGTCGATCTTAACGCCATGCTGCTGGTCGCGGGCGAAAACGGGATCGGCAAACGCACGCCGTTCGATGATTACCGCAAACAAAAACGCGGCGGTAAAGGCATCATCACCATGAAGACCGGCGAGAAAACTGGCAACGTGGTCGGCGCATTGACCGTGACCGACAACGACGAGTTAATGCTC
The DNA here is from genome assembly GCA_038229295.1 of Chthoniobacterales bacterium. Classification (GTDB taxonomy): domain Bacteria; phylum Verrucomicrobiota; class Verrucomicrobiia; order Chthoniobacterales; family UBA10450; genus JAJPGZ01. The sequence goes on along the minus strand of JBBROO010000002.1, from coordinate 54,239 downwards.
ATCACGACCAAAGGCCAAATGGTGCGCACGCGCGTGAAGGAGATCCGCGTCGTCGGTCGAAATACGATGGGCGTGAAACTGATGGACCTGCGCGGCGCCGAAAAATTACAAGCGATCGCGCCGGTCGTTAGTCAACAGGTCGAAGCGGACGCGGAAGAAGTTTCCGAGACAGCATCGACGTAGGCGCCGTTTGGCGATTGTCGATCTTGCAAAAAAAAAGGACACGCTTTTACGCGTGTCCTTTTTGTAAACTGATTCGCGATTTGCGACCTAGTAACCGCTCGTGCGAGTGGTCGTCGTGCGTGTCGCCGCGGCGGGTTGCTGCACAGACGTCTCGCGCGTTGTTGATGTTGTCTGGGTTGTCACCGGCTCATCGTGCGCACACGAAGAGAGCATGACGCCAGCGAGGACCGAAAACAGTGAACTGATGATGGTAAGTTTTTTCATAGCTTTGTGGATAGATAGTTCCATCAAGGGTTCGTAGCAAGTCGCCATCGCAGATGTATTAGGAGCGAACTTTCTCGGGCCTACGTAATCGACACCTCATGTCCGAGATCGCTCGAGGCGTAAATTCCATCCAGCATCTCCATTAATGCCACCGCCTGGTCCGCGTTATTGATCGGCTCGGTCCGGCCCGCGATTGCCCCCAGAAAATTGCGCATTTGCAATTCGAACCCATTCGCCTCGTCCGGTTCGGCATGCAGGTGAACCGTCACCAGTTCTCCATGTCGATCTTCGAACAACGTCAGCGGCGTCAATCGCACCGACGCTTTCGTGCCGTAGAGAATGGAGTTCACCAGCTCCTGTCCGAAGTATTGCCGCGGCGGAATGTCATCAGTCAGATTACCGGCCCACGAAGTTTCCAGCTGCACGACCGCGCCGTTTTCAAATCGAATAAATGCATACGCCGCGTCTTCGACATCGAAGACCGGGACTTTAACGAGATGCGCAAAATTCCGAAACACCTGCGCCGTGACCGCGACCGGTCGCGGTGTCCCCATCAAATACCAAACGGCATCGAGCGCGTGAATGCCGATGTCGATCAACGCTCCGCCGCCAGAGCGTTTCTTTTCTGTGAACCAATCCCCTACTCCCACGGGAATGCCGCGGGAACGCACAAACGTCGCTTTCGCGTAATAAATTTTTCCAAGCCGGCCGTCATCGATTTCTTTCTTGGCCGCGCGCATCGCCGGACTGAAACGAAACTGGCGGCTGAAACTGTAAACAAGCTTGTGCCGCGCCGCTTCATCGCGCAGCACTTTCATTTCGGCCGCGTTTAATGTCGGCGGCTTCTCGCAAAGCACATGCTTGCCCGCTTCGAGCGCGGCGAGCGACGCCGGGAAATGCAAAAAATTCGGCAGACAAATGATGGCCGCATCAACATGTCGATCTTGCAACAGCTCGCGATAGTCCGCGTAAATCTTTTCCGGTGCGTAATCTTTGGCGAACGCCTTTCGTCGCTCATCATCGAGATCGGCGCAGGCATAGAGTTTCGCTTCGCTGATCGTGCGGATTGCTTGCGCGTGCATCTGCCCCGGCCAACCGGTGCCGATGATCCCAAGATTTAATTTCGGCATGTCGATCTTACGAGATGTCGATCTTGCCGCGTCGCCGCTTCAATTCGCCGCGCTTGCGTTTCGATTCCAGAATCCTGCGCTTCAGTGCCCGCGGTCGCGGCGATTTTCGGCGGCGGGCTTTCTCGCGCTGCGAAATTTCCGCCGCGCGTTTTGCTTGTCGATCTTGCACGATCGCGTTGAATAACCGTTCCCGCGCGAGCTTTCGGTTCTGTGCTTGCGACCGCGAATCCTGCACGGTCACGCTGATTCCACTAGGCCGATGCCGCAGCGTCACCGCCGTCGAAACTTTGTTAACGTTCTGACCGCCAGGCCCGCCGGAACGCGCGAACGTTTCGGCAAGATCGACATCGCGAATGCCGAGATGACGCATGCGCGCGTTATCCATAGTGACGAAATGTTTTCCAGAAATCCGGCCAACTCTGGCGCAAGCCGCGACAAACGAAAATCTCGGAGTGGTCCTTCGTTTCTTCGTTGGCAACCCCGTAACGATTGTTGATGTGACCGGCCAACTCACACGATTGAAAATTGCGCTCGAGAAAGGGTCGCGACAATCCGACCGCGATGAGAATCTCCGGCGCTGGGTCTCCGTAACCGCGTCCCCAATAGGAATTGATGCCGCTGATTGCCGACGGCAATCCGTATCTGAGACCGTAGAGGTCAATGGCGCCGGCTTCACCATAATTGCCGGTGAGAATACCGAGACGCGCCCGATCTCCTTCCGAAAGAGAATCGCGAATTTGCGCCACCGTCTGGACTAATTCGGGCCAACCAATTTCTTCGACAAAGTCGTTGTTGATCTTCACGGCCGCGTTCCACCAGCGTGAATTGATCGGCGCCAGCGGAAGAACGAATGCCGAAGGGACGGCAAAGTTAGCAATTGCAGCCATGGTCAACACTGCGTTCGCAATTAGCGACCAAACACGGTCAATCCGCCCTAACAAATTATCGACAAAAACGGCGCCGCCCGCGTAAAGCATCGGATACGCCGGCGCGAGATAGTAGCCGCGTCCACGCGCGACCAGGAAAAGCATCAACGCCACCAGGTACATCCATCCAAGCACGCGACAGCGTCGCCCGTCCTGCGAGAAGAAATAAAAATAAAAACCACACGCCGCGAGCGGCGCCGCCAGAAAAGTGAGCGCCAATTGGTCCGGCAAAAAATCTTTTGTTCGTCCAATGCGAACGTCGCGCTCGTGGATGTAACGCAAAAAGTCCAACGAGACCAGATCGTGGCGTAGCTGCCAGATCAGATTGGGAAGAAAAACCAGGACTGAACACGCGATGCTAATCCAAAGCCATTTGCTTCTTAATTGCTGCCGCAAGTGCGTGCCCACGACTCCGATAACCAGACCGGCAACACACACGAGCATGCTGTATTTTGTGAGCATCCCAAAGCCGATGCTCGCGCCAACGGCGATCCACCAACGCGGGTCCTGCGATTTGCCAAGGCGTACCACGAAATACGCCGTCGCGACCCAGCAAAGATAATCGAAAGCGACGTACTGCATGAGCGATCCAACGGCGAGGCTAAATGGAATGGTTGCGCCGGCAGCGAGCAGTTGCGCTCTGCGTCCACCGCCAAGGTCGCGCGCCATGAATCCCGTTAACACTACGGCGATGGAACCCGCGAGCGCGGCGAAAAATCGGAAGCCGGTGAGCGACGTCCCGAACAGTTCGAGCGAGAGCCGCGCGAAAAAGGGAGTGACCGGCGGATAAGCGACATATCCCCACGCTAAGTGCCGTGCATCATCGAGCGTCGCAAGCTCATCGCGATGAAATCCATATCGACCGTCCAACGCAAGATCGACAATCAACACAAACGCACCCGCGCAAATCAGAGCCGCCACATCGCTCGTTAGTCTCTGAGGAGTCGAAGTGGATTGCATCATCATCGCCCTACGTCGGCGCGATATTTTCGCGGCCGTGCCGCAACACACGCGCCATCCAAATCAACTCATTCAGGAATCCATCGACGCGGCGAACGAACTTTTCATCCTGCAAATTCCCGCCTTCATCGAAAAGTTTTCCGACCCCTCCGAAATTCACGTCTTCGAAAATCGTGACTAGCCCAAGCTCGCGCATGACCGGCAATAAACTTTCGATCACGCGCGCGCCACCCATCGGCCCAGCGGAGACGCCACAGATCCCGACCGCTTTGTGAATGTATTCCTTCAAATTCATATCGAGCGCGTGCTTCAACAATCCGGGAAAACTGTGGTTGTATTCCGGCGTGACGATGATGAGCGCGTCGCACTTGTCGATCTTAGCGGCAAACGCCGGGTCTTTCATTTGCTCGCCTGCGTCGTCGAGTTTCATCGGCAGATTTCGCACGTCGATGAGCTCGGTTTCGACGCCGGCGCGCTTTTTCGTCTGCTCAAAAACGAATTGCGCCGCATGTTCGCTTTCCCTGCCCTGCCGTGCGGTGCCGAGAAGAATCGGAATGAAAAGCGGGCGATCAGTTGAGCTAGCCATAAAAATTAAAGTATGCCGATGGCCGGACTCGAACCGGCACGGGCCGTTTAAGCCCAACGGATTTTAAGTCCGTTGCGTCTGCCATTTCGCCACATCGGCTTCGCCGTGCATTCTACTCGCAGCGCCGAGGAGATAAAATCTTTTCGACATTCCGGATACGTCCGCTTCGACGCGACGCAACGTAACTATTAAGAGGAGCAAGATTTTATGGCTGGAAAACTTGATGGCAAAAAAGTGGCAATCCTGGTAGCCGATGGATTTGAACAGGTGGAAATGACGAAACCGCGCGCGGCGCTCGACGAAGCGGGCGCGGAAACGAAAATTATTTCGCTGAAGTCGGGACAGATTCAGGGAATGAATCACGCGGACAAAGGCGAAAAATTCGATGTCGATCTTACGCTCGCTGATGCGCGACCGGAGGAATTCGATGCGCTCCTGATCCCGGGCGGGCTGATGAATCCCGATACGCTTCGCTCAACGCCGGAAGCGCTCGAGTTTGCGCGACATTTCTTTGACGAAGGCAAACCGGTCGCCGCGATTTGTCACGCACCATGGGTGCTGATAGACGCAGGCGTTGTGCGCGGTCGCACGTTGACTTCGTGGCCGGCGATCAAGACCGATGTGAAAAACGCCGGCGGTAATTGGGTGAATGAAGAAGTCGTGGTGGACAACGGTCTCGTGACCAGCCCCAAGCCCGACGACATTCCGGCGTTCAACAAAAAGATGATCGAAGAATTTTGCGAGGGCCGGCATGCGCCGGTCAAGGCGAACGCGGTCACGCTCGAGACGTAGAATTGTCGATCTTACAATTCCAAAAATAAATGCGGCGGCCGCAGACCGCCGCTACAGTTAGGCGCGATGACGACCGCCAACAAAATCACCATCGTCCGGATCCTGATGATCCCACTTTTCGTCACCATGGCGATTTACTATGGCGAAAGTATTCAGCGCGGCGCGCCGTTGGAATGGCAGCGTTTCACCGCCATCATTATTTTTCTCGTCGCGGCGGTGAGCGACGGACTCGATGGCTATGTCGCGCGCCGATACAATCAGCGCAGTTCGTTAGGCATGATCCTCGATCCGATCGCCGACAAAGGTTTGCTGCTCAGCGGCATCATCACGTTAAGCATCAGCAATTGGAGCGATGTCGATCCTAACTACGGCAAATTTCCGGCGTGGTTTCCCGTCCTCGTCATCTCCCGAGACATCGTCATTCTCGTCGGCAGCGCGGTGCTTCACATGCTCAATGGCAAAGTGCAGGTCAGACCAAGCTGGACCGGCAAAGTCGCGACCGTGTTGCAGATGGCGGCGATCGCGTGGGTCATGTTGCAATTGCGATTTATTCCGCTGCTTTGGATTGTGAGCGCAGCCGCGTTTTTCACTTTTGTTTCCGGCGTCATCTACGTCATGTCCGGCATTCGCCAATTGCAAGCCGAAGGACACGCGCACGCGCGCGTGGACTAGCGTAAGATCGACATCTTGCTTTCATGAACGTCGCCATCGTCGGCCGGCCTAACGTCGGCAAATCTGCGCTCTTCAATCGCCTGGCCGGCCGGCAAATCGCGATCGTGCACGACGAACCGGGAATTACGCGCGATCGTATCTCCGCCCCTTGCTCGCGTGGCGATCGCCCATTCACGCTTTGGGACACAGGCGGCATCGCCGGCGCCGGCGAATCGCAATTGATCAGCGACGTGCGTCGCGTCGTCGAAGACGCGATTCGCGTCAGCGACGTTTTGCTTTTCGTGGTCGATGCGAAAGAGGGCTTGTCGCCGATTGATCAAGAGCTCGCGCGGCTGTTGCGCAAATCACGCAAGCCGATCGTTGTCGTCATCAACAAGATCGACAACGATAAACACGACGACCGAGCGGTGGATTTTGATTCGTTAGGCTTCAAGACGAGCGTTCCCATCAGCGCGGCGCATGGTCGCGGCATTTCCGAATTGCTGGAGAAGATCGACAACCTGCTGCCGCAGGAAATCCGAAATCCGAAACCCGAAATCCGAAATGAGATAGCGATCGCGATCGTGGGTCGCCCTAATGTCGGCAAGTCTTCGTTGATCAATTCCATCTTGCAGAGCGACCGCGCAATCGTCAGCGAAATTTCCGGCACGACGCGCGACGCCGTCGACATCTCGTACGAACGCGGCGCGCAGCGTTTCATCTTTATCGACACCGCCGGAATTCGCCGGCGCGGTGCGCACTCGACTTCGGTCGAAGTTTTCAGCGTCATGCGCGCGGAGCGCAGCATTCGCCGCGCGGACCTTTGCGTGTTGATTGTCGATCTTACGAGCGGCGTCACCGCGCAGGACAAACGCATCGCGGGCCTCATCCAGAAGGCGCGGAAGGCTTGTATCGTCGTCTTGAACAAGTGGGACCTGGTCAAACCGAAGCGCGGCGAAAAACAGGCGATCAAAAATCTTCTCACTGAAACACAGGAGCGAATGTTTTTTCTTGATTACGCGCCGGTGTTAATCGCGTCGGCAAAGACAGGGGAAAATGTCGAGCGCCTGTTTCGATTGGTCGACCAAGTGCGCGGCGCAGCGCGGCGGCGGATCGGCACCGGCGTTTTGAATCGGCGATTGCGCGCCGCGTTCGCAGCAAATCCGCCGCCGATGGTGGCGAACAAGCGACTCAAATTATTTTACGCCGCGCAATCCAGCGGTAAAATGAAAGATCGACATCTTGCGCCGCCGGAATTTGTGCTCTTCGTCAACGATCCGCGTTTGCTAAGCGACACATATCGGCGTTATCTCGAAGGGCAGATTCGTGAGGCGGAACCGTATGCGGGGATGCCGGTGCTTCTGACGTTGCGCCCGCGCGCGCAGACGCCCGAGAAGTAGTTCGAACGTTTTTCGACTCGACTCTGTCTCAAACACACACATGAAATCCACTCAGGAAATTACCGCTGAAGTCCAGCAACTCGGTCAGTGGATCCCCTCTGTCCGCGAACAAATCGGCCACGTTGTCATCGGCCAAAAATATTTGGTCGATCGGTTGTTGCTCGGGCTTTTGGCGAATGGACACATTCTGCTAGAAGGCGTTCCGGGTCTGGCCAAAACGCTGACCGTGAAAACCATGGCGGCGTGCATTCAAACCGGCTTCCAGCGTTTGCAATTCACGCCCGATCTTCTGCCGGCCGATTTGATCGGCACACTCATATATAATCCGCGCAGCGGCGAGTTCACGACCAAGCTCGGTCCGATCTTTTCGAATCTGATTCTGGCCGACGAAATCAATCGTGCGCCGGCGAAGGTACAGAGCGCGTTACTCGAAGCGATGCAGGAGCGCCAGGTCACCATCGGCGAAAAAACTTATCCGTTGTCCGATCCGTTCCTCGTGCTCGCGACACAAAATCCGCTCGAGCAGGAAGGCACGTATCAATTGCCGGAAGCGCAACTCGATCGCTTCATGTTCAAACTGAACGTGGGCTATCCACAAAAAGCGGAGGAGCGAAAGATTCTCGATCTCATGGCGACTTCCACGCCGGACTTGAGCGTGAATGCAGTTGTCGATCCAAAACAAATCATCGCCGCGCGCGAAGTCGTGAACAGCATCTACATCGACGACCGCGTGAAAGATTACATTGTCGATGTTGTCTGGGCCACGCGCGAGCCGGCGACATACAATTTACATCTTGAGGGATTGATTCGTTATGGCGCTTCACCCCGCGCGACAATTTATCTCGCGCTCGGCGCACGCGCGCACGCGTTCTTGAACGGCCGCGGCTACGTCACGCCGCAAGACGTCAAGAGCATCGGCCCGGATGTGTTGCGTCATCGCATCATTGTCAGTTACGAAGCCGAGGCGGAAGCAATCTCAAGCGAGACCATCATCGAGCGAATCTTTGCCGGATTGCCGGTGCCGTAGCGGCAATGGACGAAGACCGACAAACACCGGCGGAGATTCTCAAGAAAATCCGCGCGCTCGAAATTAAAACGCGGGGACTGGTCGAGACGGCTTTCGCCGGCGACTACCATAGCGTTTTCAAAGGGCGCGGGATGAATTTCGAGGACGTGCGCGAGTACCAACCGGGCGATGAGATTCGCGCGATCGATTGGAATGTGACCGCGCGCATGGGCACGGCGTTCGTGAAAAAGTTCACGGAAGAGCGCGAGCTGACTGTGATGTTGATTGTCGATGTTAGCGCGTCGGGAAATTTCGGCAGCACATCGCAATCGAAACGCGAGCTGGCCGCGGAAGTCGCGTGCCTGCTCGCTTTCAGCGCGATTCGTAACAACGACAAAGTCGGTTTGCTACTTTTCACCGATCGCGTCGAACTATTTATTCCGCCGAAGAAAGGGCGTTCGCATACTCTGCGAATCATCCGCGAGATTTTGTTTTTCGAACCGGAGAGTCGCGGCACGGCGCCGGCGCTGGCATTGGATTATCTAAATAAGATCGTGACGCGTCGCGCCGTCGTGTTTTTCATTTCCGATTTTCAAGCGCCGGATTTTTCGCAGGCGCTCGCCATCACCGGGCGGCGTCACGACTTCATCGCGATTCACATTCAAGACGAACGCGAGAAGGTGTTCCCGAACATCGGCATCATCACGCTGGAAGATGCGGAGACGGGCGAGCAGATCGAGATCAACACCGCCGATCGCGGAACGCGGACGCGATTTGCCGACATGGTCGAGCAACAACAGACCGAGCTTCTGCGAACGCTTCGCCGGAATAGCATCGACACGATCGCGCTGCGAACGGGCGATGATTATCTGCCGGCGCTGCGGTCGTTCTTTAAACAACGCGAGCGCCGGCTCGCCATTCGCTGAGATGATGATGTCGATCTTGCCATTGTCGATCTTAGCGGCGGAAGAGTTTCACGACATCGCTCCGCCAGTCGACTACTCATTAGTTCCGACGTGGGTGATTTTCCTCGCGACGTTCGTCGGCCTAACGATCGTCGGTTTGCTGATTTGGTGGATCGTGCGGAAACGCAAGCGCGCCTTGCCGCCGCAATTGCCGCGGGAGCGCGCGCTCGAAGCGCTGGAACAAATCAGCCACGAAATTGAATCGATCGATCCGTACCAATTCAGCATTCGCGTATCGGACATTCTGCGCGGTTACGTGACCGAGCAATACGCGTTGCCGGTGACGCGGCGGACCTCGGTCGAATTTCTGAACGCGCTAACAAAGTCTTCGCCGTTTTCCGCGGAAGAGAAAACGTTGCTCGAGGATTTTTTGAATCGCTGCGACTTAATCAAGTTCGCGCGCTACGAAGCGACGACTGCGGACAGTCGGCTATTGCTTGAGGAAGCGACGCGTTTTGTGAAGGGAGGGCAACTTGCAACTGCACTTGCCTGAGTGGCCGGCGAATACCGCACTGACATTCGCGCATCCGTGGTTGTTATGGCTGCTGCTCGGCATTCCGTTAGTCGCGTATCTGCGCGGCAAGCAGGGCGCGACCGCAGCGTTGATCTTTTCCTCAACGAGCGCGCTGGCCGCGATCGGCAAACGCAGCGCATCACGCGCCGGAAAACTTCTGCAAACGTTGCTGCTAGTTAGTCTGGCGATTTTCGTCGTCGCCTTAGCGCGGCCGCAACTCGGCAAAAGCTTGACGCAAGTCGAAGCGAGCGGGATCGACATCATGCTCGTGCTCGACGTTTCGATGTCGATGTTAACGCGCGATTTCACCATTGGTGGCGAAGAAGCCACACGCCTGGACGCGGTGCGCGAAGTCACGCGCAAATTCATCGAGAGCCGGCCTAACGACCGCATCGGCATGATCGCGTTCGGCACGCAACCCTATGTGGTCAGCCCGATGACGCTCGATCACGAGTGGCTGTTACAAAATCTCGAGCGTGTCCGCATTGGGTTGGTCGAAGGCAACACGGCGATCGGTTCGGCCATGGCCGCAGGTGGAAATCGATTGAACGATAAACATGCGAAGAGCCGCGTCATGGTTTTGTTGACTGACGGCGATAACAACGCGGGAAAGATTCCGCCGAACACCGCCGCGGAGGCGTTGAAGTCTTTGAAGATAAAACTCTACGCCATCGGCATGGGCACTAACGGCGTCGCGCCCGTGCCGGTGCAGGATGGGCGCGGTCGTCTCCTGACCGACGCGATGGGCAATCTGCTTTATCAGCGCGCGGCGGTTTCTTTTAACGAAACGGGCTTGAAGGAAGTGGCGAAGATTGCCGATGGACAGTTTTTTCGCGCGACGGATACGAAATCGCTCGAAACGATTTATCGCGACATCGATAAGATGGAGAAGTCGACTGTTAGCGCGAAGAAGTATCGAGAATACCGCGACCTTTTTCCGCTTTGCATCATGAGCGGGTGCGGATTGTTAATCGGACAAATTTTATTGTCGCAAACGATTTGGAAAAAGTTGCCATGAATTTTGAGGCAAGGTGGATCGCGACCTCCGGGCGCCATGTTAAAAATAATGGTGGCGAAGCCGCACAGGTTTTGCCAACCCGCTCGGAGATCGGGTTCCACCAGTCGATCCCCATGTCGATCTTATGAGTTTCGGAGCGCCACAATGGTTTTGGGCGTTGCTCGCGTTGCCGGCGCTAGTATTGCTTTTTGTTCGCGCAGAGCAAAAGAGCGCGCAGCGATTGCATGATTTTGTTTCGCCGAAGTTACTTCCGCAACTGGCCGGCATGGTGGACCGCTTTAGGCGCGCACTGCGTTTCGGCTTGTTGTTGCTCGGACTCGGGCTCGCCATCGTCGCGCTGACGCAACCGCGCTGGGGTTACACGTTCGAAGATGTGAAACGCAAAGGGATCGATTTGTTTGTCGCCGTCGACACGTCGCGCAGCATGTTGTCGAACGATGTGCCGCCGAGCCGGCTCGAACGCGTCAAACTCGCGACGCAGGATTTGATTAACGAATTGCAAGGCGATCGCGTCGGGCTGATCGCGTTTGCGGGACGCGCGTTTGTGCAGGCGCCGCTCACGGGAGATTACGACGCGGTGGTGGAAGCGGTGCGCGATCTCGATACGAAAACAATTCCGGAAGGCGGGACGAATATTTCAGAAGCGATCGCGCTGGCGGAACGCACGTATGGCAAAAGCGCGGTGGGAAATCGGGCGCTGATTATTTTTACCGACGGCGAAGAGTTGAGCGGCGATGCCACCAAAACGGCCAAGGCGGCGGCTGATGCGGGCGTGAGAATTTTCGCCGTCGGCGTCGGAACCCCGGAGGGATCGTTGATTCCGCTCGCAGGCGAAGAAGGCGGCACGGGTTTCGTGAAGGACTCGAAAGGTCAGGTGGTGAAATCGAAGCTCGACGAAAAACGATTGCAAGAAATCGCGCAGGCGACCGGAGGGTTTTATCTCCATTTGGAAAATGGCGAACGGACGATGCGGCAATTGTTCGGTGAAGGGATCGCAAAGATGCAGGCGGCCGACATCGATGTGCGCTCGTCGCGTCGGCCGATTGAGCGCTACGAGTGGCCGCTTGGCGGGGCGATCGCGGCGATCACGATGTCGATCTTGTTAGGCGAACGCAAACGCGTGCGTCGAACCGCGCGCGGACCGCAACGAGCGAAAATTCTCGCGCCCGTAACGGCGGCGCTACTCATCTCGATGCCATCGCTGTTCGCCAGCGCGCCCGGTCTCGAAGCGTATCGCAGCGGAAAATTTCCGGACGCCTATCAACAGTTCCAGCAAACGTTACAAGCGCATCCGCAAACAAAAGCGACGGACAAATTGCAATTCGATGCCGGCGCGGCCGCTTACAAAATGAAGGATTACGGCAAGGCGCTGGAAAATTTCAGTCAGGCGTTGCTCTCGCCCGATGTCGGATTGCAAAGCAAGAGCCATTACAATCTCGGCAATACGCTTTACGAACGTGGCGAAGCGCAGAAAGGCGACGACAAGAAATTGGCCGACTGGACCGCGGCGCTTCCGCATTACGAAGAGACGCTCAAGCTGCGGCCGGATGATAAAGAGGCGAAAGAGAATTACGAATTCGTCAAAAAGAAGATCGAGGAGTTGAAAAACAAAAAGCCGCCTCAACCAACTCCGACGCCCTCACCGCAGCAGAAGAAAGACGACAAACAGAACAAACAAGATCAAAAAGAGCAGCAGGATCAGCAGAAGTCGCAGCAAGATCAGCAACAAAAACAAGATCAAAAGCAGCAGGACCAACAGCAACAATCGCAATCACAGGATCAGTCGGGCAGCGGACAGAAACCGGAGGACAAACAAGAGCAGGCCAAGAACGATCAGGAGAAAAAAGATCAATCGAAAGCGGGCGAGACTCCGTCGCCATCACCGGGGAATGAACAGCCAACTCCCTCGCCATCGCCGGGTGAAGGAAAAGACGACAAGCAAGATCGACAATCACCCAGTGGCGATAAACAGGGAGAGCAATCGCCAACTCCGGGAGGAGGCGAAGGGGAATCGCCATCGCCATCGCCGGGCAAAGGCGAAGAATCCGGCGACGGCGCGAGTCCATCCCCTACTCCGGCGGACTCGCCGCAGAAAAAATTCGCCGGAGATGTGAAAGGGGCGGCCGGCGACAAATCTGAAAAACCGCCGGAACAAAATGCGGAGATGGCCGAAGCGGAACCGGAAAAGGAAGGGCAAATGAGCGAGCGCCAGGCGGAGGCGCTTTTGCGATCGATGAAAGACGAGGAAGCGCGCGTGCAACTCGATGAACGCAAAACGGCGCGTCGTGTCTATAACGATTGGTGAAACATCAGGTTGATGTTTGATTGAAAATGTCGATGCAACGAGCGCGTATTTTTATTTTTGTCCTCACGCTCGCGTTGAGCGGGCCGGCCCTGGCCGATTCGCCGAGCGTGACCGCTGTGCTTAGCAGTTCCGAAGCGGCCGTCGGCCAGATGGTTCAGATGGAAATCAAAGTGACGGGCGCGACCAGTGTCGAAGCGCCCACGAGCATCACTCTCAATGGACTCGAGATTCATCAGACCGGAACGTCGCGGCAGTTCGAGATGCACAATTTCACAACGACCTCGAGTCTGACCTACAGCTACACGATCCTGCCGTTGAAAGCGGGCACGTTTAAAATTCCGCCGCAAACGATCCGCGCCGGCGGCAATTCGCTGACCACGCCGGAATTAACATTACATGTGGCCGGATCATCAAACCGACAGGCGGCGCCAAATTCGGGAACCAGTTCTAACATCGACACGAGCAAGTTGGTCAGCGCGGAACTGATCGTGCCGAAAAAATCTGCCTACGTCGGCGAGATGATTCCCGTAGTGGTGAGAATCGCATTCGCGGCGCGAGTCGCCGGTCTGCAACTTCCTGAAATTACTGGCCAGGGATTCACTGTTCAAAAACTGCAAGGTGCGGACCACCCGCAGCATGAAGTCATCAACGGCCGGCAGTTCGAAGTTTACACATTCAAGACGGCGGTCGCTGCCATCCGGCCGGGCAAACTCGAGATCGGGCCGATCAAAACCACCGCTCAAGTCATCGTGCCGACTACGCGCGCGCGCACTTCGCGCCCGCGCTCGCCCTTTGACATCTTCAACATGGACGATCCGTTCTCGGATCCATTTTTCTCCGACCCTTTCGGACGCACCGCGGAAAAGCGCGAAGTTCCTGTCGTTAGTCAGCCGGCTCCGCTGGAAGTAAAACCGCTGCCGGCAAAGCCTCCGGCGAGTTTTAGCGGCGCCGTCGGAAATTTCAGCATGACGGTGGACGCAAATCCGAAGAGCGTGCAGACAGGCGACCCGATCACCGTAACATCGACAATCAGCGGGCGCGGTAATTTCGACCGCATCAACGCGCCCGCGCTGGAAGACGAGACCGGTTGGCACAAGTATCCGCCGGCATCAAAATTCAAACAGGATGACGACGTTGGGATCAGCGGCGCGAAAACTTTTGAGGCGGTCATATCGCCTAACGAAAAGAAGCCGGCGATCTCGCCGTTTGTTTTTTCGTTCTTCGATCCGGTCAAGGAAAGTTACGTGACGTTACGGAGCGATGCGATTCCGATCCAGGTGCAAGGCGGCACGGTGGCGGCCGTGACGGCGACACCGGCGCCAAGCGCGGCAAGATCGACATCGTCACCCGAGCCGACCGGGCCGCCAAAGCCGCAGAGCATTTTGGATCAGCTGAACGAACGGCCAACGCATGGGCAATCATTCACCCCGCTTTACGCGCGGCCAATCTTCTGGCTAGGGCAAATTATTCCACTGCTCGTGCTCATTGGATTCGTCGGATGGAAACTTCGCCGCTCGCGTCTGGCAAATCGCGAGGCGCAACGAACGGCGGCGTTGCAGCAGGAAGCGGCGGAACTGATGCGCAAGTTGCGGCGCGGTGATGTTTCTGCGCAGGAATATTTCGCGAGTGCTTCGCGCGCTGTCCGCGTGAAGACGGCGTTGGCGCGAAATGTCGATCCCAACCTGGTCGATGCGAACACGGCCGCGTCGACATTTCAGATGGCCGAAGGCGAACGCGCGCAGTTGCGGCAGTTGTTCGAGCGCAGTGATGAATTGCGTTACAGCGGCGGTGCGGCGAATGGCGACGTCTCGCCGGAGAAGAAACGAGAATTGGTCGAGCTCATCGAAAGTTTGCGCACATGAGCCGGCGAAAGTTACTTGTCGATCTTGCGTGTGTCGGACTGGCTTTGTTCGCCCTTCCATCGGCCTTCGCGCAATTCGAAAAAGCGAATCAGGAATATGGCGCGGGGCAATTCAAGGAAGCGATCGCGGATTACGAAGCGCTCGTGCAGAAGCAGCAATACAGCGCAAATTTGTTTTACGATTTGGGGAACGCTTATTTTCGGGCGGGCGATTTCGGGAAGGCCATTTTGAATTACGAACGGGCGCTGGCGTTAGATCGACATCATCCGGAGGCGGCAACGAATTTGCGCATGGCGCGCGATGAAGCGCGTGCGCTCGAGCTGCTACCGACTGCGGCCGAACGATACTTGCAATTCGGCAGCATCAATCAGTTGACGATGGCAGCTGCCATCGCGTTTTGGGTGCTTCTGTTTTCGGTGGCGATTCTGATTTTCTCGAGACGCCGAACGCTCGGCGGGATGACATTGTCGATCTTATCGTTGTCGATCTTGCTGGCGTGCGTGGCGGCGATTTACCTAAACGAAAAAGGGAATAAGGGGCGCGCGCTGGCAATCGTGACGACGAGGGGCTTGGAAGCGAGAGTGGCGACGGCGGATACAGCGAATCGCGTTCTGGCATTGCCGCCCGGCAGCGAGATTAGATTTGTGAGCAAGCGCGGGGATTGGATCTATTCGGAATTGCCTAACAATTTGCGCGGTTGGATTCCGGCGAACAGCGCCGAGTCGGTGCGGTTGTAGCCGAATATTTGCGACGGCCATAGATCGCCGCTACAGGATTCGCATGAACGCGGAGATGGATCTGGGGACGAACAAGAAGGCGTTCCAAATTAATCTCGACTCGAAACGATACGGAACCTTTGCGGAGATCGGCGCCGGACAGGAAGTGGCGCGGCGTTTCTTCCATGTCGGCGGCGCGGCCGGGACGATCGCGAAAACGATGTCGGCGTATGACATGACGTTTAGCGACGCGATTTACGGACCGGCCGATCGCTATGTCAGCCGGGTGCGATTGAATACGATGCTCGACCACGAGTACAAGTTGCTGCTTGAGCGGTTGGACAGGAAACTGGGCGGGCAGCGGCAGTTTTTTGTTTTCGCGGATACAGTGGCGGCGCGCAGCTTCAAAGAGCATAACGAGTCACACGGATGGCTCGGAATTCGATTCCAAATGGAAACGCGCAGTGAGCCGAACCAAATTATTATTCATGTGCGCATGCTCGACGAGACGAATGTGGACCAACAGGAAGCGCTCGGGGTCATCGGCGTGAATCTGATTTACGGCGCGTTTTATTATCATGAGCAGGCCGAGCGACTGATCTCGTCGCTCCAGGAAAATCTCGCGCCCGGCCGATTGCAGGTGGACATGATCAAGTTTTCCGGGCCGGCTTTCGCTAAGATCGACAATCGACTGATGTGTCTGCAATTGGTGAGTCAGGGACTAACCGACGCGGTCATGTTTCTGGCGGACGGCGAGACGGTGCAGCCGGCCGAGGTGTTTTATAAGAAAGCAATTTTAGTGGAGCGCGGAAGTTTTCGGCCGGTAACGCACGCGACTAACGACATGCTGGACGGCGCGCGCGGCGTTTTGTTGAAGGAATGCGGCTGTTCGGAAGCCGATTTAGTGGTGCTCATGGAAATGACGCTGGAGAATTTGCTTTCCGAAGGGCAATTAAACCACGCGGATTTTCTGGCGCGCGTCGACATTTTGGCGGCGCTCGGACGCACAGTATTAATCTCGAAGTTCGGCGAATATTATCGGCTGGCTGCGTATCTTTCGCGTTACACGAACCGCATGGTCGGCCTGGTGATGGGCGTGCCGAGTTTGATGGAAATTTTTGACGAGAAATATTACCTCAATCTCGAAGGCGGAATTCTGGAAGCGCTCGGCCGAATGTTCAAAGGTGAGCTCAAACTTTTCGTTTATCCGATGATCGACGAGCGCAGCGGGCAGATTGTGACCGCGACACAATTGAAGGTGGCGCCGAATCTGCACTCGCTCTTTCAATATTTGATCGACAATAAATTCATCGAGGAGATTACGCATTTTCATCCGGAGTATCTGCGGATTTATCCGCCCGATGCGCTGGCGAAACTGCAAGCCGGCGACAAAAGCTGGGAACGAATGGTGCCGCCGGAGGTTGTCGCTCTTATTAAGGACCGCAAATTCTTCGGCTATCGCGAGTCGGCGGCGGCCTAAATCCAGCGTCCGGGCGGGTGCGTTTTGCCAGGTAAAGGGGATCCGCTCGCGACAAATTACCTGGGTCGGCACGTTTCCGGCTACATCGACAACAGCATCATGGCCAGACGCGGCGATTCTGTTATCGGCATAGATTTAGGCAAACGTGTATTCAAAGGTGTCGCGCTGCGACGCAAAGGAGATTCGCGTTTTGTCCTAACGAACTTCGCATCACGCGAGCTGCCACAGGAAATCGGCAGCGCCGACGAACTCGCGCAACAGGTGAAAAGTCTGGTCAAGGAACTTGGCGGCAGCGGCAAGGCCTGCGCGATCGCGATCTCGGATCCGGCAGCGCTTCTGCGCATCATCGAGCAACCGAATACTCCGGTGGATCTTCTCCGCAACGCGCTCCGATTAAACGGCCTCGCGGTGCTGAACCAGGATTGCAAGGATTTCGTTGTCGATGTTACGCCGGTTATTTCGAACGACCGAAACAATGGATCGATCGCGGAATCTGCAGGCGTCTCCGCATCCAGTTCGGTCGCGACGCAAAGCGGTGTCGTGACGAAGACGAAATATTTGGTCGGGGGAATGTTGCGCAGTGTCGTGAAACAAGTCATCGAGGCCGCCGGCAAAGCGAAGCTCGCCCCCGACGTTATCCAACTTGCGCCCGTTTGCTCGTTCAACGCTTTTGAATTCGCTTACTCCGACATTTTCAACAACGAAGCGTTTCTCCTTCTCGACATGGGACACTCGCAAAGCACGGTCATGATCGGCAGCAAGGGCGAACTGGTGCTCGTGCGGAGCATTGGTTATGGCGGCAAAGATTTGTCGCAAGCGCTCACGGCTGATGGCGCGCTCGAGCAGCAGGCGGCCTGGACGATGATCCAGGAAGGCGACGCCGGGATGGCAGAAATTTGTCGAGGATCATTGTTGCGGCTGGGAACTGAAGTTCGCAATTCCATCGGCTTTTTCGAAGGACAAAGGGAAGAGAGCATCAATCGAATATTCGTCTCCGGGGGATTAGCACGAGCGGAAACTGTTCTGCAGACGCTGAGCGATGAGCTCGGATTGCCATGCGAGATTTGGGACCCGCTGGAAACCTGCGAGGTGGCGTTACCGGCGCCGAAACGGGCGACGCTGCCCGACGAATTTGTCTCGCTCAACGTGGCCTGCGGCGCCGCTTTTGAATACCTGACCCATTAACCAGAGCAATGGCACTTCACCTCAACCTCCTGCACGAGGAGATTTCCGAACACAGAGAACGCCAGCGTGATCCGCTGAAGATCGGCATGATGGTGCTCGGGACTTTTGGCGCCATTCTTTTTGTCTACTACATGTGGAACGCTTATCGGACCCTCGAAATGAAGAGCCGCTTAGGCGGGATCGAACGGGAGTGGGCGAAAGTGGAACCGAGTGTGACGGCCGCGAAAAAACGCGCGGACGAACTCAACAACATCATTAGGACGACACGGGTCCTCGATGATTACATCGACAATCGCTTCTACTGGGGGCCGTTCCTGCAAAAAGTTTCGCGCTGCGTGGCGCCAAACACCCAACTATCCACGATCGAAGGCTCGGTTGTGGACGATAGCAAGACAGTCAGCGTCAATATCGACGGCCTCGCCGCCGGTCGAGAAGCGCGCGCCGCGGCGGAAGATTTTCGGCAGATGTTAATGGAGCAACTCGGCCAAAGTTACAGCGACGTGCACGTGGAGTTCAAGGCACTGGAAGATCTCGACACCATCGTGAACGTCGGCGGAACGAACATGGCCATGGCCCATTACATTTTGGCAGTGAATTTTAGTCCGGCCGTAGCCAAATCGACGGCGGTGGCGCCGCTAACGAGGTCTCCGAAACGATGAGCATGGGCAAGATGGGCAAAGACAAGGTGCAGAAAATCGCGCTCAGTTTCATGGGCTTCGTCTTTCTGCTCTATATTTATTTTACTTTTTTCCTCGGGCCACTGAACCGCAGTCGCAGCACCATGGTGGCAGCGATAAAAGACAAACAGGCCAAACTCGCGAGTTCAAAAGATGACTTAGCCAAAGCGGCCACGCTCGAGCAGCAGGCTAAACATGCGACGACGCGTTTCGCCGCGCTCAAGGCGTTGAACCTGGAAGGTGCGCCAATTGCCTGGTTCCCACCGCGGATCAAACTCTTTTTCGCTAATCAACAGATCGACAAGGCGGTGGCGCGCTTGGAGAACACGGCTGGGTTCAAGGAGCCGGAGTTGGCTAATTGGGCGAAATACTCGTGGTTGATCGATTTGCCCCAGGGCGATTACGCTACTGTCGGCAAAGCGATCGCAGCACTCGAAAATGCCGAACCGCTTCTCGCGATCACGCGATTGACCATTCGAGCGCAGGCTGATCAACCCCAATTCCAGCAAGTCACGCTCAATGCTACGAGTTACATCCAAAAGAAATGAAAAAATTCTCTCTTCTCGTTGTATTTGTCGGCTGCGCGACACTTTCGCACTTGTGTGCGGCAGACGCCCCCGCGGTTGCCACAAAACCCAAACCGCCGACTGCCGAAGCGGCGGCCACTGCGAACAAGCCATCCAGTGAACAGGTGGCGGCGATCGAGTTAAGACACAAATCCACTTTCGAGATGGAGGGCAACAATCGCAATCCGTTTTGGCCCATCGGATGGAAACCAGCAGCAAAGTTGTCCGAAGCGGGAACTGAGCACGCCGGCCCCGATATTCCCGTGAGCGCATTCGTGGTCAGCTCCATCACCATCGAACAAGGGACGCGTTTCGCCATCGTGAATGGCAAGGTCATGCAGGAAGGGCAACAATTCGGCCTGCAATTGGGAAATCAGACTTATCAGATCAAGGTCAGGGCGATCGAAGATGGCCGCGTCATCTTAGCGCGACGCGACCAAGACATCGCGGTCCCGCTGCGCCGAAAGTAAGCGGCGCTCGTCACTCGCAAGATCGACATCGGCAGGCTCCGCGCTGCCCGGCCTTGCATTTGCGCCCTGTTTTCGTTGAGGGATCGCAGTCATTATGAGAGAAGCAACGGGGCGCCATGAGCAACGCAGAAAACGATCGAGACGCGAGCGAGACCTCTCTATCTCCTCTCCTTTACCGGGCCATCCTGGCTGCGGCGATCGTTTATCTCGCTCTCTTCGTTTTTAACGCAGTCACACGCACCGGACGTTTTTCTCCCGACTCCATGAGCTACGTCAACGTCGCGCAGAATTTTTCGGCCGGTAAGGGGCTGACTCAGCCAACCGTCGGTTTCAATCAGCAAAGTTTTTCGATCGATGACAAGGCGCCGATTCCATTCACCGAACAAGCGCCGCTTTACCCGCTCATGATCGCGATCGTGAGCCGACTTGGAATTTCTCCAGCGCGCAGTGCTCTATTACTCTCAGCCATCGCCAACGGCGCGCTTCTTTTTTTCGTCTACCGATTGACGATGTCGATCTACGACAAAAGTATCGCTCTGCTCGCTACGGCCCTGTTGCTGTTCTATTATCCGACGCGTTGGATCGCAGGCTGGGCTTGGAGTGAGCCCATCGCGCTAGATCTGCTCTTCCTTTTCCTTTGGCTGCTGATCAGCGCACGTTCCGAAAACAACCGGCTTCATATTGTACTCGCCGGTCTTGTCGGCGGGCTCGCGTTCGCCACTCGCTACGCCTCAGCGCCGCTGTTTATTGTTGGCCTGTTTTATCTGCTTTTAAATTTAGAGCCCTGGAAGCGAAAGCTGGCGGACATCATTGGTTATGCGATCTCGTTTGCCGTCCCGGCCGGATTGGTCTTCGCGCACAATATTCTCGCCGCTGGTTCGCTCCTTGGTTCTGTTCACCCACCGCGTACCGGATTGCGCCAGAATTTCGTCAAAGTAATCGAAACAACTTTTGGTGCGTATCTCGATGTCCTTTCGGCCGAGTGGCAGATGGGGTTGTTAGGCCTGTCAATTTTCATCTGCGGCCTCGCATTACTGGTGCGAGGCCAGCTTCGCCACGTCCTTCACGATTTGTTTGTCTCGCGCGGCCGTTTTCTTCTCCTTCTTTGGACAAGCTGCTATCTCGCTTTTCTCATCGGGCAAAGGGGTTGGTCCTATTTCGATGTCGATGTACGAACAATCGCTCCAGCCGGCGTGGTTCTGGTGGTGATGTGGACCGCGTTATTAACTAAGGCAACGCGATTACGAGCCAATCACGTCGGCTTCATTGCGTTAATTTTATTTACCTGCGCCATCGTCCGCGAAACAAGCGCGGCCGTGAAAACACCGGTCCGGGATTTTCAGGCAACCATTCGTCGATCCGAACGCCTGAGTTGGATCGAAAAAAATGTGTCCGCGAAAGATCTTGTCATCGGTGACGACGTCGTTGATGTCCCGTTTTTATTCAATCGCGCGGCGACACTGTCTTTCTCACCCTTTCCCTACACCGATTACCCGACTTACGAAAAAATCATGGCTTACGTCCAAAAACATTGCCCCGACTACGAGCATGTTTACGTGGTCTTAAAATCCAATTCAGCCAGCGAAGAAGACTGGCGATTATTCTTCGGTGATTTTTTTGCTGATCTCAGCTTTGGTCACACGAGCCTCTATCCCGGCATCGCGGTCGTGCAGCGGCTGAACGACGGGTCGGTATTTCAAATTCCTTGCCGCGGCTCCGACGACGCTCGTTAGGGCACTCCGGCCGTTTGTAATTTCGCTACCGACACGAAATCGCTTTCGTGTAAAACCGCCGGCTTTCTGCCCTGTAGCAGATGCCACCATTGCACCGCCGAACCAATTACGATTAGCAGTACGAGCACAAGAAAACATCCCGCTACCACTGCGTCGAACCGCCAAACCGCAGCCTGGCGAATCAAGTCCGCCGCTTTTTGTGCATCCGCCGGCCCCGCCGCTTGTTCGGTTAACGAGCGTGCGCCGCTCAGAAAACCAAGTTTTGGATCGACCGAAAAGATCTTGAGATATCCGGCCGAAAAGGTCACCGCGCACATGAAACACAGCGGCGCCAGCGTCACGAAAAGATATTTCGTCTTCTCCATTTTGATGAGCAGCGTCGTGCCCAGGCACAGTGCGATGACGGAGAGCAACTGATTCGCCAAGCCGAACAATGGCCAAAGACTATTAATTCCGCCGAGCGGATCAATTACACCCTGATACAAAAACCAACCCCACGCTCCGACCAGCAACACGCTCGAGAAAAAATTCGCGCTCCACGAACGCGTATTGCCGAGAGGTCGCCAAAGATTCCCTAACAAGTCCTGAAGCAGAAATCGCCCGACACGCGTGCCCGCGTCGATGGTCGTGAGGATAAAAAGCGCTTCGAACATGATGGCGAAGTGATACCAAAGCGCCATCGCGGTCGGGTTGGCCGAGATGCGCGAGAACATGTGCGCCATGCCCACCGCAAAAGTCGGCGCTCCACCGGCGCGTCCGAACATCGTCGTCTCGCCCAAATTTTTCGCTAAGATCGACATCTCACTCTCGCTCACCGGAAATCCCGCCGCCGAAACCTTAGCCACCACTTCGCTCGGCGCGCCTTTCGCATTGATCGCGAAATATTCCCCCGGTTCCAAAACACAAGCCGCGATCAACGCCATCAGCGCGACCATCATCTCCGTGATCATCGCGCCGTAGCCGATGTCGCGGATGCGCGCTTCGCTTCCAATCATCTTCGGCGTCGTCCCCGAAGCGATGAGCGAATGAAATCCGGAGACCGCCCCGCAGGCGATCGTGATGCAAACAAACGGAAACACCGGCCCGGCGAACACGAGTCCGCTGCCATCAACAAAGCGCGAGATCGACGGCATCATCAAAGTCGGATGCAAAACAATCACCGCCACCGCCAGCGCCGCGACCGTTCCGAGTTTCAGGAACGTGCTCAAATAATCCCGCGGCGTCAGCAACATCCACACCGGCAAAATTGACGCCGCCAATCCATAGATCATGATCGCCCATGCGATCCATTTCTGATCGTGCTGAAAGCAAGCTTCAATCACTGGAAATCTTCCGAGAAATTGGCCACCCCAAACCGCGAACGCCAGGCCCGCCAACCCAAACATCGTCATCCATTTCACGTTCACTTTTCCGCTGCGCAATCCCGCGCCCATGATAAGCGCGATCGGTATCGTCATCGCGATTGTGAAAACACCCCACGGGCTTTTCGCCAGCGCTTGCACCACCACGAGCGCGAGCACCGCCAGTAGAATGATCATGATCGCGAGCACGCTGACGAGAGCGAGCGCGCCGACACCCGGCCCGATTTCTTCTTTCACGATTTGACCTAACGTCTTCCCGCCGCGCCTAACGGATGCGAAAAGAATCATCATGTCGTGCACTGCGCCTCCCAACGTCGCGCCGATCAAGATCCAAAGCGTGCCCGGCAAAAAACCAAACTGCGCCGCCAACACCGGCCCGACCAGCGGACCCGGTCCGGCGATCGCGGCGAAATGATGACCGAACACCATCCAGCGATTTGTCGGCACGAAATCTTTGCCGTCGTTCTTCACCAGCGCCGGCGTGGCGCGCTCGTCATTGAGCACGAGCACTTTTGTCGCCAGCCACTTGCTGTAAAAACGGTAACTAACCGCGGCCGCGCAAAAACCCGCGACGATGATCCACAGTGCGCTGACCCGCTCACCGCGCGAAAGCGCCAGAACGTAAATCGACGCCAACCCGAGAACCGTTACCGCAATCCAGAGCAGTTTTTTCCAAAAACTCATGGCGCTCGTAAGATCGACATCTATTAAACCGAATTCAATTCCGGTTGTCGCGCACGTTCTTCTCCGACGACCACAGGCTGGCAGCCTGTGCTCCCCAGAATCAAAGTTTGTCGCGCGCCTGTTTCAATTTCCCTAACTGGTCCGTGAAATTGTTCAATCGTTGTCGATGTTCCTCCACCACTGCAGCGGGCGCGCGATCCACGAACGATTTGTTTTTCAATTTCGTTTCGACCGTTCGCACTTCCTCTTCCAGCTTCGCGATCTCCTTGCTGAGTCTCTCGCTTTCCGCGGCCGGGTCCACTTCCATCACCAGCAAAAGCTCGCCGCCGCCAGTCGCCGCGATCGGCGTTCCCGCTCCCGCTTGGAACGCAAGATCGACAATCAACTCCGACGCGTTCAGCAAACGCGCCATCGTCGCTTGCTCCGCCCTGATGCTTTCCTCTTCCGAGCGCAACGCGAACTTCGCTTTTTGGTTCGAGGGCAAACGCGCTTCCGCGCGGAGATTTCGTCCCGCTTGCACGATCTCGTAAATCATCGCGACAACCTTTCGCCTCGCCGCAAGATCGACATCTACCTTTTCGGGCGGCGCGGCGAATTGAATCGATCCACTTCCGAATCCGAGAATCGACCAAAGCTCCTCCG
Organism: Chthoniobacterales bacterium; assembly: GCA_038229295.1. Classification (GTDB taxonomy): domain Bacteria; phylum Verrucomicrobiota; class Verrucomicrobiia; order Chthoniobacterales; family UBA10450; genus JAJPGZ01. The sequence continues at coordinate 30,163 of JBBROO010000002.1, read as the reverse complement.
TGATATGCGGCATGAACGGATGCAGCAATCGCAACACCGAAGTCAACACCACGTCCATCACCGCGAGCGCGGATTTCTTCTTCGACCCGTCCTCGCTGAAAATTTCGGTTTTGGCCGCTTCGACAAACCAATCGCAGTAGTCATTCCAGAAAAAATCGTAGAGTCGTTGCGCCACGATGCTGAACTGATATTCGGCGTAAGCTTGCTCGACTGCGTCGATCGTTTCATTCAAGCGCGCCAGCACTTCGACCGCGTAGATCGACAAGCAGTCATTGTCGATCTTGGGCGCGGCCGCACTCAGTCCGTGCATTTGCCGGAAGCGCGCGGCGTTCCAAAGTTTGGTGGCGAAGTTGCGGCCTTCTTCGATTTGTTTTTCGTCGAAACGAATGTCCTGTCCGCTCGGCGCGATGCGCATCAAACCGAACCGCAAACCATCCGCGCCGTACTTGTCGATCAACTCCAGCGGGTCGGGCGAATTCCCTAACGACTTCGACATCTTGCGGCCTTTGTGGTCGCGAATTAGTCCGGTAAAGAAAACATCGCGGAATGGAATGTTGTCTTCGGCCTTGTCGGTCGTGCCCGGCGTGAACTCGAGCCCGGCAACGATCATGCGCGCGACCCAGAAGAAAATAATGTCCGGCGCGGTCACGAGAACGGAAGTCGGATAAAATTTCTTTCGCGTCTCCGCGTCCATCGTCTCATACGCCCACAGCCACGATGAAAACCAGGTATCGAGCGTGTCCGAATCCCGCGTCCAACCTTCGCCGGGCGACTCGATCTGCACACGAATGTTCTTCTCTTCTGTGGTGGCAGCCGTGTCGGCTGCATCTTTCTCTCTTGCAGGCGACACGCCTGCCCCTACAGCAGAGTTTCGATACCATGCCGGAATGCGATGCCCCCACCAAACCTGGCGGCTGATGCACCAATCCTGAATGTTCTCCAGCCATTGCGCGTAAACCTTTTCCCAATGCGCGGGAAAGAATCGGATGAGATGATCGCGCACCACCGCGAGCGTTTCTTTGGTTTTCGGATAGCGCAGAAACCATTGCTCGCTCAGGCGCGGCTCGATCGGCACTTCGCTGCGTTCGCTGAAACCGACATTGTTTTCGTGCGGCTCGGTTTTCGAAAGTAGTTGTCGATCTTGCAACAACTCGGCCGCTTTCTGGCGCGCCTCGAATCGGTCCAGTCCATCCAACTCCGGCACCGCCGGGCAATTTATTTTGCCGTCCGCATGCAGAGCATCGATCACCGGGAGCTTGTGGCGTTGGCCGATCTCGAAATCCAATTTGTCATGCCCAGGCGTGACTTTTAAAACGCCGGTGCCGAATTTTGGATCAATCGCTTCGTCCGCGACGATGGGAAGTTTTTCGCGCGGAAACGGGCGCCACACCTGTTTACCGATAAGATCGACATATCGTTCGTCGTTAGGGTGAACCGCGACCCCGGTGTCAGCCATGATCGTTTCCGGCCGCGTCGTCGCCACTTCCAGAAATTTCCCGGGCGCGTCCACGATTTCGTAACGCACATAATAAAGATTTCCTTTCTGCGGTTTGGAAATCACTTCTTCATCCGACAACGCGGTCTGCGCGGCCGGGTCCCAATTAATCATTCGCCGTCCGCGATAGATCAGCCCCTTCTGGTGAAGATCGACAAACACTCCGAGAACGGCGCGCACATAAGAATCATCCAGCGTGTAGCGTTGCCGCGACCAATCGGCCGAACATCCAAGCCGCTTCAGTTGCTCGATGATGATGCCGCCATGTTTGTCCTGCCATTCGACGACGCGCCGAAGAAATTCTTCGCGCCCGAAATCGTGCCGCGTTTTCTTTTCCGTTCGTCTCAAAAATTTTTCGACCGCGGTTTGCGTGGCCACGCCGGCGTGATCGACCCCGGGCAACCACAAAACTTCGTGGCCAAGCATGCGGGCGCGGCGCGCTAGAATATCTTGAATCGTATTGTTCAAGACATGTCCGAGCGTCAAAACACCGGTGATGTTCGGCGGCGGCATGGCGATCGCGAAAGGCGGCTTGGCCGATTTCGCATCCGCTTCGAAATCGTGATTGTCGATCCAACGCTGGTACCACTTCGGCTCAACCGATTTCGGATCGTAGGTTTTGGACAACTCCGCCATGGCGAAGCAATCATCCGAGGGTCGCGCGCGTTTGCAAAATGAAAAGCTCGCTTCTGTCATCCTGAACGAAGTGAAGGACCTCACAACCTGCGGCAGGTCACGCATGTTTCCTTGGGTGATCCAACGAGCTTGTGTGAGGTCCCTCGCCGTCTGCGCGGCTCGGGATGACAACTTTACGTGCACAACGCGCTTGCGACTGTTGCCATCCGCCATCATTTTTCGCGATGCGCATCCGAGCTCGCCATCTCGCTGGTATGGCCCTTGTTCTGTCTTTAGCTGCTGCGCTTGCCGGCGACGATTGGAACGTCATTCATCAGCAAGGCCGCGATTACGTCACGTTCACGAACGTCGCGCGCTTCTATCAATTCCCGGAATACACGCGTGTCAGTCGCACCGTTTCGCTGCGGAGCGAGCGCCGCGGAATTCGTGCGCAAGCCGGCACGAGCGAGCTTTACATCAACGGCGTCCGATTCCTCACCGACTTTCCGATTCTCTCGAGCAACAATGACGAGATGATTTCGTCGATGGATGTGAGCAAATTGATCGAACCGATCATTCGACCGCATCGAATTAAGAATTCGCACAAGATCGACATCGTCGTGCTCGATCCCGGCCACGGCGGTGTGGACAACGGCGCGTCAAATCGCTGGGGCTCGGAGAAAAATTTCACGCTCGATGTGGCGATGAACGCGCGGCAGCAATTGCTGACGGCCGGTTACAAAGTGGAAATGACGCGCTCCATCGACAAGGCCGTTTCCCTCGATGAGCGGGTCAATTTCGCCAATCGTTTTCCGAATGCGATTTTCGTCAGCATTCATTTCAATTGGAGCGGCGCGGCCGAAGGCATCGAAACGTACGCGCTCGCTCCGGCCGGCGTGGTGTCAAACGCGGCCATCGAGAAGGAGGCTTCGTCGGCGAATGTGCAATGGTGCCCGGGAAATGCCGAGGACGAAAAAAACATTGCGCTCGGCGCAGCCGTTCACGCTTCTATTCTCTCGCGATTGTCGATGTTCGATCGCGGCGTGAAACACGCGCGCTTCCATGTCCTCCGCCATGTAAAAATCCCGGCCGTTCTGGTCGAGTGCGGTTTTTTGAGTAATGCATCCGAAGGTCAACGCATCGCGACGACACAATTCCGCCAGCAAGTCGGCGGCGCCATTGCGCAAGCGGTGAAGAATTACGACGCGGCGGTGAACTTCCGAGGAGAAGGGCAAACATTTGCTAGCGCGCGGATTTCGCTGCCGCCGCATTCGAGATCGATCAGCGAACCGCTTACCGCTTACGTTCCCCCAGAACCCGCGCATGTCGATAAACCTTCCATCTCCATCAGTGGCGGCGAATAAAAGATCGACATCTTCTTCGTCGGAACAACCGATCGGCGTGTTCGATTCCGGCATCGGCGGACTCACCGTCGTCAAAGCGTTGCAGGAATTACTGCCTAACGAAGACATTTTTTATCTCGGCGATACCGCGCGCGTGCCTTACGGAAACAAAAGTTCTGATACGGTCGAGCGTTACAGCCTTGAGCTGGCAAATATCCTCACGCGCGAAAACGCGAAAGTGATTGTCGTCGCATGCAACACCGTTTCTTCCGTAGCCATTCCAAAATTGCGCGCGCACGTTTCCGTCCCGGTGATCGGCGTGATCGAGCCGGGCGCGCAAGCCGCCATCGCCGTAACGCGCAATCGACATGTCGGTGTCATCGGCACGCGCGCGACCGTTCGGAGCGGCGCTTACGACAACGCGTTGCGCGCGCTCAATACTCACGTCCGCGTCAGCACGTGTGCCTGTCCGCTGCTCGTGCCGCTGATCGAAGAGGGCTTGTTAGACGACAAAGTTACGGATCAAATCATCGCGCGTTATCTCGATCCGATGATGAAGGACGGGATCGACACGCTCGTGCTCGGCTGCACGCACTACCCGTTGCTCGCGGAGGCAATCGGTCGCGCGCTCGGCGATGAAATTAAGCTCGTCGATTCCGCGAAAAATTGCGCGATGGCCGTGCGCAATTTGTTAGATCGACAATCACTCCGCGCGCCGGAAGATCGACATGGTGAATTACGTGTCGCGCTCACCGACGCGGCCGATAATTTTCTCAACGTCGCGCGCGACGCTTTGCAGTTGGAGATCGCCGCGGTGGAGTTGCGCGTTGTGTTGTAGCTGCCGCCGTCTCTGGCGGCAGTCTCCCCTTGCGGAGATCGGCAGCTACAGTCTTCGGCAAACTCGCAACCACCAAATCGTAGGAGTGATCGATCATCTTGCGCAGTTCCGCTTCTGGAATTCCGCGGTCGAGCTCGACGGTATTCCAATGTTTCTTGTTCATGTGATAGCCGGGCCGCACTTGCTCGTAGCGATCGCGTAATTCAAGTGCAAGGTCGGGATCACACTTCAGGTTTGCCGTTGCCGGCACTTCATCGAGCGATGCGAGCGCGAACATCTTGCCGGCGACTTTGAAAACCAAAACGGTTTCGCCGAACGGCGTTCCTTCGGTAGCGCCAAGCTTCGTTAGGCAATATTCCCGAAAATCCGCCAGATCCATCACGCAATCCGTGAAATCAAAATGCCGGGGAGATCTTTGATCGCGACGCGTTCCTGTTTCATCGAGTCGCGCTCACGCAACGTAACCGTGTCCGTAAGATCGACATCCTTCTCGCCGAGCGTTTCGAAATCGATGGTTAGGCAAAACGGCGTCCCGACTTCATCCTGGCGGCGATAACGGCGACCGATCGCGCCCGATTCGTCATAGGAGACATTCATGTGCGGCCGGAGAAGATCGACAATCGCTTTTGCTTTCGAAACGAGTGCCTCTTTGTTTTTCAACAACGGCAACACCGCGCACTTGATCGGCGCCATGCGCGGATGAAAACGCAGAACCGTTCGCGTTTCCATTTTGCCTTTCTCGTCCGGCGCTTCGTCTTCCGAATACGCTTCGCAGATCAAAGCGAGCACGGTGCGATCGACGCCCGCGCTCGGCTCGACCACGTGTGGAATGAATTTCTGTTTCGTTTCCTCATCGAAATACTCGAGCGATTTGCCGCTTGCCTTTTGATGCTGCGACAAATCGTAATCGGTTCGATAGGCCACACCTTCGAGCTCCTGCCGGCCAAACGGAAATTCGTACTCGATGTCGTAAGTCCCTTTCGAATAAAATGCGCGCTCGTTATCCGGCACGGTGAGCACATGCAGTCGGTCGCGCGCGATGCCGATGTTCTCGTAAAACTTCAGCCGCTCCTCCTTCCAATATTCGAGCAACTCCATCCCCTGCTCCGGCCGGCAAAAATATTCCAGCTCCATTTGTTCGAACTCACGCGAACGGAAAGTGAAATTACGCGGATTAATTTCGTTTCGAAATGCTTTGCCGATCTGCGCGATACCGAACGGTAATTTTTTGCGCGACGTATCGAGCACGTTCTTGAATTGGACGAAAATGGATTGGGCGGTCTCGGGCCGGAGATAGGCGATGGAGGAAGGATCGGACGACGCGCCCATTTGCGTTTGGAACATCAGGTTGAAGGGACGTGCTTCGGTTAAATCTTTGCCGCCGCAAACCGGACATTGTTTGACACCGTTCTTGTCGATCAATTGATCGGCGCGCAGACGCGCCTTGCAAGATCGACAATCGACCATCGGGTCGGTGAACGTATCAACGTGCCCACTCGCCTTTAGAGTGGCGGGGTGCGTCAGGATGGATCCGTCGAGACCAACCACATCGTCGCGCTCCTGCACCATCACCCGCCACCAGTAATCTTTGAGATTTCGTTTTAGCTCAACGCCGAGCGGCCCGTAATCCCAGCAACCATTGAGTCCGCCGTAGATTTCGCTCGATTGGAAAATGAAACCGCGCCGCTTGCATAAGCTGACGATTCTTTCCATGCGCTGATTGTCGATCTTGGCCTCGGACATCGGCATACAGTTGGGACTTCGGCGGTGCTTTGGCAACTTATTTGCCACGGGAATTGTATCGCTGCGCCTCGGTCATTCGATTACGCTGTTCCCAGGTCTTTTCATGGGGCGGTTCCTCACGGTCTTTCTTTTCGCAGCGCTCTCGCTGCCGATTTCGGGTCAGGGTCAAATCACCGAAGTGGGCGGCGTCATTGTGTTAGAGGCAGAAGACTTCGACGCGAATCTTTCACCACGCTCGTCGCACTCGTGGTCGTTAGGCAGTGCGGTCGGCGGATTCAGTGGCAGTGGTCACTTGGAGGCGCTTCCAAATAACGGATGCGCAGATGGATATTCAATTCACGCCTGTGACCGGCAATGCGCGCATTTCCGGAATTCAGGTTCAGAAGACCGGCGACGTTTTCAGCGATACGGACGGACTTCCCGATTGGTGGCGACTGGCCTATTTCGATCACGCGGTCGGCGAGGACGCCGACCTCTCTCACGCCAGCGATGACGCGGATGGCGACGGCCTAACGAACATGCAGGAATATTTCGCCGGCACCGATCCGCTTAACGCTGCCTCCGCGTTCACCGTCATTAAGATCGACATCGTCGGCCCTGACATTCGCGTGACGTGGAACGCGGTTTCTGGTAAAACCTATCAATTGCAACGGGCCGATTCGCCCACCGCTACCGCGACATGGACAAATGTTGGATCGACAATCACCGCCACAGGGCCGAGCGCCGATCAAATTGATCCCGGCGTCGCCGGTGACCCGGTCCATTTTTATCGCGTGGTAATTCCATGAAACGATTTCTCGCAGTTCTCATCGCATTGGCCGCGGCGCAGTCGGCGTTCGCCGGACTGAACGCCAGCAGCAACGTCTTCGTGATTCTGATGGAGAACCACAACTGGGCGCAGATCAAAGGCAGCGCCGACGCCCCTTACATCAACAACACGCTGCTGCCGATGGCCAGTTATTGCGATCAATATTACAACCCGCCCGGCATTCATCCGAGCGAGCCGAATTATCTTTGGCTCGAGGCTGGGACGAACTTCGGCATTCTCGATGACAATCCGCCGGCGACGAACCATCAGGCGACGACCAGCCATTTGGTCACACAATTAAAGGACGCCGGAATTTCCTGGAAAACCTATCAGGAAAACATCAACGGACTCACCTGCCCGACAGTCGATGCGCCGCCGTATTATGTGAAGCATAATCCCTTCGCATTTTTCGACGACATCACCGGCGCGGGTGGTAATTGCACGAGCGTGATGCGGCCATTTTCAGAATTGGCGGGTGATATTACCAACAACAATCTCGCGCACTACAATTTCATCACACCGAACATTTACAACGACATGCACGATGCCGACCCGGCCGGCTTGAACAACGCGATCAAGCAAGGCGATACCTGGCTCGCGCAAAATTTGCCGATGATTTTGAATTCGGCGGCGTATCAAAACAACGGGCTCGTTCTTATCACTTGGGATGAAGGTCAGAGCAGCAGCGACGGCCCCATCGGGATGATTATTCTTTCGCCGTTTGCTAAAGCCGGAGGGTTTCACGGCGGGGTCCGCTACACGCACAGCGCGACTTTGCGCACGCTGCAAAAGATATTTGGAACGTTGCCGTTACTCGGCGGGGCCGCCAGCGCACCCGACTTGAGCGATCTGTTCGTTAACGGCGCCTTTGCGAATGCCGATTCTCCGAGCGTAACGACGACGAGCGCTTTTAATGTCGCCGGCGGAAATGCCACTCTCGGCGGCAGCGTCAATCCAAACGGGGACCAAACTCAAACGTGGTTCGAGTACGGCCTAACGAGCAGCTACGGCTCCGATACGCGGTCGCACAGCAGCGACGATGCGGAGTCGTACGCAAGCTGGGCTTACGGCGCTAACGGAGGCAGCGGTTTCGGTGCGGCGACGTACCGCGAAGGCTCGAACGGTGGAATTTTCCTGGAGACAAGCGGCGCGAAGATCGACAACGCAAAATCGTTCGGTCTTTTCTCGGGCAGCGGCACGCAGGCGATGGACCGCCAGATTCTCAACGCCAAACAGGCGGGAGTGTTGACTCTGTCGGTCCGTTGGAACCTCGACAACACCCAGGCCTTTAGCGGCTTCAATTTGAAATCGGCCGCCGGCGCGACGTTCGGCGCGAACGAACTGATTTCCGTCGGCATCAAACCATTCAATGGAACGCAGTTCGGCAACAATGTTATTGCCGTAAACGGAGTCCAGGCGATCAATCTCGGCACGTCCGTGCTCGGACAGGTCGTCGACTTTATCCTTTACTACGACGGCTTGTCGGGGACTTACACGCTCGGAGCGAAGCTCCGCACGAGCGCCGGCTATACGTTTGCGTCGGGGAATCTAAAGGCGAGCAATGTCACGCCCGCTTACCTTGGCTTTGGTAATTTCAACACGCGCACAGCGGGCGCGACGCCTCAAAATCTTATTTTCGACAGCATCTCGATTGCCGATTCACCCTCCGCGGGCAATGGAACAAGTCCGGTTCCGAGCAGCGCCAACGTGACCGGATTGGCTTCGAACACGACCTATCATTACCGCGCGGTCGCCCAAAACACTCGCGGCACGATTTACGGCGCCGACCAAACATTTGGCTTTCCGCTTACTCCGCCTAACAACGCCGCGTTTCATTCCGCAACATCGACATCGGGAACTTTCGAGGCGCGGATCTACGACGACACCGGACATATCGCGCTAGCCGAGCCGGATCTGAGCGGAAGTCCGCTCGCGACTTTGGTCACGTTTGCGCCGCCCTCAGCGAAAATCGGTGGATCGACATACGATCTGGGCCGCGTCATTTCCGCGACGCCGATCGCGAATGGATTGCAGATCGTGCAAGCTTTCGCAGGATCGACAATCACCGCCCAGCTCACGTTCACGAGCGACGGCGTGATGCATTACGAGGTGACGAACTGGAACGGTTTTGCTCCTACCGAAACCGACATCGCTGCTCCTTCGGACGCGACCGAACATTTTTTCGGATTGGGCGAAAAGTTTAACTCGTTTGATCAAGCCGGAAAAAAAGTCCACATGCTCACGCTCGATATCGCCGGATCGAAAGGTGATGCTGCTTACAAGCCGGTCCCATGGTTCGTGAGCAATCGCGGTTACGGTTTCCATCTCGACTCGACGGCGGAGAGTTACTTCGACATGCGCAATGGCGCGGCCGACCGCTACGTCGTGCAAAATCTTTTCGGTAACCTCAAGTTCAATGTCGTCGCCGGACCGAAACTGACCGACGTGCTCACCCGCTACACCGGCTACACCGGAAGGCCCTACTTGCCGCCGCCGTGGGTTTTTGGAACATGGATCTCTTCCGACATCTGGCATACCGGCGGCGAAGTTCGCTACGCGGTCACGAAACATTTGCAGAGCGGAATTCCCGCTTCCGTCTTCGTCTTCGATTCGCCATGGGAAACGGCCTACAACGATTTCAACTGGAACATGACGCAGTTCGGCGCGGGCGGGACCTACGAAGGCGTGAATTACAACGGGTTCAGCTCAGTCAGCGACATGATGAATTTCTTCCAGCAAAATGGATTGAAGGTGGTCTGCTGGATGACGCCGTTCATCAACACCAACTCGAATAACGAAGGCGTAGCCGGCCAAAATCTCGGACAAGCGAGCAACTACGCGACGGCTGCGTCGAATAATTATTTCGTGCGTAGCGCTGCCGGCGGCCCTCCGTTAATTGTGCCATGGTGGAAAGGCAACGGCAGTCCGGTTGATTTCACGAACGCCGCCGCGAAAAACTGGCTCACGGGCCAACTGCAATCCCTCGTTAGTCAAAGCAACGTCACGACGCAAAACAGTTCGAGCGAGCCGGCCATCGGCGGATTCAAGACCGACGACGGCGAAACGACAAACGGCACGAACACTTATATTCCAACCACCGCATCTTATTCAGATGGCCGGACCGGAATCGAGATGCGCAATGGATTTTGCATTGAGTATCACAAAGCGATCTCGAGCGTTCTCGGGCCTAACGGAATCCTGTTCGCGCGCAGCGGATTTACCGGCACGCAAAGTTATCCCGGCGGTTGGCCCGGCGATAACGAACCGAACTTCGACAAGAACGGCAACGGTCTCAACAGCGTGATGACCTCGGCCCAAGGCGCAGCCATGAGCGGATTCGCCATCTGGGGACACGACATCGGCGGTTATCAGAATTCGAATTTCGAAACGAACCACGCCGATCTGTTCATGCGCTGGACGCAATTCGGCGCCTTCACGCCACTCATGCAAATGCATCGACAAGTGAACACCGGAAATCTGGAGCAATATCCGTGGGGCTACGGCGCGGGCGCCCTAACGAATTACGTCACGAACGCGAAGCTGCACTCGCAGCTCTTCCCTTACATTTACAGCTACGCGAAAGAGGCGAGCGTCGATGGATTGCCGATTATCCGGCCGCTCGTGTTGTTCAATCAAAGCGACGCCACCACTTACGGCATCAATCACACCTATTATTTCGGAAACGAATTGCTCGTCGCGCCGATGAATGCGCCAACATCGACATCGCGCAGTGTCTATTTGCCGGCGGGAAATTGGTACGACTATTGGACGAACGCGAAATACACCGGCAACCAGAACATAACCTGGTCGAACGCCGACACGTCGAAGATGCCGCTATTCGTGCGCGAGAGCGCGATCGTTCCGATGCTGGCAAACGTGCCGCAGACTTTGTGCGACGCGAACTACGTCAACAATCCAGCGATCGCGACGCGCGACGACGCGCTGCAATTTCTGATTTATCCCGGTACATCGACATCGTCATTCACCATGTATGACAACACCGCGGTGCAATGTTCGCCTAACGGAAACGTGACGACGCTCGCGCTCTCTTCCGAGCCGCGGCCAGTCACGTTCAAAGTCTTCGGCACGCTCTCGCCGATCGGCGCCGAGCGCAACGGCGTCCGCCTGCCGCAGCTCGCGACCCAAACCGCTTTCGATAACGCCGCTTTCGGTTGGTTCTACGACAGCACCGCGAAATTCGTTTACGTGAAATTCGCGCACGGCGGCGGCAACGCCACCGTCACCTTCGGCACGACTTCACAAGGCGACGGCGTGACGGATTCGTGGCGTCAATATTACGGCATCACTGACGACAACGCCGACAATGACGGCGATGGCCTAACGAATGCGCAGGAATATTTCGCCGGCACGAATCCGAACGACCCGCAAAGCACATTGGCGATCCAATCAGTCACCACGCAGCCGAGCGGCTATCTCGTTAGCTGGCCGTCGCAACTCGGAATTTCCTACCGCGTGCAATGGAAAAATTCACTGCTCGATCCGACCTGGCAATCGATCGTGCCGGATGTGAGCGGGACTGGCGCCATTATGAATTGGCTCGATGACGGCGGCCAAACGGGCGGTCTATCGTTGCAACGCTTCTACCGCGTCACGGTTCCGTAAGATCGACAACGGCTATTTCACCGTCACTTCCGTGGTCACCGAGTTAGCGATGAAACAATTCTCGTGCGCGGCGTGATGCAGTTTGTCGAGCTCTTCCGGAGTCGGTTGTTTGTCGCCCGAGAATTTAATTTTGGGATGTAACTCCACCCGCGTGACCGCCATTTTCCCTTCGGCATTTTTCTCCATGTGCCCGACCGCTTCGTCGGAGTATTCGTCCAACACAAATTTCTGCTTACATGCGAGTGCAAGAAACGTGAGCATGTGGCAGCTCGATAGCGAAGCCACGAACGCTTCTTCAGGATCGACATTTTGCGGGTTGCCGAGATAAGCCGGCGCCGCCGTCGCCGTCATCTCATGGCCGCCGTCAAATTTCCAAGAGTGATCCCGCGGATACTTTTGATATTCGAACGGCACATCGCCGCGTTGCCAGGTGAGAGTAACTTTGTGTTCGGACATGCGTTCCTATAAAACGCGTTGCGTTTCCGAGCAAACGCTCGCCCGCTTCCACTTGTAATTTCTACTTTCTCCTTTCTAATTTCTACTTCTCTTCCGCGCGGTTAGCTCAGTGGTAGAGCGCTTGCTTCACACGCAAGAAGTCGCAGGTTCGAACCCTGCACCGCGCACCATCTCCAATCGAACGTCGAGCTTGGCGTTCACACTGCGCAAGCTAGGCTCTCCCCGTAATGCGCAAGCCGGCCAAGACGCTCACGACGAATCAACTCGGCGAGTTGATTTACGAAATTCGCGGTCAACGCGTGATGTTGGATTCTGATCTCGCCGGAATCTACAACGTTTCGCCTAAGCGGTTGCTTGAACAGGTTCGACGCAATCTGGATCGGTTTCCCCGGGATTTTGCCTTTCAAATCACTCCAAACGAGCATCTGGCTCTAAGGTCGCAAATTGCGACCTTAAAGACCGGTCGCGGTCAGCATCGCAAATATCTGCCGTTCGTTTTCACCGAGCACGGCGCCATCATGGCGGCCAATGTGCTCAACAGTCCACGTGCTGTCCAGATGAGCGTGTTTGTTGTGCGCGCGTTTTTAAAAATGCGATCGCTCCTGGGTGACAAGCGTGAATTGGGAAAGCAACTCGAAGCTCTGGAAAAGGAATTGAAACAACGCCTCAATGTTCACGAAGCGGCCATCGTCACGATACTGCAACGAGTGATGGACATCATCGACCCTCCTGCCCTTCCTTCAGCGCCTTCCAAACCGCGCATAGGATTTCGTCCCTGAGACCTCACAACTTCTCACGCCGCTTTCGTAGGCTTTAAGAACGGCGTTTCTCTGATGACTCGTTAACCTCGGATAGGAGCGGGCGCGGCGTAGCGATGCGGGCGGGGGTTCGATCCCAGCATCGCGCACCATTCTCTTTCTCTCTGAAAGCAAGGATGTTTTGGATCAAGCCAATTTTCTGGCGATTTTCTTCGTCCAGAATCTCTTTGACAGTGAGCGTGACAATTACTTTGCCGCTGCGCTTGAAGAAGTTCTCACACTCTCTTAGAGCATCGTTCGAATAGTCGAAGCTCACGAAAAAACCTTTGTCGCACTCCTCCCGCATCATCATCGCCTCGAACGAATCTACGTCAGGACGACCAACTTTATCCTTTTGCTTCACTTGGATGGGATACCAGCGCTCTTTTAAAGCTAATTCCCCTTCTTCTCGGGCGCGGGGCGTGACGGCGGAAGAAACAGGATAAATGCGGCCATCCACACCCATGTCCCCCACTTGGACTTTGTTTGGAATACCGCCGAGAGCAATGACCGCCCAGTTTTCAAATTCAAACGGCGGAATAGCGCGCAACTTGGCCTCGCTCCACGGCAAATCGCGGACAATAAAGCCGCGTCCGGCTTTCCACAGCGGTTCGCTTTCCGGTAAACCACAAACATCGCGTAGCCGTTTGGCCATAACGCGGCAGGCCGTGGGAGAAATATCAATGCCGATCCACTGCCGTTTCAAATTCTGCGCAGCAACCAGGGTTGTTCCGCATCCGCAAAAGCCGTCTAGCACAATGTCGTTTTCGTTGCTGCTCGCTTTGATAATACGTTCAAGAAGTTGAAGCGGTTTTTGTGTTGGATAACCTAGCCTTTCACGAGCTGACGGACCTAAAGCCTCGATGTCATCCCAAAGCGTTTGAATGGCTACGCCTTTTCCGTCGTCCAAATATTGCTTCTTTTGTGGAACGGTTCCTGGGTTTGTTTGAACGACTAGTCCCTGTGCGATGAGTTGTTTCATCGTCTCTTGGGAGTAACGCCAATACCGCGTAACTCCCATTACCTCGTAAATCGGGTTGCCTTTTGCCGCACCACCCGGCCCGATCATGCTAATCAAACGATAGCGCCTGCCTTCATCGTCTGTGTATTTGTAAAACTGCGAGATATATTCTTCGGTGTAATCTTTGAACTGCGGATGGAATGGATATTCATCTCCGCCGCCCGTATAAAAGAGAATGCTGTCCGTGTTGGGACTCCAGAGTTTGCTGCCTTGTCCAGCGTTTCCCTTGACGGTGCTTGCCCGTTTCCAGACGATTTCGTTTTTGAAATTATTTTCCCCGAAAATCTGGTCTAGCATGACTTTGACGTAGTGGCTGGCGTGCCAGTCGCAGTGGTAATAAAAACTGCCGGTCTTTTTGAGGACACGCGCCAACTCCACGCAGCGTGGCCGCATGTATTCAATGTAGGCTTTGGTGGATTCGTGGCGATCTTCAAAAGCGCGCTTCTCTTTGGACTCGCCCCAAAAGACTTCGTAGTTGCGGTTCGAGTTAAAGGGTGGGTCGATGTAGATAAGATCGACACAAGCTGGGGGCAGCTTCTTTAACTGTTCAAGGTTATCCCCACAGTAAATAACCTGCGTGTCGATGATCGCCGAGGATCGCGCTTTCCGATTCACCGCTGACTTAATCGAGCAATTCGATCATTTCGTCCAGTGACCGTGCAGATCATCTTCCTTCACACGCCAGAAGTCGCAGGTTCGAACCCTGCATCGCGCACGGCCGTTCGGCTCTAGTAAAGGAAGATCGCCCTCAACCAAGGTCGCCACTGGAACGTCAAATGTTTAGATCTGAACCCAGCGTCCCGCCGCTTTTCATCAGCCGTTCAACGTAGTTAGGGGAACTCATTGCGTCCCCCAAACCCGCTTCTGGGCGGGAACAGCTTTATTGTTTGCCTCTTTGTCAGCTTCTCGTCTTACAGCCGTCATGCAACGGTGCCACAACTGACGAAGAGGCGGGAACTGCGCACCCCTAGCCCACATCATAATCATCTCTCCGTTCTTGTTCAAAAATGCCCGCTCAACGCCCGCAGCTATCCCATGGCGAGAGATAAAGAACTGGAAAACCATTCCTCTAAAAACCAACAAGCATCCGTTGTGACCGTCCACACGCGTAAGGCTGGGCATTGTTATGATCCGTTCCATTGGAATGCCGGGCTCGGGCAGGAGCGGTGTCACCAGACAGCCATACTCGTCCGGCTCACCGGGATTCTCAGCATCTAACATAGCGCGTAGGCGCTCTTCATGTGGTCCCAAGCGAACGCAACGAAAAAAATCTCCTCTGGCCGCACCAACCCTCCAAAGGAGAGACAACAAAAACAATTTCAGTCCGCTGTAATCGTCAACCCTTAACGTTACAACACCTCTAACGTCGTCATGGGGAAGGCTGACGTTCAAAAGATGGCGCGCGGCGTAGCTCTCATATTTGCTGAATCGAGCCTCACACCCTGGCCATAGCAGTCGCTCGCGAAACCCTGTCTGATGGCTTTTGTCGGACACTCGGCCTTCATCGGTGTCGCGAACCACGATCATCCTCGGATGCGACGTCGTGTCGATTACATCGTTGTACGCCATGTCGGGCAGGACATGCGATCTACGGAGTTCTCCCCAGCTGCGACAGAGCCGACACTCACCAATCGTCGGATCGTTAGGCGGCGGCCTCTGTACGGTTCTTTGCAAGGCAGTATTTTCGTTCGCTCCTGAATCCATCACCAATTAACGCATCGTCGACTCGCCACCGTCAAAATGGCGCGTCGAAGCCACAATCCTGCCATTCCAATTCTTCTTCGCAATACATCCAGAAGGAAAAAAGGCGTCAAATCTAAACATTTAACATTCAGAAGAAGTTGCAGATTCCTTCCCTGCATCGCGCACCATCAACGCGCTTCAATCAAACTGAAATCACGCAGAGACGAATTTGCCCGATAAAGGTCGACATCGCGTTCGATCTCGTTGGCAAGATCGACATCGTGTTGGGCGCGCGCGAGGAACGCCGCGCGCTGGATTGTTTCGGTCGCTTCTGTGAAGCGATGATTCTCGGCGTAAGCGGCGGCGAGTGTGCGAACAAACGTCGGGATTTTTTCCTGCGACATCTTCACGGCGCGCTGCGACGGCGCCGTCAGTGCGCGCGACCGCGGAGCGGCCGATTCAATCGATAGCTTCCAATATTCATTTCGAGATCAGCCGAGAGACCCGAGTTGCCGGTCGCATTCGCAATTTCCAAAGCGCTTTCCGCTGTTTCGATTGCTTCGGAAAAACGGTCTGCCTCTGCGTAGGCGGCGGCAAGCGTTCGCAGAACAGTCGGATTGGCGTGGCCTGGGCCGCGCGCGACGCTCTCGGCCAATTCGACTGCACGTGGACCATTGCGCACGGATGCGTTAGCCGAAGTCGCGAGCATCCAGGCGAGATTGACTCGCGCATTTAAGTTCGCCGGCTGAATCCGCAAACTTTCTTCCAAGTGAGCAACGCCCTCGCCTTCGCGACCGGTTAACAACAAAGCCAAGGCAAGATTATTGTGCGCGTCGGGGTTGTCCGCACGGATTCGAAGCGCTTCTCGGGAATGCGCGATTGATTCGTCTACCCGCTGCTGTCGCAAAAGAAAATCAGCGAGATGCGTCTGGACGACGTCGTTGTTCTCTGTCACAGCCAGCGCATGATTCCAGAGCGATTCGGTGTCCCGCCAATGCGTCACTTGAATCCGCGCGACAAACATTAAAGCAGTAATAACGACAGCGGCGGCAGCGCCGAGTATCTGCGCGCGATATCGAAATGATTTCGCAAGATCGACAATCCCCCACGTGATCGCGATGTAGAGTCCGATCTGGGGCAAATAGGTGTACCGATCGGCGTGGCCCTGCAAATTAATCTGAATGAGGCCGATGACCGGCGCTAAGATCGACAAGTACCAAAGCCAGCCAACCGCGACATACGGATATTTTTTTCGGACGACAAACGCCGCAACCGTAATGGCAATGAGAAACACAAACGCCAGCGCCATCTCCCAAAGCGCGAGCCGATCACCCGGATGCGGATAGAAAACCGCCAGCCGGACCGGCCAAACCATTTGCCATATATATATGACATAACTCACGAGCGCGTTGCCGATCCGCGACGTGAGCGACAGTCGCTGCAACGCTCCCGTTCCATGCGTCTGCGTGAAAAACGCGATGACTGACGCGCCGGCGGAAAGCACCAGCAAAGGAATTTTTTCGGCCAGAAACATCCGGCCTCGACGCAGTGGCCAGTAATCGAGCAACAGCAGAACAAACGGAACCGTCACCAGGATCTGCTTCGACATAAGCCCGCACGCGAACAAGATCGACATCGCCATGTAACGACCAAGCGATGGATTGCGCGCGTAACGCCCGTAAGCCAACAGCGTCAGCATGAAGAAAACACCACTGAGCACATCTTTCCGTTCGACCACCCAGGCGACCGATTCCACGCGCAGTGGATGAATGGCAAAGAGCGCAGCCACAAATGCGCTGGGCCAGATAGCCGCCGTCATTTCTCGCAAGACGACAAAAAGCAGGATGGCCGCGATGGCGTGCAGCAGGACGTTGGTGAGATGGTAACCGCCCGCGTTCGTTCCGTAGAACTGCGCTTCGATCATGTGCGAGATGTTCGTGAGCGGATACCAATTTGTGGACGGCAAATGCGTGAAGGCCCAGATGAGGCCGTGTTTCGTTAGGCCGGCGTTGATCTCTGGCTCTTGATAGACATACATCGGGTCATCGAAATCGATGAACGGGAAGTGAACGGTTTGGCCGAAAACGATCCATGTAATTCCGGCAAGCAGCGCGCAGATGCTAAGAACCAGGATGCGGGAGTTAGCGCGCATCGACCAGATTCGGATCGCGCAGCGGCGTATTGCGTCGGTAAAGATCGACATCGCTCTCGATTTCGCGCGCAAGATCGACATCGTCATGCGCGCGGGCGAACTCCCATGCTCGCCGCGCGGTTTCGATCGCGTCCTCGAAACGACCGCTCTCGGCGTACGCCGCCGCCAGGGTGCGAATAAACACAGCGTTTTTTTCCTCCGCAGATTGATCGACCGTTCGCGCGAGCTCCAGCGCTCTGGCGCCGTTGCGCAATGATGCATCGGGACCAGTCGAGAAAATCCAAGCCAGATTATTCAGCGGCAAAGTGGAGCGCGGCGCAATTTCGAGCGCGGCCTGATAATGCGCGACGGCTTGGTGCAACGATTTATTTTGCACGAGCGCATTGCCGAGACTGGTATGCGCGTCCGCATCGTCGGGATTGATCGACAATGTCTTTTCGTATTCCACGATCGCTTCGGCGAGTTGGCCTCTGTGAAAAAGAGCGCTGCCGAGATTGTAATGCGCTTCGGCCAGACCGGGCTGATACTCGAGCGCCGTCCGCCAATAGCCGATGGCTTCGTTAGGCGAGCCCTTGCGCGCGAGGACGTAGCCGAGGTTGGTGTTAATGAGAGCGAGGCTCAGGTCGTAGTGCGAATGCGGAGTCTTGGAACGAATCTGGAGCGCCGTCCGCAAATGCGCGAGCGCGTCATCCAAATCTCCGCGCTCCATCACGATGATGCCGAAATTTGTTTGAGCTACGTCGCTGTCCGGCGTGATGGCGAGCGCGTGGGTCCAGAGCGTTTCGCCATTTTGCCAATAAGAAGTTTGTTTCCAGGCGCACGCGGCTAACGAACCAATGATAACGACCGCGGACGTAACAAACATTTCGCGGCGATACCGCGCGGTTCCAGCAAGATCGACAATCAGCCAGGTGAGCGCGACGTACAATCCGATGTGGGGAAGGTAGGTGTAGCGATCGGCGTGACCTTGCAGTCCGACTTCGACGAGGCCGATGACCGGCAGCAACATCGACAAGTACCAGAGCCAGCCGACGAGCAGATATTTTTTTGTTTTCCGCAAACGGAATACGAGCAGCGTGATGGCAATTAGAAAACAAGCTGCGAGCGCGACCTGCCAGACGAGCAAATGATTTTCCGGATGCGGATAGAAGACGACGAGATTGGCCGGCCAAAAAATTTGCCAGATGTAAATGACGTAGCTGACGATGGCGTTCTCGATTCGCCAAAGCAGCGGCAATTGCGCGATCGCGCCCGGCGTCTTTTCCTGAATGACAAACGTCGCGACGCTGACCGCGAGGGCCATTATGCCTAACGGAAGTTTTTCGATGAGTAATCGCCTGAACGAGCGAAGATCGACGAGGCGTTGCAACGGCCAGTAATCGAGTAGCAGGAGAACCAGCGGGAGCGTCACGAGCATCGGCTTCGACATCAGCCCGCACGCGCACAAGATCGACATCACGACGTAGCGGCCGACTGTCGGATTGCGCGCGTAACGCGCATAAGCCGCGAGCGTGAGCATGAAAAAGAGAGCGCTCAGAACATCTTTGCGCTCCGCGATCCAGGCGACGGACTCGACCCGCAGCGGATGGATGGCAAAAATCGCAGCGACAAATGCGCTTCGCCAAATCGCGCCGGTAATTTGGCGAAGCAGAAGAAAGAGCAAAACGACGGCGGCGCTATGCAGGAGAACATCGACGAAATGGTGCGGACCCGGTTTCAAACCGAAGAGCTGGCAATCGAGCATGTGGGAAAGAGTCGTTAGGGGATGCCAATTGCCGGCGTGTGATTGCGTAAAGGCGCGCTTGCATCCAGCGAGAGTGAGCCCGCTGTTCACCTGCGCGTTGCGCACGACGTAAATGCGGTCGTCGTAGTTGATGAAGTCGTGGGCGAGCGTTTTGCCGAATACCACCCAAGTCAACCCGAGCAGGAGAATCGAGATGACGAGACTGTGCCAACGATGGAGATGTCGATCTTGCGCAGTCTTCGCGGAACGCTTCATGGCTCGGCTCGTTTCGGCACTTCGCGATGAGGCTGATTCTCGCGGTAACGCGCCATCTCACCGCGAAGCGTGGCGCCTAACGAGGGGTTTTTTTGCGTCGTCGCCAGATCGGCCGCGCGCTGCGCCGTCTCTGCCGCCTTGGCGAATTGGCCGTCTTCCGCATAAGCGCCCGCCAACGTGCGCAGGACGATCGGGTTTTCGCCACCAGCAAGTCGCACCGCGCTCTCGGCCAGCATGACCGCTTTCGCGCCATCGCGAATGGAGTCGTCCGGATAAGTCGCGAGCACCCAGGCCAAATTATTTTGCGCGTTGCCGTCGTTAGGCGCGATGGCCAGACTCATCTCCCACTGATTAACCGCGGCGCGCGCATCGCCGCTTTGATAGAGAATAACGCCGAGATTGTTATGCGCGTCGACCGAGCGCGGATAGGTCTCGAGACGTTTTGTTAAACGCGCAATCGCCGCCTGCGTTTGTTCGTCCGTCAAAACGACCGGCACTTTGCCGTAGGCGCCAGCTTTCTCGGGACGAATCGCGACCGCCGCCTGCGAATGCGCGATCGCTTCGTCGAGTCGGCCGCGTTCCAGCAGCGCCGACGCAATGCACCATTGCGCCGTTTCGTTGTTTGATGTCACCGCAAGCGTACGGGTCCAAAGCGTGATGCTGTCACGCCAAAAAGATGTCTGCCGAAAAGCGCAGACGGTGAGGAGGACGATGAGCATGGCCGCAACCGTGCTCAGAATAATCTCGCGATGAGGCCACCGCTGCGTCAGATCGTTGATCGACCACGTGAGCAAGATCGACAATCCAATTTGCGGCAAATAAGTAAAACGATCCGCGTATCCCTGCACCCCGACGATGCCGAGCACCGGCAATAGCATGACCACATACCAGAACCAACCGACCAAAAAATATTTCTGGCGCCCGCTGGTGACAAACGCAGCGATGGTGATGATGGCAATCGCGGCGGCTGAGGCCGCGACCCGCCAGAGCGGCGTTTGATCGTTCCCATGGGGATAAAAAATCGCCAGGTTCGCGGGCCAAAACATTTGGCCGATGTAGATCATCAACGTCACGACTGCGCGGCTGAATCGCCACCACACTGACAGCGTTCCCGCTGAATTGATCGTCGCCGTCTGCGCACCGACGGTGGCGATGGCAGATCCGAATGCCAAAAGAAACAGCGGCACTTTTTCGATGAGCAATCTCGGAAAAGCGCGGACCTTGTTCAGGCGTTCCAGTGGCCAATAATCCAGTAGCAGCAAAATCACCGGCACGGTCACGAGCATGGCCTTCGACATCAGGCCACACGCATACAAGATCGACATCGTCAGGTAGCGTCCAATGGTCGGCCGACGTGCGTAGCGGACGTAGGCACCGAGAGTGAGCATGAAGAAGACACCGCTGAGCACGTCCTTGCGTTCGGCGATCCACGCGACCGATTCCACGCGCAAAGGGTGAATGGCAAAGATCGCCGCGACAAAAGCGCTGCCCCAGAAACGGCCAGTCATTTCCCTGAGCACAAAAAAAAGCAGCAGCACCGCGAGGGTGTGCAAAACGACGTTGGTAAAATGGTGGCCGCCGGCCTTCAGTCCAAACAACTGACAATCGAGCATGTTCGAGAGTGTCGTTAGCGGATGCCAGAGATTGTTATGCTTTTGCGTGAAGGCCGACGCGACGCCGGTCGCACTTAGGCCGCTGCTCACGCGCACATTTTCGTAAACGTATTTATTGTCGTCGAAGTTGATGAAGTCGTGATACAGCGTCTGGCCGAAGACGAGCCACGTCAGCGCGACGAGAAGACCGACGATGATGATTGTCGATCTTGCGGAATGAGCGGCGGCGTTTTGCATGACCGGCTAAGGCGGCGGGCTGGAGTTTTGCAGACTGTTGTCGCGCAGCGGCGTCTTCGCCTCATACAGCGCGATGTTTCGCTGCAGCTCGTCGCGCAGTTCTGAATTATTTTGCTCGGTCGCGAGCGCCGCACCCCGTTTCGCCGTGTTGATCGCGTCTGCGAATCTCCCGCCTTCCGCGTAGGCGGCAGCGAGCGCGCTAAAAACAATCGGCTCTTTGCCTTCGGTGATCTCCGCGGCGCGTTCCGCCGATTCGATTGCCTCGGTGGCGTTACGCATGGCCGGGTCGGGCGCAGTGGCGAACACCCACGCTAGATTGTTCAGCGCGTCCCAATCGTCTGAATCATGCTGCAAACTTTGCTGCCATTGCGCGACGGCGTCCGTGAGTCGTCCGTCCTGCAGGAGCGCGCGCGCCAGGCTGTCGCGTTCGCTGGTGTCGTTAGGCCGCAGCTCGAGGTTGACTTGCCAGTGCGTGATCGCTTCCGTCACATGCCCCTGCTGCATGAGCGCGCGCGCGAGGCTGCCATGCACGAGCGCGTTGCTCGGTCGAAGTTGCAACGCCTTTCGAAAATGCGGGATCGCTTCGTCCACGTTCCCTCGCGCCAGAAGAGTTCCACCAAGACCGGCATGGGCCATGTCGTTGTTGTCGGAAGTGACTGCGAGCGCGTGCTGCCAGAGCGTTTCGCTATTGCGCCAATACCCGGTTTGCCGCCAGGCGCTCCAGGTTAACGCGACCATAATGATGATGACAGTGGAGATGCCTAACAATTGCCGGCGATAACGCCAATAGATCGACATGTCTGCGACCGCCCAAGTCACGAGCAGATAAATTCCGATGTGCGGCAAATAAGTATAACGATCCGCGTGGGCTTGCGCGCCGACCTGAAGGACGCCGATGACCGGCAGTAACATCAAAAGATACCAAAGCCAGCCGGTCAGAAAATAGGGGCGGCGTTTTCGCCAACGAATTGCCGCCGCGGTGACACTGACGAGGAAAACTAACGCGATGCCGACTTCCCAAAGCGGCACCTCGTTATATGGATGAGGATAAAATGGCGCGAGCTTCACCGGCCAAATCATTTGCCGGAGATAAGTGACGCAGGTGACGACCGCGTTGGTAATCCGCCACGAAAGCGGAAGTTCATCGGCTGAACTGAACGCGCCCGTTTGCGCCAGAATGGTGGCGACGCTGGCCGCCGCTGACAGAAACAACAGCGGAATTTTCTCCGCCAGCATCCGGCGAAACGTGGACGAATCACGAATGCGCTGCACCGGCCAATAGTCGAGCAGCAACAAGACGAGCGGGGTCGTCACCAGCATCGCCTTTGACATGAGCCCGAGCGCGAACAAGATCGACATCGTCATGTAACGCGCGACTCCAGGTTTGCGCACATAGCGGAAATACGCGCCGAGGGTGAGGAAAAAAAAGACACCGCTCAGGACGTCCTTGCGCTCCGCCACCCACGCGACCGATTCCACATGCAGCGGATGAATGGCGAAGAGCGCGGCCACAAATGCGCTGCGCCAAAAATCGTTGGTCATTTCGCGCAGCACGGCGAACAACAAAACGACCCCGATGCTATGAAGCGCGACGTTGGTGAAATGATGCCCGCCCGATTTAAGATGATAGAACTGACAATCGAGCATGTGCGAAATCATCGTCACGGGATGCCAATTGTTGACTTGAAAATGGGTGAAGGCCCAGGCGATGCCGCGAAGGGAAATACCGGCCAGCACGTGTTTGTTTTGCGTAACGTAGGCGCCGTCATCGTAATTGATGAACGCGTGTCCGAGTGTCTGGCCGAACACCACCCATGTGAGCGCGATGAGCAGCGCGCTCGCTCCCACTACCGCGGACTGCGAACCTGCGAGACGCTGTTTCAACTTCACGATTTCCGTTCGTAAATTTCTATGCGGTAACGCGACGGCGTGACCGATTCCGACGCATACGGCAGATAATAATCGGTGCGATCAGCCGAAACGATATTGGCCAGACCGACCGCTTGCAGATTTTGCCGCGAATAATCGGCGAACCAATCGAGCAAAAATCGTTGCGAGTCAGCGCGGGCTAGCCAGGAAGTATCGACCGCAACGTAGATGATGAATTTCGGGCGGGCGTTTTCGATTTCCTGAACCATTTCACGTTGCATCTGCGCGGCGTACTGATGCGGCTCCATTAACGGATAAGTGTAAATGTAACCGGTCGCCGAATGGCGATGGGCGTAGAAATAAATCTCAGGCTCGGAGCCAAGCACCGCGATGGTGTCGCCGGGTTCGGAATGATCCCGCAGAAATTGCGCAATGCGAACACATTCGGGGAAAGGATTAACCCCGTGCACGCTTCGAGCGGCTGCGTTCAGAGAAAGCTTGAAGAAGAAATCGCGCTCCGCGTAAAGCGGCAAAGCAAGTGCGGCAGCCAGGCCTAACAAGACCGCGCTCTGCCCCATCCGAAAGATCGACACAATGGAAGCAGCCATTCCCACGAGAAGCGCCAGCGCCGGAAGCGCGAGGATAAAATAGTGCGGCCGAAAATAAAAACCGGGACATACCGCCAGCGCTGAAGAAGTGAAAAACGCCAGAAGGAAAATGCTGCTGGGACTCGATTTCATTTTCCAACAACAAGCGACCAGTCCGAGCGCCGCGATTACCCATATGGCCCAGCTCGCGCCAATGACTGGCCCGATCGCGTAAGCGAAGACCTCTGCGCCTAACGATAACGAAACGCGGCCTCCGTATTCATGGGCGTATTGCACCGTCCAAAACCAAAACTTTTCGAACACGCCCGTGCGCCACAGAAGAAAACAGGTGATCGCGAACGGCAAAAGTCCGCCGGCGATAAAGATCGCAGTTCGGATAAAGCCGCGGCGCCAATCACGAGCGAGCAGATAAACAACGCCGAACAACAAAAAAGCCGCCCCAGGTTGTTTCATTAACATCGCGAGCCCGAACAAGGTCCCGCTGCAAAACAGCTTGCCGTTCGATTGTCGATCTAACGCGCCTAACAAAAGCAACGCACCACCGACTACCGGTAACATCACGAAATGCGTGGCGTGCCCGGAGAAACCAAGGACCGATGGACTGACCGATAGCACCGCATAACTCGCCGCCGCCACGGTCCCTCCGATCTCGTCGATCAAGCGGCGCCCGAGGAAAAAAATCAAAACAACCGTGGCCGCGTTCACGAACAGCAAGCCGAGATGCACGCCGACAATGGTTTGCCCGAAGATCGACATGAGCAAAGCGTAGGCGGCGTAGGTCCCCGGAAATTTCATGTTGTAGGCAAGCTGGTAGGGCGGAATTCCCTGCAGCATCAATTGCCCCGCATAGGCATACTCGCCTTCATCGCGCTCGAGTGGAATGCCGAGCAGCCGAATTCGAATGCTCAAGACGATCATCGCCACCAGCGCGAACAGAGCCCACCAAACCCATCGCGGAAAGCTCTTTTGTAGATGCTGATCCACCGCGTTCAATTCGGGAACAAGCGTCCGCCGCCGCACATTTTCGCCCGGCGATATTCCATTGCCGTCGCCAGACATCCGAACCCGTAGCGCACGCTTCGCCGAAAATTAATCGATGATGCTTCCGGCATGTATTTGGCCGGACACGTCACTTCGCCGATGGCGCAATCGAGCCAGAACACTTGCGCGAGAATTTGATTGTCGAAAACAAAATCATTCGAGTTCGCGTCGATTGGCAACCGTTCCAACAACGACCGCGCAAAGGCGCGATAGCCGGTGTGATATTCCGATAGTTTGGCGCCTAACAAAAAATTCTCGGCCGCGGTCAGCCCGCGATTCGCCAAATATTTCCACAGCGGCATTCCGCCACGCAGTGCGCCGCCGCCGAGAATGCGCGAAGCGAGCACGCACGGATAAAGTCCGCTCGCCACCATCGACGCCATCGCCGGCAAAAGCAGCGGCGTGTATTGATAATCCGGATGAATCATGACGACGATGTCCGCGCCGGCCGCGAGGGCGAGTCGGTAACACGTCTTTTGATTACCGCCGTAGCCGCGATTTTCCGGATGCACTTCCACTTGCACATGCTCCAGCGTGCGCGCGATCGCCGCCGTTTCGTCGTGACTCGCGTCGTCCACCACGATAACAAGATCGACAATCCCCTGCGCCATCACTTCGTCGTAAGTGCGGCGCAAAGTCCTCTCGGCATTGTAGGCCGGCATCACCACGACAACTTTTTGTCCGTTCAACATCTCGTTAACTTTGGCAGTGTTCCCCTGTCGCTGCGGATGATATAAGCAAATCCGCTCCTGTGAAAACGCTTCGCATTCTTTTCTTCCTCGCCCTCAGTTTCAACTTCGCTCTGGCCGAGGGCGAGAAAACATTTCTCGGCGCCATTCCGGTGCAATACATCGCGGTCGGAAAAGAGATCGTGCTCGATATGCACCGTTTCTATCAACCGGGTGCGAATGCGAAGCTCGAATTCACGACCAAGGACGATGTCGATCTTGCCTTCGACGCCGTCAGCCTTCAGCTGCACGCCCGCACGAAGAAGACCGGGTTCAGCGAAGTGCTTTTACAAAGCGGCGGACTAACGAGCGTTCTGACCCTGGCCGCGCAACCCGCCGCGCCCGAGCATCACTTTGTTTTCAAGCCAAGCGCGCCGGTCGACAAAGTTTTCATCGGTGGCTCGTTCAACGGCTGGAGCAAAGACAAAACTCCGATGACCGGGCCTAACGAGAGCGGAGAGTACGTGGTCGATCTTGCGCTCGATCCCGGCCGTTACGCTTACAAGTTTGCTGTGAAAGGCGAATGGGTTGTCGATCCGACCAATCCGCAAACCGAAGACAACGGCATGGGCGAGAAGAATTCTGTCGTCATTATTGCCGCCGAAACTAAAACCGACGCACCGGTTCTTTATGCAGATCGACTCACGGCGAAGTCATTGAGTGTCCGCGCGATTAATCCGGTCGCGCGCGTCTCCGCCATTTTCGAAGGCGCGGCTGGGTCGAACCCCGTTTCCGTGAAGATCGACAAGGACAAGATCGACATCGTCATTCCGGAAAAGCAAAACGGATTCGTCCGCGTCGTCGCCACTGACGCTGATGGCACTCCGAGCAACGTCGTCCGCTGCGCCGTCGGACCGTCGAAAGATTTCCGATGGCAAGACGCCGTCATGTATTACGCGTTCACCGATCGTTTCGCTGATGGCGACAAATCGAACGATCACCCGGTGGACAATCCGAACGTCGCGCCGCCGGCGAATTATCACGGTGGCGATCTGCGCGGCATTCGCGATAAGATCGACAACGGATATTTCGAGTCGTTAGGGGTGAACACCGTCTGGGTCGCGCCGCTCAATCGCAATCCGGACAAGGCCTATCAGGAATCGCCCGAACCGCATCGTTGGTACACCGGTTACCACGGATACTGGCCGGTCTCATCGACCGAGCTCGATCCGCACACCGGCACCGCAAAGGATTTGCAGGCGCTGGTCGATGATGCGCATGCGCACGGCATGAAAGTCATCGCCGATTTAGTGCTCCATCACGTCCACGAAGAACATCCGTGGTGGAAACAACATCGCGATTGGTTCGGCACGCTCGATTTGCCTAACGGCAAAAAAAATCTGCGCCTTTGGGACGAGCAACAATTCACCACCTGGTTCGAACCTTATCTGCCGTCGTTCGATTTCTCGAAAGACGCACCGGTGCGCGCGTTGATCGACAATTCCATTTGGTGGGCGAACACCTACAAGCTCGATGGTTTTCGGCTCGACGCGGTCAAACACATCCTGCCGAGCTTCTGGTGGAAATTTCGCGCGGCGCTGCGCGACGGCGTAGATCGACATCGTGATTCGCCGATCTATCTCGTGGGCGAAACCTTCAAAGATCGCGCCGGCATCATGTCGTTCGTCGGTCCGAACATGCTCGACGGCCAATTCGATTTTCCGCTTTACGACCAAATCAAAGAGACATTCGGCCAAAGCAGCGGCGACATGAGGGCGCTCGATGATTCGTTAGCCGCGTCCGAAAAAAGTTATGGCAAAGAGACGTTGATGTCGCCGCTGATCGGCAATCACGACAAGGGTCGCTTCATGGCTTACGCCGATGGCGAGCTTCCGGCCGGCGAGGGTGTGAAGGAAGAAGAGGTCGGTTGGAAAACTCCGCCGTCGGTGCACGACCCCGCCAATTTCGCGAAGATCGAATTGGCACAAGCATTCCTCATGTCGATCGACGGTGTGCCGATGATTTACTACGGCGACGAGATCGGCATGACCGGCGCGGGCGATCCCGATAATCGCCGCGACATGCGCTTCGGGGATGAAGTTTCCGCCGACGAGAAGCGCGTGCTCGAAAATTTTAAGAAGCTCGGCGCCATTCGCCGCACGCATCCGGCATTGCGAAACGGGAGCCGGCGAACTTTACAATGCGATCACGATGTTTACGCATTTGTGCGCGCGTATCTCGACGACCGCGTCGTCGTCATCTTCAATCGCGGTAAAACCGAAGCGAAGATCGACATCGATGTATCACCGGAGATGACAGACGGCGATTATGTTGAGCAAGTGAGCGGCGAAAAAGTGAAAATCGCCGGCGGCAAATTACGATGGGCCGTTGCTCCCCGCACCGCAGCGTTTATCGGCACGGGAAAAGATTTCAAATAGCCGGCTGGTCACGCTTCTCTCTCGTTTAAACGCCGCGCCCGAGTCACCAACCAAATTTTCCGCCCGATGAATAGCGCGACCTGACTCAGGAGAGCCGCGCCATATCCAGACATCTGATAGGCTCCGAGCCACAGTGCCACGCCGATAATGGCGAAGATTAAGCCTGCATACATCCAATATCCCGAAAGGATCATTAGAGGAACGAAGATAAACCGAACACCGCCGACGTACTCTTGAACTTCCGAAGCCGGTTCATAAATGTAACCGAGTATCGGAATGCTCAAGATAAGGTGAACGCAGCGCAGAATCGTGCGTTTGGTGGCGTTACTGATCATTTAATCCCTTTCCATTGAGGATTTGCTGCAATCTCAAAAGATCACGGACTTCGTTTCCCTGCCGCAAGCATCGCGCACGCTTTCTCGATCTGACGTTTATGTGCCTCCGGTCGTTTCTTGGCAGAGTCCATCCAACTAATAAAATCTCTGCGCTCAATCGGCGTAAGATCGCTCCACTGAGCCTTCGCCTCCGGAGTATCCTTGAGGGCTGTGTAAAGATCGAATGACACGATTGAATAACAGCAGGGGCGTCGCTTTCCGGCGACAAGCATCGAGCAGGCTCTCTCGATCCGGCGTTTACGTGTCTCCAGTTGTTTAGCTGAGTCAATCCAACTAATAAAATCCCGCCGCGCGATCGACGTGAGATCGCTCCACTTGGCCTTTGCCGCCGCGGCAGCCGCGAGGGCTTTGCGAAAATCCGTTGGCACTCTCGGTTCTTCTCCAGCGGGTTTGGAATTCTTTTTGTGCATTTATTGAAACGGTAAAGTGGGCTTATGTATTGATTGGTTTGTAAATCTATTTTGCAAATTTTGAAATCCTGAAGAGCTGCCCGTCATTTAAAAGAGTCCGATGACCGTCTTCCATGACCCGCGTTGCGTGGAGTATTCTTCGCCCGGTCATCCGGAACGTCCGCCGCGGGTAACTAACACCGTCCCGCTGCTGAAAGATCGACATGGTGATTGGGAGTGGCGCGAGCCGCGCGCGGCGACGGATGAAGAATTGTTGCGCGCGCATTCACGCGAACATGTCGATCTTGTCGCAAATCCGATCGGCGATTTCGATGCCGACACGCCGGCTTATCCGAAGATCGACATGTATGCGCGGCAATCGGCCGGCGCGGCCATGGAAGCGGCGCGCGCCGCATTAAAAGGTGAACGCGCGTTTAGTTTAATGCGACCGCCGGGACATCACGCGACGCGTGCACGCGCGATGGGATTTTGTTATTACAGCAACATCGCGGTGGCGGCGTTGGATGCGCTGGAGAATGGCGCGGAACGCGTCGCGATTTGGGACTTCGATGCGCATCATGGAAATGGAACCGAAGATATCGTAGCGAATCATTCGCGGATTCGATTTGCGTCGATCCATCAATTTCCCGCGTATCCGGGCACGGGAGCAAAATCTTTTGCCAACATCGGCAATTATCCAGTCGCTCCCGGAACGCCGCGAAACGAACATGTCGATCTTACAGAACGCGCACTGGAGAAATTGGTCGCGTTCAAACCGGATCTCCTGCTCGTGTCGGCCGGATTCGACGCGTATGCGCGCGATCCACTCGTGCAAATGACTTTGGAGCAGGAGGATTTCGCCAGGTTCGGGGAATGGTTGCGCAAGATCGACATCTCGACGGCAGCGATTCTCGAAGGCGGTTACAGCGATGACTTGCCGGAGTTAATTGACACTTTTCTCACAGCGTGGACATCTTGAGCGCTGATTCGCACGGGCTGTAGTTCAGCTTGGTAGAACGCTTGAATGGGGTTCAAGAGGTCGCGAGTTCGAATCTCGCCGGCCCGACACCTTTAAAATGCTGATTTTACCCAGCGTTTTGAGGTGATCGGTAAGTTATGAGAAGTTTACAAAAAATTGGTGGTAGCCCCCGGTGGTAGCCCTTATGCTCCCGGGACGATGAAAACGGCTGGCACTTCAGAACAGCGCGGAACGTTCGCTTTCCTCGAGAACGTTGGGCCGAATCTCTTCCGTCACCGCGAGAATGATTCGTATTGGGGGATAAAAAAAACGAACGGAAAGCGCACCGTTCACGCGCTGGGGACGACGGATCG
>JBBROO010000001.1:0-129342 GCA_038229295.1 Chthoniobacterales bacterium | reverse complement strand
GGCAAGGACGTGGCAGAGGAAGGAATGACGTCCGAGCTCTCGAAAGAAAATTCGTCGATGCAAACCTACATCAGTTATTTGTCTGTCATCGGCGTGACCGCGCCGATGATCGGCTTGTTAGGCACGGTTACGGGAATGATCAAGGCGTTCGCCAAACTCGGCGCTTCGGGGATTGGCGATCCGTCCGGACTTTCAGCAGCGATCGGCGAGGTGCTGGTGGCGACGGCGAGTGGATTGATCATTGCCATCCCGGCGTTCGGCGCGTTTTATTTTCTGCGCAATCGCGCGACGGCATCGCTGCATCACATCCAGGACGTGATCAATCGATTGTTCCGGAAGATGCCGTACGAATCGCTCGTCGGCGTTCATCTTGGTGATGAAGAACTTTACGCCGCGATTCCGAATTGGTTGGTGCAACCAAGCGGCTCGGGACAGACCGGCAAGATCATCACCGAGCAACCGAAGTAAGATCGACATATGGCATCGGGAGTAGGCGGAGCAGAATCGGGCGAACCAGAATTTCAGGTCGCGCCGATGATCGATGTGCTGCTGACCATTCTCGTTTTCTTCATGACGATCACTTCGGCGCAGGTGCTGAAGGTCGATAAGACGATCACGCTGCCGATCGCGAAAGACGCGCAGAAAAAAGATAACTCGCGCGCGGAAGCGGTGGTGAATGTTCGTTGGAAGGAAAAGAAGGCGAGTTTCGTTTTCGACGATCGCGTCTTCACGCAGTCGACGCCGATGGTTGAGTTATTGAAGACCGCGAAGATAACGGGCGAAAAGAAAGTGACGGGCACCGCGAACCCGACTTTCCGCGCGGTCATTCGCGGCGATCGCGATGTGCCGGCGATTTATGTTTCGCAAGCGATGAATGCGTGCGCGGAAGCGGGCATCACCGACATTTCGTTCTCGGCGGTGAACAAGGACTGACGAATGCGACTCGAGGTTAATCCTAACGAAGGCAATTTCGGATTCCAGATCGCGCCGATGATCGACGTGGTTTTCGTCATCATGCTTTTCTTCATGGTCATGGCCGGCGCGGTGAAGATCGAAAACGAGTTGAACACGCAACTCCCCGGCACCGCCGCAACATCGACATCGACGGATTTTGTCGACGAACAAATTATCAACATCTCCGACACGGGCGAAGTGAGCTTGAATGATGAGCCGTTTGATTCGGCGAAAAGCACGGAGCTGCCGCAACTCAAAGCGACGTTGATGCGCTTGAAACAGAACGCGGACGCGGCCAAAACGCCGGCGGTCGTCACGATCATCAGCGATGAGCAGGCGAAATATTCGCGCACGATCGATGTGCTCGACGCGTTGGCGCTGGCGAAGATCGACAACGTCACTTTCACGGTGAGCGAAGAGGAATGAACGACGTCGTGGCGGAACCGGCTGCGGAAAGATCGACAACGAAACGTCGTTGGATCGCGGCAATACTCGGGAGCAAATTTCTTGTCATCAGCATTGTGGTGCACTTGCTCTTTGGTTTGGGCGCGGCGGTTTGGGTGGTGCAGCGTTATCAGGCGAATCGCAAACTAACATTCAAAGGTGGGCCGCCATCGCCGAATCCATCTACGCGCGCGCTTGAGCACAAAGTGCAGATGGCGAAAAAGCAAAGCACGATGAGCGCGCCGTCGATGGCGAAGCGAATTACGACGACGGGTTTGGCGAAAGTGGCGCTGCCGGAAATGCCGGCGATGCCGAAGCTGGCGGCACCGCCGGTGAAGATGGCGGGCGCGGGCGGGGTGGATGTGAGTTTCAATCCCGGCGGAATGAGTTCGAGCAGCGGCGGCGGCGCGGGCGGAGCGGCGGTTCCGTTTTTCGGATTCAAAGAATCGAAAGGCGGTGGCTCGTTAGTCGGAAAGTTTTACGACCTGAAACAACTCAAGAACGGACAACCGTCGAAACTCGATGAGCAAAACGGTTTTCCGGGTGAGCTTTCGAAATTCGTTAACGGCTGGAACGAGTCGACCTTCGAAAAATATTTCGTCGGGCCGAATCCGCTTTACACGACGCAGATTTTTATTCCGAAGATTAACGCGGCGCAAGGGCCGCTCGCGTTCGGACTCGGCGGACGCGTGCAACCGAAGATGTGGGTGGTGCATTACAAAGGGAGCGTGGTGCCGACGGAGAGCGGCACGTTTCGTTTCGTTGGAATGGCGGACGATGCGTTGGTCGTTAGGTTCAACGGCAAGGTCGTGCTCGATTGTGGATCGACCACTCCGACCGGCCACGGGCCGCAAAGTTTTTATGCGAGCGCGGGACTGCAGCTCGATCCGAAGATGGGCTGGTATAAAGGACTTGGGCGAGGCGAACCGGTGCAGGTCACGGGCGGGCAGAGTTATCCGATGGAAGTGTTAATGGGGGAATGGCCGGGTGGGGATTTCAAAGCGTTCCTCATGATCGAAAAAGACGGCGTGCAGTACGAAAAGGACGCGAAGGGAAATCCGATTCTGCCGATTTTCAAACTCGCGGCCAGCGACGTCGCGCACGCGGGCAGCGAAGCGCCGGTGTTCGCGAAGAGCGGGCCGGTTTGGAAAGCGGAGAAGGCGAAAGAGGAAGAGACCGCTTCGGCAAAGCACTAACTAACGCCACCAAGGATCGACATAGCGCGGATCGTAACGCGGATTCATTCGCGGATCAATTGGGCGACCGAACCATTGCCGCTGTCCGCGCTGCTGCGGTTGCGGACCGTAACGGTAATATTGATTGGTGCGCGGTGTCCGCCCGAAAACCTGGACCGGCGTTCCCACCGGCACGGCGTTGAAGAATGCGATCGCTAATTCTTCCGGCATGCGCACACAGCCATGTGACGCGGCATAACCGGGCAAATAACCGGCGTGCATGCCATCGGCGCCGTGAAAACGCATGAAGTAACGCATGGGCGCGGGGATAAATCTGCCGCCGCGCGGCACACGCATGTCGGCATCGGCATCCGCCACGATCGTATTTCCATCGGCGTCGACAATCTTGCCGTAGATGCTCGAGTGGTGATTCACTTCTTTCTCTATCACTTTGAACGAGCCGGTCTCGGTGAGATGGCCATAACGACCGCTCGAAATGGGCGATTCGAGAACTACGTGGCGGCCGCGAATTAAATACGCCGTTTGGGCTTGGAGATCGATTTCGACCCGCGACGCACTTTGGGTTTGCCCATGCAGCGACGCGGCGACGAAACACAAGATCGACCCGCTTACGCCGAACGCTATGGCTTGGCGTGCAATTCCCTGGAAAACCCTCACATGTAGTTCAACCCATGTGCGGCGAGAAAGTCGCA
Source organism: Chthoniobacterales bacterium (assembly GCA_038229295.1). GTDB lineage: Bacteria > Verrucomicrobiota > Verrucomicrobiia > Chthoniobacterales > UBA10450 > JAJPGZ01. Next base: position 126,056 of record JBBROO010000001.1, on the reverse strand, counting down.
GACCGCGCTTTTCTTTTCTGGGGAGCATAGGCCGCTGGCCTGTAGTTCGCCGCAGCTTGCCGCGAACCTTCTTGTCACACTCGGTTCAACCACGAAGATGTTGCGCCTTGCGCAAACTGCATTCGGCACAGCGGCCGAATGCTACAGGCTAGCAGCCTGTGCTCCCCAGAAATGATCAGACCGCGATCGGCGCTTTAATTGACGGGTGCGGGTTGTAATCGAGCAGCTGGAAATCTTCGAAAGTGAAGTCGTGGATGTTTTTGATCGCCGGATTCAATTTCATCTTCGGCAAAGATCGACAATCGCGTGTCAGTTGCTCGCGGGCTTGGTCGAGATGATTTTGGTAAAGATGGAGGTCGCCGAAAGTGTGAACGAAATCGCCCGGGGCAAGATCGACAACCTGCGCCACCATCATCGTGAGCAGCGAATACGACGCGATGTTGAACGGAACACCGAGAAACAAATCGGCGCTGCGTTGGTAAAGCTGACAGCTTAACTCGCCATCCTGCACGTAGAATTGGAAGAGGACGTGACACGGCGGCAAAGCCATCTTGTCGATCTCCGCTGGATTCCACGCGCTGACAATTAGTCGCCGGCTCGACGGATTTTGCTTTATCTCGGAGATCACTTTGTCGATCTGATCAACCCGTACTCCGTTTTCGCCGCGCCAATCGCGCCATTGCGCGCCGTAAACGCGGCCGAGATTTCCATCTTCGTTTGCCCACTCGTTCCAAATGCTAACGCCGTGTTCGTTTAAATATTTGATGTTGGTGTCGCCGCGCAGAAACCAGAGCAGCTCGTAGATGATCGACTTGAGATGAAGCTTCTTCGTTGTCAGCAGCGGAAAATTTTCGCGCAAATCGAAGCGCGCTTGTGCGCCGAAGATCGACATCGTGCCGGTGCCGGTGCGATCCGATCTCGGTTTGCCTTCATCGAGGACGAGGCGGAGAAGGTCGTGGTATTGCCGCACGCAACATGAATAGCGCGCGCAATGAATTCGCGAAACTAAGAAGTTTTGCGGAGTTCTTCTTCGAGCTCTTTTTTGCGCTCGTTCAACGTTTGCAGCCGCAGCTGCCAACGATGCAGTTGGATCGACAATTGATTGATGTAGCCGGTGATCTCGGTGCGCTGAGATTCGTTTTCTTTCAGGCCGCGTTGGATGTCAGCGACTTTGGATTCTGATTCCGGCGACGGTGCGCCGCGCGGGACGATCATTGGAACCGATGTTGGTTTTCCGCAACGCTGACAATCGAGGATCATTCCGGAAGCAGCGGCGTCAACGACGAGCGGCGAACTGCAATGACTGCAAGCAAAGGTAATGTCGGTGGGGGTTGCGACTGCGGCGGTGCCCTGATTTTCCATCACACACGGAAAAGCAGGAGAGAGGCCAAGTTAAGAAGGAGAAAACATTCAACGCTCAACATCCAACGTCCAACGTCTAAGTCAGAGTTGGATTCGTCACGCTCTGTCTCTAAGGAAGGGTAGCTACTGTGACATGTGGTCGCGATGTGGGCTGGGGCGATTCGGCGTAAGCCGTTGCCAGATCGACAATTACTTAGATCGACATCTTCGGAATATGGATTGCTAAAGAGGTCGTAGGTCGAACTCTCGACGCGGCGAATCTGTTCGTCAGCGAACGCGACCAACGAAAGGAAAATTTTATGGCTAAAGTTTTAGGAATCGATTTGGGCACTACCAACTCATGCATGTCGGTGATGGAAGGAGGCGACCCGGTCGTTTTGGAAAATAGTGAAGGCGCGCGCACGACGCCTTCGGTGGTTGCATTCACGAAGAACGGCGAACGCCTTGTCGGCCAGGCGGCGAAACGCCAGGCGGTGACGAATTCGCAGAACACGATATTTTCAATCAAGCGTTTCATGGGCCGCAAGTTTGATGAGGTGCATGAAGAGCAATCGCGTGTGCCTTACAAGATCGTGAAGGCGGCGAATGGCGACGCGCACGTGCAGGTGGAAGCGGACGGGCAGAAGAAAACTTTTTCGCCGCCGGAAATATCGGCGATGATTTTATCGAAGTTGAAAGCCGACGCGGAAGCGAAGCTCGGCGAAAAAATCACGCAAGCCGTCATTACGGTGCCGGCGTATTTTAACGACTCACAGCGCAACGCGACGAAAGACGCGGGCAAGATCGCCGGTCTCGAAGTTTTGCGAATCATTAACGAGCCGACGGCGGCGTCGCTTGCTTACGGGCTCGACAAAAAGAAAGACGAGAAGATTGCCGTTTACGATTTGGGCGGCGGCACGTTCGATATTTCCGTTCTCGAAATCGGCGATGGCGTTTTTGAAGTGAAAGCGACCAATGGCGACACGCACCTCGGCGGCGACGATTGGGATTCGCGGATCATGGATTGGATCGTCAACGAATTTAAAAATGACAGCAGTGTCGATCTAACGAAACAGCCGGACGCGATCCAGCGGATCAAGGAGGAAGCGGAGAAAGCGAAAATCGCGCTCTCGTCCACGCAGGAATACGAAATCAATCTGCCGTTCATCACGGCGGATGCGAGCGGGCCGAAGCACATTCAGAAGAAGTTGACGCGCTCGAAACTCGAACAGCTTTGCGATGATTTGTTTCAGCGGACGATTCCGCCGGTGAAGGCATGCTTGAAAGACGCGCAACTTTCGGAGAAGGAAATTAACGAGCTGGTGCTCGTCGGCGGAATGACGCGCATGCCGAAAGTGGTGGAGATTGCGCGCAGCATTACGGGCAAGGAACCGCACAAGGGTGTGAACCCGGATGAAGTCGTTGCGATCGGCGCGGCGATTCAAGGCGGCGTGCTCAAGGGCGACGTCAAAGACGTGCTGCTTCTCGATGTTACGCCACTGACGCTGGCGATTGAAACGGCGGGCGGCGTGGCGACGCCGATGATTCCGCGCAACACGACGATCCCGACGCGCAAGTCGCAGATCTTTTCGACTTACAGCGACAATCAGCCTGGTGTGGAGATTAAAGTTCTCCAGGGCGAGCGGCCGCTTTCGCGCGACAACAAAAATCTCGGCACGTTCCATCTCGATGGAATTCCGCCGGCGCCGCGCGGCGTTCCGCAAATTGAAGTGACGTTCGACATCGACGCCAACGGCATCCTGCATGTCTCGGCCAAGGATCTCGGCACGGGCAAGGAACAAAAAATTTCCATCACCGGCAGCTCGGGACTTTCGAAAGAAGAGATCCAGAAGATGCAGAGCGAAGCGGAGTCGCACGCCGAAGAAGACAAGAAGGCGAAGGAAGGCATCGAGATCAAGAACAACGCCGACATGCTCGCGTATCAAAGCGAGAAGCAATTGAAAGAATTGGGCGACAAAGTTCCGGCTGACAAAAAGAAACAGGTCGAGGACGCCATCGCCGCGGTGCGCGAAGCGATCAGCAAGGACGACACCGACGCGATGAAGCGGACGTATGACGATCTCCAAAACAAATTCCAGGAAATCAGTGCCGAACTTTACAAGCAGGCTTCAGCGGCCCAAGGTGCACAAGCCGGTCCGCCGCCTGGACCTGAGACGCAATCGCGTCCCGGCGCCGAACAACAAGGTGAAGGCGCGCGACGTGACGGCGGCGACGTTGTCGATGCAGAGTTCGAAGTCGTCGACGAAGACAAGAAGAAGTAACGAATTTGCCGACGATGTCGCAAGATCGACAATCGCCGGCTCAACCAAAAACAGAAACAAAGAAAGAGAGAACTTATGGCAGCAGTTAATGTAAGACCTCTCGGAGACCGGGTGCTGGTGCAGCCGATTGAAGAGCAGGAAGTAAAAAAAGGCGGGATCATTATCCCTGATACCGCGAAGGAAAAACCGCAAGAAGGCAAAGTCGTCGCTCTTGGGACCGGTAAAGTGAACGAAGAGGGCAAGAAGGTGGAGTTCACGGTGAAAAAAGGCGATAAGGTGCTGATCTCAAAATACGGCGGCACTGAAATCAAGATCGGTGGCGATAGCTTTCTGATCATGCGCGAGGACGACATCCTCGGAATCATCGGCTAAGGAAAGATAGAAATGGGATCGCTAAGGAAAGCAGGAAAGCAGGAAGGGATTCTGAATTCAGAAGTCCTAACCGGTTTGTTTTCCTGGGTTCCTGCGTTCCTAAGACATCTCTACTTTCAACCAACAAACTAAGAACTAAGAAAATATTATGGCAGCTAAACAATTACAATTTGATGAAAATGCGCGGCACGCGTTGTTGCGCGGCATCGAGAAACTGGCGCGGGCCGTCAAGGCCACGCTCGGACCGAGCGGGCGCAATGTTATTCTCGATAAGAAATTCGGCAGTCCCACGATCACGAAAGACGGTGTGACGGTCGCGAAAGAAATCGAGCTCGAAGATCCGTATGAAAATATGGGCGCGCAGCTCGTTCGCGAAGTCGCGTCGAAAACTTCGGACATCGCGGGTGACGGCACGACCACGGCAACAGTGTTAGCGGAATCCATCTATCGAGAAGGACTGCGCAATGTCACCGCCGGTGCGAACCCGACTTCACTTCAACGCGGCATCAACAAAGCCGTCGAAGCGATCGTTGATGAGCTGAAGAAAATCTCCAAGAAGGTGAGCGACCGCACGGAAATCGCGCAGGTCGCGACCGTTTCGGCGAACTGGGACAAGACGATCGGCGAGATCATTGCCGACGCCATGGACAAAGTCGGCAAGGACGGAACGATCACAGTCGAAGAAGCGAAGTCGATCGAAACCACGCTCGACGTGGTCGAAGGCATGCAATTCGACAAAGGATATTTGTCGCCCTACTTCGTGACCAACGCGGAAGCGATGGAAGTGATTCTCGAAAACGCTTACATCCTCATCCACGAGAAGAAAATCTCGAGCCTGAAGGACATGCTGCCGCTGCTGGAAAAAGTGGCGAAGGCTGGTCGTCCGCTCTTGATCATCGCGGAAGATGTAGAAGGCGAAGCGCTCGCGACTTTGGTCGTGAACAAATTGCGCGGCACATTGCAGGTCGCCGCGGTCAAGGCGCCGGGATTCGGCGATCGTCGCAAAGCGATGCTGGAAGATCTCGCGGTGCTGACCGGCGGTCAGTGCATCACCGAAGATCTCGGGATTAAACTCGAGAACGTGAAACTTGAAGATCTCGGCCGCGCCAAACGCGTCACGATCGACAAGGAAAACACCACCATCGTGGAAGGCGAAGGCAAGAAGAACGACATCCAGGGTCGCGTCGGACAAATCCGTCGTCAGATCGAAGAGACGACGAGCGATTACGATCGCGAAAAACTTCAGGAACGTCTGGCCAAACTCGCGGGCGGTGTCGCCGTCGTGAACGTTGGCGCAGCGACCGAAACCGAGATGAAAGAGAAGAAGGCGCGCGTCGAAGACGCGTTGCACGCGACTCGCGCGGCCGTTGAAGAAGGCATCGTCCCGGGCGGCGGTGTTGCTTTGATTCGTGCGCAGAAAGCGCTCGATAACATCAAGGGCTTGGAAGGCGACGAACTGGTCGGCGTGCAAATTGTGCGTCGCGCGATCGAAGAACCGCTTCGCACCCTGGCCGATAACGCCGGACAGGAAGGCGCGCTCATCGTGCAAGAAGTGAAGAAGCGCAAAGGCAACGAAGGTTACAACGTCGCCACCGGCGAATACGCCGACTTGGTCAAGGCGGGCGTTGTCGATCCAACGAAGGTCACGCGCAGCGCGTTGCAAAACGCGGCGTCGATCTCAGGCCTGTTGCTCACCACCGAAGCCATCATCACCGAAATGCCTGAAAAGGAAAAGGGCGGCGGCATGCCTCCGGGCGGCATGGGCGGCGGCGGCATGGGCGGTATGGGCGGAATGGATTACTAAGAAACGCCTAACGAACAAATGAATTCGACAGCCGGGTCAGAAATGGCCCGGCTGTTTTGCGTACGAAACGATGAACGAACGCCACGGTGACATTCCACTTGCGCGCGTAATGATTCACCGGGCGACGAACCGACTCGTTGGACCGCTAGCACCAATCGATGCTGAAGATTGGCCGCTTAAGACCGTTTCAGATTCGGAAATTCTCTGGCGATATATGGACTTGCGGAAATTCGAGGATCTGATCAGCAGCTCGACGTTGTATTTTCCTCGGGCCGATAAGTTGAAGGATCCCTTTGGCGAGGTCGACAGGTTTGAAGGACGTCCGTCACCTGGAAATCTTCAAAGCATGTCGAAATCAGATCAAATATTTCACCAGCTCTACAGGATCGATGATCGCAGTGTTCGCGACTATCCGGAGATTCACCGAATAGTTGTTTTCATTTCATGCTGGCATCGAAACACATGCGAATCCTTCAAAATGTGGAGTGCATATACTCCGTCGCCAGAAAGTGTCGTTATTGTCAGTTCTGTTAAGGCGATCCGGAAGTTCTTGCCGAACGAATTGATGAAGTACGGAGTCACCTACAAGCCACTTGAGTTTCCAAGGACGCAATTCACCCACAATACACTGTTCTTCTACAAGCCAACTCGTTATCGCTTCGAACGCGAGTTCCGAATCCTTCGATCGCCTAACGAAGATGAATCATTTTATCGGGATGATCCGAACGATTGGTTCGCAAGGTGCCGATTAAACCGAAGAAGATCGTTCATCGCATAGTTACTCATCCGTTTGCGAGCCGAGACACAAAGCTCAAAGTTGAAGAATTGCTTCGGCGTTTCTTGCCTTGCCGCGAAAGGGAAAATTCTGCGCTACAAATGCGCCGTGATCGACTCTAATCCGCTAGCTGCTTGATGCTCAAAGCTGATTGGAACTTCTCTCGCGCGTAGACTTCGGGAGAAGGGCGACGAGATTGAAGATTGGAAGCCCTATTGCCACCCGCGACCGGTTTGGCCTAGGCTGCGTAAATGAAGGTGCGCTTCGCGGTCATTTTGACCGCAATGGCTTTATCGACGGGAGCTAGTAATGGCCAGACTATCGTCACGGACGGCAACTCTCTTTTGCGTTCAATTCGCCTCATTCAGAGCGTTGACGGCAGCCAAATAAAACCTGACGACATGGTCCTCAAATTATACGGGCTTGGATACCTAGCCGGATTTTTGGAGGGAAGCTGGAAAACATGGACCCCGTACGCGTCTTTTAAGCTCCCTCCTGGTCATTTTTCTGTCGATCAACTCGCGGCCGTGGTGGGGAAATATTTGTCGGATCATCCCGAACGTCTACACGAGCCAGCAGGTGTACTAATCTTGAGGGCGTTAACCGCGAGCTTTCCAAATTCTGATCCTCGTGCACGGCCGCTGGAAACGCCGCAGCCGTGAATTGCGCTAGCCTTCTTTGTTGATGAAAACAAAGAAGATGATCGGGCACAAATCGCGGCCGACTTCGCGCAAGACATTTCCAAACAAAAAGGCGGCGACGATTGTTTCCGACGCGATCCTGTTTCATGGCACGAAAATCAGGGTTGAGGTTCACAACATGTATCGGTCGCGGCTCTTTCGAGACTTGAAGATGAACGTCGCGGCGGAGCGGAGCGTTGCGGTCGAGGAAGACGGTATCGAATGCTCGATCGACTCACATTTCGCTCGCATCACGTTGCGAAAACATAAACGCGGCGAACAACCGCCCTATGGCGCGTTTATCTGGGAACTGCCGAAACGCGCACTAAAGAAGTTCCCGCTCCTAATCGAATATACGAAGGACGGCGAGTTAACTGAGGTAAGTGTCCTGCGCAGCACCAAGCGGTCGAATAAGTCCAGCCGCGGAAGATCTAAACAGCGGCATCGGCGACAGTAGCTGCTCCGCGGCAAACTACTCCGGCATCGTATCCCCGGAACCGCCGATCTCGGCGGGGAAATCTTTTAGCTTGGGCAGACCGTCTTTGATCGGCAGCACTGATTCCTCGTAATTGAGGTGCACTGTCGGCTTGAACATCACCGTCGTCGGGATTGCGCTGCGGACGTCGATTAAGCCTAACTTGGGGTGATCGATCATGACGTGAGCGCCGCATTTCGTGCAGTAGCGGCGATCGCTTATCTCGCTGCTCTCGAACCTTCCGAGGAACTGTTCGCCTTTGGTGACTTTTACGGAGGAACTGAATGGAAATGGGGTCGCGTCTAAACATTTGACATTTGGTCGCTGAAATCCCTGCCCGATTTGCGGCCAAGACTGCCGCGCTACATTGGAGACATGCGCACGTTTACAGCCGTCATTGAGCGCGAACCTGAAACGAAATTATTCGTCGGATACGTGCCCGGATTTTCTGGCGCGCATTCGCAAGGGGCCACGCTCGAGGAATTGCGCGCGAATCTTCGCGAAGTGATTGCGATGTTGCTGGAAGACGGCGAGCCGGAACTGGAAACGGAATTCGTCGGCACCGAAGCGGTACTGGTTTAGCCATGGCTCAACTGCCGGGTTTTGAAGCCGCGAAGTGACGAAACGAGTAATCATCCAAGCAGCGCCACTCATGTATCATAAGCGGCTTATGATGGAAAAATTCTTTACCGCTTTGGTCATGTGTTGCGCGAACTTGGAAGCGCAACCAAGCCATGATAAGATCGACATGTGATGGACTGGAGCGCATGTCCGGCAGTTGAACGTTCGGCGGATACGTTGAGCGGCGCCTGGCGATTTAGAAACTCGCGCGTACCGGTGAAGGCTTTGTTCGAAAATCTCGAGTCGGGCGCGACCGTTGATCAGTTTCTCGAGTGGTTTCCCGGAGTGACTCGGGAACAAGTGCTCGCTGTGCTGGCGTTTGCGGAGAAGAGTCTCGCCGCTACGTGATCCTGTGCGGATTCTCTTTGATCAGGGAACGCCCGCCCCACTTCGCGCATTTCTGAACGAGCACGAAGTCACAACCGCGGCAGAGATGGGCTGGTCGACGTTGTCCAATGGCGAATTGCTCGATGCGGCCGAGCGGCAGTTCGACTTGCTCATCACCACAGATCAAGCCTTGCGCAAACAGCAGAATTTGTCCGGACGCAAGCTAGCCATCCTGGTGTTGCCTTTCGCGAGCTGGCCGAAGTTGGAACCGAAGGCCGAGAAGATTGCATCGCGCATCGCAACTTTGCGGACCGGCGAATATTCGGAGATTGATCTAGAATAGATAGCTAATCCAGTGGCAATTATTCCGGTAACGTTTCGCCGGATCCGCCGATCTCGGCAGGGAAATCTCTTAGTTTGGGCAGACCGTCAGCCGGAGGTTGATGGTTGAGAGAAGGCGTTGCTTTGGTTGAGAGTTGAGCCGACCGCGTTTGGAAGGCGAGTTAACCAATGATAAGATCGACATGTGAGTCTCGCCGAAATCAAAAGCGCGATTGAGCAGCTTTCGCTTGAACACCGAGCCGAACTCGCGGCGTGGTTGCACGGCTGGAAAGATGACGAATGGGACGAGCAGATGAAGCGCGACATCGGGAGCGGCAAACTCGACAGCATCTTGCACGAGGTGGAAGAGGACATCAAAGCGGGCCGCGTCCGCGAGATGCCGTGACGTCCAGAACGCACCGGCGTTTCTGGAACGAGTTCAACCGACTGCCCGCTCACGTCCAATGTCTCGCGCGAGACAAGTTTCAACTTTGGCTCCGTGACCCATTCCACCCATCAATGCAGTTCAAACCGGTCGTGCGAAACGTCTGGTCAGCGCGAATCGGCGATCATTATCGCGCGCTAGCGCAGAAGGATAGCGATGTCTTCGTCTGGTTTTGGATCGGCACGCATGAAGACTACAACAATCTCCTCAAACAGCTTCGATGACATGAGTGCGCTAAGACTTCCGCTACTTGAAGAGTTCACCGTCGGGACGACGCAGCGGCATCTCGTTAGGCTGACTGGCGCGGCGCTGTCGAATGATGAGCCGCGATCGGTCATCACTGTTGCCGGCGCGAAGCCGGGTCTAACATTGTTCGTTAACGCCGGTGTGCACGGCGGCGAGTATCCGGCGATTGAGGCGGTGATTCGGTTGAGCAAAGCGCTCGATCCGCAGAAGATTTCGGGCACGGTCATTTTGTTGCCGGTGTTGAATCTACCGGCGTTCCGGAACCGGACGATGTTTGTTTGCCCGGTCGATAACGTAAATCCGAACCGCGTTTTTCCGGGCGATCCGAATGGAAGCTATAGCGAGCAAATGGCGCATGCGCTCATCAATGAGTTCGTGGTGCACGCAGATGCGTATGTCGATCTTCACGGCGGCGATATTCCGGAGGCGCTCGTGCCGTTCTGCATTTGTCGCGGCGGAAATGAAGTGGTCGATGTGAAATCGAAGGAGCTCGCGATGGCGTTTGGACTTCCGTATGTGCTGACCGTGAACAAGCCGATCCAACCGGCGCACCGAGCCGGTGTGGCGGGTTCGTCGAGTTATGTCGCTGCGGCGGAGCGCGGCGTTCCCGCCATTCTGGCCGAAGCCGGCGGCGTCGGACAGTTGCAGGAGGACGCGGTCGAGCTGCTCGTTAACGGTGTGCTGCGAGTCATGGCGCATTTGGAAATGATCGGCAAGATCGACATGTCAGTTCCGAAGCCGACGATGTTGACCGCGTTCGAGTGGGTCTACGCGAAGAACGCCGGAATGTTTTATCCAAGCGTGGCGGCGGGCGATAACATCGGCAAGGCACAGGAGATCGGAACGGTCGGTGATTTGTTTGGCGATGTTCTCGAAACAGTCATCGCGCCGGTGAGCGGCGTTGTGCTTTTTCTCACGGTCAATCCGTCCGTGCTTGAGAACGGTGTGCTGATGGGGATCGGGTGCGATGCGAGCGGGATTGGTGATTGATGACGGTGACGGTGAGGCCGCGCTGATCGCCAGCGAGCGGAGGCAAAAGATGCGACAACAATTGTTCCGCCGTCATCTTGCGCACGATTCCGGTCGACGCCGTTTGAGTCCAGGCCTCGCCTTCCTTGTCGTAACGCGTTTTCGCGCCGCGCTTCGTTGTGATGTAGATGACGTAGTCGCGGTTTCTGGCCATGAACGAAGATAAAAGATTTAGGTTCTCGTGGGGACAAGAAATCCGTGTAAATCTGTGTCCTTCCATGGCCGGTGCGTTTTTGATGTCGCCGCGCCCCGAAATCTCATGAGCGATTACGTTTCAACATTGATGGCCGAGGTGAAGGCGAAGAACCCGGCCGAGCCGGAGTTTCATCAGGCGGTGCAGGAAGTAGTCGAATCGTTGGCAGTCGTGTTAGATCGACATCCTGAGTATCGCGAGCACAACATTCTCGAGCGCATCATCGAGCCGGAACGTGTCATTATGTTCCGCGTGCCGTGGCGCGATGACGCGGGGAACTTTCATGTGAATCGCGGATTCCGCATTCAGATGAACAGCGCGATCGGGCCGTACAAAGGCGGACTGCGTTTTCATCCCTCGGTCAATCTAGGCATCCTCAAATTCCTCGCTTTCGAGCAGGTGTTCAAAAATGCCCTAACGACACTGCCGATGGGCGGCGGCAAAGGCGGCGCCGATTTCGATCCCAAAGGGAAAAGCGATTTCGAAGTGATGCGATTTTGCCAGGCGTTCATGTCGGAGCTTTCGCGTCACATCGGGCCGAACACTGACATTCCTGCGGGCGACATCGGCGTGGGCGCGCGCGAGATCGGGTTCATGTTCGGAATGTATAAGCGCATCAAAAACGAATTCACCGGAGTGATGACAGGAAAAGGTCTGACTTGGGGCGGTTCCGTTATTCGTCCGGAAGCGACTGGATACGGCGCGGTTTATTTCGCGGCGGAAATGTTGAAGACGCGCAAGGAAGAATTGAAGGGAAAGATCGCGCTCGTTTCCGGAAGCGGAAATGTCGCGCAATACACGGTCGAGAAACTCATTTCGCTCGGCGCCGTGCCGGTGACGCTCTCGGATTCGACCGGTTATATATATGATGAGGCCGGGATCACGCGGGAGAAGCTGGCTTTCGTGATGGACTTGAAGAACGTCCGCCGCGGGCGCATTTCCGAATACGCGGACAAATTCAATGGCGCCGTGTTTACCGATGTCGATCTTGCCCTCGATCACAACCCGCTTTGGAATCACAAAGCGCAGTGCGCATTCCCGAGCGCGACACAGAATGAAATCAACGCCAAAGACGCCGCCAATCTTTTGCGCAACGGCGTCTACGTTGTCTCCGAAGGTGCGAACATGCCGACGACGATCGACGGCGTGAATCAATTCCTGGAGGCGAAGATTTTATTCGGGCCCGGCAAAGCGGCGAACGCGGGCGGCGTTGCCACATCGGGATTGGAAATGGCGCAAAACTCGATGCGCATTTCATGGACGCGCGAGGAAGTCGACAACCGTCTCTACAACATCATGAAGACGATCCACGAAGTCTGCTTCCGCACCGCCGAGAAGTACGGCACGCCTGGCAACTACGTGAACGGCGCCAACATTGCCGGCTTCCTCAAGGTCGCGAACGCGATGATGGACCAAGGCCTGGTGTAAGATCGACAATCGCGCTATTGCCGGAAGATCGACAACTTGTTTGCGGAGCCGGCTTGCGCTAATGTGCGCCGCATTTTTGCCGGCATAGCTCAGCTGGTAGAGCAGCTGATTTGTAATCAGCAGGTCGTCGGTTCGAATCCGTCTGCCGGCTAATAAATGCCGCGGCGAGAATTTCTTCAGATCACTCGCCGCATCGCGATTGAATAATCAAATCCTCAAACGCCTGGAGTGGAGCACGGCGATTCTGCTCACGGTCACCATCCTCATTCTCTTGTTTGTCCGCGCCGAACATGCTGGCGCGCTCTGGCGCGACGAATGCGCGTCGGTGCAGGTGGCCTTGATGCCGGCGGTCGCGGACGTTCTCAGAAATTTTCAACGCGAGTCCTTTCCCGCCTTTTTCCACCTAACGATTCGCGCTTACGCTGCCATTGTCGGAAGTAGCGATGCCGCGTTTCGCGTATTCGGCGTTGTCGTTGGCTTGATGCTCATCGCGACCGCCTGGATCAATGCGCGAGTTTTGCGGGACGACGACGACATTGCCGCTGGCTCCCGTGGAATCGAGCACACCGTTTAAAGTAACGGTCACATACTGCGCGTTGGTCACACCGGTGAGATTGACCGTGTATTGATTTGGGTTCGGACCAGGAGAGCTGCTGGAGACACTGCCCGTTCCGCTGCTAACGCTGGCGCTCGTGACGGTGGTGTTATTCACGAAGGTAAAGATCAGCGTGTAGTCTCCGCCGGCGCCGCCGCTGCGACATTCAATGCCGGGAGTGCCCGTGAGCGGAAGATCCACATCGAACTGACCCGCGCTGCCGTGAATCTTGCGCGAGACGACGTTGGTTAGTTTCAATGTTGGCGAGAACTGGGCGAACCCCTGCTGATAAGCCAGATCGAAAGTGTTGAACGATCCCCCCGCGTAAAGCGTCCCGTCAGGCGCGACCGCCAGCGCGAATGCTCCGAAGCCCGGCGCGCCGTTAGGGTTGAAGCTGGTGGCGCTGCCATCGCTTGCGTTTAGGCCGGCGACCAGATTCCGCGTCTGGCCGCCGATCGTGCTGAAAAAGCCAGCGGCGTAAACAGTCGAGCCCGACACCGCTAGCGCGTAGACACCCGCGTCCGCCTGCGGATCGAAGCTCGTCGGCGTGCCGTCGCTGATGTTGATCCCGGCGATGTTTTTGCGCGGGACGCCGCGAATCGATGGGAAATTTCCGCCCGCGTAGATTGTCGATCCAGAGATGGCCAGGGCGAGCACGTTGGCGTTGGGAGTCGCGTCGGGATCCCAGCTCGTGACGGTGCCGTCGGACGCGTTGAGCGCCGCGATTTTGTTGCGGGTCTGCCCGCCGATAGTCGTGAAATAGCCGCCGACGTAGACGAGTGGCCCGGACACCAAAAGTTCAGCCACCTCTGAGTTTGGATTTGGGTTCCAGGTTGAAGCTGTGCCGTCGGCCGTGCTGAGCGCGGCAATGCAGTATCGGGACTGACCGCCGATCGTGTTGAAAGCACCGCCGGCGTAAATGGTTGAACCCGCAAGCGCAAGCGTCTCGACCACCGCAGGCCCGCCGAAATAACGGGCCGTGGGATCCCAACTGGTCGCGGAGCCGTCGGCAGGATTAAGTGCCGCGATGCTTGCGCGCAGTTGGCCGCCGATTGAACCGAAATAGCCCGCGGCGTAAACAGTCGAGTCGGAAACGGCCAGCGCGTACACGGTCGCAGTGTTGCCGTTAGGCCATCCGGCATTGGGATCGAAGCCGGTCACGCTGCCGTCGAGCGCGTTGATGGCCGCGATGCTGCGACGCACTACTCCGCCGAGCGAACTGAAATATCCGCCCAGGTAGACGGCCGAACTGGAGACAGCGACTGCAGTGACAGTGTTATTGGCATTGGGATTGAAGCCGGTCGCAGTGCCACTGACAAGATTAAGCGCCGCGGCGTAGTTACGTGGCTGCCCGCCCATTGATGCGCCTCCGTCAATGGAGCGGAAGCTTCCAACTGCGTACAGAGCCGATCCCGACACCGCCAGCGCGAACGCGCTCCCATTGCAATTGGCATTGAAGACGGTCGCGGTACCGTCCGCGGCGTTGAGAGCGGCGAGCCCGGTGCGCGGTTGCCCGCCGATGGTGCTGAAGAGCCCACCTGCGTAGACGGTCGATCCCGATACCGCCAGCGAATAAATGTTGGCGCAGGCAGCACATCCACTGTTGTTCGGGCTTGGGTTGAAACCGGCGACCGCGACGCCGTCGAGAGGAACCCCGAGACTGAGCGCTGCGATGCTGTTTCGGGGCTGCCCGCCGATGGTGTTGAAGGTGCCTCCCACATAAAGGGTCGAGCCCGAGATCGCGAGTGCGTTGATCACACCAATGCCGCCGGAGGTGTTGGTGGCCGTCGGGTTGAACGTCGGCGTGGCAGTGCCGTCGAGAGTACCGCCGACATTAAGAGCCGCGATCGCAATACGCGGCTGCCCCCCAACCACCGTAAATCTGCCACCGACGTAAACGATCGAGCCATCGCTTGAGATCGCCATCGTCTCGACTGGCGCGCTGGCATTGGGGTTGAAGGCCTTCACGCTCCCGTCCGCGGTATTGAGCGCGGCGATGTAATTGCGTGGCTGTCCGCCGATCGATGTGAACTTTCCGGCCGCGTAAACCGTCGAGCCGTACACCGCGATGCTGCGAACGGCGTCGTTAACATAAGGATTGAAATTCGGATCGACACTGTGGTCTGCGCGGATATGGGCGAGGTTGGTCCGCGGGATTCCGCCGACGTGAGTGAAAAGCCCGCCGATGTACCAACCGCCGGAGCCATCGGCGGCGACCGCATTTAATCCGCCGCCAGAGCCGGAAAGCGAGCTAGGCCCGGCGCCTGCGATCTCGGGCAATCCCGAGTTTTGAGTTCCGTCGAGCGCGACCTCGACCCCCGGCCCGGTGCGCGGTCCGACCCGGTTGAATTGTCCACCAATGTAGATCGTGTCACCCGCGCGCACGATCGCCTGCACGGGGCCATTGGTTACAACAGCACGATCGGGAACAGACGACAGGTTCCCGTCGGCCATTGCCCAATTGAGGGTTAGCAAAAGCGAGATAGGGAGGACGAAGATTAGTTTTTTCATATGTTGAGTTGGAGGAAATGGAGATGGACCGGCATTTAATATGGCCTGGTCCAGTTCCGCGCCGGACCGTGGCCATGCTCCGCAAACGCCCTAAATACACGCTCTCCTCCATCTGCTGATTCGGGGCTCCTCCGGCATTTGGCGGGGTCCCGGCGCAAACAGTTTAGAAATGTGCCGATTCTGTTTTGGATTGCGGATTTCGGATTGCTGATCGATTGAACGTTGAATGTTGAACAGCCCGCTCGCGAAAACTTTCGGAGTTGAACAGCCCGCCCCGTTCTACGGCGGTTGGACGTTTCTAAAGCCGATCGCCATCTGCATCGGCCTCGTCGCGCTGGTCTGGGGTGTTTTCGGACAGACACTTCATCATCAATTCATCAACTACGACGATCCGCTTTACGTTTTACAGAACCCGCACATCTACAACGGCGTCTCGTGGCAGAGCATCGCGTGGGCATTCACGCACATTCATTCGCAAAACTGGCACCCGCTCACTTCCATCTCGCACATGCTCGATTGCCAGATCTTCGGCGTGCAACCGGGCTGGCATCACTTCGTCAACGTTTTGCTACACAGCATTGTCGCGATTTTGCTTTTTCTTTTGCTCGCGCGAATGACGAACGCGATTTGGCCGAGTGCGTTCGTCGCCGCGGTGTTCGCCATTCATCCACTGCGCGTCGAATCCGTCGCCTGGATCGCCGAACGCAAAGATGTGCTCAGCGGAGTTTTTTTTCTGCTCACCCTGATCTGCTACGCCCGTTATGTGAGAAAACCTTCGGCCGCTCGTTACCTCACGATGTCGATCTTGTTCGCAGGCGGTTTGATGTCGAAGCCGATGCTCGTGACGACGCCGCTCGTCTTGTTGCTGCTCGATTACTGGCCGCTCGCAAGATCGACATGGAAAAAGTTAATCGTCGAAAAAATTCCGTTGGTCGCATTAGCAATCGCCTCCTGCATCGCCACGCTGCTCGCGCAAAACTTCGCGCTCGGTTCGCCCGACCTCCTACCGTTCAAGTGGCGCATCACCAACGCCATCGTCAGCTACATCGAATACATCCGCCAAATGTTTTGGCCGCACAGCTTGATTCCTTTTTATCTTCATCCGGAGGGCCGGCTCGAGATTTGGCAGCTCGTTCTTGCAATTGTGGTGCTGATTGCCCTAACGAGCATCGCGGTGGTCCGCCGTCGCAAAAATCCTTACCTGATTGTCGGCTGGCTTTGGTATCTCGTGATGTTGTTGCCCGTCATCGGCATCATTCAAGTCGGCCTGCAAGGTCATGCGGATCGCTATACCTATCTTCCCCAAATCGGTTTGTATGTCGCACTCGCGTGGTTGGTGGTTGACCTAACGAAGCGCTGGCGAAACCAAAACGTCGTGCTCGCTTCCGTCGCAGCGCTTGTCATTGCCACCTTGTCGATCTTGTCCTGGAAACAAACCGCGCATTGGCGCGACACCGAAACACTTTGGCGTTACACGCTCAGCGTCACGCCGAACAGCGACATCGCTCACACCGGTCTCGCCGGAATTCTATTCGTGCGCGGGCAAGTCGATGAAGCGGTCGTTCATTATCGGCGTGCGATCGAGATGCGTTCCGGAAATTCCGGCGCGCAGTACGGCCTGGCCAGAGCGTTGGCTGAGCAACACAAAGTCGATGAAGCGATCGAGCATTATCAAAAAGCGATCGAGCTCCAGCCGGATAATATCGAAGCGAGCAACGCGCTTGCGCTCATGTTCGTGCACCGCGGCGATTACGCCAAGGCCGTGGCGGCATGGGAGAACACGCTTCGCTACGAACCTGACGATGGTAACGCCGCTAATAATCTCGCCTGGATATTTGCTACGTCCGTCGATCCGCAATTACGCAATCCGAAAAAAGCAGTCGCACTGGCGCAGCGCGCTAATCGGTTGGCTAACGAGTCCAACCCGGTAGTGTTGCGCACGCTCGCAGTCGCTCTCGCGGAAAATCATCAATTCGCAGAGGCGATCGCAATGGCAGAACGCGGCGCGCATCTCGCCGAAGCGAGCGGAAACAACTCGTTAGTCGCCGAATTCCACCGCTACATCGACATGTTCGAGAGCGGCAAATCTCCGAGCGAAACGCCGCCGCCGTAGTCACAGCTGCGAACGAAACGGTAGCATCAACCACTCGGTCGTCCGCTCCCAAAGCGAGCGTCGCTTGAATTCATCGAGGGTGTATTCGCGCGATTGCGCCAAATCCTTTTCGAACACCGCTTCCATTTCTCGGCTGAAGCTTTGATCGTAAACGACGACGTCGAGTTCCTCGTTAATTTCCGAAGAGCGCGCATCGAAATTGGACGAGCCGAACATCGAGAACAATCCATCGATCACCATCGACTTCTCGTGGATCATCGTCGGTTGGTATTCGAAAATCTTGACGCCGCCTTCCAGCATTTTTTCGTAAGCGGCGCGGCCGGCGGACTTCGTCATCGGTTGGTCGTTGTTAGGCCCGGGCAGAAGAACGCGCACATCTACATGTCGATCTACCGCCTTCACCAGTTGCTCCACCTGATCTTCGGTCGGCGTGCAGTAGGCGTTCGTTATCCAAATTCGTTTTGCCGCGGCGGTGAACGCGACGGCTTGCACGAGCGGAATCGGCGCCATCGAAAACGAACGCGATGTCACGACCTGCGCTTTCAAATCACCCGCCGTGTTCAATTGCGGAAACTGGTCTGCGCCACCGAGCGCTTCGCCAAACGTTTTCACCCAATGCTCTTGAAACGCCGCCTGCAGACTGGCGACGAGCGGTCCTTCGATCCGCGCATGCGTATCGCGCCAGTGATCTTTATCCTGTGCATGTCCCGACCATTTTTCCGCGAACCCGACTGCGCCGGTGAATCCGATTTTTCCATCGACAACGAGAACGCGTCGATGCGAGCGGCGATTTGTGCGATCAACGCGCAATGAATGCGTCGGATGGTAATAAGAAAATTTACAGCCGGCTTCACGCATCTTTTTGACATCCGCATTCTTCAATCGCCAGCCCGACCCGATGCCGTCGAGCAGTATGCGCACTTCCACTCCAGCGCGCGCGCGAGCGCAAAGTGCGTCGCGGAATTGATCCCCAATCGTGTCCGAATAAAAAATGAAGGCTTCGAAGTTGATCGTCTTCTGCGCGGCGTGGATCGCATTCAGCATCGCCGGAAAATAAGCGTCGCCGTTTTGCAAGATGTCGATCTTGTTGCCGGGCACGAGGATCGGATCGGCGAGCGCCAGGGCCGACCCGACAAATTCTGGATCACTTACCGCGAAGGTGTGCTCGAAATGATACGGCAGCGTGTGTCGGCGAATGAAGAACAGGCAGAAGACCACCACGATGCCGACAAAAGCGAGCGTCAGTCCGATCCATTCTCCGACAGTGAGCCACCAGAGCGGATTGTTGAGCCAATGTGAGGAGCGCGTGCGTTTAGCCATAGCTCGTTAGGCAGCGGCGGTTTCGCCGACGCGCAAGCTCATTCCCATCACGCGAAAAATGCGGTCGCGCTTTTCCAGATAACCCGTGGAGTCGAGATGGCGCGGCCGCGCAAGATCGACATCGACGATTTCCTGGATTGTGCCGGGCCGCGGACTCATCACCAGAACGCGATCGGCCAATTGCACCGCTTCCTCAATGTCGTGGGTGACGAAGAGAATTGTTTTCTTTTCGCTTTGCCAAATGCGGACAAGGTCAGCCCGCATTTTTAATCGCGTCAGGAAGTCGAGCGCGCCGAACGGCTCATCCATGTAAATGATGTCGGGATTGGCCGCGAGCGCGCGCGCGATCTCCACGCGTTGCCGCATTCCGCCGGAGAGTTCATGCGGATAGGCATTCTCGAAACCGGTGAGACCCACCATGTCGATGTACCGCGCAACGATGCGATCGCGCTCGACACGCGTGCTGTGTCGCACACCGAAGGCCACGTTCTCGCGCACATTCAGCCACGGAAAAACGCCATTCTCCTGAAAAACAAAAATGCGGCGCGGATTGGGGCCGGTGACGATTTCTCCTTCAACCACCACCTCACCGGCGCTCGCATGCAGAAAGCCGCCGACGATATTTAGGAGCGTCGATTTTCCGCAGCCGCTCGGTCCGACGATGCAAACGAATTCGCCGGGCGCGACCTCAGCGCTGATATTTTGCAGAACGTCGATCTGCTCGCCCGCACTTTTGCCGGGAAAATCCATTGAGACGTTGCGGATGGAAACCGCTGCAGTATTTCGCTCCTTCATTTTCGTTTTCCCGCGTAACCCCACCGCACTTCGTCGAACTTTTCCAATTGCCTAACGAGAACATCGAGAATGAGTCCGATTAGACCGATCATGACCATGCCGGCGACGACGAGGTCGTAACGTTTGCCGGCGTTGCGCGCGTCGATGATGAGATAGCCGAGACCGCTATTGACCGCGATCATTTCGGCCGCGACGACAACGAGCCAGGCCACGCCGAGCGCGATCCGAATTCCGGTGATGATCTGCGGTAACGAAGCGCGGAAAATTACCTGACGAAAAAGTTCGCCCGTGCTCAGGCCGAAATTTTGCGCGGCGCGCAGATAGACGAGCTGCATGTTTTGCACGGCGGCGATGGTTGAAACGGTGATCGGGAAAACGCTCGCGAGAAAAATCAGAAAGACGGGCGCGGCATCGCTCACGCCGAACCAAAGGATCGCGACCGGAATCCACGCGATGGGCGAAATCGGGCGAAAGATTTGAATGAGCGGATTGAATGCTTGAAAGGCGCGCGCGTACCAACCGAGAACAAGCCCGAGCGGAACGCCGATGACGACGGCGAGCGTGAATCCCCACGTCACGCGAAAGAGCGAGGCGACAATATATTTCAGGAGCAATCCTTTTTGAATGAGCTCGATGATTCCGCGAACGACGTCGCCCGGAGTTGGAAACAGATCGCTGTGCGACCAGCGCACAGCCAGGCCCCATAAAGTGAGAAAGAGCGCGGCCATGCCGACTGGCCTAACGATTTTCCAAAGCAACGAATCCGGATCGCCCATTCGCGCCGAAGCTCGGCGAGATGGAGATGTCGATCTTGCGGCGATGGCGACTTCAGCGCCGGCGTTGCTCATCTTGTTTCGGCTCCCATGCGTAAGGTTGGACCGCAGTTTCGTCGGTCACGAACGAAGCATCGGTGTAATCCTCGAAATGCGCCGTGCCGTTGAGGATACCGGCCTCGCGTCCAAGCTGCTCGATTTCCTCGAAGTCCGGTTTGCGCAATGTGAGGTTGGTGTACTTCACGCGGTCGGGCGGTTTGCTCAGCACGAACGTAAGCAATCGCGGATTCTGATTGTAATAAAATTTGCTTACGAACTGCGCCACTTCCATGCGGTGCTCCATGCTCTTGTCGATCCACTTTCCGCTCTTGGAAATTCCATCGACCAGCCGCTGCACTGTGTCGCGTTTGTTTTTGATCATGTCTTCATGAACGGCGAGCACACAGGAAATGAAATTGGGCCAGACATCTTTCGTTAGCCAAAGGACGCGGCCATATCCATCAAGCTCGGTCTGGCCCATAAACGGTTCGCCACTCGAAATCGCGTCGACCGCTTTCGCGTAAAGCGCAGCCGGCATGTCGGGCGGCGGCATCTCGACCAGCTCGATATCGTTGATCGACATGTTGGCTTGTTTAAGTGCGCGAAAAATCAGCAGCCGTTGATTGGAAAACCGATTCGGCACGGCCACGCGTTTGCCGCGCAAATCTTCCATCCGATAAATCTGCGAATCCTTGTGCACCATCACGGCCGAGCCGTCGCGGTGACCGAGATAAACGATCTTGATCGGCACACCTTGTTCGCGCAACGCCATCGCCATCGGCGCGAGAATGAAAGTCGCCGGCGTGTAGCCCGACAGATACGCCTCCTTCAATTCCGGCCAGCCGTTGAAACGCACCGGGTCGAAAATACTTTCGCCGGTCATCTGCTTGTTGATGAAATCGGTCACCGGGCAGGTGAGATGACAGGTCACCGGCAAAAACCCGATGCGGAATTTATTTTGACCCGTCGTCGTGATCTGCTTGGCGCGAAAGATGTGCAGATTAATCGACGCGTGAATGAGCGTGATAAATGCCAGCCACGTGACCGCGATAATGATCAGGCTTTTGCGGAGCGACATCGAATTGAATCCCTACGCAAGGACGAGTGAGCCAGCAATCTCAAAGAAGTTGATAAGGATCGACATCGACGGCGACGGCGACGTCTTCGGGAAAGGGAAGCTTGTCCAAAGTTTCGCGGACAAGACGGCTCAGGCGCATGATGGCGCCGCCGCGGATTAAAATGTGAAAACGAAACTGGCTTTGCAGTTTTTCCAGCGGCGCGGGCGTGGCGTCGCCGAGAATGAATTCTGGTCCGAGCGTTTCTTTCAATCGGCGCACTAACGTTTCGGCGGAAAGTTTTGCGCGAGCTTCATGTGTCGATCTTACGGTGATCAAGACCGCATGTTTGAAAGGCGGAAAATCGCAGCGCTCGCGAAACTCCAGCTCTTGCTCGAAGTAACCCGCGAAATCGTGATGCCGCGCGAATTGGATCGACGGACTGAATGGCGTGTAAGTCTGCACAAAAACTTCGCCGGGCGTTTCGCCGCGGCCGGCGCGGCCGGCGACCTGAGTGAGTAATTGAAATGTTCGTTCGCCCGCGCGGAAATCCGGCATGTGCAGCGCGAGATCCGCATTGATGATGCCGACCAGCGTCACGTTCGGAAAGTGCAGACCTTTCGCGATCATTTGGGTTCCGACCAGGATGTCGATCTTGCCCGCGCGAAAATTCCGGAACGTTTCGCGATACGCTTCCTTCCGCGTCATCGAATCCGCATCCATCCGTTTCACCACCGCCTTTGGAAAAATCTGCGCGACGTTCGCTTCCACTTTCTCCGTTCCGAATCCCGCATAAATCAGCGCGTCCTTCCCGCACTCGGGACATTTCTTCGGCACCGCCGCGGTGTGACCACAGAGATGACAACTCAATCGCGCCATGTTTCGATGGAAGGTGAGTGCTACGCTGCAGTTCGGACAATTCCGCGCTTCACCGCAACTGCTGCAAAGCAGCGACGTGGAAAACCCGCGGCGATTGAGAAACAAAATGGTCTGTTCTTTTTTCTCGAGACGATCCGCGATGGCCGTGCGCAATTTCTCGGATAAAATCGCCGCCGCCTTTTCTTTTCGCCGCTCCTGGCGAAGATCGACAATGCGCATCAGCGGCATCTGATTGTCGTCCACGCGCAGCGTCAACGTTGCGAGCTGATATTTCCCGGTGGCGGCGTTGTGATAACTCTCGAGCGACGGCGTGGCCGTTCCGAGCATGACGACGCACTTCTCGATCTTCGCGCGCACGATGGCGACATCGCGTGCATGATAACGCGGCGCCTCCTCCTGCTTGTAAGTCGTCTCGTGTTCTTCATCGACCACGATGAGTCCAAGATTTTTCAGCGGCGCAAAAATGGCGCTGCGCGGACCGATGGCGATGCGCGCGCGCCCGGAATGAATCTTGTGCCATTCATCATGTCGCTCGCCTTCCGACAAATGACTGTGCAACACCGCCACCGCATCGGGAGATTCGGCGAAGCGGCCTTTGAAGCGCTCGACCGTTTGCGGCGTTAACGCGATCTCGGGGACAAGCACGATGGCCGTGCGTCCGCGTTCGAGCGTTGCGCGAATCGCTTGCAAATAAATTTCGGTCTTGCCGCTGCCGGTCACGCCATGCAGCAAAATCGGTTTCGCGCTTTCGGGATTTGCCAGCGCGTCGTTGACTTGTTTGAGCGCGATCACTTGTTCGGCGTTTAGCTCAAGGTTCGCGGTCGCGAGAAATTCTTCTTCGCGGTGTGGATCGCGCTCCACCGTTTCGTCACGCAATTCGACCAGGCCGCGTTTCACTAATGCGCGCAAGGTCGCGTTATCGAGCGAAGTTTGTCGCAGCAAATCCGCCGCCGGAATCGGAGCAGGCAGTTTCGAAATCGCTTCGAGTAACTCTGCTTGTCGTGGAGCGCGTCGCCGGAGCTTCTCCAGTTCTTCATTGTCGATCTTGCGCGCGGCCCTAACGAACGCTTGTTTCTTCCAACCGACTTCAGCGCGTCGCACCACTTGCGGTAAAAGACTCCGCATGACCGCTTCGATGGGGCAGCAATAATACGCGCTCATCCAACGCGCGAGTTCGAGCAGTTGCTCACTTAAGATCGGCGCTTCGCCCACCACTGCTTCGATCGGACGAATTCCGCTCGCGTCGCTTTTCTCCAACGTCGCAATCACGGTGGCGAGTGCATGTTTGTCGCGGAACGGAACGCGCACACGCGATCCCACAGAGACGCGTTCGGCCAGCGTTTCCGGAACCAAATAGTCGAGTTCGCGGTTGATCGCGCGGTCGATAATCACCCGAACATAACTGGGCTTCATCATTGGATCGGCCGACAATTTAATTGAACCGGACAACGATACGTGTGTTGATGCTGCCCGTGATCCGGTTTGTCTTCAAATTCATCCTTTGCCTTTTGCTCGCGGCGGCGGCGAGTTTCGGCTATCTCGCGTTGCGCTCGGGCGATCCGGTTTACACTTTCTACGAATGGATGAGTCCGGCGCGCTTTCAACAATACGATCGATTGATTCGCACAATCTCGGAGGAATTGCAGATCGAACCGATGCTGGTCAAAGCGGTGGTGTGGCGCGAGAGCCGATTTGATCCGCAGAAAATGGGAATGGCGGGCGAACGCGGACTCATGCAAGTGAGCGAGAAAGCGGCGGACGAGTGGGCCAAAGAGAATAAGATCGACAACTTCCAAGTGGAGGAGTTGTTAGACGCGAAAACGAATCTGCAGGCGGGCACTTGGTATTTGCAGCGCGCATTGCAGCGTTGGCGCGTGCAATCCGATCCCATTCCATTCGCGCTGGCGGAATACAATGCCGGCGCGAGTCGCGCGCAACGTTGGGCCGGCGGCGACGGCACCGCGCCCATTTCGCCAAAAGATTTTCTTCAGAACATCGACTTCCCCGGCACGCGCAAATACGTCGAGTCAATTATCGACCGCTACCATTTCTACAAACGGCGCGGGCGGATGTGATTTGTTGCCGTGAGTACGTCAAAACCTTTAAAACGCTATCTATCATATTGTTTGGGACTCGCACTTTTGCTCTGACATCCGTAAGTTAAGTCATGCGTAAGTTGCACCTCGAAGAATCGACTGACGACAAGGTTAATGGTGCGACGCATCGCCGTCCGGTTAAGTACAGACTTAATCGTCGCCGCTTAATTCCGCGCGCAGCGAAACGCCGTGAGAAGATGATCGCCTTTGGTTACTACGGCGGCAAATTTGCACACTTGGATTTCATTCTGCCCCTTCTGCCGGTTAATTATGTTCATTACTGCGAACCGTTTGGAGGGTCAGGTGCCGTGCTAATCAATCGCAAGCCTGCAGAAGTCGAGACGTACAACGACCTCGACTCCGAAGTAACAAACTTTTTTGCATGCTTGCGCGCGAGTGGTGAAGAATTGATTCGCGAGATTAGTCTGACTCCGTTTTCGCGAGAAGAGCTCGTAAACGCAAATAGAGCAGAACAGGGCTTGTCCTCAATGGAGAGAGCTCGGCGATTCTTCGTGCGGGCGAGACAGACACGTACTGGCCTTGCGCAAACTAGTAGCGAGGGTCGATGGGCACATTGTGTTCTTACATCTCGCGCCGGAATGGCAGGAGCGGTTTCGCGGTGGCTTGGTAGCGTTGAAGGCCTTGCCGAGATAGTGCAGAGATTGCAGCGCGTGCAAATCGAAAATGTTCCTGCGATAGAAGCAATCCGCCGATACGACTCGCCAGACACCCTCTTTTATTGCGACCCGCCTTATCCGCATGAGGCACGCGGCGATTCGAAAGCGTACGGATTTGAAATGAGCGATGCTGAGCATGAGCAACTCGCGAGCGCTTTGCACGCCACGGAAGGAGCGGTTGCCCTATCGGGATATCGCTGCGCTTTAATGGAACGTCTTTACCGAGACTGGCGGCGAATCGATTCTCCAGTTCATCTCTGCAATTCGTCGAAGACGGCTCGCGTGGAATCAGTCTGGCTCAATTACGAACCGCCACCTTTGACCGCGATAAGCGAATCAAGCAATCCCAAGCTCCTCGAAAAAGCGAAGCGTAGTAGACGGCGCAAGAATGGCCAAAAATAAGCGCGACGACCGTCTCGATCATACTCGCGCCGCGACACTGCTTCGAGACGAGTGGGCGATTGTTTCATCGGCAGCCGAGGAGAATCCAAAGCTGTCATACGTCAAAGATGCATCAGTCAGGTCCGCAATTTTACGTAGCATCAACAGTCCTCTGGTCGCGTACCGCTTCTGTCTCCCTATCCAACTTCTAGGAAAATTGACGAATCCGAAGCTTAGCGCATTATCCCTTCAACGAGGCAAAGACGATGCAGATACCAAGTCTTGGGATGCGCGAAGTCTTGGATCAAAAGTTGTCGCCCCATTCAACAATGAACAAGAAGCAGTTCTCGGGACATCACAGGATCCGTACGTAGGAAAGCCGATGCGGACACCGCGCATGGTTCGCGATGACCCGTCAAAACGCGATATTGGCGGTTGGAATATTCTGCTCGATGTGCTTGAAACTGTGGAGCAACGCTCCAATGCCGCCCTCACGCGCGGAGTCTTCCGCCAGATTCTTCTCGAAATTCATCGGCGCCAGCAAACATTACGCTTCAGTTATCCAGTGCCGCCGCGAGTCAGTTTAGAAGCGGCGTTGAAATCGGCTGAAGAATTTATCAGCGAGAAATCAGGCGGTGATCGAGCTCTCGCTCTCGCCGGGGCACTATTCGACGTAATCGGAGGCGCATTCGGAATCTTCGCTCAGGTAAATCGCGCCAGGATTAACGCGAGTGATGAAGCAACGGGACAGGTAGCGGACTTAGAATGTGTCGATGCGGATGGGAACGTTGCAATCGCCGTGGAGGTAAAAGACCGCGAGCTGACACTGGCCGACTTCGAGGGAACGCTCTCAAAAACGCGCAATCGCGAGATTCGCGAGATTTTCTTTACGGCTCCGAGAATCGCTGTGAAGGATAAGACGCAGATTACGGAACGCATTTCAACTGCATTCGCTGGTGGCCAGAATTTCTATGTCTTCGACTTCTTCGAACTCGCCAAGCCGATCCTCGCACTCGGAGGAGAAAAAATTCGCGGTCTGTTTCTAAAGAAAGTTGGCGAACATCTCGACACGTGGAATACGCAACCCAGCCATCGGCAAGCTTGGAAGCGAATTCTTGAATCGCTCTAGATCGCGCAACTCACTTTAGGCAGAGCGCGAGCTTGCACCAAGCATTTGCAGTCGCCGTTACGGCCGCGTCACGCGCAAGCGCGCAAACAGACGCGCGGAAGTTCCGATGTCGATCTTCGCTTTGATCGTCTGCACATTTCCGTTTGTCGCGATGACTTTGTCCTGAGTTGTGGCGGTCGACCACGAAAGGAGATCGCTCGATTTCTGGACGGCGTAAGTGATGTCGGTCGCGGTCGTGACTTTGGTGTAGGTGAGTGTGAGAAAATTTCCTTCGCGTCCGACGAGCGGAAGACCGTCCACGCCCGGCAGGACTGGATCGAGATGGAGCGCATACTCGAGCAAGTTCGGAATTCCATCGCCGTCGAAATCTCCCGTTGGATCGAGCACGCTGTAAATCCATGCGCGCTTGGTCGAGATGCGCGTTGGATAAAATCCTGCGGGAACGGGCGGCGGTGGCCCAGGGATGAGTGAGAAAGTCGCGCCATTGTCCGGGCTTTCGTAAAAACCCGAACTATCGAACAACGCCGCATCGAATCGGGTATTGTTCGCCGCCGCGGTGTAAAACGGATCGTCCACGGCGTAATGAATACCGGCGAGCTTCCACAGATCGTCGCTGGCGTCCTTGATGAAGGCACCGCCGCCCGAGTCGCCGCTGGAGAGCGTACATTCGTTAGGCAGACCATCCTGATCGAACGTGGCGCGGAGCAAATCGTTTTCGACACCGTTATTGTAAACGCTGCTGAAAACGTTCTCGCCCCAACGTTCGACACCGGTGCCCGCGCCCCAATCCCATCCGCGCAATTGACTAGCAAGCATGCGCACCGCGCCGCGTTCCGTCCCGCGGCCAATCGCAACGACATGCTGGCCGACTTCATCTTCCTTCGTGTAGAGCGGCGCGAAAACCGGAATCGTCTCACTCACTTGATAGATGACGAGATCGCTCGCCGGATTCGGCGAAACTGGCGACGGTGTGGTAATCGACGTCTTGCAACCGGAATACCGCGCCCGCGCCGGGAATTCCGAAATGTTGCGCGGTGACAAAAAAATGCGGCGCGATCGCCGTCCCGAGAAAGCCGATCCAAAGTCCTTCGTATTGCCAACCGCTGCCGGCCAAGTCGCCGGTCGGCGCACTCGTATTCGTGCTGGCGTCGCCGCTATTCAACAAGATGACCGCCGGCGCGCCGAACGTCGCCAAGATCGACATGATGAATGCGGCCGCGAATCTTTTCATGGGGGGCGCGTAAGATAGCACGAATCGTTTCGGCTGCATTGTCGCTCGGCCATTCTTCGTTAAGTATGAATCGATGACGAAAGCGCAAATCGCCGAGGCGTTGCAGGAAATCTCGACGCTGCTCGAATTGAAAGACGAAAACGTTTTCAAGATTCGCGCTTACTCGAATGCCGCGCGTTCGCTCGAAGCGTGGGGCGGAAATTTGTCCGATCTCCAGGACGAAGAAGCGCTCGCGAAAATTCCCGGCATCGGCAAAGCAATCGCGGCCAAAATCAAGGAACTCGTTGCCACCGGCTCACTAAAATATCTGGAGGAATTGCGCGGGGAATTTCCGGCGGCGATTCTGCAGATGTTTTCCATCTCGGGACTCGGCGCGAAAAAGATCAAGGCTCTGCATGAGCAGTTGCAGATCAGTTCGATCGAGGAATTGCAGAAGGCGTGCGAATCGGGACGTGTTGCGCAATTACCAGGGTTCGGCGAAACAACGCAGGCGAAGATTTCCAAGGCGATCGAAGAGCGCGCGAAACATTCCGGTTCGTTTCAGCTCGGACAAGTCGCGGGCGAAGCGGAGACTTTGTTAGGCGATTTGAAAGCGCATCCCGATGCGTTGCATGTCGATCTTGCCGGAAGTTATCACCGGCGGAAAGAGATCGTGCGCGATCTCGATTTTATCGTGGCGACAAAAACGCCGGACGCAGTCACGAAATTCCTGGTGGAGCATTCGTTAGTCGAATCGGTCATCGCGCAAGGTCCGACGAAGACAAGTGTGCGTTTGCGTTCCGGCGTGCAATGCGATCTGCGCGTGGTCAGCACTGCGGAATATCCGTTTGCGCTAAATTATTTTACCGGCAGCAAGGAACACAACATCGAGATGCGTAGCCGCGCTCTGAAACGCGGCTGGACGTTGAATGAATATCGGCTCGCGCCGTTGCCACCCGATCCGAAGGCGAAAAAGATAAGATCGACATCTTCCATTCCAAAAGTTCGCGATGAAGCGGAATTGTATCGCGCTCTCGATCTCGATTTTATCCCGCCGGAATTGCGCGAGAACTGCGGCGAATTCGAAGCGGCGACGAACCACACCTTGCCGCGTTTGATCGAGAAAGAGAATCTGCGCGGGACGTTTCATTGTCACACCACCGCGAGCGACGGACACAATACGCTCGAGGAAATGGCGGACGCGGCGCAGGAACTCGGCCTCGAATATCTCGGCATCGCCGAACACAGCCGCAGTTCGATTCAAGCGCACGGACTGGATGAAGCAAAGTTGCGCGCGCAAGGCGCGGCCATTCGCAAACTGAACAAGACGTTCGACGGCTTCCGCATTTTCGCCGGAGTCGAATGTGACATTCTTCGTGACGGGTCGTTAGACTTTCCGGACGAAGTTTTGTCAGAGCTCGATTACGCAGTCGCATCGGTCCACTCCGTTTTCAATTTGAGCGCAGCGGAAATGACGAAGCGGATCATTCGCGCAATGGAAAATCCATTCATCACGATGCTGGGACATCCGACCGGACGGCTTTTGTTGAAGCGCGAACCGTACGTTGTCGATCTTGCGGCGGTCATCGATGCCGCGGCCGCGACCGGAACATGGATCGAGATCAACGCCGCGCCGAAGCGATTGGATCTGGACTGGCGTTGGTGGCCGCGCGCGAAAGAACGCGGAGTGAAATGCGTCATCAATCCGGATGCGCATCGCATCGAGCGCCTACAGGATTTGTGGTTCGGCATCGGCGTGGCGCGCAAAGGTTGGCTAACGAAACAGGATGTGGTGAATTGTTTGCCGTTAGGCAAGATCGACATCGAACTGAAACGGAAGCGCGGCGCGCAAGCGAAATGAAACGCTGGGGTATTCGCGCGGCTTATGTGGCGTTGCTCGTTTCGCCGGTGCCGCTGTTGTTCCATTATCTTTCGGCCAGCAAATTTCCCGGCGGCTTCATTTATCCGCCGCATTTCCGGCGTTACAATTCGCTCTTCCATTATCAGGAAGCGCTTTTCGTTGCGCTGATCATTGCCGCGATCGGGTTGATCACCGCGCGTTTGCCAAATCGCTGGCTCCGTTTCGCCATTTACGCGCCGCTCTTTTTGTGGGCGGTTTGGCTAACGATCTGGGCCTTCGTGCGCAGCGCGTTCATGATCCAACTCTCGCCCTGGTACGCTCTCGATCTTCTCATTCATCCGAGCGCGATCGCCGGTGTCGGAGTGAATCCGGCGGTGTTTTATCCAGAGACGGTCGGATTCTTCGCGCTCGTCTTCGCGCTCGCGGCGGCCGGTTCGTGGTTGAGCCGCAAAATCACGATTCGTTTTGCGACGTGGACCGCGGTTTTGTATTTCGCGATTTTTCTCTGCGCGCACATTCCGGCGCGCGCTTACATCGTCCATCACGTCAATCGCGGGCAGCAGGCGGTGATGGAGATGGATGATTGGACGCCGCTGCCGTTGCGCACGGAGTTTCTTTTGCCGGGTCTGCGCGCCCGCCGACTCACTCTGCCGAATCTCGAAAATCCGCAGCGCACCCAAGCGTACGTGGATTGGATCAAACATTTCCCGACCTCCCAGATTCCGCGCAAGATCGACATCTTATGGATCGTGGTGGAATCGTTTCGCGCCGACGCCATCTCGGAAAAGACGACGCCGTATCTGTGGAATCACGCGAGCGATTTCCAGTTGAAGCTCGATCGCAATCACTGGAGCGGCGGAAACGCTTCGCAGTTCGGCCTCTTCTCGATGTTCACGGGCATGAGCGGTTATCAGCTGCAAACATTTATTCGCGGCGGCGCTTACGTTCCGTTTTTCAAGTTGCTCGAGCAAAACGGATATCGCGTTCGCATTGCGAATCGGCAGTACTTCGATGAAGCCGGGAAATTTCGCTCGTTCCTCCCGCCAACTCTTTTTGGTCCGTCGTTCGATGCCGCGTCTGATGAGGCGGACCGGCAGATGACGGATTCGTTGTTGGAAGATATGAAGTCGCGCCCGGCGGCACCCGCGCTGGATGTCGTGACTTTCGATTCGACACATTGGCCGTTTTATTATCCGCAGCAGCACGACGTGTTCGAACCGGCGGCGGCAAAACTTCGCGGCGTCCATGTTACGCGCACGCGCGCGCAAGCCGAAGAAGCGCACAACCGTTTTCGAAACGCGAGCCACTTCATCGATGGCGAGATCGGGCGGCTTCTGGAATCATTGCGCGCACGCGGCGCGCTTGATCACACGGTCGTCATTGTCGCGGGCGATCACGGCGAAGAGTTTATGGAACGCGGCCAGGTTTTTCACGGCGGCGCGATGGACGATTTTCAGGGACGGCCGGTGTTGTGGATGCATTTTCCTGATGCTTCCGTCGCTTCCATCTCGGGCGACAACTTCACGAGTCATGTCGATCTTGTCCCGACGTTGCTCGATTGTCTGGGTTTCAAGGAAGACATTTTGCGGATGCAGGGACAATCGCTGCTGCATCCGCGCTCGACGCGGAGTGGTCTGCTCGTGAGCGAGCACGGCTATTATTTTCCGTATTACAACGCGCTCGTGACGAAGAATTACATCAGCCGCTGGCGCAACGCGTCGGGGTCGTTTTCGTTTTCAGGCGTAACGCGACGCGATGGGGGCAAAGTGGTGGGCGATGAATGGTTGAATGAAGCGAAGGAAGCTTATCCAGCCGCGGCTAACGAATACGAAATTCTGCCCGACCCAGCGACCGCGCCGCCGGCGTTTCGTTAGGCCACGCTCTCGCGTTGCGGCATGAACATGGTCAGGCATTTGCAGGCGCCGCCCGCTTTCAAAAATTCCGTCATCGGTAACGCCTGACATTGATAACCGCGCTCGTGCAAAGTCGCGACGAGGTTCGGTGCGCCTTCCGGTAAAACAACTTGTCGATCTAACACGACGGCGTTGCAGGAGAAATGCGCGGCTTCCTCTTCCGAGACGTCGATCAAATCCGGGATGCGATCGCGGATGGTGCGTTGACCGTATTCGTCGAACGCGGCTGGAAACCAAAACGCGCTGCCGTCGGGCAACGGACAAAAACAAGTGTCGAGGTGATAAAAGCGTGGATCGACAAGTTCGACCGAGATGGAAAGACAGCCGAGCATTTCGGCGACGGCGTGATGCGATTTCACATCGGAGCGGAATTTGTAGCCGCAAAATAAAGCGTCGCCGCCGAAGAGTGCGTCGCCTTCGCCTTCGAAATAGAGATCGTTAGGCAACCACGCGATCTCGTAACCGTGCTTCTCCATCCAACGCGCGAAATGGGGCGCTTCAGCGGCGCGTTCCTGATGGCGAA
Source organism: Chthoniobacterales bacterium (assembly GCA_038229295.1). Lineage (GTDB taxonomy): Bacteria > Verrucomicrobiota > Verrucomicrobiia > Chthoniobacterales > UBA10450 > JAJPGZ01. The sequence goes on along the minus strand of JBBROO010000001.1, from coordinate 93,847 downwards.
AATTACTGGGGATAAATTTTTTGCCGACGGCGAGGCCGGCGTTGGCGGTGAAAACCATGTCAGGCAATTTCGGTTGCGGCTCGACCAAATGAATTTTGCAGTCGAGTTTCGAGAGCGTGGCGTGTAAGCCGTTCCATTGCTTTTGCGTTTCGGCGACATCGGCGCCGCGCGCCCGGCTCATCCACGGATTAATTTCGTACTCGATGCCGTAGTGATCCGGCGGGCAAAGCAGCAACTCGGTCCGAGCCGGACGGGCATTCATAAGATCGACAATTACTTTTGGCGATCCGCCGGACGTTTCACTTCCGCGCCATGCTCCTGCAATCGCTGCACCAGCTCATCGAGAGCGGCCTGATCCGGCGCGGTGATTTCGATTCGGGCCAGACTTTGATCGACGCGTTTCTGGCCGATGCGGAATTCGACGATGTTAAAACTGGCGCCGCGAATCAGGATTTGATCGAGCACTTTGGGCAGAATGAGCGAATCGATAATGTGACCGCGCAGCTCGATTGTCTCGGTAACCATCGGCGGAATTTAGCCAGAGCCCGGGGCAAGTCCATTGACGCGGTGGCAAACGGTCCGTAGATCGACATGGAGCAAGATCGACATGGAAAAACCAAACGCGCGGGGTCCCTCGCCAAATCGAAAAGCAGAGCGCGCGCTTGGTGAGAAGTTAAATCGGAAACCGAAACAGCCGCCAACGCCGCCCGGCGGCAAGATTCGGCGGAATGCGCCGACCGCGCGCAGAATCACCGGCGGCTAAAGAGCGATGCAGGCGAATCTCGCCGCGGTGGAAGCAAAGATCGCGAATGTGCTCACGCTAAAACCGCAGTGTTTCATCACGCATCCATCGGAGCTGCATGATTTGAAATTGATGAACCCGAGCGAGCTGCATGACTTCGCCGCGCAGCGCGGATGGCGAACCGTCCGCCGCATCGGTGGAAGGCAGATTGAATTCTATAAGGACGCCAGCGCGCGGCTTGAAAATAATCGCGATCGAAAACAAAACACGTAGCGCGCGTGGTATGAATTTCGCTGCCAATTGAGAGGTCGCTGCGGCTGTCTTCTCCCTGCCAACGCGCCGAAACAAATCACAACATGGGGAGACGAAGCGGGTTCATTCTTTCGGGCGAAGTCATGCGACGTGCGATCCATTTTTGTTTGCTGGCTCTTTTGGCGCTCGGGGTGAATCGCGCAAATGCGATTGTCGATCTTAACGGCAATGGCGAGAGCGATGTGTGGGAACAATATTATCTGGCGCAGGGTCTGAGCCCGAACGCGGACACCGACGGCGACGGTCAAACGAATCTGGCGGAAAGCATGGCGGGAACGAATCCGTTCGACGCGAGATCGGTGGTGAAGATGACACGCATCAGTGTCAGCAGCGCGACGGTGACGTTAAGTTGGAACTCGGTCGCGAATCAACGTTTCCAGATTCAAAGCAGCGCCGACATGAAGAGCTGGCAGGATCTCGGGACGCCGTTCGTCGGCACGGGACTGGAGATGACGGCGACTTTTGGGTTGCTGGCGAACCAGAAATATTTTCGCGTGGCGGTGAGCAATCAGGATTCAGACAACGACGGCGTGACGGATTGGGAAGAAGGAATCGCGGGCTTTAATCCAAATCTTGCCTACAGCCGCGGCGGGGCGACGGATGATCTCACGCTGCTACAGGGAGCGCTGCAAGCGGCGACGGACACGGTGAGCATCGTAGCGAGCGATCCGTACGCGACGCGTTTGGGTGGAGACACGGGCGCGTTCACGATCACGCGAAGTGGGAAACTCGACGCGATTACGATCAATTACACGGTGAGCGGGAGTGCGGTCCCGGGGACGGATTATAATGCATTAAGCGGAACGGTCGTGATGCCGTTCGGGGTGAACACGGTGAACATTACCGTCACGGCGAAGTCGACCGCGGCGCCATCAACCGTGGCGCGTACGATCGTGGCCACTTTGTCTGCGAGCGCCAGCTACACGACTGCGTCTCCAACGAGCGCGACGGTATCGATCGGTGCGGAGGCAGGCGCGAACTCCGTGTTGCAGGAAATCTGGGCGAACTTGCCTAACAACTACGTGGGCGTGACCGACATTCCGGTGACGACTCCGCCAACGACATCGCGTGTGCTGGCGACATTGGAGCAGCCGCAGAACTGGGGAGACGCTTATGGAACGCGCATTCGCGGTTACATCGTTCCGCCGACGACGGGAAACTACACTTTCTGGATTGCGAGTGACGACCAGAGTGAGTTGTGGCTTTCGACTGACGACCAGCCCGCGAATCTGGTTAAGCGCGCCTACGTTTCGACGTATACCGGTTCGCGCCAGTGGACGAAGGAGGCGAATCAGAAATCGCCGATCCTGGCGTTGACCGCGGGACAAAAATATTATTTCGAAGCGCTGCAACGTGACTACAGCGGTGGCGATAATCTCGCGGTTGGTTGGTTCAAACCGGGAGATGCGGGAACTGGAACTGCGCCGAGTCAGGTAGTGCCCGGTCCCGCGCTCGCACCTTACACGCCGCCGGCGGCGCCCGCGGGGCAAACCACTTTGTATTTCGCGTCCCTCACTCCGCAGACCGGCGTGACAAGCAACGGCACCGGTACATCGACATTGCGCCTGAGTTCGGACGAAACCTTTGCCATTCTCTCGGTCAACTACAGTAATCTCGGCGCGCCCGTAACTGGTGCCCATGTGCACGGGCCGGCTGATCCCGGCCAAAGCGGCGGAATCCTGTTCGATATCGACGCGGCGACGCCGCAAGCGGATGGAACCTACTTGTGGACATTTGTGCCGGTGGGCGCGAACTCTGTGGCCGACATCGTCACCGCGATCAAGACGGGACGCACTTATGTAAACATTCACACTTCGAATTACCCGAGCGGTGAAATTCGCGGCCAGTTCGGTCTCTCTATAGGCACGAGCAATTTCACGCCACCGCCCGATCCGCCGGCATGGACGGATGATCACGCGGATGCAAATGCGGCGGCGCGTTTTCTAACGCAGGCGACATTTGGTCCGGACGTGGAATCGATCGCGCAAGTGCAGCGCGATGGTTATAGCTCGTTTCTCGATCAACAATTTGCCGCGCCGGTGACGCTGCACGTTCCGTACGTTGATGCGTACGAAGCGGCACATCCCGGTATGACCTCTGTCGATCAAACGGAAGAGGCGTGGTTGAAAGCGGCGGTGACCGCACCGGACCAATTGCGGCAGCGCGTTGCATTCGCGCTGAGCGAAATATTTGTTGTCTCGGATCAAAACGGCGACTTGGCGAACACACCCTTCGGATTGTCCGGCTACTACGACTTGTTGCTCAATCACGCTTTCGGGAACTTCCGGCAACTGCTCGAGGACGTGACGTTGAGCCCGGTGATGGGCGTGTATCTGAACATGCTCCTGAACGACAAGCCGAATCCTGCCACCGGCACCTCGCCTAACGAAAATTACGCGCGAGAGGTGATGCAACTTTTCACCGTCGGCCTAAACAAACTGAACCCGGACGGCACGCTGCTGCTCGATAGCCAAAACCGCCCGATCAGCACCTACGATCAGAATGTTGTTGTGGGCATGGCGCACGTTTTTACCGGCTGGGGATTCGCCGGCAACTCGCAGTTTGATTTTTATCCGCAAAACTTCCGCGCGCCGATGCAGCCGTTTTCGGACCACCATGACACCGGACAAAAACGCGTGCTCGACAATGTCGTCCTGCCGGCCGGCCAAACGCAGGCGCAGGATTTGAAAGATGCACTCGACATTATTTTTAATCATCCCAACGTCGGGCCATTCATCTCTCGCGAACTCATTCAACGTTTGGTCACGAGCAATCCGAGTCCGGCCTATGTTTATCGTGTCGCCAAAGTGTTCAAGGATAACGGCCAGGGAATTCGCGGCGACCTCAAGGCGGTTGTGCGCGCGATTCTGCTCGACTACGAAGCGCGCGATCAGATTGCGCCGACCACGAATAATTATGGTCATGAACGCGAGCCGGTTATTCGATATGCGAGTCTGCTCCGCGCGTTTCACGCTACCGCGGCGAATGGCATTTACTATTTTCCGTGGCCACAAGATTCGCTGGGTCAACTTCCGCTCGACTCATCCACGGTCTTCAACTTTTTCGAACCGAGTTATGTGCAACCGGGCGCAATCGCGGCCGCGGGTTTGGTGGCGCCCGAGTTTCAGATCACCACCGACACCACCGTTGTCACGAGCGTCAATTACCTGCGCAGCTTGATTTACCAAAACGGGAGCCCGACGGAAATGGTGCTCAACTGGACACCCTCGGAGCTCGCTCTTGGAAATACGCCGTCGAGTTTGATCGACATGCTCAACACGCGCCTGATGAGTGGACAAATGCCGAGCGCGATGCGCACCTCGATTATTAACCGCGTCGCCGCCATCAGCGTAAACGCAGCGGATCCAAACCCCGGACTGCTCAGTCGCATCCGCGCTGCGACCTATCTCATTATCGCGTCACCGCAATTTAGTATCGAACGATGAACACTCCCTTCACCAATCGCCGTCAGTTCATTCGGCAATGCGCCTGCGCCGCGCTCGGCACTACTTCGATCGCGTCCACCATTTGGAACATGCGCGCCATTCGCGCGGCCACCGCGAATAGCCTCGGCGCCGCCGCCGCGGGCGATTTCAAAGCGCTCGTTTGCTTGTTCCTTTACGGCGGCAACGACGCCAACAATCTCATCATTCCGCGCGACCTGACTGACTACAACGCCTACGCGGCCGCGCGTCAGGGGCTCGCCATTCCGATAACTTCGCTGCTGCCGATCACGCCCGCGACGTATTCCGACGGACGTCAGTTTGGTCTACACCCGAGTTTCGTCGACGCCCCGACCGTCGCGGGCCAGCCAAACTTACCCGGTCTGCAAAGTCTGTTCGCGCAAGGAAAGCTGGCGTTGCTTTCCAACGTTGGCACCCTCGTCGCGCCGGTAACGCGCGCGCAATATCTCAGCGACACCGCCGCGTTACCGCCGCAATTATTTTCGCATAACGATCAATCGGTGCAGTGGCAGACGAGCGTTCCCGATCAACCGCCGCGCACCGGCTGGGGCGGGCGCATGGCCGACCTTCTTGTTTCTCTCAACGGCGCGGCGCAAATATCCATGTCGATCTCGCTCGCCGGCACGAACACCTTTCAAGTCGGCAACACCGTCTTCGAATATCAGATGTCGCCTTACGGCGTCACTAGTTTGAATGGTTATTCGAGTGCTAACACCAAGACCGCGCTCGATAATTTGCTCAGCTTGCCCCATCAAAATTTGTTCGAAGCCGAGTTCGCCAAAATCACGCGGCGCTCTCTCGACAATGCGGCGTTGCTCTCGACCGCATTGAGCGGCGTAAACATCAGCACATTTTTCCCGACTAATAATTATCTCGCTGATCAACTTAAGATGATCGCGAAGATGATCGCCGCGCGGAACACGCTCGGCATGAGCCGGCAGGTTTACTTCTGCGCGGTCGGCGGATACGACACGCACGGCGACCAGCTCACTGCGCACGCCAATCTTCTCACCGAATTAAACAACGCCCTCGCCTCGTTCTATCAAGCGACTGTCGATCTTGGCGTGGCCAATCAAGTCACCACCTTCACCGCCAGCGATTTCGGCCGCACCTTCCCGGTCAACAACGGCGCCGGGAGTGATCACGGTTGGGGAAATCATCAACTCGTTCTCGGCGGCGCGGTCAAAGGCGGCGATCTTTACGGACGCGTTCCCGCGCTCGTCGTCAATGGACCGGACGATACCGATGAAGGCCGCTGGATTCCCACCACCTCGGTCGATGAATATTCCGCCACGCTCGCGAAATGGTTCGGCGTTAATTCCACCGACATGGTAACCGTCTTTCCGAACCTGAGCCGCTTCGCCACGCCCGATCTTGGCTTCATGTTGTGAAGCGTTCGCTGCTCGTCGTGATTTCGATCACGGCGACCTTTCTCTTGATCGGCTGGTGGCGTTTCAGTCATTCACCGCCGCCGGCGACCGTGCCTAACGAACCGATCTCCGAAAGTTCGTCCGCAAGATCGACATCGAATCCTTCACCTAACGTTTCAAACACACCCGCCGGTTCCAACGAGACATCTCCAGGCGAACGTCCACATTTCGAGGCCGCGAGTTTGCCCGCCCAAAAACGGGCCGGCGAAAAAAACGTCGCTTTGCAAAAGGCCCAGCAAGGAATTCGCGATTACCGCCTCGCGCTTCGACAAAATCCCGTCGGCACAAACGCTGAGATCACGCGCGCGCTTCTCGGCAAGAATACTCGCGGTCTCAAATGCTTGCCCGCAGACGCGCCAGTGAATGCGAAAGGCGAGCTGATAGATCGTTGGGAACAACCAGTCTTCTTCCATCAAATCTCCGGCACGGTCATGGAAGTGCGTTCAGCCGGCCCGGACCATGTCATGTGGACAGCCGACGACGAAGTGCTGCGTTAATCTGTAGCGTCCCCGAAAGCGTTCGGGTCGCACTTCTTTCGATTAGGGCAGCGCTGTGCCTGACTTAGATTTTACCAAAGAAATATCGCCGCTGTTAATGGAACCGTCTGTAGTGACATCTTCACGGAAGTTTGAACTTGTCACGGTGTTACCCGATTGGGATTTGGTCTGACTGATGTCCCCCGAGTTAACGGCGCCGTCGCCGTTTGTGTCGCCGGCGAGGACGGCCATCGATATCGAAACATCCCCCGCATTTGTGCCATCGTTTACGTTATTGAGCCTAATTCCGATAATCTGAGCGTTTGCAACGCTGTGGAGATTGACGGTAACGAACTGATTGCTCACGCTTAGGGAGCCTGTCGCAGTTCCATCTTTGCTCGTGATCGTTAGCCCGCCAACACTAACAGAATTTGCGAAGGTGAAGACCACCTGATGGTCACCTCCGGCTCCCCCGCTACGGCATTCTATTCCGGGATTGCCGGTGAGCGGCAAAGTGATGTTGAAGGTGCCGGTTCCGTGGGTTTTTTGAGACACGGTGCTAGTCACACTAAAATACGTTCCCGTAACTTGAGTAGTCTGGTTCGTCTGCACGGAAACAATCTGATCTGGAGGTGTAGTCCGCCCCGACACGGGTTGAAAGCTAATGATGTGATTGCCCACCGCGACTTGTAAGTTGAAGCCACTGCCTAACCAGTTGCCGCCATCAGCGCGCCATTGCGCTCCGGCATCTATTGCACCCTGCGGCATCAGAGTTGTGTGAATTGTGCCGAGAGGAGGCTGCACGGTTAGTGCACCATAGGCGGTGAAGGATCCAAGCATCGTATCAATCGTGTTGTCGATCTGTCCATTGCCGTTGTTGTCGGCCCAGACGCCGAAGATTACGTCGTAAGTGCCCGTTGGTGCGTTAGTCGGTATCGTAAACAAACGATTATACTGGGTTTGGCCGGCGAACACCGTAGCCGCTTTATCATGTGCCGAATCGTTGTATAAAGTGCTCGTCCCCGACAATACGATGCTAGCCCCGAACAAAACACTCTGAGTTACGGGTGAGTTTATATCTGCGTAGAATGTAGGCGTAAATCCTGGTCGACTGCTAGGCGGAGAAACAAGAACATTTGATACCGTCACATTTTGACTATTCGAACTCGCAGCCGCCTGTGTGATTGTAAACGCTTGACCGTTTATATTGATGTGGCCAGTTCGAGCGCTGGAGCTCGTATTCGCGGTGACGCTGAAGGTCACCTGTAGTGACCCGGTCCCTGACCCGTTTGTCGTAATCGAAATCCAACTTTGATCCGGAGTTGCAGTCCAGGAGCAGCTTGAACCAGTTGCAACATTGACCTCACTTGATGCGCCACCCGACGTTAGGTCAAGACTCGTGGAGCTTAGCGAGTAACTGCATCCTAGTGTAATCCATACCGCGTTTGCGACCGTGTAAAGCGTCAGTTGCTGGTCTCCCGCGTCAATCTGGCTATTATTGTTTACGTCATCCCACAGCGCTACGGCCAAGTCATAAGTTCCCTGAGCGGTTCCGGCAGGAATTGTGAACTGACGCTGCTGGATACTCTGACCCGTAGGAAGCGTTATTTTCGAATCGTGCGCAGGGTCATCCATTCGCCCCGTCGTTTGACCTGCGGGATATAAGCTTGCGCCAAGTATCACGGTACGAGGACCGGAAACATTTATTGTGTAAGAGATCGGAAAAGTATCGCCGGCGATAAGGCCGATCGCCCTCGGAGAGACCGATGTGATAGTTGGAGGATTCACAACCCCTCCGATCACGTAGCTATTGAGTGCGGTCAGATCTCCGTTGAAAGAATCGAGATCGCAGCCCCCAGAAACACCAGGGCAGGTTGCCGTTATGTTACCGTTTGAATCCGTACCAAAGCGATATTGCTTAAACGCCCAACTTCCCCAGATTCCCATGTCATACGGAGCATCCGCTTCATTGCCGTCATTAGTCGGGACCCAATAAGCATACATGCTAAGATCGGTAGTAAAGTAGTGCCTAGCATAATCGCGCGGCGAATAGATCATTATATCCACACCGGTCTGTCGCTTCACCTCGCTGGCAAAATCCCTTATCCATTGGGAAAGTGGCCCTTTGCCTAATTGTTGACCCGGATAACTGTTCTGTCCTGGGGCGTCTTCCATATCCAAGGCGGGGCGCAAATATCCCGTCGAAATGTAAGGTTTTGCGACTGCTAGGAAATGTTGAGCCTCCGCCGTTCCGGTGTTTGCCGTCGTGTAGTTGGGATATGCAAAATGATAAGCCCCCGTCTTGATGCCAGCAGCCGTAGCAGCTTGAATGTTTTGCGCAAAATAGGATTGATTCCCGTTGAGACCGCTCGTCGCTTTTACAAACGCAAACTTTTTGCCAGCCGCCACTTGTGACCAGTTGATATTACCCTGATAGTCCGAAACATCGATTCCGTGTTGGATTGTTTGCGCAAAAACTACGGCATTAGTTGCGAACAGGACAAAACCTAAAACAAGCTTGCCGGTTATTCCGCGCAGTGAAAAAGGCGTTCCGTGAAAGTTTAACCGCAACGAAGTTGAACGTAACATTGGCGAATTAGAACAACGTTAAGTAGAACCAGTTTGGCGCGAGACGCGCAAATAACATCGGGCTACAAATTGCTACATGATTCGGTTTTGGTTTGCTGCTCATGCAGCGCGGATTGTGCCTATGGTCACATCCACTGTCAAGCCCTTCATCATATAAGAATCTTATGTGTCGAAGACTTCGCGGCGTGAAGAGATCATCGCCCGGCTGGTTGAGCTGATTCAAGCAGCGCGCGTTCGGCGAAAGCTTTCCCTCAATGAAGTCGCTACTCGCTCGGGCCTCAGTCATACAATGGTCATGCGCGTGGAGAAACGCGAGCGGCTTCCCACCATCGACACCCTGCTTCGCATCGCGGATGCGCTGGAGATTGATCTTAGCGCAGTGCTGGCGCAGGCAATGAGAACTGTGAAGCGCAGCAACCCCGCCGGGCGCTGAATTCACCTTGGAGCAAATGGTGAAGCGGTTGAAATGCAGGCTCTCAGATATTTTTGAGAAGTAAGGTTTTAACCGCGGATGACGCGGATTTTACGGATTATGATGCAAACATGACCCGCCGGACCACATCATGTGGACGAACGACGACGAAGTTCTTCGTTAGCCACGCCTACTTCCACGCCGTGCGCCGTTTTGCTGCCTCGAATTTTTCTCCAAGACAGTGATGAGGAAAACATCCAACGCCGCATAATCGTCCCCTCGTGTCCAGACGTGCGCGATCCTGCCGCTCGGTGAAACGGTTAGGAAATCGGGGTGCGGCACGTGCAATTTCTTTCTCCCAGGCACAATCACGTCAAAGGGCACAAAGGGAACGCGGTGCCAAAAGTTTCGGAGCTCGGTCGCAGTCATTAGCAGAAAAATATCACACTTTGCTCATGATTTGGAAAAAAAGCTGGTCAAAGGACTTGTCGCGTTAGCGATTGTCGATCTTTCCGCCAATCCAATCACCCGCGCTTCCCGACCTGCCTCAACCGCTTTCTTGAACGCCTGTGCCATGCGAACGGAATCAGACGCAATCGCGATCGCCGTATTCACCAGCACCGCATCCGCGCCCATCTCCATCGCTTCCGCCGCCTGACTCGGCGCGCCCAATCCTGCATCCACCACCACCGGCACCGTCGCCTGTTCGATAATAATTTCGATCTGCGCCCGCGTTTCGATTCCGCGATTACTCCCGATGGGCGAACCGAGCGGCATCACCGTAGCGGTCCCGACGTCCTGTAATCGTTTCGCCAAAACCGGATCGGCATTGATGTAGGGCAACACCGTGAATCCTTCCTTCACCAAAATTTCCGCCGCCGCCAAAGTCTCAACCGGATCGGGCAGCAAGTAGCGCGGATCGGGATGAATCTCGAGCTTGATCCACATTGGCAATCCCGCCGCCGCGGCGATGCGCGCGAGTCGCACCGCTTCTTCCGCGTTCCGCGCGCCGCTCGTGTTCGGCAACAACAGAAACTTCTTTGCGTCGATAAAATCGAGAATGTTCGCGAACGGATCGCCTTTGCCCGAGAGATCGGCCCGGCGCAACGCCACCGTCACGATTTCTGTCCCGCTCGCATCGAGCGCATCGCGCATCAATTCGTTCGAAGCGAACTTGCCTGTGCCTAACAACAGGCGCGACGTGAATTCGCGATTCGCGATTTTCAATTTCGCAGGCTTGTCCGACATCGGCGAAAACATAAACGAATTCGCTGTACGAATCGAATCACATCGGCCAATTTCTTCAGGTGACCGAGTTCGAGCTTCATCTGGAAGATTGCGTCGCCGGTATGGCAAAACTGCCAGATGAACATGTCGATCTTGTCGTCACCTCGCCGCCTTACAATCTCGGCATTCGCTACGGAAAATTCTCCGACCGACAAGATCGACAATCGTATTTGCGGTGGTGCCGCGAATGGGCCGCGCAAATTCGCCGGGTCTTAAACCAAAACGGCTCGTTCTTTCTCAACATCGGCGCCGCGCCATCAAATCCGATGTTGCCGCACGAAATCGTTTTTGAATTGCGCGATCTCTTCGTTTTGCAAAACACCATCCACTGGATCAAATCGATCGCCATCGACGATCGCACGCATGGCCATTTCAAACCGATCAGTTCCCCACGATTCCTGAACGATTGCCACGAATACATTTTCCATTTCACCATTACCGGCAAGATCGACATCGACCGTCTCGCCCTCGGCGTTCCGTATCAGGACAAAAGCAATATCGCGCGCTGGTCGCACACGCGCGGAAGCGACCGTCGTTGCCGCGGCAACACCTGGTTCATTCCCTACCAAACCATCCAGCGCCGCGATAAACAGCGGCCGCATCCCGCGACCTTTCCGCTAGCTCTCGTAGAGAATTGCATCAAGCTCCACGGAGCCTCACGCGCGAAGATCATGCTCGATCCGTTTCTTGGCATCGGAAACTCCGCCATCGCGGCGCAAAATATTGGCGTGAAGAAATTCATCGGCTTCGAAATCGATGAGACCTATCTCGCCGAAGCGAACCGGCGGCTAAGTGTCTAAATGCTCTTGCTGTCATCCCGAGCCGCGCAGACGGCGAGGGACCTCACCATCGAAGCTTCGATCACGCAATTTTTCGAGCGTGAACGGTTCGTCATGTGTGAGGTCCTTCGCTCCGCTCAGGATGACAATGTCGTGCAGGCCGCAGCACTAAAACAGCTTCCCATCCGTCGCAGCGTGGGATTGATCTGGAAACTTCTCTAGCGCCTTGACCAAATTTCCCGGCAAAGGTCGCACCCGATCAAAAATCCGATCCGTTAGGGGCTTTGCCGTCAGGTAACCGGCAAAAAACATTTCCAGACGCGCGTCGAGATTGTCGATGTAATGCAGTGCCATCGCTTCCGGCGTTTTCGGATTCACGGGCGAGCCGAACTGCATTTCGCCGTGATGCGCACCGATCAGATGCAGCAAATGCAAACGCACATCTTCGGACGCCGGCTGCAAATTTTTCCACGCATCCGAATTTTCCGCGCTCAATTTTCGCCAGAGCGAATTAACCAACTCGAGACCGATCGAAATGTGTCCCATCAATTCGCCGCGTTCGTCGTAGCCCATGACGAAGCCCTTTTCCGGCAATTGATTTTCCCAAAGCTTGCCGCAGTCGTGAAATAAAATTCCGGCGATCAAAAGATCGACATTCAATTCTGGATACAACGGCGCGATCGCTTTCGCCGTGCGCATCATCTGCGCGGTGTGCTCGACCAAGCCACCGCGGCGGGCGTGATGATAATTGCGCGCTGCGGCCGTCCGCCGAAACCGTTCGCCCCATTCCTCGAGAAACGTTTCACTCAGTTTGCGCAGACGCGGGTCGCCAATCGTTTTCACCGTTTGGCTAACGAATTCAAAATCCTTCGTCTGCTTCGCCCGCAAAGCAGCAGGGCCTTGCAACAGTTCGTCGCGCTCCTGCTCCGTCAGCGGGCGCACCGTCCACTTCCGCGCCTCGAGTCCGTAGTGCGAGTGTTGATGAAATTCGCCGGTCAGTTCCACGAATTCCTCGCCGCCGAGCGCGCTGCAAGTTTTGTAAGCAGGATGGTCGCTCCAGACCCGCAACGTCATCCGATCGCACGCGTCGGCTAACGAAAGCTCGCAATAGGGCTGCTGCTCGCGCGTTGTTTTTGCCGCGACCGCTTCGACCTGAACATGAACGCGCGCTTCGACCGCACCGCTCTGCGCAGCGCGACGAATTTCGCTCAACGTCAAAAGGTCCATGTCGATCTTGACTTTCGCGCGCGAGCTTTGCGATTTACCTGGCGGCTTCGATCGCCCCGCAGGCGACGCGCGCGCCAGAATTTCCCGACGGATCGGTCTTTAGATCATCTTCTTTCTCGTGCACGACCACGGACTTGCCGACCACGGAATTTTCGCCGCCTAACGAAATCCATTTCCCTTTCCAATCGAGATGCGCATTGCCCGAAGCATCCGCGGTAAGATTACCGAAGTCACCGGCGTGATGATCGACTGCTTCCGGCCCGCCATGATGCCCATGCGTCGGATTAAAATGCGCGCCCGCCGAAGCCGCGTCCGGGGCCGAGCAGTCGCCCTTTTCGTGAATATGAAATCCGTGTTTACCCGGCGTGAGATTCTTGATATCGGCGACGACTTGCACTTCGCTGCCGCTCTTGGTGAACGTCACCGTGCCTTCAATTTTGCTGCCGGATTTTGGTTCCAACTTCGCGACTGCTTTGGTCACATCCTGCGCCTGCACGAAAGCGGCCAGCGCGCATGAGATCGTCAGTGAGATAAGAAACGTCTTCATGCCGCAAACGTACGGCGCTTCCGCGCGAAAATAAACTCTCAATCGAGCAGACGTTTCTCGAGTCCGCCGTAGGCATCGACGCGACGATCCCGCAAAAATGGCCAATGCGTCCGGTGTTCGTTGACGCGCGCCCAATCGACATCCGCGATGACAGTTTCTTCTCGATCTACCGAAGCTTTGGCGATGATCTCGCCATCCGGTCCGCAGATAAAACTTTGTCCCCAAAATTCAATTCCGTCGCCGCCGGCCGGCGTTTCCAAGCCAACACGATTCGCCGCCGCGACATAACAACCATTTGCCACGGCGTGACTGCGCTGGATTAATTCCCACGAAGAATGCTGCGCTACGCCGAATTCCGCTTTCTCCTTCGGATGCCACCCGATCGCGGTCGGATAAAAAATAATCTCCGCGCCGCGCAATGCCGTTAGGCGCGCCGCTTCCGGATACCATTGATCCCAGCAAACGAGCACGCCGAGATTTCCGCGCTGCGTTTTCCAAGATTGGAATCCAAGATCGCCCGGCGTGAAATAAAACTTTTCGTGGTAAAGGGGATCGTCCGGGATGTGCATCTTGCGATATTTGCCTAGCAACTCTCCATCGGCATCGATGATGGCGGCGGCATTGTGATAGAGGCCGGCGCTCCGTTTCTCGAAAAGCGACGCGATGATGACCGCGCCAAGTTCCTTCGCAAGCTCGCCAAGAGTAGATGTCGATCTTCCGGGAATTTCCTCCGCCAGCGCGAAGTTCGCGTGCTCTTCCGTCTGGCAAAAATATTGCGAGCGGAAAAGCTCGGGCAAACAAACGATGCTCGCGCCGCCCTTGGCCGCAGCGCGAACGAATTCGACCGCGCGCGCAAAATTCTCCTCCGGCTCTGCGCCGCACCGCATCTGCACGAGCGCAACTTTTGTTTTCTCGGCCATTCAGCAATAAACCACGAAGGACACGAAGATCACGAAGAGGAAACCCGAATTAATTCTTCGTGTCCTTCGTGCTCTTCGTGGTGAAAATCACTTAACCGAATCCGTCGAAACAATCTTGATGCTCTCGATCACGATCCGCTTCGTCGGCTTGCTGTTTTCCCCGGCGCTATTTTTCGTCACTTCGCTGTCGCCGATTTTTCCGAGCACAGCATCGCCTTTGATCACTTTACCGAAGGTCGTGTATTCATGATCGAGTCGCGAAATTGGCGCGAGACAGATGAAAAACTGCGAACCGGCCGAGTTCGGATCTGGTTCGCGCGCCATCGAAAGAACGCCGCGCATGTGCGGATGGTCGTTGAACTCCGCCTTAATTTTGTAACCCGGCCCGCCCGATCCATAGCGACTTTCCTTCGATGGGTCTTTCGACTGCGGGTCGCCGCCCTGAATCATGAATCCCTTCACGATGCGGTGGAAAATTGTGCCGTCGTAAAATCCGGAGCGCGCCAGTTTCTTAAAGTTTTCGATCGTGGCCGGGGCCGCGTCGGTCCAGAACTGCGCCACCATTTCGCCTTCGCTCGTTTTGATGACTGCGACTTCGTTAGGCGTGTTGGCCGGTTTATTTTCCTCTTTCTTTTCCTCGGCCGCGAACGCCGCTGAAACCAGCAAGGCCGCCACTAAGATCGACAACGGAGCCGGCGGGCGCCGAGCGACGTGGACGGGAAGGCCCGCGAGGGTTTGCGAGCCGGGCGGCGAGTAAATCAATTTCATCCTGATCTGTAGCGGCGGTCTATGACCGTCGCAAATTTTCAAAGGCTGGCGTGATATTCCTGCAAGCTCCGCACTTCCACTTTGTTTTTCTGCAGCGACCGAATTCCATTCGCGCTCGCCTGCGCCGCGCGCACCGTCGTCATGATCGGGATCTTTTGCGCCAGCGCGGCGTTGCGAATGATGACTTCATCTTCACGCGGAATTTTTCCGCTCGGCGTGTTGATGATGAAAGTCACATCGCCGTTTTTGACGCGATCCAAAACGTTCGGCCGGCCTTCGCGCAATTTGAAAACATTCGTCACTTTGATTTTTGCTTTCTGCAATGCCGCGGTCGTTCCGCCGGTGGCGATGATCTCGAAGCCGAGTTTCACAAATTCACGCGCCACCGGACCGATCGCGTCCTTGTCCGTATCTTTCACGCTGATGAATACCCGGCCTTTCTTCGGCAGCGGTGGCGGCGCCGCCATCTGCGATTTCGCGTAAGCCAGGCCAAGATCGACATCGATCCCCATCACTTCGCCGGTTGATTTCATTTCCGGGCCTAACGAAATGTCCACGCCTTGATACCGCAGAAACGGAAAGACCGCTTCCTTCACCGAATAATGTTTCGGCACGATCTCTTTGGTGAATCCAAGCTCACGCAAAGTTTTTCCCGCCATCACTTTCGCAGCCAGTTTGGCCAGCGGAACGCCGATTGCCTTGCTCACGAACGGCACCGTGCGCGACGCGCGCGGATTCACTTCGAGGACATAAACGTCTTCACCTTTGACCGCGAACTGCACGTTCATAAGTCCGCGGACACTTAACTCCTTCGCCATTGCTTTCGCTCCGGCGGAAATTTCGTCGAGCACTTTTTTCGATAACGAAAACGTCGGAATGACGCACGCGCTGTCGCCGCTATGGATGCCGGCCTCTTCGATGTGCTCCATGATCGCGCCGATCACAGTCGTCTCGCCATCGGAGATGCAATCAACATCGACCTCAACCGCGTCTTCCAGAAAACGATCCACCAATACGGGCCGATCCGGTGTCACTTCGATCGCGTTCGCCATGTAACGGCGCAGATCGCTCTCGTTGTAGACCAACTCCATCGCGCGGCCACCGAGAACAAATGACGGCCGCACCAGCACGGGGTATCCGACTCTGTTGGCAATCGCGACGGCGTCGTCGGTGTTTACGGCGGAACCGCTCGGCGTTTGTCGCAGCCCGAGTTTGTCGAGCATCGCGGCGAACAATTGTCGATCTTCCGCGGTCTCGATGCTTTCCGGTTGTGTCCCGAGAATCGGAACACCGGCCGCTTTTAATCCGTCAGCGAGATTCAACGGCGTCTGTCCGCCAAACTGCACCACCACGCCCTCCGGTTTTTCCTGGTCGTAAATGTTGAGCACGTCCTCGAGCGTGAGCGGTTCGAAATACAATTTGTCGCTCGTGTCGTAATCAGTCGAAACCGTTTCCGGATTCGAATTCACCATGATGGTTTCGAATCCGAGTTCGCGCAGCGCGAACGCCGCGTGCACGCAGCAATAATCAAATTCAATTCCCTGCCCGATGCGGTTCGGCCCGCCGCCGAGAATCATGATCTTGCGTTTGCCGCTCTCGCGCCGCTCGTTCTCGTCGCCGTAAGTGGAATAGTAGTACGGTGTGTAGGCTTCGAATTCCGCCGCACAGGTATCGACCAGGCGATAAGTCGGGACGACGCCGGTGGCTTTTCGTTTTGCGCGAATGGTTTTCTCGGATACCCCCGAGGCAATGGCGAGTTGTCGATCCGAAAAACCAAGCTTCTTCGCGCGGAGAAGTTGCGCCGTCTGTTGCGATTGGGTAGCGCGGCTGTCTCGGCCGCGAAGCTCCGCGTCTCGCGGAGCTTGTTTCCCCGGCCACCAAACCCATTCGTAATCCTCGTCCGCGGTCGCCACTCCGGCGTCCCATGGGTTACGAGTAATATAGTGAAACTTCTCTTCCAAATCCTCCTGAGAGCGAATCAGCCGATCAAACCATTCTTCTTCCCAAAGACTTCCCTTTGATTGCTCGCGCTTATTAATCTCGTGCGCCGTAAAAGATTTGATTGATCCGATCAATTCGCCTAACGGCCAAAACTCCGGCCGATCGCTCGAACCGTCTGCTTTGATTCCCGGCTCGAAAAGCAAATGGGCGTGATCCGGCATGACGCATGCCGCATAAAGTTCATAACGCTTGTCGTGAAAATGCGTGATTGCATCCAGGACGATCGACCTGGCGATGGGCGACAAGTTACGGCGGTTTAATGTTGCGAACGTGATCGCGTATTTTGCCCAGGGTCGCTCGAAGTGCGGCAGTCGCCGTTTGGAATAGGTTGCGCCGGACGAGACGTCCGCCGCCGCGCGCGAGACGCGCACGCTACCCAGAGACTGAGCTTCTTCGACGATCTGTCGGATGTTCTGCAAAAACCACTTGTCGATCTTCGTTAGGTCGAAGACTTCTTCGATCGATGCGCCTTTTTGAAATGCTTGCGCGAGATAGAAAATTCGCTCTGCGTTTGGGATCGAAAGTTTCAGGCGCAACGTTTCAAGATCGACATCTTTATCTGCGCCGTCTGCGCAAAGACCGAATCGTTTTATTTCGAGCGAACGCAACGCCTTTTGCAGCGCTTCCTTGAACGTGCGCCCGATCGCCATCGCTTCGCCGACGCTTTTCATCTGCGTCGTCAACGTCGCGTCCGCTTGCGGAAATTTTTCGAAGGTAAATCGTGGGACCTTCACGACGCAGTAATCAATCGTTGGCTCAAAACTCGCCGGCGTTTCACGCGTGATATCGTTTTTGATTTCATCAAGCGTGTAACCGACCGCCAACTTTGCCGCGATCTTCGCGATCGGAAATCCAGTGGCTTTCGACGCCAGCGCGCTCGAGCGCGAGACACGCGGATTCATTTCGATGACGACCATGCGGCCATTGTTTGGATCGACCGCGAACTGAATGTTCGATCCGCCGGTCTCAACGCCAATCTCGCGGATGACCGCGAACGCGGCGTCGCGCATCATTTGATATTCTTTGTCCGTTAGCGTCTGCACCGGCGCGACCGTGATGGAGTCGCCGGTGTGCACGCCCATCGGATCGAAGTTCTCGATCGAGCAAACAACCACGCAGTTGTCGGCACGGTCGCGCATCACTTCCATCTCGAATTCTTTCCAGCCGACGAGTGATTCTTCGATCAGCACTTCGTTGACGGGAGACAAGGCGAGTCCGCGCGATGAAATCTCTTCCAGCTCGTCGCGATTGTAGGCAATGCCGCCACCGCTTCCGCCAAGCGTGAATGCCGGCCTAACGATGAGAGGAAATGTGCCGATCTCGTCGGCGACGCGGTCCGCATCCGCCCACGAATGCGCGATGCCCGAGCGCGGAACATCGAGACCGATGCGCAGCATCGCTTCCTTGAACAATTGTCGATCTTCGCCCTTCGCGATCGCTTGCGCGTTGGCGCCGATCAATTTCACGCCGTGTCGCGCGAGCGCGCCGTTGCGATTCAATTCCATCGCGGCATTGAGCGCAGTCTGTCCGCCCATGGTCGGCAAAATCGCGTCCGGTTTTTCCCGGTCCATGATCGCTTCGATTACCTCCGCCGTGATCGGCTCTATATAAGTACGATCGGCGAACTCCGGATCGGTCATGATCGTGGCCGGATTCGAATTCACGAGCACGACCTGATAACCTTCCTCGCGCAACGCCTTGCAGGCCTGCACGCCGGAATAATCAAATTCGCAGCCCTGGCCGATCACGATGGGACCGGAGCCGATGAGCAGGATTTTTTTGAGTTGATCGTTCCGCGGCATCTTGCGCGCGGGATGATAGATCAATTCAGGAGAACTTCACGCGCGAACTCTTAATTCTGTCATCCTGATCCCGCAGTCGCGGGAGAAGGACCTCGCACCTGGTCTTGCGTCACACAAGGTAATTTGCGTGATCGCCCCGCCAACTGTGAGGTTCCTCGCCGTCTTCGCGGCTCGGAATGACAACGTGTGATGATTACGCCACTTCGGCCATGCGCTGTCGATCCAGGTAAACTTTGCAGATGCCTTTGATGCGCGAGAGCACGTAATAAATCGTCTGGCTGCGAATGCGCACCAGTTCCGAGCCGACGATGCGCGTCACGAAATCGCTGGGAAGATCGAGAATTTCCTGCGGGGTGCAGCCTTCGAGGCCTTTGCAAAGAATCGCCGTCATCGCGCGGGTGAGCGTTTGCACTTCCGGCCCGAGCGTCATGCGAATGTGTGCTTTGCCCGCAAGATCGACATGGAGATACACGCCGACGGTGTCGGCGCATTCCTCGTCCTTGCGGATATCTTCGAGGTCGAATTTCTCGCCCGCGCGCGGCTCCTGTTTTTTCGCGTTGTCAGCATACGAGACAAGAGTCTCGCGGCGCTCATCCTCCGGGAGCATCTCGAAAAGATGGATGATCTTGTCGAGCTTGACCGGATAATCCGATTGCGGCGCGGCGTTCCCAGCCTCATCCAGTTTGCCGCAATCGCTGCTCATTGGTGAACGAATTTACGGGACGATGTCGATCTTGTCATTTCTGGGTAGCGCGGCTGTCTCGGCCGCGGTGCTCCGCGTCTCGCGGAGCACGACTGCGCCGGACGAGACATCCGGCGCGGCGCGCGCCCTACCCCTTTTCAATCGGCGCGCCGACTTTGTTGCCCCATTCCGTCCACGAACCATCGTAATTGCGAACGTTGTCGAGCCCGAGCAGATACGTCAGCACAAACCAGGTGTGACTCGAGCGTTCGCCGATGCGGCAATAGACCACTGTGTCGGTGTCTGATTTCACACCAGCGTTGTCGATGTAAATTTTCTTCAGCTCATCGGCGGACTTGAATGTGTTGTCCTCGTTCGCCGCCGTTTTCCACGGAACGCTTTTCGCCCCGGGAATGTGACCGCCGCGGAGCACGCCTTCCTGCGGATACTCCGGCATGTGCGTGACATCGCCCTTGAATTCGCCCGGTGAACGCACATCGATCAACGGCTTCTTCGCTTTACTTTGCGCGAGCGCTTCATCGGCAAATGCGCGGATCTCTTTGTCGAACCGCTTGCTCGGCACAGGATAGTTCGACTTCGGATATGTCGATCTTTCCTTCGTCATGGTCCGGCCTTCCGCTTTCCATTTGTCGCGCCCGCCATTCAAAACTTTCACTTTCTCGTGTCCGAACAATCGAAACGCCCAAAGCGCGTAGCACGCCCACCAGTTCGCTTTGTCGCCGTAAAAAATGCACGTCGTCTCCGGCGTGATCCCGTTGCGACTGCAAAGCTCGGCGAATTTATCCGGCGAAATGTAATCGCGGATGACCGCGTCCTGGAGATCGGCCCGCCAATCGATGTGCACCGCGCCGGGAATGTGTCCGGTATCGTAAAGCAAAACGTCTTCGTTCGATTCGACGACCCGAATCCCATCGTCTTTGAGATGCTTTTCCAGCCAATCGGTTTCCACGAGCGCTTCCGGATGCGCGTATTCCGTCGGGTTTGTTGCCATAGGACCGGAAATTTCCGTCCGCTTCCGCCTATGAGCAAGAGGATTCAGCGCGACAAATCTGCCGGTTTGCGGCGGATCATTTTTTCGTGCGCATGTCCAGTTGCGCGGAGAGAAATGAATACTGGTCGGCCTGTTGTTTGATCCGCTCGCTCAAGGCCGTGCCGATACCATGGCCGGCGCTCGAACTCGTGCGCAACAAAATCGGATTGGTTGATTTATTCGCTTCATCCAGGCGCGCCACCATTTTGCGCGAATGATATGGCGCAACCCGACCGTCGTTGGCGCCGGTCATAAACAAGATCGACGGATATTTCGTTCCATCGACCACGTGATGATAGGGCGAGTAAGCATAGAGCGCCTTGAACTGCTCCGGCTCTTTTACCGTTCCGAATTCGGTGACGTTGAATGCGCCATTCGGCGCGAGTTCCACGCGCAACATGTCGTAGATCCCAACCGCCGAGACGACCGCGCGAAACAATTCCGGATGCTGCGTGATCATGGCGCCCATGAGCAATCCGCCGTTGCTTCCGCCCAAGATCGACAACTTCTCCGGCCGTGTCCATTTGTGCCCGCTCAGATATTCCGCCGCGGCCGCGAAATCATCGAAGACGTTTTGCTTCTTCGTTAGGTTCCCGGCCTTGTGCCATTCTTCGCCGAACTCGCCGCCGCCACGAATGTTGGCCACGACAAAAACACCGCCGCGATCGAACCAGAGCCGCCGCGTGAAATCAAAATTCGGCGACATGCTGATGCCGTAACCGCCGTAGCCGTAGAGCAACGTCGGGTTGTTGCCGTCGAGCTTCGTTCCTTTCTTGCGAACGATGTTGAGCGGAATTTTCGTGCCGTCTTTCGAGGGTGCGAACTCGCGTGTCACTTCGATGTCGTCAAACGAAACCGGCGATGTATTAACGAGCGCAGTCTTCACCGGCGCTGTCTTGCCCGAGACACGAAACCAAGCCGCCGGCTCGGTGTAGCTGACATCGCGGAAGAGAAGCGAACTGTCCTCCAGCGATTCCATTTCGGAAACGGCCGATATTTTTGGAATCGGAATTGTTGTTTCGCCTTTGCCATCCAGGTCGAAGCGTCGGATTTGCGATGGCCCGCCTAACAAATCGCCGATGTAGAGCGCGTTCGCCGTGGGTTCCATGAACTGAATGACCGCTTCACTCTCGCGGACAATCATCGTCGCGTCTGCCAGCTCCGGTTTGTTGAGCGACATGCGCAAAATTTTCCCGCGCGGCGCGCCGGCACGCGAAAGCAAATAGAGCGCGTTGTCGCGACCGGGCCGCGCGGCTTTGATCTGGTCGCTGAACTGCGTCAGTTGTTTCCAATTCCCGTCCGGCCCGAGCAGATAATGTGCAAAATCTCCGCCGTCGCCGTTCGCAACCGTGGCCAGGATATATTTTCCATCGCGCGACGATTCCATCTTGATCTCTGCAATTCGCGGAAAGTCTTTGCCAATCGAATAGGCGTCTTCGGAATCAGCCGTGCCGAGCTTATGAAAATAAACCTGCTGATAAAAATTTAGATCTGCATCCGGGCGCTCACCCTTGCGCGGGAACCGCGTGTAATAAATTCCCGTCCCGTCCGCGTTCCAGGCCGCGCTGCCACCGGCCGTCGGATATTGCACGTGCGCGATTGCATCCGGCAACGCCTTGCCCGTCGCCGTTTCATAAACGTGCAGCGTCCCATCCTCGCTCCCGCCCTGCGAAATAGATATGGCCACATATTTTCCGTCGCGCGAAGGCGCGAACCAATCGATCGCCGTCGTGCCCTTGGCATCAAGCGCGTTCGGATCGAGCACCATCTTTTCCGATTTCAAATCGCTCTCCGACGCCAGCGTCACCAGCATTTGTTGCTGCTTCGGCGGCTGAAATTTCATCGCGAACAAAATCCCCGGGCGCGAAACGATTCCGGAGTAACTCGGCGAAGTCTTCGCGTACCACTCCGTCAATTGTTTCTCGATCGCCGCCCGCTCCGGCAATTTGTCGATGTAAGCGCGCGTCTGCTGGTTCTGCGCGTCCGACCACGCTTTCACCGCCGCATCGTCATCCGTTTCCAGCCATTGATAATCGTCCTGAACTTTGACGCCCTGATACTCATCCGTCACGGGCTTCTTCGGCGCTTCCGGTTTCGCTTCCGCGCCCGAAAGATTCATCACCGACAAAGAGAAGCTCGCGCTCAACAGCAACAGCAAACGATTCATTTTCATGGGAAGGGAACAACGCGTAACCCGACCCTTCTGGCAAGATCGACATCTACTCTTCGCCAAATGCGCGAATCGAAATCCCTAACAGCGAGGTGGGACTGAACAAGCAGAGGCAGCGACTATGCGGAGATTCGCTCGAAGAACCAATACACGCCGGCGCACGCGATGAGACCAGACATCGCGGGAACAGTTATGCGCGCATAGCGTTCTGTGTTTTTCAACTTCAACGCAATCGGCAGCACGGATGCGGCGACGAGCAATTGTCCTGCCTCCACCCCGAAATTGAACGAGAAAAGTGGAACGGCCACACCGGTGTTATTTGCGCCGATTCCCATTTCACGAAGAACGGATGCGAACCCGAGCCCGTGCACGAGACCGAAGGCGAAAGTCAACGCTTCGCGCCAGCGCAATTTCCCGCGTCTCCACAAATTTTCGACGCCGACATAAACGATCGATGCGGCGATCATCGGTTCGACGATGCGGCTTGGAATCGCGACGACGTTGAATGTGGCAAGAGCGAGCGTGATCGAGTGCGCGATGGTGAAACAGGTGATGATGCGCGCGGCGGCTCCGAATCCGGCGCAGACAATTAAAATGCCGGCGAGAAAGAGAAGATGATCGTAGCCGGTCAGAATGTGTTGGACCCCGAGAAAGAAAAATTCCGCGAAACGTCCATGAGATGCGGAGGGCCCTTGCGGAACCCTCGCAAGATCGACATCGAGCATGTTTTCCTTCGCGCTGACGAGACGTTCGCCAAGATTTTGGCCCGTCGCGGTTCGCACGCTCAACATCTGCCGATGACCGAATGGCAAACGGTCGATGATTCCCGATTGAATGCGCAGATGCCCGGCCGCAGCTGCGAAGCGAAGGTGAAACTCAATGTTCTGCGCCGCGTCAACGTTCACCTTTTGCGATTCCAGACGCAGCGCGTTGTTTGCGACTTGAAGCCTCAGCAACTCCTTGGCGAGTTCATCCGGCTTCGCGCCCAGCGTCTCAATGTCGCGCGGATTAAAAGTTACAAGCGCCTCGATTGATTCCCGACCGACAGTAATCGTGGCGGAGCTAAGTCCAGGATCGTGCGCGAATCCGGACGCCGCCGATGCGAAAAGCGTAACCGCGATGAGGAGGAGCGAGCGCAAGGAATTCGCCCAGTGCACCGCCGGTGACGCTGCGCCACCGACGGTGCCGAGGGAACAATGTTAATGGTGGCCGTGATTCCGTCCGTTCAATGGCGTGGCGGAATACGGGAACACTTTATTGTAACCAATGTCGTTATGATTAACGCGATCGACGTCGGCGGTTGAAGCGCCGGCGGCAATCGTGGGCGGGCTGGTGCGAAGGTCGCTTTCGAGCGCGAGCACGGCGATGTCGAGAACGTCATCACCAAAGCGGCGTCCGTTAGGCCAGCCGCCCGGAATGGTTCCGTTACCGAAACCAGCCTGGATGCTGCTGG
Source organism: Chthoniobacterales bacterium (assembly GCA_038229295.1). Taxonomy (GTDB): domain Bacteria; phylum Verrucomicrobiota; class Verrucomicrobiia; order Chthoniobacterales; family UBA10450; genus JAJPGZ01. Next base: position 69,735 of record JBBROO010000001.1, on the reverse strand, counting down.
TGAGAACGTCGCCGCCGAAAATACTGAGGCGATTGAATCCGGCGTCGTTCGGTGCGGCACTTGGATTTGTGCCGCCGGCCAAACGCGCGGGAGCAGTCGAGGGGTCGACCTTGATCAAGTCCGGAATGAAAATGCCGGCGAGGTCGGTGCGGTTAGTGCGAAGGTTTTGCGGCAATCCAAGAATGGTCGCGAGCTCGGGATTGAGCGCGTACTTTTTGAATGTGGCGTCATCCACTGTCGGGTTGGTGCGATTGTAAAGATCCTTGTCGACGATCGCGACCAGCGCTTCGCAGAAGAGCGGGTTGCCCTGGCGGCCAACCTGAATGAGTGGTCCGTTTTCTTTCGGACTTTTTCCGTTGCTCAGGACGGTCGTTTGTGCGCGACTCGTGCTCGCCCAAACACCGACGACCTGATTCGCGCCACCGGGAATGTCCGAAAGCGGAATGCTCAGCACGATGGTGTGAACGTTGAATCCGCCCTGACTATCGAAAGGTTTGTTAGGACCACTGAAGGTAAAATCGAGATCGAAGATGCTCTGGATGTCGGCGTAAAAACCGTCATCGCGTTGCCCCGCGAACACGTAATAACCCTGCGGTGTCGTGTAAACGGTTTGCGCGGTGTACTTGTCGAGCAAGTTGGATGCGGCTACGCCTTCCTTGGCGCGGTTTTCGCCGTTATCACCTTGATTATAAAAGCGCGTCACTAATCCCTGGTTGTTCGGCGGGACCAAAGCGTCTTGAAGCAGCGTCGTCTTTGCCTTCCCCGCTGCCTTCTGAACGGTATATCGCTGGGTCAGGTTCTGATTTGCGTCATCAACATTATTGACCGGGCCGAGATACGACTGGGCGATCGTGTTGGTGTTTTTATACGAGGTGTTGAACGTGAATGAATAACTTACGGTCGTGTTGCCGGTTTTCACGTCGTTGCCGGTGGCGAGGTTGATCGCGTAGGTGACGCGATCGTCGAAGTTATATTTGTTAGGGCCAACGCCGGGTTCTTCGAACGGATAAACGGCGAGCGCCGCGGTGAGATATTTCACCCCGTTGATCTGCGAGACGAAGGCGTACACGTCTGTTGTGTTGGCCGCCGGATCGAGCGTGATGAGCGGCGCATCCATGTGACTGGAAGCGCGCAGTGATGTCGAAGTCAGCGCCAGAGCGCTAAACGCGACGATTAGTGTTTGTTTTATTTTCTTCATTATCTTGAACTGACATGGGTTGGTGTTGTGGTTGTCGATCTAGCGGAGGCAGTCGCCTCGCTAAAATTTTTGGAGAGGAGCGCGTCGAGTTGCTCGCGCTCGGAAGGAAGCAGGAGCGGACGAAGTGACGCGGCGCTTTTGAGCAATGCTTTCGCGTCGGGAGAATTTGCGGCCGACGCAATAATGGCCGCGTGAGATTGCAAGCGTGCGTCCCGCGTTCCTTCGCGCAAAGCTTTTTTCGAAAACGCAGTGGCATCTTCCAGCCGACCGGCCGCGAACGATGCCCATGCCAGCGCGTCGTAAGTGAAAACGTCGCGACGATTGTCGAGTTCCTGTTGGGCGGCTTTCAACGCTTCATCCGCGTGTTGCTTTCGCGTCGCCAGAAACAAGGCGAAGGAACGCGGATCTTCTGCCTGGCCACCGCGCAAGATCGACATCTCTGTTTTCGCCGCTAGTTCGTTGTCGCCAAGCGCGCGTGCCACATCCGCCAGGAACCATTGATATTCCGGTAATGGCGAAGTTGAGGCGGCGCGCTTCAGTAATGGCAGCGCGTCGGCGGTTTTCTTTTCGTTGACGAAGAGCTTCGCTTGAAGGACAAGCGCCGCCGGATAATCGGCCACAAATTCAGTCGCGCGGTCTGCCGACCATGCGGCTTCTTTAAAATTTCCGGCCTGAAATTGATAGAGACCGAGCCGTGTGTAAGCCCACGCTGCCGGCTCTGGATCGCGGGTCGAGCCCGCCTCCACCGCGATGCGCATCAGCTCAAGCGCGCCATCGAGGTCGCCTTTCAACCAACGAACATGCGCGACCCGCGCGTACGTTTGCATGCATGGCCGGATGTCGATCATGCGTTGATAAGCCGCGATCGCCTCCTCGAGTTTTCCCTGCTCCATCAACGCGTCGCCGAGTAAGGCGAACGATTCCCAGCGCGCGTTTGGCGTCTCGATCGACTTGCGCGCAATCGCCTCAGCGTCCGAAAACCGGTGCAACGCGTCCGCAATATGACCGCGCAACAACATCGCATCGGAGTCAGTCGCGGATTGTGCGCAAAGTTCGGCGAGTTTGTAGTAACCCGGATCGCTGCTCGTACGCGCTTTCGAAACAAAGGCCCAGCCGAGTCTGATTATATATGCGTCAACATTTCGGCCTTCTTTGATGCGCCCCTGAAGTTTTCGAATCTCTTTCTCGATCGCGCCGTCACCGCTGACGGGAGACATGATCGCGGCGCGGGCCGTTTCACGATCGGGCAATGCGTCGGCCCGAGAGATGGCCGCATTTCCCATTAAAAGCAGAGCAGCTAAAGCAATAAGATTGTTCCGGACGAGCATGTGCCCGGGTAATCCGCCCACTCGTCCCGCTTGGATGCAGAAAGAACAGGATTCTTTTGCCGCAAGATCGACATCGAGATTTTTGCATCCGATCCCGCGCGCCCGGCGGATGCCGGTTAATGAACAAATCATTACTCATCACCACCGCGGCGCTGGCCGCGATCACTGCGACCGTGTTCGCTGCCGAAAACCCAATGGTGGGCGGCGCGCCCATGTCGCCGGGTGAAAGCGTTCGCCATCACGCTCGAGCGCGAGGGCGGCGTGCCCAAAGCCGAAGGGCCGATCCTGCTCGTCGGCAACAGTTAGTTAGGCGCGTAAGACACGCCGGCCTTGATCACGCGATCGATCAATGGCCCGGCCCCCGCGGAAAAATTATAAGCGCGTCTGGGCGCGAACTACGATACAAAGGAAACCATGAAAGCGATCAACTCGTACATGAACGATCACCTCGCCGGGGCGGTCGCGGCGCTGGAGCTACTCGAGCATTTGATTGTCGTCCACAAAGGGAAGCCACTGGGGCCCTTTTTTGTTGAGCTCGAAAGCGACGTCAAAGCTGACGTAGCGGTGTTGTCAAAACTCATCGGCGCGGCGCATTCGAGCGAAAGTTTTCCGCGAAAAGCGGCGGCGTGGATGGCGGAGAAAATAGTGCGAGCGAAATTCAAAGCCGCTGGCGAACAAATGGGCGGGCTCGGATTAGTCCAGGCGCTGGAAATGTTGGAGATCGGGATTCGCGGCAAACAACTTTTGTGGCGTGCGCTCGCCATGTCGACTCTTCCCGCCGTGCGTGATGTCGATCTTGCCGGATTGGAAAAGCGCGCGGTTGAGCAACAGCAGCGCGTAGAAAAAGAACGCACCGAAGCCGCGCGCGCGGCGTTTGTGTAGGTCCTTGCCTAACTATCTCCGTCGCCGGCCGAACGAATAACCGCGATGGGTGCGGCCACCGCCAATGGCGCGTTTGCCGCCGGATGCGGCCTCCGGTTCGAAGAGCGCGGTGTAAAGATATGGGAAATTCTCCAGCTTCAGCCGCGGAATTTTGCGCCCGATGAACCGCTCGATCGATTGGAGCGCGGCCGCTTCTTCGCCGTTCATGAGCGTGAAGGCGTCGCCCACATTTTGGGCACGGCCGGTGCGGCCGATGCGATGCACGTAATCTTCCGGATGTTCCGGCACATCGTAATTAATGACGTGACTGACGCCGGCAATGTCGAGCCCGCGCGCCGCAATGTCGGTCGCGACCATCACTTCATATTTGCCCGACTTAAATCCTTCGAGCGCTTCGATGCGTTCGCGTTGCGTGCGATTCGAATGCAAGACCGCGACGGAATGTTTCCCGATTTTTAATTGATGCGCGATGCGATCGGCGCCGTGTTTAGTTCGCGAAAAAATCAGCGCGCTGTCGAAGTTGGTGCGTTCGAGCAAGGCCATGAGCAGATCGAATTTTTGTTCGGCCGCGACCGGATAGACGGCATGCGTGACCGTTTCGGCCGGCGAACGTTGTGCGCCGATCTCCACCGTTTCCGGTTCGTGCAACACCCAGGCTGCAAGTCGTTCGATCTCGGGCGGGAGCGTGGCCGAGAACAAAAGTGTTTGTCGATCTTTCGAAATTGTTTCGACGATGCGGCGAACGTCCGGCAAAAATCCCATGTCGAGCATGCGATCGACTTCATCGAGCACGAGAATCGTCACATCGCGAAAGTGAAATGTTCCTTGTTCGAGATGATCGAGCAACCGGCCGGGCGTGGCGATGACCACATCCATACCATGTTTTATATCTTCGCGTTGTTTTCCGTAACCGACACCGCCGTGAATGACGGTCGCGCGAATGTCGGTGAATCGGCCGTAATCCCGAAACGCCGTCTCGACTTGCGCCGCGAGTTCGCGCGTCGGTTCGAGAACGAGGCAACGAAATTTTCCATGACCAGCGAGCAACGTCAGGATCGGCAAGGCGAAGGCCGCGGTCTTGCCGGTGCCAGTTTGCGCCGTGCCGATCAAATCTTTTCCCGCGAGAATAATCGGGAAAGCGCGGAGCTGGATCGGCGTCGGCTCAGCGAAACCCATGGCCTGCGTTCCACGAACGACTTCCGCGGAAAGGCCAAAGTTGTTAAATGACACGACTGAAGGTTACTGCCTCACACAAAGGACGCAAAGAATCACAACGGGATTTCTGTGAGACACCTTTGTGTCCGTTGTGTTCTTGGTGTGAGATTCTTTTTGAATGAGAAAGTCGCTGTGCATATTCGTCCTCGCTGACACGCACGACAAGTTTTCGGAGAAGTTGTCGATCTTAGCAAAAGGCGCGGACGAGATCTGGCATCTCGGCGATGTTTGCGCGGAAACAATTTTGAATGAGCTGCGCGCGATCGGTCCCCCGGTTACGGTCGTTAGGGGAAATTGCGACAGTAATCACGACTGGCCGCTGGTTGTCGATCTTGCGCGCGGCGGGAAAAAGTTTCGATTACAGCACATTCCGCCGGAACTATCGCCGGACGATGTCGATGTTGTCCTGCACGGCCACACCCACGTGCCGCGAAATGAAAGGCGCGGGAATGTTTTATTTCTCAATCCCGGTTGCGTGACCCGGCCCAGCCAGGGTTCGCCGGCGAGTGTCGCGTGGCTCCGCATTATCGACGGCAAAATAAACTGGCGTTTGGTTCCGTTGCGCTGAAACGCCCGCGAAAATTATTTCGCTTCGTCGCCGGATTTTTTGCCGAACCACTTTCGTTTTGGTTTCGGCTTGGTCGGCGCTTCCTGCTCCGCTGGTTTCTCGGCGGTCGCAGCAGGCGCTTCCGTCTTTTCTTTTTCGACTGGCGCTGATGCTGGCGCGGGCGATTCCTTTTTTGCTTTCGCTTGCTTTTCTTCGGCCGCTTTCTCTTCCGTTACCGGCGCGGCATCGACCCACTCAATAAACGCGACCGGCGCCGAATCGCTTTTGCGTTGGCCCAATTTAACGATGCGGGTGTAGCCGCCGTTCCGGCTGGCCGAACGCGGCGCGATGTTATCGAACAATTTCTTAACCGCGTTCTTTTGCCGAAGCACCGCCAGTGCAGTCCGGCGCGCGTGCAGCGATCCGTTTTTTCCGAGCGTGATCATTTTGTCGGCCAGCGGGCGAACTGCTTTCGCTTTCGCCAGCGTCGTCTTGATGCGCTCATGCTCGATCAAACTGCAAACCTGATTGGCGAGCAGTGCTTTCCTATGGTCGGCGGTGCGTCCGAGCTTAACGGTTTTTTTCTGGTGCCTCATGCGCGGTGAAGTTGGTTGTCGATCTTACGATTGTCGATCTTAGAATTATGGTTCGACCGCCACGCCGTTCATGCCCGCGCCGTCCACACCCGCGGCCGGCATGTCCACCATGCCGGCGTCGAATTTCATTCCCAATCCCAAACCGAGCTGGAGCAACTTGTCTTTGATTTCGTTGAGCGATTTCTTGCCGAAGTTGCGATACTTCAACATCTCGCCTTCGGTTTTTTGTGCGAGCTGGCCCACCGTCGTGATGTTCGCGTTGTTCAAGCAATTCGCCGCGCGCACACTGAGCTCGATCTCGTTGACGCTCATGTTCAGCAGCTTCTTCAGCTTCACATTTTCCTCGCTCACGCCCGCTGGCGTCTCGTCGAATTCAATCACGTCTTCATTGAAGTTAACAAATACGTCGAGGTGATGGCGGAGAATCGCTGAGCCTTGCAGCACGGCATCGTCCGGCGTCAATCGCCCGTCCGTCCACACTTCAAGAATGAGCTTGTCGTAATCGGTGCGCTGACCCACGCGCGTGTTTTCGACTGCGTATTTCACGCGCGTCACTGGCGAAAAAATGGAATCGATCGGGATAAGACCGATTGGTTGATCGGCGCGTTTATTTTCTTCGCCGGTGGCGAAACCGCGGCCGACGCGCACTTCGAGTTCCGCATCAAATTTATGCTTCTTATCGAGCGTGCAGATGACCTGCTTCTTGTTCAGCACTTCGAAACCTTGTGAAACTTGAATGTCGCCCGCAGTCACTTCGCCTTCCTTGTTCACTGTTAAGGCGAACTTCCGCGCTTCGTGATCTTCCGCGGCGAACTTCACCTTCTTGAGATTGAGGACGATATCGGTCACGTCCTCGACCACGCCGGGCAACGTCGCGAACTCATGTTGCGCACCCGTGATTTTCACCGCGGTGATGGACGCGCCTTCGAGTGACGAAAGCAAAACGCGGCGGAGTGAATTTCCGACGGTGTGTCCGTAACCGGCTTCAAACGGCTCGGCCACAAATTTGGCGTAGGTATCGGTGGCTGTGCTCTCGTCTTTGACGAGAGTTTTCGGCATTTCAAAACGGCCGTAACGAACTGGCATAAGCGTGTGCTCTTTCTTCTTCCACCGGGTTACCCCTGACGAGTGCGGTTTCGCGTCCAGCGGACGGAGACCCAGGGACCAACGGCGTAATTCTAAAAACTCGCTGCGGAGCGTGGAATAAAGACGATCACGCCCCATTTGCAAGCGCGAAAGTTTCGATGTCGATCTTGCCTAGCTTTCGACAATCTCGTCCGGTAATTCGTTCCCGCCGTCCGGTTTTTCGGGGAAATGTTTCGCCAATGCGTTGCCGATGTCGCGGATCCCGTCAGCCAGCGCATCCGAAAATCTTTCGCCGCGAAAATGCTTCCGCATAAGATCGACAATGCGTTGCCAGAAAACCTCGCCGCATCTCTCGTGGATTCCCTTGTCGCCCACGACCGCGAACTTATGCGCGCGCGGCGCGACGAAAACCAACACCGCGTTTCGTTCCTCCGTCTGATGCATGCCGAGCTGGTGAAATTTCTTCGTCCCCGCGAGCAAAGGATCGACAGGTAACTTCCCGCGCTGCACGTATACGCGAATTTGCCCGGAAGTTTTCGACTCGGCCTCGCGGATCGCGTCCACGATGCGGTCGTGTTCGATTTTGCTGACGAATTCTTTTGTTCGCATCTCGTTAGGTCACCAACTCGAACCGGCGCCGCCGCCGCCAAAACTTCCGCCGCCGCCACTGAATCCACTAAACCCGCCACCATCACCGCCACCGGAAAATCCACCGCCGTCAGACCAGCCACCAATGAACGGCCCGCCAAATCCGGAATAGCGAAAGCCGCGTCGCGTGCGCGAGCGTGTGATCATGATCATCACTACGATGAAAATAATCAGAAAGACCAAACTGCCGGCGTTGCCGCTGGTCGCCGCGCTCCCTTCCGCGCGAGTTTTACCTGTGCCCTTGTATTCGCCGCGAATTGCTTTGCCGATCGAATCGATCCCAGCCGCGAGTCCACCTTCGTAGTCGTTAGTCCGGAAATGCGGTTTGATCTGGTATTCGGTGATGTCGAAGCAAGTCGCATCGGGCAGCGCGCCTTCCAGTCCATAACCGACCTGAATAAACATTTTGCGGTCGGCCACAAAAACAAAGAGAACCGTGCCGTTGCGCTGGTCCTTTTGTCCGACCGCCCACGCTTGCGCGACACGCCGGGTGTAATCGGCGATGTCCGAGTCCGTCTCCATTTTCGGAAACACCGCGACCACGACTTGATTGGAAGTTTCGCGCTCCAATTGCGCAAGCTGTTCGTTGAAAACCAAGGCGGATGCTTGCGAAACGACATTAGCGTTGTCGCTGAAATATCCCGCCGGCTTCGGCGGAATGACTTCGGCGGCGTTTAAATTCGCCGCGACCAACAGCGCCAGACCGAGCGCGATTTGTTTCACAAATTTCGTTGTCGATCTTTCATGGCAAGATCGACAATTGCATTTACGGCGTCGCCGCCGCGGCCGGTATCGGCGTGGGCGAACCGAAATTGAAATTCACCGCCGGCGCTTTCTCGGCGCCCTGCGCCGCCGCAAAAAATGGTTTCGGCGAAAATCCAAACATTCCCGCGATCATGTTTGTCGGAAATCTGCGCACCGCCGTATTAAAGTTCTGCACGGCGGTATTAAAATTGTTTCGCTCGACCGAAATTCTATTTTCCGTTCCTTCAAGCTGCGCTTGCAGTTCCTGGAAATTTCGCGTCGCCTTCAGGTCGGGATAATTTTCACTCACCACCAGCAAGCGCGACAGCGCATTGCTCAATTGCCCCTGCGCCGCCTGGAACTGCTCCAGTTGCTTCGCGTCCGTCGGCGCTTTGGTCGGATCGAGTTGCACGCGGCCGACACTGGCGCGCGCGTTTGTCACTTCGGTCAATGTCGATTTTTCAAAGTTGGCCGCACCGGCCACCGTGTTCACGAGATTCGGAATCAAATCGGCGCGCCGTTGATAAACCGTCTGCACGTCGCCCCATTTTTTGTTCACCTCCTGGTCGAGTGTAACCAGGCGATTGTAACTCCCCATCAGCGCCAGTCCGGCGATCACCAGGACAAACACGAGAATGAGAAACAAACCGCCGCATCCGATGGCAAACTTGTTCATAAGATAGTCAATGCGTTATTTGCCGAGAATCAATCGCAGAAAATGCGAATCCGAAAATTTCGCATCGCGTCCCTGCCTAACGATGACCGCATTGAGCGAGGGAATAATGAAGAGACGTTGATAACCAGAGCCGAGGGCGACGATCATGTCCGCGGGGGCGGCTTTGCAAATGGAGATGTCGATCCAGCGCGTGCGTTCCCATGGCAGGTCGAGCTCCTTCTCGATGTCGATCTCATGACCAGAAGGGCGGTTCAGCCAGAACGTCAATCCGTACGATGAATTCGCACTCGAACCGGCAAAAGCCTGTCGTAACAATTCCGCCGGCACGATTGGATGGCCGTGATAAGACCCGCGACCCAGCACGAGTTCGCCGAGCCGCGCCCACTCCTTCGCGCTCAATTCAAATCCGCTCGCCGGCAACGGATTTCCGCGGGCGTCTTTTTTGAATTCCATGCTCGTTAGTCCGAGAGGCGCGAGAACATTTTCCTGCAGGTAGGAGATGACGCTGCGGCCGTTTAGTTTTCGGCGAAGCAGCTCGGAGAAAATCTGGAGATGACTGGGGCCATAAATGAAGCGCGTGCCCGGCTCCGCTAAGATCGACAATCGCATGGCCATTGCATTCCGGTCCGGTAACTGGCGATGCAAAAACGAAGCGCCATCGATTCCATCAGTCTGGTTGAGCAACTGGCGAATGGTGATCTGCGATTTGCGCGGATCATTTTTCCAATCGGTAATCGTGTCCGCCACATGCTCATCGAGCTTGATCAAGCCATCGCGCACGGCGCAAAGCGCCGCGATTCCCCAGAAGCTTTTCGTGCCGCTGAAAATCGGCCACCGCCCATCGGCAGAATGTTCGAAGATCGTCTGGCCATTTTGAATCACGACCATCGAGATGCCGCGTTTGCTCTCGGAATATTTGGCGGCGCGGGCGCAATCGTTAGGCCGAATCTCGGCAAATAACGATGTCGATGTTGCGATCGCCGCGGCCAAAGCAGCGAGCCGGAGAATCATGGCCGCGTGCTCTCGGCCTTCGGATAGCTGCCGAGCATTTTCACGATCGAACAATGCTTCTTCAGTTCGCTGACGACAGCCATCAGCGGTTCGTCCTCGTGATGTCCTTCCACGTCGACGAAGAAAAAATATTCCCATGCTTTCCGGCGCGACGGGCGGTTCTCGATCTTAGTCAGATTAATTTTCAATTCGCCGAACGGTCGCAGCGCCAAGAACAACGCGCCCGGTTCATCGCGCAAACCGAACATGAGCGATGTGCGGTCATTGCCGGTGCGTGGACAACTTTGATGGCCGATGACGAGAAAACGCGTCGCATTGTCGGGATCGTCCTGCACACTGCGTTGCAAGATCGACAAGTTGTAAACCTCGGCGGCCATCCGTCCCGCGAGCGCGGCGGAATTTTCTTCGCGCGTGGCATGTTCGGCTGCGCGCGTCGTGCTTGAGACTTCGATGAGTTCGACGCCGGGCAGTTCGCGGCGCAACCACTCGCGACATTGGCCGAAGACTTGCGGATGGGAATAAACTTTGGCGATCTGTTCGCGCGGTCCGCGCGACAAAAGATGGTTTTCGATTCGCAACATGATCTGCGCGCAAATCTGCAAATCCGATTCCATGAACATATCGAGGGTGTGATTGACCGCGCCTTCGGTTGAGTTCTCGACCGGCACGACACCGTAATCGGCGTGACGCCGCGCGACGTTGTCGAAGACATCGCCGATGTCCGGTTGCGGAAGATATTGAACGCTCGCGCCAAATTTTTCGCGCGCGGCCTGATGCGTCCACGTTCCTTCCGGGCCGAGATACGCGATGCGGATTTGTTTTTCCAGCGCGAGCGAGGCCGACATGATCTCGCGATAAATCGCGCGAATTGATTCGGGCGTAAGGCGTCCTTCATTTCGCGCGAATAAACTGTCGAGCAGTTGTTGCTCGCGTTCCGGCGCGTATATCTCCGCGCCGGCTTCTTTTTTGATCGCGCCGATGTTGTGAACGAGGTCGGCGCGTTCGCTCAGCAAGCGCAGAAGTTGATTGTCGATCTTATCAATCTGCGCGCGCAGTTCGGACAGATTCATTGTGAGCGCGAGTTAACTCGCGGGCGTGGCAGTCGGTTGCGATTGCGTCGCCGTCGGCAAATAACGGGTGCGCAATTCTTCGACGTTAGGCAATTCGTCGAGATTGCGCAGACCGAAGTGATCGAGAAAGAATTGCGTCGTTTCGTAGAGGAGCGGGCGTCCCGGAATTTCGGCGCGACCGGCGATGCGAACGAGTCCGCGTTCCATCAACGTTTGCAAAACGCCTTCGATGGTAACGCCGCGAACGGCCTCGACATCAGCGCGCGCGATCGGTTGGCGGTAGGCGATGATGGCGAGAGTCTCGAGCGCGGGCGCGGTCAGGCGCGCCGGTTTTGGTCCGGGGAAAAGTTGGCGAACGTATTGCGCGTAGGCGGGGTCGCTCGTTAGCTGCCAGCCTTCGGCTTTCTCGGCGAGCTGAAACGCGCGCTGCTGCTCGATGTATTCGATTTTCAATTGCTCAAGCGCGGCGGCGATCTCCGCCTCTTTAACATGGGCGAATTCGTTAGGTGAGAATTCGCCAGCTTCTTCGGCACGCTTGATTACATCGACAATCTCTTTGGCCGAGATCGGTTTGTGCGCGCTGAACAGAAGGGCTTCGATAACTTTCGTTAGCGTCATAACGGTAGAACGCGTGTCATCGTGAGCGGAGCGAACGATCTCGCACAGACTCTTGTGGCACACGCTGGACGAAAGAGCACCCGGACTTCGACTGTGAGGTCCCTCGCCGTCTGCGCGGCTCGGGATGACAGCGAGTGGAGACGCGGTGTCATTTAGTTCGCTCCGATCGCAGTTTGAATTGCATCGGCGATGCGGTTGGCTTGCTTGTCGATCTTGTCCAGTTCGCGGCCTTCGATGAGTAAACGAATTTTCGGTTCGGTGCCGGAGTAGCGCAGGAGGATGCGGCCTTTGCCGGCGAGCTCGCGCTCGACTTCGTCGCGCAACTTTACCACTTCACGCAGATCTTCGATCGGCGGTTTCGATTTCACTTTCAGGTTGCGTTGCGCTTGCGGATATTTTTTCAAGCAGGTTTTCAATTTGCTCAGCGGTTCGCCAGTGGCGTGCATGATCCGCAAGATTTGCAGCGCGCTGATGATGCCGTCGCCGGTAGTAGTGAAATCGCGGAAGATAATGTGGCCGCTTTGTTCGCCACCGAGGTTGAAATCGCGCGTTATCATTTCTTCGAGCACGTAACGGTCGCCCACTTTGGTGCGAATAACTTTACCGCCGGCAGCAGCGAGCGTTTCGTCGAGACCGAAGTTGCTCATGACTGTTGCGACCAAAGTTTTTTGTGCGAGCCGTTCTCGTCGCAAAAGATCGACAGCGGCGATGGCGAGGATCTCGTCGCCATCGACAATCTCGCCGTTTTCGTCACACATCAGGACGCGATCGGCGTCGCCATCATGAGCGATGCCGACGCTCGCGCCGGTTTCTTTGACGATGCGCTGAATTTCTTCCGGATGGGTGCTGCCGCATTGCGCGTTGATGTTGGTGCCGTTCGGCTCGTTGTGCCTAACGATGACTTCGGCGCCAAGCTCGCGCAGAATGCAGGGGGTAGATTTGTAAGCGGCGCCGTTGGCGACGTCGACGGCGATGCGCATTTCTTCGAGTGACATTTTTCGCGGGAAACTGGCTTTAGCGAATTCGACGTAGCGACCAAGCGCATCGTCGATGCGCGCGGCGCGCCCGATTTTTCCAGCGGTGGGGCGCACGTTGTCGATCTTGCCGGTAAAAACGAGCTGCTCGATTTCTTCTTCGATCTTGTCGTCGAGTTTGTAGCCGTCGTGTCGGAAAAATTTTATGCCGTTGTCTTCATACGGATTGTGCGAGGCGGAGAGAACGATGCCAGCATCGGCGCGGAGCGAGCGCGTGATGTAAGCGACGCCCGGCGTCGGCAGCGGACCGATGATGATAACATCCACGCCTAACGAGGTGATGCCAGCGACGAGCGCGTTCTCGAGCATGTAACCGGAAAGCCGCGTGTCTTTGCCGAGAACGATTTTCGGGCGGGCGCCTTCCGGCAAAGTGCGCGGATTCAATTGCATGAAAACATGGGCCGCGGCGCGGCCAAGTTTTAATGCTGTCTCCGCCGTGACCGGCTCGACGTTGGCAACTCCGCGAACACCGTCCGTGCCAAATATCTTCTTCTCCGGCGCGCTCGATTGCTTCATGGCACTGGAGTTTGCTGGCGATCATGATCGCTAAAAAAGACGCACTCATTTTCCAAGCCGAGCAAGGTCGCCCATTTCAGTGGAAATTTGTCGACCGAGACCGTGCGTTGAATGACCGGCGCCCAATCGCGGTATTCGCCTTTGACGATATCGCGCAGGGTATTTCCGCTACCGCTAACGGGGGTAAGATAGAGGCCGTTCACGGGAAAGCCGACAACTTTGTAATCATTAAACTCGGTGAAAGACTTGATCGTATCCGGGAGCCAAAGACTGGGGCGGTCGGCATACCAGGCGATGGCCCATGGCATGTCGGAGGCAATGACCTCGTTAGGCTTCATCCAAGCATTTAATACCGCCACATAGGGTGGAACATAGGGTGGCCAGCGGACGGCCGATTTGCCCGGCCCAAAGAACACAAGGAAAAGCGTTGTCAGCATCGGCATTCCGCAAAGAAAAAAGAGCAAGCTCAGGAATGCGATGCGAGCGAGACGAAACTCAATGCCCAGACGGTTCCATTGCACCAGCAGATAGGCGAGGCCGTAACACGTCATCAAAGGCACGAAGAGAAGATGCAGTTGATTAGCGGCAAAGCCTTGCTCTTCGCTGACCCCGAAAATCGCCATACCGAGAGACGCGCCTCCCCACATTGCTAAAATGAGCCAGCGGAGCGCGCGCGTTTCCGGTCGCTTAAAGCGGTGCATCAGGGCCGCGAAAAACATAAGCGCCACGATGCTCCAGCCGAGGTGCTCGAAGATGCGCCCGGTCTGTCCGATGACGTTTGTGGCGATCTTGTCGCGAAATGCGCCTGGGCCGACGCCATCAAATTCGAGATCCGCCCGTCGCATCCAACCCGCTTCATTATGCGCCGTGCCGTCGAGCACCGAATAGATCGCGATGCCTCCCGGTTGACCGCAGACCAAGAAGTTCCGGAGCAACCACGGCGTGTAAATCACGACAAACGCCGCCAGCACAATGGCCGCAGCCCAGCCGCGCGGGCGAAAGAAAAAGAAACAAAAAACAAACGCGCCTAGAAAAATCCAGATGCTGAGCGCGTGCGTGAGCGCGAGGAGTCCAAAGCCAATCCCGACTGCGCCCAGCCAAAGGCCGAGGCGACCGCCGCCGTATTTTGCTTCGACTGCGCGGACGAGCGCGTAAATGGTGGCGTTGAACAGCAGCAGCAAAAGCATCTGCGGCAATCCAGAGAGCGAATATTGCCACATCGCATCGCAGATGATGACCAGGGTGCACGCGAGCAGCGCAAGTCTTTCATCGAAGAGCCGACGCGCAGTAAAGAAAAGCACCACGACCGAACCGAGAAAGAGCAAGATCGACATGACGGCAATCGCCTTGTCGCCGGTGTAAACCAGGTCGCGCGGTGTCATTTGCCAGTGCGATTTCACCGGCAACAGCGCGATGGCATCGACCAGCGGCGGCAAAGGCGCGTTGTAAGTATCGAACCAGATTGTCTGCGGGACGTTGCGTCCGTGCGCTTGCAATTGCGCAACGGCCCGCGGCCTAACGACCTCGGTCATCCACCCACGACCACTGGCAATGTGTCGCCCGATTTGCGCCTGGTCCATCGCCTGCGACGTAGCCAGTCCGCGAAAATTGTACATGTAGATGATCGCCAAAGTGATGATGGCGAGCGCGACGAGCCCGCGTCGAATCCACACGACCAGCCCGCCCGCTTCGAGCGCGTGCACGGAACGTTGGATGAAATCGGCGGCGCCCGGCATCGATTACTCCTTCGTATTTGTCGCCGCGGCCGGTTCCAATTGTTTCTTCTCGGCCTCCATCTCGTTGATCTTGCGATGCAATGTGCGGCGGCTGATGCCGAGTTTCTTCGCCGCTGCGGTCACGTTGCCGTTCGTTGCCGCGAGCGCTTGCAGAATTAATTTTCGTTCGGTCTCGTGCAGATCGAGCGGGCTCGTTTTGGCGCCGAACGCTTTTGTCGCCGAAATCCCGCGTGCTAATGGCGTGCCGGCCGCCTGGCGCACACTCATCGGCAAATCGCGCAGCGTCACGCGCGATTCCGTCGCCATGACGACACCATGCTCGATGGCGGTGCGCAGCTCGCGCACATTTCCCGGCCAATTGTAAGTGAGCAGAGCGTCCATCGCATCCGGTGTAAGATCGACAAGCGGCTTGCCGTTCGTCTCACAGAAATGCCGCAAAAAGCTGCGCACGAGAAGCGGAATATCTTCTTTTCGTTCGCGCAACGGCGGCATCGTGATCCGGACGACGTTAAGCCGAAAGAACAGATCGTCCCGGAATTTTCCTTCCTCGACCAGTTTCTCCAAATTTTTGTTCGTCGCGGCGATGACGCGCACATCTGCCTGCAGCGTCTGGTTCCCGCCCACCCGCTCGAAAGCGTGGGCTTCACTCATGATGCGCAATAATTTCACCTGTGTGCTCGCGTCGATCTCGCCGATCTCGTCCAAAAAGATTGTGCCGCTGTTCGCCTGCTCGAATCGCCCAATGCGGCGTTCGCTCGCGCCGGTGAACGCACCTTTTTCGTGACCGAACAACTCGCTCTCGAGCAATTGCGGCGAAAGCGCCGCGCAATGCACCACCACGAACTTCGCTTTGTTTCGCCGGCTTAAATTGTGAATCGCGTGCGCAGCCAGTTCTTTGCCCGTGCCGCTCTCGCCTTCGATGAGCACGTTCGCCGACGAAGGCGCAACTTGCCGGATCGTGTCAAGCACTTCGCGCAACGCGAGCGATTCGCCCAAAATGTTTTCCAAGCCGTAGCGCTCGTCCACTTGTTCGCGCAGCGTCCGATTTTCTTGTTCGAGCTTGCGACTTTGCAATGCGCGCGCGAGCAGCATTTCGACTTTGTCGAGATTCAACGGCTTGGTCACGAAATCGTAAGCGCCGCGTTTCATCGCTTCGACCGCGGTATCGACCGAACCATACGCCGTCATCATGATGCAAATGGGCGCATGCGACATTTTCAATGCGCGCTCGATCAATTGCATTCCATCCTCGCCGCCGAGTCGGAGATCCGTCAGCAAAAGATCGACATGTTCGCGCTCGAGCACATTCATCGCGCTGGCGATGTCGGCGCCGACGTAAACATCGTAATCATCTTCCAGCAAACGCCGGAGACCGTCGCGCGTATGTTTCTCGTCGTCGACAATGAGAATCGTTGGCTGCATGAGCGTGGGCCATTTATTCTCACTCAACTCCTCAATGTCTCAATCGCTAACTGTGCTAAGATCGACAATGCGACTGTGGGTCATCATCGCCGCTCTTTCGTCGATTCAATTTCCGATTTGCGTCGCAGCCGCCGACGAATCCGTCGCATCCGTTAATCCAAATGACGGCTGGAAATTCGCGAGCAAAATCTCCGACGTCGCCATTTACACCCGTGTCCGTGCCGGCTCATCGGTCAAAGAATTCAAAGCCGTCGGCGAGATCGACGCCGCTACTCGCGCGGTGCAAGCGGTTCTCGACGACATCGAAAGTTATCCAAACTTCATGCCCTTCACGACCGAATGTCGGCTGGTGAAAAGCGAAAGCGATTCCATTGTCACGTATCAGCGCGTCTCGCCGAAGATTTGTCAGGACCGCGATTACACTTTGCGCATTTGGAAAAAATCCTGGCCGGCGTCCGACGGAATTGCTTACTCGTATCGTTGGTCGCCGGCGAACGAACTCGGGCCACCGGAAAAGAAAGGCGTGGTGCGCGTAAACAGATGCGAAGGCGGCTGGTTGATCGAACCGCGCGCGCCTAACAAAACCCGCGCTACCTATTCCGTTTACACCGATACCGGCGGCGCCATTCCCGCGTTCATCGCGAATCACGCCAGCCAAACCAGCATCGGGCGGATTTTCGCGGCCGTTCGCAAGCAGGTGAAGAATCCGAAATACAGCGCGGAAGAACGCTAGACTTTTTCGCGCGTTCCCGCTTCCAGCATGCGCACGCGCTTGTCGATGTACGGAAGACGAATCGTTAGGGTGAGCCCTTTGCCTTCACTACTTTGGATCGACAACTCGCCGCCGTGTTCGCGCACAATGCGGCGCACGATTAAAAGCCCAAGCCCGGTGCCGGAAACTTTCGTGGTGAAATAAGGATCGAGAACGCGGCTGAGATTTTCCGCGGAAATCCCGCCGCCCGTGTCGGTGAAGCTGACGAGCACATGCGAATCATCCTTATCCGTGCGGATGCGCAGAATGCCGCGTTGCTTCATGGCTTCGAGGCCATTCTTGATTACGTTATAAAACGCCTGCTTCATCTGGTCCCGGTCCAGTTGCAGCATCGGCAAATCGGAACGCAGTTCCTGTTCGACCACGATATCTCGATCTTTTATTTCCGGCGCGAAGAAGCGCACCGCTTCATCGACAATCGCGTTCACGTTTTCCGGTTGCAGTTGCGGCTGCGTCGGTCGAATCGCGCGCAAAAATTGTGAGACGATCGAGTCGAGCCGATTAATCTCCGCTCGCGCGACCGCGATCGAGTCCTGCAATTCGTGCCGCGCTTCACTTTCCACTTCGCGCAGTTTTCGCTCCATCAATTGCAGATGAATGTTCAGCGAATTAAGTGGATTGCCGATTTCATGCGCGACGCCGGCGGCAAGTAATGTCAGCGCGTTGAATCTTTCCGACTCGAGCGTCTGCGCGGCGGAGCGCCGGCTCTCAGTGATGTCGCGCAGGATCATCGCGTGCCCAACTTGCTGGGCCGACATGTCGATCTTGTCCTCAGTCTCGTGCGGCTCGATGAGCAGCGGCACGATGTAAAAATTGATCACGCGATTCGCCGGATAAAAAATTTCAATGTCGCGACTGACCGGCCCGCCACTTTGCGTCAGCGATTTCCAATCCAATCCGCGCACGCGCTCATCGAGCGGCTTGCCGATCGAATCTTCATTCTGTAATCCGAACAACTCGCATGCGGCCTGATTCAGATAGGTGATGCGACCGTTCGAATCGGTCACAATGATCCCTTCCTGGATGGCGTTGAAAACCGTCTCGAGAAAACCTTTCTCCTGCGCCAGCCGCAGAAAATAATTCTGCACCTCCTCCGGCCCGATGCGGCCAAGCCGGCCAATCAGTTTCTCGAGAAATCCCGATTTCATCGCAAGATCGACAAGTGTAACGCGGTGAGGCCGGGCTGCCAGTATCGGCAACTCACCGGCACATCACATGCTTAAAGCATGACAGCCGTTTATGCCTTCGTCGCCCGCCAAGTTCGCCCAGTTCGTCGCGCTCGCGCTTTGCCTCGCGCCATTCGCCGCGCGCGCGAGCATGCTCAACTGGCCCGCGAACGGCTGGACAGCCGGCGCACCCGGGCCGGGTCAAACCTTTGCGCAGAGTTTTACTGCCGATGCGCCTAACGACGTCACCGTCAGCCTCAATAACAACGGCGCTGGCCCGAGCGGCAGCATATGGAACGCGGCGTATCCGGCGATCGATGCGACGAAAACCACGGGCGGTTTCACGGGGGTTCAGGCGCTGCAACTATTCCTGGCCTCGGAAAGCTCGACCAGCGCATTTATCAAAGTCACCGTGTCGTTCGCCTCGCCTGTGACCAATCTCTCGTTCCAGCTGTGGGATATTGATGCCTCGGGGACTCAGTTCACCGACACGATCCGCAACATCCAGGGCCTGACGCCCGCGAGTGCCGTCGTCGCGGCCACATCAGTGACGAGCGCCGTGGCCGGCTACAACACGATCACCGGTTCGGGTCTAACGACTGTGGTGACAGGCACCGCGACCGCCGCCAATAACACCAATCAAGGGACGATCGACATCAGCTTCGTTGGACCGATCACGCAATTCTCGTTCGAGTGGTCGAACACCAACACAGGTCTCGGCGCGCAAGCGATCGGCCTCGGCCCGCTTACGTTTACTTTCGTTCCCGAATTTTCCAACGGCTGGTTGATCGCTTTGCTTTGCGCTACGGCCGGGGCCGCGCACGAAATTAAGCGTCGACGCGTTCGCGCCTAGCAAACAGGCTGTCCTTCGGGCACAACCCATCGCGTCGGCCCACACGCGCAACAATGCCTCCTCATCCGATTCAGGGGCGTGCGCACTTTCATCCCGGCCTGCTCTGTCACGTTTTTCGTCTCCATGTCGATCTTGTCAGCGGCGCCTTCCGGCGAATTCCGGGGCAAAACGGCATTGCAGTTCGAGCGCAACGACGGGCAGACGGATGCGGCGGTTCGATTCGTGGCGCGCAACGGCAGCGGCGCAATGTTCTTTACCAACGACGGGATCACGATGACCCGGCGTGGGCGCACAGCACGATTGCGTTTCGTTAGGCCGAATGCGGCGCTGCAGTTGCAGTCCGGCGAGGAAACCGCGGCGAAAAGCAATTATTTCATCGGCAACGATCCGCAGAAGTGGCATCGCGATGTTCCAACATTCCGCGACGTCGCCTACCGAAATCTTTTTGACGATGTCGATCTTACGTTCGCGGGCGAGAGCGAGAAACTGAAAGGCACATACACGGTTGCGCCCGGCGCGGACACGGGTCGAATCGCGTGGCGCTACGACGAAGCGGCTCGCGCCAAGATCGACAAGCAGGGCAACCTTCGCGTCACGCTTCGCAGTGGCGACGAACTGATGGAGCAAGCGCCGGTCGCGTGGCAGGAGGACGCGAACGGTCGCCGACCGGTTAACGTGCGTTACGCGATCCGAAAAGACGGCGCGATTGGTTTTTCGTTAGGCGCGTACGACCATGCAAAACCGCTCGTGATCGATCCAACGCTGACTTATTCGACGTTCTTCGGCGGCTCCGCGGACGACCCCGGTTACAAAATTGCGCTCGATTGCGAACGCAACATCTACATCGCCGGCTACACGAACTCGTTTGATTTTCCGACGAAGAATGCGGTTCAGCCGAATAAGAAAAATGGTTACGACGCGTTCGTGACGAAGTTGAGTCCCGACGGCGCGACCGTGATTTACTCGACCTACCTCGGCGGAAGCGGCGGCATCAACCAGAACGATCTTCTGCAAAGTATGACTGTCGATCTTAACGGAAATGTTTATCTGACCGGCAATACGTACTCGACCGATTTTCCGACGGTGAACGCCTACCAATCCACGAACCTGGGCGGCTCGGATGTTTTTCTAACGAAACTCGATCCCACCGGATCGACATTGCTCTACTCGACTTATCTCGGCGGGAATAATTTTAGTTACGCATTCGATGTCGCCGTCGACGCGAGCGGTTCCGCCTATGTGACTGGAAATACGTCGGCGAGTAATTTCCCGACCACGCCGGGCGCCTTCCAGTCCAGTTTTGGCGGCGGCTGTTGCGACGTTTACGTGACGAAGTTTAGCGCGGACGGCAAATCGCTCGTTTATTCCACCTACATCGGCGGCAGTGATATCGATGAAGCGCGCGCGATAGCCGTCGATGCGAATAACAATGCCATCGTCGCGGGCGTCACAGCGTCGCTGAATTATCCGCTGGCGAATGCGTACCAGGGGATCATCGGCGGCGGCCGCGATGTGTTGGTGACAAAACTCAATTCCACCGGTTCGCAGCTCATCTTTTCCACCTATCTCGGCGGCGGACTCGATGAGCAGGCGAGTGCGATGACGATTGATCGCGCGGGCAATATTTATCTCACCGGCCGGACGATGTCGGCGAATTTCCCGACCGCGCCGGTCGGGAGCGTTTATCAACCGGCCATCGGCAGCGTGACTGATGCGTTTGTCTCGAAGCTGAGCGCCAATGGATCCGCACTCATGTATTCAACTTTTCTCGGTGGCGTCCAGACCGACTACGGATACGGCATCGCCGTAAACGACGGCGGCGAAGCGTACGCTGTCGGCCAAACTGCGTCTTTAAATTTTCCGCAATCGAACGCGGTACAAACCTACGGCGGTGGCAATGATGGATACATCACGAAGTTTAACGCGGCCGGCACCAACGTAATTTATTCCACTTATCTTGGCGGCGGAGCAGACGAAGGCGCGCTGAGTGTGGTGCGCGATGGTCTCGGTGCGATCTTCGTCACCGGCTTCACAAGATCGACGAATTTTCCAACCGCGAACGCGGTGCAGGCGTTGTACGGAGGCGGTTCGTCGGACGCTTTCATCTCGAAAATTTCCGAAGGACCTCTGCCGGCATTGACCATCACTTCCGTAACGCGTCCGGCGAACCGGCATTTTAGCCTAACGGGTCGAGCGGCGCCGAACGCCGCGCTCAACATCCAAGCTTCGCCCGATCTGCTGACGCCGTTTACCACCATCGCGAGCGTCACCGCCGCGGCCGACGGAACATTTCAATATGACGACGCGGATGCGGCAGCACTAACGAAGCGGTTCTACCGCGCAGCGGTTCGTTGCCCGACGAAATACTAATCGTCGTCGTTAGATCGACATCGTCGTTAGCGCCGCGCCGGCTCGTAATCGCCGTCTTGAGCCGCCGCCGCCGGTTGTCCCGTCTCGACTTCAGCGCGCTCTTTCAGCGCGGCCTTACGTGAAAGTTTCACGCGACCTTTGTCGTCGATGCCGATGCATTTCACCCAGATCATGTCGCCGATTTTCACCACGTCTTCGGTGCGATTGACGCGGAAGTCCGCGAGCTCGGATATGTGAACGAGGCCGTCTTTGCCCGGGAACACTTCGACGAATGCGCCGAACTCTTTCGTCGTCACGACGCGACCCTGATAGGTTGCGCCGACTTCGATTTCCTTGGTCATGCCACCGATAATTTCTTTCGCGCGCGCCATGCTCTCGGGGCTGGTCGCGTAGATGTGAACGGAGCCGTCGTCTTCAATGTTAATCTCGGCGCCGGTTTCGGCGACGATGCCTTTGATGGTCTTGCCGCCCGGTCCGATGAGCGCGCCGATTTTCTCCGGATTAATTTTTACCGTCTCGATGCGTGGCGCGTACTTGCTGAGATCAGCGCGCGGTTTGTCGATCGCTTCCGCCATCGTCGCGAGAATTTTCGTGCGCGCTTCTTTCGTGCGCATGGTCGCTTCGGCCATGATTTTGTGACTCACGCCCGGAAGTTTGAGGTCGAGCTGGAAACCGGTGATGCCTGCTTCAGTGCCGCAAACTTTGTAATCCATGTCGCCGAAATGATCTTCGGAACCGAGGATGTCGGTCAGCAGCTCATAACGTTTCATCGAGCCATCGTCATTCGTTTCGGTGACGAGGCCGCAACTGATTCCCGCGACCGGCGTCTTGATCGGAACACCCGCGTCCATCAACGCGAGCATGCCGCCGCAAACGCTGGCCATCGAACTTGAGCCATTCGACTCCATGATCTCGCTCGTGATGCGAACTGCGTAACGGAAATTTTCCGTGCTCGGCACAACCGGCTCAAGCGAGCGCTCGGCCAATGCACCGTGTCCGATTTCGCGACGGCTTGCACCGCCGGTTCGGCCGGTTTCGCCGACGCTGAATGGCGGGAAATTGTAATGCAGCAGGAAGCTTTTCGAAGTTTCACCGCCGCCGTAGGCGTCGATGTTTTGCGCTTCTTCGATTGGCGCGAGAGTTACCAGCGCTAACGACTGCGTTTCACCACGCTGGAAGATCGCGGACCCATGCGAGCGCGGCAGCACGCCGACTTCACACGTGATCGGGCGGATGTCCTGATAACCGCGTCCATCCATCCGTTTCTGTTTGTCGAGCACGCTGATGCGGAACGCTTTTTTCTGCACGTAATCGAAAGCCTGCGAGATGGCGAACTTGTCGGCGTCCGGAAATTTCTCGAGCACCTTCGCTTTCACTTCTTCCTTGAGCGCGTTGACCGCTTTGCTCCGGTCGACCTTCTTCTCATTGTAAAGCGCGCCTTCGATGCGATCGCCCGCGACCTGATACGCCACTTCGAGAATATCCTGGTTCACCGTCATCAACGGCATTTCGCGTTTCGGTTTGCCGACTTTCGACGCGAGCTCTTTTTGAATGCGAATCATTTCCTTCGCGCTGATGTGTGCGAACTCGAGCGCTTTGATAAAATCCGCTTCCGGAATTTCCTGCGCCGCACCTTCGATCATGATGACGTCGTTCTCCGTGCCGACGTAGACAAGATCGACATCGCTATCGTTGCGTTGCTCGTGTGTCGGATTCGCGATGAACTCGCCATTCACGCGGCCGACGCGCACCGCGCCGATGGGTCCCGCGAACGGAATGTCGGAAACGCAAAGTGCCGCCGATGCGCCATTGATCGCGAGAATATCGGGATCGTTCTGACCATCCGCACTCAGCAGCATGGAAATGATCTGCGTGTCGTAAAGATAACCCGCCGGAAATAACGGTCGCAGCGGCCGGTCCGTCATGCGCGAAGTCAGCGTCTCCTTTTCAGATGGACGACCCTCGCGTTTAAAATAACCGCCCGGGAATTTTCCGACCGCGGCCGCCTTTTCGCGGTAATCGACCGTGAGCGGAAACCAATCCTGACCTTCCTTAATGGATGTGGCGGAAACCGCGCTCACCATCACGATGGTATCGCCGCATGAAACGACGACTGCGCCGTCGGCTAGTTTGGCGATCTTGCCGGTTTCGATTGAAATACTTTGGGCGCCGATCTGCGCCGTGACCTTGTGTTGCATATATAACTTTCCTGGATGTGCGAGTCCCAGGCCGGTCACCCTGATTGTAGGTTTTAATCCCGCGCGCGGCGGTCGAAACTAAAACCTAGATTCAAGGTGCCTTAGCGGCCCAGTCATCGCTGGTTACTCGTTAGGCTTCGAGTCTGAAAACGTCGACCCTAAGATCGACATCTACTGCTGGGAATTATTTCCGCAGATTCAATCGCTCGATCAATTTCTTGTAGCGATCGGATTCCGATCGGCTCAAGTAATCGAGCAAACTCCGGCGCTGCGCGACCATCTGAAGAAGACCGCGACGCGACGAGTGATCTTTAGCGTTGGCCTTCAAGTGTTCGGTCAATTGCGCGATCCGGCTCGTCAACATCGCGACTTGAACGTCAGCGCTGCCCGTGTCCTTCTCGTGCAATTGGAACTCTTTAAAGTCCACCGTTTCCGTGCTCTCTGCCATAACGAAGGCGGTATTGTAGATGAAGAATCCGCCTTCGCAAGTACTGCGACGGCAAACTCGGAGTTATCTAAAATTAAAGCCGTCTTTATCGACGGCGCTCGTGCGAACTACGCTGTCGCGAAAAATTTGCCCCAGATGAAGAGCAAAATGAGCGCGCCGATGATCGACATGATGAGCCCGGCCGCATGAAAGGAAGAGCCCGGTTCCGGTTTCGAAAACAAGCGGCCGATTAATCCGCCGACGATTGAGCCGCCGATGCCGAGAAGCGTAGTCATGATGAGACCGAGGTGTTGCATGCCCGGCATGATGGCGCGCGCGATGAGACCAATGATGAAGCCGACGATGATGGACCAGATGATGTGTAACATAATTTTGTTTGGTTAGGGGGCGGAGACTAGCACGACTGCTCTTTCGAAAGCTACTCTTTTCCCGCGCGCAAGATCGACATCGTACAAGATCGACAATTACTGCGGCAGCGCCGTGCCCGATTTTGATTTTACGAGTCCGATGTCGCCGCTATTCAGATTGCCGTCGGCGTTTACGTCTTCGCGGAAGTTCGAACCCGTTACGCTTGTGCCCGACTGCGATTTTGTTTGCGCGATGTCGCCGGAATTTACAAAGGTGTCGGCAGTGGTGTCGCCGACAAGGACGCTCATCGGCACGGAGACATCGAGGGTGTTGGTGCCATCGTTTACACCAGCCAGGGTGACCGCAATCGTCTGCGCATTGGTGATGCCGGTAAGATTTAACGTGACGGCCGGCGTGCCGCTGCCGCTCGTGCTGGTAACGCTTCCGGTGCCGGAGGTAACGGCGGCACTGTTGAACGTGACCGCCTTCGGAAACGTGACGACGACTTGATAATCGCCTGAGGCACCGCCGGTGCGACATTCGATTCCCGGATTCCCACTTAACGGAAGATCGACATCGAAGGCGCCGGCGGTTCCGTGTGTCTTTCGGGAGACTGCCTGGAAGAAATTCGTCTGGTCTATGGGCAGTCGTGCGTCAGCTCCGTAAAGCATGACGTCGTCCGAGTTCTGAGCTATCCCGACGCCATCGCCGGTTATATGGAATATGTAGCGGCCCGGCCCCTGCGCCGTGTCTCCGTGGAAGCGCGGCCAGTTGCACCCGAGGAAGCCGGCGTAAAGGCACTCCTCCTCGCCCTTCGGCGTTGTAATCGTTAGGCGGTCGGTCGAGACACCGGTGGACGGGACCGTCGTTGCTGAAGAAATGGGGAGCCAGTGCGCAACCAAAGTGTCGGTGACGACGAGGGGGAGATCGCCCATGAGCGTAGCTCGGCCACCGATTCCCCCAACATCTACTCCGATGTTTGCCTTGGCTAGGAATTCGTCGGACATATAGATGAACGCCGACGTACCGGTCTCGATCCCAAGGAGCCGTACGTCCGCGGGGTTGTTTCCTCCGTCGTAGCTCCAGCTCACTTGGGTACCCGCACCGAAGACAAGAAGCTTGAAAGTAGAAGGCGTCCCCCGAGGATCGTACTGCACCGTCATCCCGAATCCTCCTTCGGGCTCCGCCTGGATGGTGATGCCCTCGTGGATGGGGTTACCGGGGATGACGTTGATGTCGGCCATTGCACCGGTCTCAGCCCGGTGAACTGAAAAGTCGAACCCACCGAGAAACTCCTCCTGCGCATCGTAGAAGAACGACCCCAGAACGTTCGGCGACTGAGGACTTGTCGCCCAAAGCTTGACCCGCACAATCGAGCCGTCGGTGTGGATCATGAACGAGGCCCAGCCGGGCCCGGCCACGTCGGTTTTGCCGAAGGGAAGTGGCTCGCCCGGCGCCCGCGTCGATCTTGATGTGGAGGTCGCGAAGCTGAGCGTCGCAAGGAAAACCCCGACTGCGCAAAAAGCAAAAGACAGCAGGACACGTGGATTAGAGAGGCCGGATTGGGAAGCGGAGTTTTTTTTCATGGTGACTTTGGCGGTGAGGGATAGATGGGCATTGCGATCGACAGTTATTGCGGCAGCGCCGTCCCGGATTTTGATTTTACGAGTCCGATGTCGCCGCTGTTGATATTGCCGTCAGTGGTGACGTCCTCGCGGAAATTCGAGCTCGTGACGGCGCTGCCCGATTGCGATTTGGTTTGGGCGATGTCGCCCGAGTTTACCACGCCGTCAGCGGTGGTATCGCCGATCAGGATCGCGGCGCGGGTTTGCATGATGCTGCTCCAGTTTCCGAGCGCGTCGTACACATTCGACAAGGTGACGGTGATCGTTTGCGCGTTGGTGACTCCGGTAAGATCGACAATGTATTCGCGCGGATCGTCGCCGATGCCGCGATTCGTAATCGCGCCGGTCCCGCTTGAGATGGTTGCGTCCGCGACGCTCGTTAGGGGATTGGCGAAGACGAACACGAGCTCGTAATTTCCGTTCGCGCCGCCGCTGCGACATTCGACCGTCGCTTTTCCGCTCAGTGCAAGATCGACATCGTACGTGCCGGCGAGACCATGGATCTTGCGCGATTTGACGGCGAGCAATTGCAACGGCGGCGGCTGGAATGTCCAGGTGTCGCCTTGAATCCCGTGCACGCCATTGCCGCCGAAGAGCACGAGTGCGCCGCGCGCAGCGTCGTAGCCTAACGACTCAAAGCCGCGCGGTCCCGGGACAGTCGGCGTTGTGATCTGTGTCCAATCGCTCCCATTCCAGAGCCAGAGCTGATTGTTAAAAAGACCTTTCGGGCCGAGAACGTCGGGGCCGCTGGTTACGCTTTGGCCGCCGTTGAACAACACGATTCCGCCAAGGCTCGCGTCGAAAACCATCGAATGTCCGGTGGTAGCGGGCGGATTGTGCGCCGGATGCTGTTGCGTCCAAGTCGCGCCGTCCCAGGTCCATGTTTGATCCGAAGGAACTGCACCGCCCGCTGGAAGATCGACAGGGCTGCCGGTCGAGCCGCCAAACAAAACGGACTGGTGATGAATGGGATCGTACGCCATCGCGCCGCCGTTGAGCGTTGGCGGCGAGTTCGCCGGGGTTAATTGCGCCCAGTCAGTGCCGTCAAATGCCCACGTGTCATTAAAGACTGCGCCACGACCGTCGTACCCGCCGTAAACCAACAAGCGCGAACCATCGAAGGCGATCTGCGAATTCGTTCGCGCCGGCGGCGCGTGTGCCGGCAAGTATTGCAACCAGTTCGAACCGTCCCACGCCCAGGTGTCGTTGAGCAATCCGCCCGCACCAAAGCCGCCGAACAAAATCAATTGATTGAGCGCGGGATCGTCGACTAACGGAACGTAGCCGCGCGGCGGAGGCGTGTTCGCCGGATGCAGCTGCGTCCAGGCGATTCCGTTCCATTGCCATGTGTCGTTAAAAACTCCAAAGCTCGGAAAACCGCCGAAGAGAATTGTTTTCTCGGCGCGCGGATCGTACGCCATCGGCGCAGCGATTCGCGGCGAAGGTTGCGTGGCTTGGCCTAACGAAATCCAATCGGCGCCGTCAAATGCCCAAGTGTCACCGAAAGCAGTCGTAGAAGTGCCGCCGCCGAAGAGGAAGGCGCGATGTTCTGCCGAATTGAAATCCAAGACGGCGTCGCCGCGTGCGCCGGGCGAATGCGCCGGCTGCAATTGCGTCCAGGTTGAACCGTCCCAGGTCCACGTGTCGTCGAGTGGATTTCCGGACGCATCAATGCCGCCATACAAAAGCACCACGCCAAGATCGACATCGTACGTCGCGGCCGAGTAGCTGCGTATCGATGGACGCACCGCTGGATTTTCCTGCTTCCAAATCGTGCCGTCCCAAGTCCACGTATCGTTGAATCCGTTACCGCCGAAGAGCACGAGCTTGTGATGCGCGGCGTCGTAAACCAAAGTCGCGCCGTAACGCGCCGGCGGCGATGTCGCGGGATTCAATTGCGTCCAAGCCGATCCGTTCCACGCCCAAGTGTCGTTTAAAGTGTTGTTCTGTCCATTGCTCGAACTGTAACCACCGAACAATATCGTTAGGCCGGCATCTGGGAAATACGCCATCGCAGGGGCTTCGCGCACAGGCGGCAACGTTGTTGTCGCCGACGTTGCGATTTGCGACCAATCACGGCCATTCCAAATCCAGGTGTCGTTCGTGTCGCCGAATTGGATAGAGCTCGCGGTGTAACCGCCGAACAAAACGATTTGCTCGCGTCCGGCGTCGTAGGCGATGCCGGGATTCGCGCGACCGAAAGGAAAATTTTGCGGGCCCGCTTGCTTCCAATTGCCGGAACGCAGGAGCCACGTCTCGTTATTTAGTCCGGACAATCCACCGCCACCGACGGAGCCGCCGAACAGGAGCATTTGCTGACGCGCGGCATCGTAGACCATCGCCGCGTCAGTTCGCGCGGCCGGCGTTAGACCAAGTGGACTGATCCAGTCACTCGTTAGGGCAATGCTGCTTAATGCGCCGGTCGCATAAGAGATGGTCGCAAAATCTGC
This sequence comes from Chthoniobacterales bacterium, assembly GCA_038229295.1. Classification (GTDB taxonomy): domain Bacteria; phylum Verrucomicrobiota; class Verrucomicrobiia; order Chthoniobacterales; family UBA10450; genus JAJPGZ01. The sequence continues at coordinate 41,178 of JBBROO010000001.1, read as the reverse complement.
GCCCTGACTTTGTCCGCCGCCGGTAACATAAACGTGCGCGTCGTCTGGACTAACGACAACGCTGCTATTTCCTTCGTCACCGGCAGGTCCGGAATAATGCGTCGCCCAAATTTCTCCGCCGCTCGCCACATCGTACGCCACCGTCAACGCCGGTGCATGACCAACCTGGCCGCCAACTGGTCCCGCTCCAATGCCGATGACATTCCCGTTTTCTAATCCGGCGGCGTAAAGTCGCCGGCCGTCATGACTGAAGGCGAGCTTGGAAGCGGCGGCGCCGTCGGTTTCGCCATGTCGATCTTCCCAAACCTGGGCGCCAGTGGCCGCATCGTAGAGAATCGTCGCCACACTTCGGTCGATCGCAGTGAGAGCTCCGTCATTGACGCTAAAGCCAGTGACCGCAACTCGATTTCCGGACGGACTCACCGCCAACGCCAGTGCAAGATCGAGATCGCTTTTCTCGTAACGCGCGATCCAACGTTGCGCGCCCGTGAGCGCATCATAACTCACCGTTGCATAATCGCTCGTCGTGCCGTTCCCAACGCTTTCGCCTGTAACAAAAACTGATGCGCCATCCGGCGAGACGCCGACTGCGTAGGCAAGATCGCGATCGCGCCCCGGACCATCGTACCGCGACACCCACAACTGAGCACCGGTGTGTCCGTCGTACGCGACCGTCGCATAATCAGCGTCGGAATTATTGGCCGATGCGCCGTTACTGCGGCCGGTAGCGAACACTTGTTCGTATTTGCTTCCGTCGGGTTGACGCACATTCGCGACCGCAATGGAGTAAGCGATGTCCCAAAATGCGGCCGGCCCTTCGTAACGCGCGACCCAAAGTTGGTTACCAGTTGCCACATCGTAGGCCACCGTCGCGTAATCGTAATTCACGACGGCCGGTGCCGGCGGAGCAGCGTTTGCCACGGCGGAATATCCCGTCACATAAAGTCGTTGGCCGTCTGCGCTCAAAGCGAGCGCGCTCGCCTGACTTTCGAGCGCCGTGGAATAACGAGTCGCCCAAACCATTTCGCCATCCGCGGTGGAATACGCGATCGTTAGGTATTCGTTTTTGCCGGTCGCGTCCGGACTGCGGCCGGTCACAAATATTCGCGCGCCATCTTTGCTTATCGCCATGGCGTTTCCTAACGCCGAACTTCCAGCCGGTGAATCGTTCCCATGCGCCGGCCCGTCATAACGCGCCTCCCACAGTTTCGCGCCGGTCTTCGCTGCGTAGGCGATTGTCAGAAAATCTTGAGCGCCGTCCGTGCTCGTGCTCGCTCCGGTGACGTAAACGCGACTGCCGTCCGGACTCGTGACAAGGTCGAATGCGTGATCGTAGAGATGCGACGCGCCGTCATAAGGCGTGGCCCAATCCGGGCAGAGCGAATCCGGAAGACAATTCGGATTTGGGGTAGCTGCTGGCGTCGCGACAGCGGTTCGACGCGCCTGAAATTTATGAGGCGCCGCGCATAATAACGTCGCGGTTAAGCCGCAGCCTGCCAGTAGAAGAACAAATACCTTTTTCATAGCCCTCTCCCTTAATCGGAGTTCGGCTAGAGAATGCGCGTAGCTGCCAGATAAATGGCCGCAAGATCGACATCTACTTGCGCTGAAGATTTGCCTGGTCGATCGCGAGATACTCGTCCCGCGGCGGACTGAAAGTGTCGAGCACGCGCGTCTCTTCTATTGTCTCGACGCCGTGCGGAACGTTGCTCGCGAGATAAAAAGAATCGCCGGCGGCAAGTTCGTGCGCCGTTCCTTCGACAATCAAATTCATCCGGCCCGACAAGATGTGGATGATTTGGTCCTGTGGATGATGATGTTCCGGCATTTTGCTGCCGGCATCGAGCTTGGCCATCATTTGATACATCGTCTTTCCGCTCTTCATCGTCTGGCGCTTGATGCCGGGGCAGATGTCGATCCAGGGATTTTCGTTTTTCATGAGTCCGCCTTCGTGTTGATGGAGAAATGATATGACGAGATATGCATTCGCTTCACGAAATAAAAACGGTGCGCGTCGAAGCGATGCACAGCGGAATCGAGCCGGAGCATTTCGCAATCATGTTCACGCGCCTGTTCCATCAGCCAATCGAATAGTTGCGAGCCGAATCCGCGCGACCGGTCTTGCTCGCGTGTGACCAGATCGTCCACGTAGATGAATTTTCCGCAAAAGAGCGTCTCGAGATAACGGTAGCCCGCGAGCGCGCAGACTTTGCTCTGTGATTCGACAAACGCGAGCAGATAGCCTTCGCGTTGCTGGCGCATGACTTGATCAACAAATATTTTCGTGTCGGCAAATTGCGGACGCAGTTCGCGCATGACTGGATGGCAGCGCGCAATTTCTGCCGCGGTAGTCGCGAGCGCGATGCGCGAAGTGTTCATGTCGATCTTTTCTCGCGTTTCCCGTCGTACCAAAGGTCGAGCCGGTCGCGCGAGCGATAACTGCCCAAACCGCCGAGCATCATGCGCGTGGTCCGTCGCCACAAATGCGAACCCGAGTGCATCCGCATTTTGCGTCCGGAAGTCACGACCGGTTCGCGCAGAATTTTGAAGCGGCCGAGTTTTCGTAGGGCCAGACTCAGCCAAACTTCTTCTCCGGCGAAATAGCGCTCATCGAAACCGCCCGCTCTCTCGAAATTTTCGCGTGTGGTAAAAAGAAAAGCACCAGCCGCAAGATTGTTTACGAAATAAAGCGCGCAGAAAATTTTCATGAAGACGTGGGCCCAACGTGGAATCTTTTCTGCGATGGTGATGCGCGCTCCGCCTCCGGAACAACCGGAGTCGAGCGCGGCGACGGCATCGACAACGTGCGGCGGCTTGATGCGAGTGTCAGCGTCGACGAAAAACAAAATCTCGCCACGCGCAGCGCACGCGCCGGCGTTTCGCGCCGCGGCAATCTGCCGGCGATTGATTGAAACCACTTTCGCTCCGGCATCTTTTGCGATCTCCGCCGTCCGATCAATCGAAGCATCATCGACGACGATGATTTCGTATTGTCGATCTTGCGGAACGGACGCGCGGATGGCGGCGATTGTCGATCCAAGCTCGAGCTCTTCGTTGTAAGCTGGAATGATGAAGCTGAGCATGAAAAAGAATGAAGCAGCAAACGCTCAACGTCCAACGCTCAACATTCAACGCTCAACTGCTGATTCTGAATTGGACGTTGAAAGTTGAATGTTGAGAGTTGGACGTTTGCTCCCGCCGGAGAAATACCAGGGAGGGGACTCGAACCCCTAATCCTTGCGGAACCAGATCCTAAGTCTGGCGCGTCTGCCAATTTCGCCACCCTGGTGTCTTTGATTTAGAGATACTTATGCCGACGATCAGTCCAATGGCGATCGGAAAAACGCCGGCAAGCAGATGCTTCTGTCGCTCCGGTTAACGAGACTCTAGCGAAGATACGACGTAACCATTGGCTCACTCACGGAAGCGCCGTACCCGACTTGGATTTTACGAGTCCGATGTCGCCGCTGTTGATGAATCCATCTGCGGTCACGTCTTCGCGGAAATTCGAACTGGTCACGGCAATGCCGGATTGCGATTTGGTTTGGCCAATGTCGCCAGAGTTAACAAATCGATCTGCGGTCGTGTCCCCAACCAGAGTATTCATGGTCGCGGAAATGCTGTTGCTAACGTTCCCCGCTGCGTCGTGCACGTTACTCAATGCGACGCCAAGCTGCTGCGCGTTCGTTACGCCGGTCAGGGTGACGATGTATTGATGGGCGTCGCTGCCAATGGCGCTGCTGACGACACTGCCGGCGCCGCTTGAGACGGCGGCAAGATCGACATTCGTTAGGGGATTCGCGAAGGTGAACACGAGGGTGTAGTCGCCATTGTCGCCGCCGCTGCGGCATTCGATGCCGCCGTTTGTTAGATCGACATCGAATATTCCGGCGGTGCCATGTTGTTTGCGCGAGACGACGCCGGCCAGTTGCACCTCTGGCGCTGCGATTCGATAGGCGACGCCGACAAACCTAAGGCCACCGCCTTCCGTGGTTCCGTAGAAACTTCCGTCGCTCGCCTGGATCGGCCCTCCATATGGGCTCGATCCATCGCTGGCTGCATTTCCCCTTAAAGAATGAAAGTTCGCTTCCGCTGGTTCTTCGTCATACGAACCGATTAAAGCCGCCAAATCTTTTTCCTTCTCGAAAATCGATCTGACCCGTTCGACCGAATCAGAAGGAATCGTCACGTCTGCATCGATAAAAAACAGAATGTCGGATTTCGAAGCTTCCGCTCCGGCATTGCGAGCGCGTCCCGGTCCGCTTGTTGCCTCGAGGTTAACCACGCGAACACTCATTTGCTCCGCGACTCTCCAAGATCCGTCACCTTCTCCATCGGCAACGACAATGATTTCATCGCCTTCCTGAATCGCGGCCATCGCCGATGACAAACATTCTCCAAACTTCGTGCCGCCGCGACAAACCGGAATAATAACCGAACAGGTGAGAGGAAAATTCTTCTCCGAGATGACTTCAGTCGGCATGGCGGGAGACGGAAGACTCCCTCTCAATCCTGGAGCTGGTATTTTATGGGCCAAAAGATCGACAACGTGCATTCTAGAAAAGTCGGTCGTTTGTTCAAGAGAAAGCGCAGCGGAAGCGGAATGCCCAAGCGCAGATGTGACGGATCACAGGTGAAAGAAATTATACGGACTGGCCACAGCCGCGAAGTTTAAGATCGAATCGGGAACGATGATCACTGCGGCGATGATCGCCAGAAACGCCAGGCGCATCGGCATCCATTTTATGCGAGCGGTCACGAGATCGAGACCACGAGCGTATAAAAGGAGAAACGGAATCAAGCTTCCGCTCATGAGGCGACCGGCGATGATGGAAAACGCGCCCAGAAATGCAACGCCTGCAATGAACCAAAACGTGGCGAGCAATAAAGCGCGCTGTTGCTCCCGCATCGCGGCCCAATGTTTTCCGAACAAGGTGGCAACGGCGAGACCGAGCAGGAGTGAAGACGAGATCGCGTAAAAATAGTCTGCCATTGACGACGCCAACAGGTGGCCTTTCCAAAAAAATTCGCCGCGCCAATAGTTTGTCATTAGAGCCGACCAGAACGACCACCAGGTATTCGGAATGATAGTGAGAACGGACGGCTGTGAATTGGCCGGGGAGTTGTTCCAACCGAGAAAGTGGATTTTTTCGCTGGTCCCAGTCAGATCGCCGGCGATGTGATAATTCCAAAGAGCCCAAGCTCCGAGCAAGAGGACGACCGGGAGGAAGAAAAATGCGAGATGGAATAATGTCGATCTTACTTCGCCTCTTCGGATGAAAGACCATGAAATTGCGATGGCGGCCAGGGACGCGACGGCAGCAAACGGCACGTTCGAAAGTTTAGTGAGACACGACGCGCCGGTGGCAAGTCCGGCGACGAATGCCGGCCACGTTCGAGACGCATCTGCTCGCATCCAATGGCAGAGAGCGAGAAATGCAAGCCCGGCGCAAAGCGGCGAGAACAGATCGCTTTGAATCGAATAAAACATGTCATGTGGCCAAACCGCGACCAATGCCGGCAGCGCCAACCGCGGAAACAGTTCGTTAGGGAAAACAACGCGCCCGGCGGCATACCCAACCCAGACAAGAGCAGCAATAATTGGAAGATTAAGAAACCGGATCCAATAAAGAAGTGCTCCACCTTTTATCCGGAGCGCTCGTCCGAAATTCAACCAAGCTCCGGCGACGCTGTAGTAAAGCGGCGGTTCCTTAGCCTGGGAACTGGTGCGCGATTGCCAAAAGTTAGAGATGTCGTCTCTCGCCGCGGTCGAGTCTGTCTCCGGTAAAGTCCAGATTGGCGGCGGGTAATTTCCGTTCTCGAAACGATCCGGTTTGTTCAAGTACTCGAACGTGCCGTAAAGTGCGATCGAGTCGGCAGCTTCGGCCGAGATGGTGGGCATTTGATGTGGAAAATCGCCGTGGGAATGTCGGATAACGGAATCAAAATGATATTGTTCGTCGACGTTGTTGAAAAATGGAAAGGCGGCGCAGAAAAAGAAAACGCGGACGGCCGCGATGCTGGCGAGAATGAAAATTATTTTGCACTCATGGCGCAGCGCTGGTCGCGGAATTTCGCGCGCGGCGCCAGTTCCTATCTCTTCATTGGGTCCAAAGTTCATTGTCGATCTTGCGAAGATTCTCCCCAACTTCCATCGATGTCGATCAAGCAATAAAGGTAACCGCCCCGCACCTAAAGTAACTTGACTAAAGCGGCATCCGTTAGGCGTATTGATCCTGATGAGGATCGCGCGGTGAAAAAGGTAGACGCACTTTTGTCAATCGAGCGCGGATTGGCGTTTCTCGTGTCGACGCTTGCGATCGGGCTACTGCTTGTTCGCGCAACTCATGCCGGCGGCCTTTGGCGCGATGAATGTGATTTTTTTGGCCGTCGCGATTGGCCGCCCGTCGTGATGTGGTTCCGCAATTACTCCACCCTTTTCTTTTTCGGAGCGGCTTGCGCTTTTCTGAGCTGCGCCGTCTACGGCGAAATTTCGGGGTGGATTCGCCGGCGTCGAACATCAGCGATTGCTGGCGTGTGATTCACTTGCGGATCAAACGCGCATTCATACGGTCGATCTTACGGACGCCGTGAGCTAACCGCGCGGTCACGGCGAAAATTAATCGCAATCCGTTCGACGTTAACCTCCTTATCATGCACTCGAAAATATTTGCCCTAACGAGCCTGTTTATCTTCACGCGACTTTGTTTTGCGACCGAGCCGCCTAAATCTTCGGCCACTGCTTCGCCTATGAAAGGCAATCCATTATTGAAGGAAAGCGCGCTCCCGTATCGCTTGCCGCCGTTCGCGGAAGTGAAAGACGAACATTATGTGCCGGCGTTTGCGCAAGGCATGGCCGAAGAACTCAAAGAAGTCGATGTCATCGCCAAAAATCCGGAGAAGCCGACTTTCGAAAATACGATTGTGGCGTTGGAGCGCTCCGGACAAACGCTGGCGCGAGTAAATCACGTTTTCTCCAATCTCGCCGCCGCGAATACGAACCCGACGTTGCAAAAGATCGAGAGTGAGATGGCGCCGAAACTCGCCGCGCATAATGATGCCATTCGGCTCAACGCCGCGTTGTTCGATCGCATTCGCTCGCTCTATGACGATCGCGACAAGCTCGCCCTCGATTCGGAATCGAAGTGGTTGCTTGAGCGTTACTACAAAGATTTTGTGCGCGCCGGCGCGAAGCTGTCCGACGCCGACAAAACCAAACTCAAAGCGATGAATGGAGAAATCGCGACGCTCGAGATCACGTTCGAGCAAAATGTTTTGAAGGAAAAAAACGCGTCTGCCATCGTCGTCGATAATCGCGCCGCTCTCGCGGGATTGCCCGAGAACCAAATCGCGGCGGCGGCGGCAGCGGCGAAAGCGGATCACAAGGAAGGCAAGTTTGTCCTGCCGCTTTCGAACACGAGCGGGCAGCCGGCGTTGGCTTCGTTGCAAGATCGACAACTACGCGAACGCATCATGCGCGCGTCGCTTTCGCGCAACAGCAAAGGCGGCGAGTTCGATAACCGCGCGGTCGTGACGAACCTCGCGCGATTGCGCGCCGAGCATGCGGCGCTTCTCGGTTTTCCCAATCACGCTGCCTATCAACTGGATGAGCAGACTGCGAAAAATATTGGCGCGGTGAACAAGCTTCTCGGCGATCTCGCTCCGGCCGCAGTCAACAATGCGCGCCGCGAAGCTGTCGATCTTCAGGCGATTGTCGATCTTGAAAAAGGCGGTTTCCAAGTGGCGGCATGGGACTGGGATTTTTATTCCGAGAAAGTGCGCAAGGCGCGCTACGATTTCGACGAATCGCAATTGCGTCCTTACTTCGAATTGAATCACGTTTTGACGGACGGCATTTTCTTCGCCGCCACAAAACTTTACGGCATCACATTTAAAGAACGTCGCGACTTGCCCGTTTACGATCCCGATGTCCGCGTGTTCGAAGTTTTCGATGTCGATCTTCGCCCGTTAGCGCTGTTCTTGAGCGATCCCTACGCGCGGCCTTCGAAACGTGGCGGCGCCTGGATGCACGATTACGTGCCGCAAAGCGAATTGCTCGGGACCAAACCCGTCGTCGCTATTCATCTAAATATTCCCAAACCGCCGAGCGGCGAGCCGAGCTTGCTGACTGCGGACGAAGTGCGTACGTCCTTTCACGAATTCGGCCACGCGCTTCATGGAATGTTTTCACACGTGAAGTATCCGCGTTTCGCCGGCACAAATGTCCCGCGCGATTTCGTCGAGTATCCATCGCAAGTAAACGAGATGTGGGCGACCTGGCCCGAAGTCCTGAAAAATTATGCGAAACATTACAAGACGGGCGAGCCGATGCCGGCGGTGTTGCTCGACAAACTGCTCGCGGCGAAAAAATTTAATCAGGGTTACAAAACGACCGAATACATCGCGGCGTCGTTGCTCGATCAAATGTGGCATCAGCTCGCGCCCGATCAGATTCCGTCCGACGCGCTCGCCTTCGAAGCTGAGGCGTTAAAGAAAGCGGGCGTTGATTTCCCGCCGGTGCCGCCGCGTTATCGCACCACTTATTTTTCGCACGCCTTTAACGACAACGGTTATTCGGCTGGATATTATTCCTACTTCTGGAGCGAAGTTCTCGATGCCGACAGCGTGGAATGGTTCAAACAACACGGCGGATTGAAGCGCGAAAACGGCGATCGCTTCCGCCAAACTTTGCTCTCCCGCGGTGGCAGTGCCGATGCGCTCGGATTATTCCGAAACTTTACCGGAGCTGATCCCGATATCGGCCCGTTGCTGAAACGACGCGGCTTGGAGACTGACGTCTCGGCCCAGCCAAAGACGCCGGGTAGGTAACGGGTCGGAAGAAATTTTCCGGCCTAACGACTGGATTTTGCGCGACCGTTGTCGCGAATGGAGTGCTGAAGTTGTCGGCCCGATATTTACGCGGACCTTCATAGACATAAAACGGCACATACGAAGCCGCGCTCTGCTCTTCCGCTCTCTCGATCGCCCAATTAAATGTCGGATCGAGAAGATAATTTCCCTTCGCCGTCTGCCATTCCAGCCACGCGTGCGTCTTCATATCGTCGAGATAATGTTTGCCAATGACGAAGCGCACATGCGTCGCGCCGCCCGCCCGCATCTTCGCGTAAAGCGCGACGGCTTTCCCTTTGCAATCGGCCTCCTGCGCCGAGTTCACTTCGGCCGGGGTCTTCCATTGCCGCGAAAACCGATACGGGATTGCGCGCAACGAAGTCATCCATTGGTTCACGCTCGTTAGCGGAATGGGTTTGACCTGGTGATTATTGCTCGCTTGCAGAACCGGCGAGACCCGTCGCATTTGCCGATCGTACGGGGTCGCGCCGACCGACAAAAAGATTGGCTGCGCCAGACACGAAATCGAAATCAGCGCGCAGCTAAACGCGATCGACCAAAAATACTTCGTTAGGCGAATCGGAGAGAGCGAGACGAGAGCGATCATTAGGCACCGCTCTTAAAGCAGCGCGCATGCCGCCCGCTAAGATCGACAACGGAGCCGGCGGGAGCCGGGCGACGTAGACGGGACGCCCGCGGCTGAGGAGCGGGGACGCGAGTCAGTCAATGATTAGATCGACATCTACACGACCGGTGGCGGAGGAGCGGGCGGTGAAGCTCCAGGTTCGGATGTCGATCCTGAACTCTGTGCTGTAGCTGACTTCGCCGCCGCCGCCTTTTTCTTCGCTTCAGCCGCCGCCGCTGCATCCGCCAGATTGCGATCCACCTCAGCCGCTTCGATCGGATGAATGCGATGATAGTAAGCGTTCGACTTGGAAAGCTCGTCCTTTCGTTGCAGCAGCGCGTCGAACCGTTCGCGTTTACTCAATTCAAAAACCTTGTCCATCTTGATCGCTTCAAACGGACAAACCTCCACGCAAATCTGGCAGCTCATACAAACCGAGATGTCGATATCGAAGGTCGCCGGATAAAACTGCGCTTTGCCCATGTAGTCGGGCTTCTTGTCCTCGCTCTTAATAATATAGATGCACTGCGGCGGGCATTCCTTCTCGCAGATCTTGCACGCGACGCAGCGCAATCCCGCCTCCGGATCGTTGTCGAAAACCAGAAACGGAAAGTTCCGATAATTCTCCGGCAACGGTATGCGCTCCTCCGGATATTGCACCGTCGTTAGGCGATCTTTTTCAAAGTAACTGCCGACGAAATTCCGCCCCGTCACCGCCAGGCCCTTTAATATTCCCAAGCCGATCATCGATCCACTTCTCCCATGACAATGTCGATGCTGCCAAGAATCACCATCACATCAGCGACGGTGTGACCGAGGCACATATCTTCCAAGATAGTCAGGTTGATGAAACTCGGCGGGCGGACGCGATAACGATACGGGTTCGCCGTCCCATCGCTGATCAAATAGAAACCGAGTTCGCCTTTCGGCCCTTCGATCCGTCCATACGCTTCGCCAATCGGCGGACGAAACGCGCGCACTTTCACTTTCGGATTCATCACCGGCCCGGGTTGTATCTGCGTAAATGCTTGTTGCAAGATCGACAAGCTCTCGCGCAATTCCAACACGCGCATCATCAGGCGATCGTAGCAATCGCCGTGGTCGCCTAACGGCACGCGGAATTTGAAGCGCGGGTAAAATCCGTAGTTGTCGATCTTGCGAATGTCGTAGTTCACGCCGGACGCGCGCAGCATCGGGCCAGTAATGCCGGCGCTGATCGCCAGCTCGGCCGAAAGTTTGCCGACGTGCTGCGTGCGCGCGATCAGGATTTCGTTCGAGACAATGAGGTTCTCGAACTCATCGAGAAACTTCGGGAAAAGATCGACAATCGCCTTTGCTCGCAACATCCAATCATCGCCCGCATCAACCCGGCAGCCGCCGAAGCGCATGTAATCGCACATCATGCGCGAGCCGGAGAGCGATTCGAAAAGATCGAGAATCTTCTCGCGCTCGCGGAACGCATACATCAGCGGCGTTCCCCACGCGCCCATGTCGCTGAGCAAAAATCCGAGCAGTGAGACGTGATTCTGAAGTCGCGTCAACTCGGCCAAAATGATGCGCAGATACTCAGCGCGCTCCGGAACTTCGATGCCGGCGAGTTTTTCGACGCTGAGCGCGTAAGCCCAGTTATTCGTCATCGAACAAAAATAATCGAGCCGATCCGTGTACGGCATCGAACCGAGATAGCTCGTGTTCTCGCCGATCTTTTCGTGATTGCGATGCAGATAACCGAAGACCGGTTTGAGCTTGCGCACGATCTCGCCATCGAGCGCGACGTTCATGCGGAACACGCCGTGAGTCGATGGATGCTGCGGCCCCATCGACACCTCCATCAATTCGCCTTGAAGACGCGCGCTCATTTTCGGCGGCGCTTGCTTCAATTCTTGAAATCCGACAGTCATCAGAAATTCATCCACAGATTACGCAGATTTTCACAGATTCTCAGACCGCAGAAAATCAATCTGTGTAAATCTGCGTAATCTGTGGACATCACTCTGTTTGCTGCGCGGTTAGCTTCTCGGCGCCGTCGAGTTCTGGCCGTGGCGCGTAATGCTGCTTCGCTTTCTCGAGCACATCGTCATGCGGTGTCGGCTCGTATTCGTAATCGTCCGGTTCCCGATAATCTTTTCGCATCGGAAAATCTTCAAACTCATCCCACATCAAAATGCGGCGAAGATCGACATGTCCATCAAACTTGATTCCGTAGAGATCGAAAATTTCGCGCTCCTGAAACTCGGCGCTGCGCCAGATCGATGTCAGCGAAGGCAAATGCGCTTCGGTGCGATTCGCCGTCTGCATCCGAATAATCACCGGCCCATGTTTGTGCGCGATCGAGTAGAGGTGATAAACCGCTTCGAGATAACCCGGAAAAAACTCTTCCGTCGTTTGATCGACATCTTTCTCCACGCCATCGACCATCTGTTTCACTTTGATCGTCTTCTTCACCGTGCGATCGAGCCAATCGACTCCGGTCACATTCGAACAAAAGTCCAGGCGCAGCGCCGGATCGTCCCGCATAAATTTCGCGACGGCCGCCGCATGTTGGTTGTCGATCTTGAGCGACAATTGCTGCGACGGACTCGCATTCGGCACGATGTCGATCTTCGCTCCGGGCACGGCCGCTTCCGCGCGCGCTTTGATTTGCTCCAGCGATTCCATCAAGCGCGCTCGATCGCCGGCGGATGAAAGATGTTCGGATTTGCCGCTGGCTCCAAATCATGCGCGCCGAACGCCGGCACTGGAAACTCGCTTACCTGTTCTTTATTAAGATGAGCGGCTTTATCTGCGCCGGTCAGTTTCTGATTGTCGATCTTGCGTTGCAGTTCCATGAACGCGTGCAGCAGTGCTTCCGGTCGCGGCGGGCAACCGGGAATGTAAACATCGACCGGGATGTATCGGTCGATGCCCTTGAGCACGTTGTAGCCTTGCTTGAACGGCCCGCCCGAAATCGCGCACGCGCCCATCGAAATGACGTACTTCGGATCCGGCATTTGGTTGTAGAGCCTAACGATTTGCGGCGCCATTTTTTTTGTGACCGTGCCGGCGACAATCATGAGATCGGCTTGTCGTGGTGACGGCCGAAAAACTTCGCCGCCAAATCGCGCCAGATCATAACGCGAAGCTGCGGTCGCGATCATTTCGATGGCGCAACAAGCGAGCCCGAATTGCAGTGGCCAGATCGAATTCTTCCGCCCCCAATTGTAAAGCTCCTGCATCGACGTGACCCAGATGCCCTGCTTTTGCAGTTCGTTGCGCAATCCCTCGTCGATCTGATCGCTCATCACTTCCCCCAATCTAAACAGCCTTTGCTCCACGCCCAAACCAGTCCTTCGATGAGCAGCAACAGGAACACTAAGATCGACATGAACGCTCCCACGGGCAATCCGGTAAACGCCACCGCGAACGGCACCAGGAAAATCGCCTCGACGTCGAAGATTAAAAAAATGATCGCGTACAAATAATACTGCGATCGAAATTGAATCTGCGCGTCGCCTAACGACTCCACACCGCATTCGTAGGTCGCATTCTTTTGCGCACCCGGCTTCGGCGGTTGGAAAACTTTTCGCCACAGCCAGGCCAGCGCCAGCGGCAACAATGGAAAAACCAAAGCAACGCCGCAGAAAATAACGATGAAGACGTAGGGATTTGGAGTCACCTGTTGTCGATCTTGTTACTGGAGCCGGCTTGCGCGCGCCAGCGCATTCTGTCAGTCATGCCTGATGAATAACGCCGCAGTCCGGCGCGCGCGTCAATCTACCGCACCGATAACTTTCTTTTTTCTGGTGCTCCCTTACGGAATCAGCAGCGGTTTTGTTTCAATCACGCTGCCGTTCGTTCTGACGCGCGCCGGATTTTCGGTGGCAATGGCCGCATCGATTGCCGCCGTTGGCGTGGCCGCAAATCTCTGGCGCTTTCTCTGGGGACCAGTGGCCGACCTGACGCTGACGGCGAGACGTTGGTATTTGTTAGGGCTGGCGATCGCCGCCGCGACGCTACTCCTGCTCGGATTCATTCCGATTCAGCACAACGCCATCGGACTCTTGATGGCGGTGGTTTTTATTTCGCAGGTGGCGGGAACGTTGATCGTGTTGCCGGTCGGCGGATTGATGGCGCACACCGTTGCCGATGAAGCAAAGGGGCGCGCGGCGGGATGGTATCAGGCGGGGAATCTCGGTGGCACCGGCCTCGGCGGTGGCGCGGGCGTTTGGCTGGCCAGCCATTTCTCGAAGGAAATCGCGGGGGGCGTTTTGGCCGTCGCGATGCTCGCTTCGGCCGCGGTCATTTATTTTGCATCGGACGTGCGCATCGTTTCGACGGAAACGATCCGCGAACGCATGCGAATTCTCGGTCGCGATATTTTCGACATGCTGCGCCACGCCATTCCGCTTTTCACCATTGTGCTCGTGATGTCCCCGATCGGCGCGGGCGCGATGAACGGTCTCTGGTCAGCCGTTGCGCCGGATTGGAACGCGGAGCCGGATCGGGTCGCGCTCGTAGCCGGCATTCTCAATGGCCTTCTCAGCGCAGTTGGATGCTTCGCCGGCGGTTGGATCGCGGACCGCGTTGGGCGGTGGTGGTCTTACTTCGGATCGGGTGTCGCACTCGCATTCGTCGCCATCGCCATGTCGATCTTTCCGCGCACACCGCAAACATTTGCGATCGGTGTTATCACCTACGCTTTTTTTGTCGGCATGGCTTACGCTGCGTTCTCCGCCATCATTCTTTTTGCCATCGGGCGCGGCGCGGCCTCTACGAAATACGCCACGCTCTCTTCGCTCGGAAATATTCCGGTTGTTTATATGACGGGAGTGAATGGCTGGGTGCACGATCGCTTCGGCACCGCGTGGATGCTGATCGGTGAAGCGCTCGCGGCGATTGTTTTCACACTGCTCGCGCTAGCGGTTCTCCAGAAAATCCTGAGTCGTGGCAAAACGATTCGGCCTTGATTAAACAATCGCCCACCGCTTTTCTCATCGAGCGTGACCGGCGACTTCATCGACCAGATTTTTGTTCTCGGAAAACAGCAATTGCTGTCGCCGATCGCGCACGCGCCCGATTGGGTTCTGCAAATCGCATCGAGCCTCATCAACATCGCCGCGCTCCTCGGCGTCTTCTTGTCGATCTTTGCCCTCATCTCCGTGCTCGAGCGAAAAATTCTCGGCCGCATTCAAAATCGGTACGGCCCAAATCGCGTTGGACCCTTCGGACTTTTTCAACCCGTGGCCGACGGCATCAAAATGTTGATCAAGGAAGACATCGTCCCCGCGCGCGCGGACAAAGTTGTCCATTTCCTCGCGCCAATCCTGATCGCAGCCACCGCCATTCTCGCGCTCGGCGTAATTCCTTATGGACGAAACATGACGCCATTCACCATCGACGGCGGAATTTTATTTTTCTTCGCCGTTGGATCGACAACGGAACTTGCCGTCTTCATGGCCGGCTGGGGCAGCAACAATAAATTCTCCATGCTCGGCGCCATGCGCGCCATCGCGCAAATGATCAGCTACGAATTGCCGCTCATCATCACCGTGCTCCCGGTCGTGATGGTCGTCGGCTCGCTCACGCCGGACGCGATCGTCGCCGCCCAAAGCAACTATTCGTTAGGCATTTTGCCGCACTGGTTCGTCTTCACTCCTTGGGGCGCGGCCGCGTTCCTTCTCTTTTTCGTTTCCGGTCTGGTCGAATCGAACCGCACACCATTCGATGTGCCCGAAGGCGAATCGGAAATTGTCGCCGGACACATGACCGAATATTCCGGTTTCAAATACGCCACATTTTTCCAGGCGGAATATTTTGGAATGTTCGCGCTCACCGGACTTGCCGTGACATTGTTTCTCGGCGGCTGGCACGCGCCCATGTCGATCTTACAATTCATTCCGAGTTACGTTTGGTTCTTCGCCAAGTTGTCGATCTTGCTTTTCGTTTTCATTTGGATCCGCGGAACCTTGCCGCGAACGCGCGTCGATCAAGTGATGAACTTCGCCTGGAAGTTCATGCTGCCAATGGCGTTCACCTGTGTGATCTCGGCCGCGGTCTGGCATTATCAAGGTCGTCGACTGGCCGGCTGGCTGTGGTCGTTAGGCATAGTCGCGCTCGTTTATTTCACCTTGTCGATCTTGCTCGACACGAAAAAGAAATTCGCGCCGCGCACCTATCGTTTCGCGGAATGAACCACGTCCCTTTCATTTTCATTTCCGTTTTCACGCTCGCCTCCGCGCTCGCCGCCGCGTTGTTGCCGAAATTAATCCACGCCGCGCTCGGATTCGCGCTCGCATTCGTCGGCGTCGCTGCGTTCTATTTTTATCTCGGCGCGGAGTTCGTCGGACTCGTCCAAATCTTCGTTTACATCGGCGCCGTCGCGGTGCTCATCGTGTTCACGATTCTGCTGACGCGGCGTGACGCCGAAAAGGAACGCGACTTCAACTGGGGCGGCGTCATCATCGCGTTAGTTGTGTTCGGCGCTTTGAGCTGGGCGATTTTGAAAACGCCCGCCGTTGCCATCGCCCCGCGAAAGATCGACATCCTCACGGTCAAGCGCATCGGTGAAGTGTTGATGACCGATTACATCTGGCCGCTGCAATGCGTCGGGTTGCTGCTCACCGCCGCGCTCATCGGCGCGCTCGTTCTCGTGATGGAGGAAAAAAACTGATGCCCACACGCGCATCTCTTCATCTGGGGAGCACAGGCTGCCAGCCTGTTGCATTCGGCCGCCGTGCCGAATGCTTCTTTCACATTTGGCTCGCGAACCATAAATCGGCTAACGAGTCCTCCGGTTGCGCACCAGCGGTTCGCGGCAAGCTGCCGCGAACAACAGGCCAGCGGCCTGTGCTCCCCAGAGTCAGAAATTCCGCGCGATGACACCGACGCTCCAACTCTTCCTCATCGCCTCCGCCGCGCTGTTCTGCATCGGATTGCTCGCCGCGCTCAGTCGGCGACATGCCATTTTCATTTTGATCGGCATCGAGATCATGCTCACCGCCGCGAATCTAAATTTCGTCGCGTTCTGGCGTTTCGGTCCGCCAACGCAACAACCCACCGGCGTGATGGTCGCGATTTTTGCCATCGCCATTGCCGCCGCGGAAGCGGCCGTCGGCCTCTCCCTCATCATCGCGGTCTATCGGCATTATCGAACCACGAATGTCGATGAGCTCGACCAGCTAAAAGGATGAACCCCTGGATTGTCACAAATCTTTGGCTAATTCCCGCGATCCCTCTCGCGGCTTCGTTGTCGATCTTGTCTTTTAACAACGCGCGCCGCAAAACAGCCGCCGCCATCGCCATCGTCGGCCAGATCGTCGCGTTGACGATGTCGATCTTAGCTTTCTTGCCAACACTGAGCGCGCCCGGCTTTCGCGCCGGCCACAACTTCATCTGGTTCACCTTCGGCGAACAAGCGCTGCGGCTCGGTTGGGTGCTCGATCCGCTCACCGCCGCGATGCTCTTAATGATCACATTCGTTAGTCTGTGCATTTTTGTTTTCAGCATCGGCTACATGGCGGCGGACAAAAATTTCACCCGCTTCTTCGCCTATCTCTCATTTTTCTCCGCCGCCATGCTCGGCGTCGTTATCGCAAACAGTTTACTGCTGCTGTTTGTTTGCTGGGAATTGGTCGGGCTCGCGTCGTATCTGCTCATCGGATTTTGGATTCACAAACCGAGCGCCGCCGCCGCCGCGAAAAAAGCATTCATCACCACACGTATCGGCGATCTCGGATTTTTCCTCGGCCTCGTCTGGCTTTATCACGGCAGCGGCACGCTCCTCTTTTATGATGGCGGACGCGGTTGTCTCGAAAACGCTGCGCTTCTCGCGCTCGGCGGCAGCGCCACGTCGATCGCGTTGTTGATTTTCTGTGGCGCGGTCGGCAAGTCCGGACAATTTCCGCTGCACGTCTGGTTGCCCGACGCGATGGAAGGCCCGACCCCAGTCAGCGCATTGATCCACGCCGCCACCATGGTCGCCGCCGGTGTGTTTCTGGTCGCGCGCGTCTATCCCATCTTCTCGTTAGGCGCAATCAATGACGTCACGCCTTCTCTGACCGTCGTCGTCTGGATCGGCGTCGTCACTGGTCTGATGGCCGCGCTCATCGCCGCCACCCAATCCGACATCAAACGCATCCTCGCTTACTCCACCGTCTCGCAACTCGGCCTAATGATGGTGTCGTTAGGCGTAGGTGGCGTCGCGGCTGGCATCATGCATTTGCTCGCGCACGGATTCTTCAAAGCGCTTCTCTTTCTCGGTTCCGGCTCCGTGATTCATGGCTGCCACGATGAGCAGGACATTCGCAAAATGGGCGGACTGCGGCGGCTCATGCCGGTGACGTTTATTACCTACGCGATCGGCATGATGGCGTTGAGCGGTGTCCCACTTTTCTTTTGCGGCGCGTGGACGAAAGAGGAAATCCTGCACGCGACTTCGCATTGGCCGAAATCACAGGCACCGCATTACCTCATCATGCTGGGTGTCGTTTTGACCGCGGCCTACATGACGCGGCAGATGATCTACGTTTTTTTTGGCAATCCGCGCGCGGCTTCCGAACACGCCCACGAAAGCCCGCCGGTCATGACCCGGCCATTGGTCGCGCTCGGCTTCTGCACAATTTTTCTCGGCGTCGTGCTCACGCCGGCTTGGCCGTGGTTGCACGATTATCTCAACGGAGAAACCGCGCGCTTCGATCTAACGCGATTGATCCAGCCGATGCTTTTCGTTTCGCTCGCGCTGGTCATTGCCGGAATTGGTCTCGGAGTTCTGATGTATCGCCGCGTCGCGCTGCAAGATCGACATCGTAATGTGGAGTTGGATCCGCTCGAAAGCGCGCAGCCATTCCTCTTTCGATTTCTCGAAAACAAAATGTGGCTCGACGAACTTTACGAGGAAAGCTTCATCCTTTGGAGCAGAACCGCCGCGCGTCTCTCCGATTGGATGGATCACTATGTCTGGGACGGGCTCGTGCGCGGATTCGGTTCGTTAGGCCAATTGTTTGGCATTTTCACGAAAGGCGTCGACGAACGCGCCATCAACGCCGGTGTCGATGAAAGCGTCGGCGGCGCACGGGGCCTTGGTCGTTTGATGTCCGCCGCACACTCCGGACAAATCCAAACTTACCTCGGCGCGGTCGCCATCGGCATGGTCGCGCTCCTCATCCTTTACGCTTGGCTGGCATGATCACCGTCCTGATTCTCATTCCGCTCATCGGCGCGATCGCGCTTTTCGTTGGACGTCCGGCAAATGCGCGCACGATCGCGCTCACGTTCAACGCGCTGGCCGCGTTCTACGCGCTCATGCTCTGGCAAAAGTTCGATGTCGATCTTGCCGCGCTTCAACTGGTCGAGCGCCACGTCTGGATTCCGTCGATCGGCGCCGAATATCTCGTCGGCATCGACGGTTTGAGTTTGCTCCTCGTTCTCCTCACGTCGCTGATATTTCCTTTCGCTTTTCTCGCTCAGAAAATGGATCGCGGTTTCTCTGCGCTCATGCTCGTCATGCAATCCGCGCTCTACGGCACGTTCACCGCGCAGAATTTCATCCTCTGGTTTCTGTTTTACGAGATGAGCCTGGTCCCCGCGTTTCTGCTCATCAAAATCTGGGGCGGCGAAAATCGCGATCGCGCTGCGACCAAATTCTTCCTCTACACCTTCCTCGGCAGCGTCGCGATGCTGCTTGGGTTTCTCGGAATCTATTTCGCCAGAGGCACATTCGATTTCGCCCAACTTGTCGATCTTGCCAAAAGTGGGAACGGCTTGCTCAGCGGCAAGATTGCCTGGTTCGCTTTCGCCGGAATCTTTCTCGGACTCGCCGTCAAAGTTCCGTTGTTTCCATTTCACACCTGGCTGCCGGACGCGTATGAAGCCGCGCCGATCGGCGTATCGATGGTGCTGACCGGCGTGCTTTCGAAAATGGGCGTTTACGGATTCATTCGACTGCTCCTGCCGCTTTTCCCTAACGAAATCAAAATCGTCGGGCCGTGGCTGCTCGGTCTCGCCGTTTGCTCCATCGTCTTCGCTTCACTGGCCGCGTGGGCGCAAACCGATTTGAAACGAATGGTCGCCTACTTATCCATCAACCATCTCGGCTACTGCATGCTGGGTCTCTTCGCCATTAGCGCAAGAGCCGCCTCCGGTGCTACGGCGCCCGAGTCGACATCTTCTTTGATCGACATGCACGCCGCCTTGTCCGGCGTCTTCATGCAAATCTTCAATCACGGCATTACCGCCGCCGCGTTGTTTTATTATGTCGGCTTGCTCGAACAACGCCGCGGCCTCCGGGGCATCGACGACTTCGGTGGGCTGATGCAACGCACGCCATTGCTTTGCGGCTGGATGAGCGTCGCCATGTTCTCTTCGTTAGGCCTGCCCGGACTCAACGGATTCATCGGCGAGTTCCTGATTTTCAAAAGCTCATTCGCCGTAGCCGCGTCGTTTACCGCCGTCGCGGTTCTGGGTCTGCTCTTCACCGCGATTGTTTTCCTGCGCGCGATGCAATCACTTTTCAGCGGCCCGCTCGCGCAAAGTTGCAATGCACTTGTCGATCTTACGCGAAGCGAAAAGTTCGTCGTCGTTCCGGTCACCTTGCTCATGTTCGCCATCGGCCTCGCCCCGCAATTTCTCTTCCACATCTTTAACACAACCGTCATCACCATGGCGGGATTGTTTAGCTGACGAATGAGTAAGGAGATTGTTCCCATTCAGCAAATCGCGGAGTCGGTTTATCCACTGCGTGGTCAAAAGGTAATTCTCGATTTTGATTTGGCCCGACTTTACGGCGTAACGACCGGGAATTTAAACAAGGCCATCAGTCGTAATCGGGACCGATTTCCTTCAGATTTTATGTTCCAACTCACGGCCGCGGAGGTGGAACGTTTGATATTCCAATTTGGAAGAACAAAGCGCCGCGGCGGAAGTCGTCATCGTCCTTACGCATTCACCGAGCAAGGCGTCGCAATGCTCTCCAGCGTGTTGAACAGCGCGCGCGCAGTGAAAGTGAACATCGCGATCATGCGCGCTTTCGTGAAGCTGCGCCAAACCCTGGAGACGAATCGCGAACTCGCGAAGAAATTTTCCGAGCTCGAAAAGCAGGTTGGCAAACATGACGAAAAGATCGACGCCATCCTTGAAGCGATCCGGCAATTGATGGCGCCGCCGAAACGACCGCAGCGCGAGATCGGATTTCACGTTCGCGAAAAAGCGCCGGGATATCGGGCGCGTAAAAGTCGATGATCGCCTCGACCATTTACATCACGTTTGCCGGCGCAGTCGTGTTGCTGTTTTTGCCGCGCGCGTATTCGCGCTGGATCGCACTTGCTACTACCGCCTCCGCCCTGGTCATAAGCGTGGCGGCGTTCTTTTGTCACGATGTCGATCTTGCGCACTTCACCACCATCGTGCGCGTGCCATGGGTGCCGGCGCTCGGGATGAACTATCATCTCGCGGTCGATGGCATCAGCCTAACGATGGTGCTGGTCACAGCCATCACTGCCATCAGCGCGGTGCTTTTTTCCTGGGACGTCGACGATCGACAGAACGAATTCTTCTTTTGGCTGTTGCTCGTGGTCGGCGGTTCCTACGGCGTTTTTCTGAGCGCCGATTTGTTTTTGCTCTTTGTTTTTTACGAGCTGGTCATCGTCCCCAAATATTTCCTCATCGCGATCTTCGGTTCGACCAACAAGGAATACGGCGCGATGAAATTGACGCTCTATTCTTTTTTTGGTGGCGCGCTCGTTTTCATCGGAATTCTTGCAGCCTACATCGCCGGCGGTTCGTTAGACTTGAACCAGCTCGCGCACTTTCAATTCCCGCCGCAACTGCAAGCGTGGGCGTTTCCGGTTTTGTTCCTCGGGTTCGCTGTGCTCGCCGGCATCTGGCCGCTGCACACCTGGGCGCCGACTGGTCACGTGGCCGCGCCGACCGCTGGCTCAATGTTGCTCGCCGGCATCGTCATGAAACTCGGCGCTTACGGCGCGTTACGCGTGGCCATGAATATTTTCCCGCAAGGTTTCCAGATGTGGAAAACCTGGATCGCCGTCCTCGCCGTGATCGGAATTGTTTACGCGGCGGCCGTGGCCCTGCGGCAACGCGATCTCAAATTCGTGATCGGTTATTCGAGCGTAAGTCACATGGGTTTCATTCTGCTCGGTCTCGCGACCGCGAACGCGCTTGGCGTTTCCGGCGCGGTGCTACAAATGTTTTCGCACGGCGTCATCGGCGCACTCCTCTTCGCCATCGCCGGCCGCATGATCTATCGCCGCACGCACACGCGCGATCTCGATGAGTTGTCGATCTTGCAATTACGTCACGCGATGCCATTCGCCGCGTTCGCGTTTGTCATCGCATCGGCGGCATCGATGGGCATTCCGGGTTTTAGCGGGTTCGCCGCCGAGATCACGATCTTGATCGGCGCGTGGAAAACTTTTCCGATCGCGGTGTGGATCACCGGCGCGGGGATGGTGCTGGTGGCTGCGTTCACATTGCGCGCGTTGAAGCGCTCGTTCTTCGATGTCGATCTTGCCAGCGCGGACGGGCCACCGGTGATGGAGCCGATCACGCTCGCGGAAAAACTCGGCGCCGGTCTGCTCATGTTCGCGACGTTTGCGATCGGCGTTTATCCGAGCGTCCTGCTCAATCGCATTATGCCCGCAGTGGAAGCGATGAGGTTTTTGAAATGAGTTATTTCGATCTTCTCAAGCTCGCGTCCCCGGAAGCGATCGTTGTGGTAACGGTGCTGTCGGTCCTTGGAATTGGGCTAACGAGTAAACATGCCGCGAAATTTTGTTCAGCCGTGGCTGCGCTCGGAATTGCAGTCGCCATCGGCGCCGTGCTGTTGTTGCCGCCACACGCGATGTTCTCCGGCGGCATGCTCGTCATTTCGCCGTTAACCTCGCTGTTCAAAATCATCTGCCTTGGGCTCGCGTTTTTCACCGTGCTGCTGGCGCACTCGGAGAAATCTTTGCACAATCACGGCGAGTATCTGGCGATTCTGTTACTTGCCACGATCGGACTAATGCTGCTCGTCGGCAGCGAAGAGTTGCTCATGATTTTTATCGGCCTCGAGCTGCTCGGCCTTTCGCTTTATGTGATGACGGCCTTTGATAAGATCGACATCCACTCGGCCGAAGCGGGTCTGAAATATTTTCTGTTCGGCAGCACGGCGAGCGCGTTCACACTTTTCGGACTCAGTTTTATTTACGGGATGACGGGCACGACCGGTCTCGCCGCGATCGGCCAGAAGCTGGCCGCTGGATCAGTTCAACCGTTGCTCTTCGCCGGCATCGTCATGACTCTCGTCGGCTTCGCATTCAAAATCGCGGCGGCGCCGTTTCATCTTTGGGCGCCGGACGCTTATCAAGGCGCGCCGATTCCGAGCGCGGCTTTCATCGCGTCAGGATCGAAGGTCGCGTCGTTCGTTGTGCTTGGAAAAATAGTGCTTGTGGGATTCGCACCGTTGCACGGCAGCGCGGATTGGCACGCCATGACTGCCGGCTGGTCGCCGGTGCTGGCCGCGATTGCGGCATTGTCGATCTTGTTAGGCAATCTCGTCGCGCTGGCGCAAAGCAACGTGCGTCGGCTGCTCGCTTACTCAGCGGTCGCGCATACCGGTTACACATTACTTGGACTCGTTGCCGGCGGACGCGCTGGATTTTCGGCGACGTTGTTTTACACCACCATTTACGCGATCACGCTCATCGGCGCGTTCGGCGTTGTTGGGATCGTTCGAAAAAAAACCGGTGGTGACAATCTGATAAATTTCGTCGGATTATCGTCGCGCTCGCCGTTGCTCGCCGCGTGCATGTCGATCTTCGTGTTGTCGCTCGCCGGCCTGCCGCCGCTCGCCGGATTCTTCGGAAAGTTTTATCTTTTCAGCGCCGCGTTTCGCGCCGGCACAAATCACGGCCTGCTCTGGCTCGTCGCGCTCGCGCTCTTCGGCAGTCTCATCTCGCTCTATTATTATTTGATCGTACTGAAGACGATTTTCTCAGAACCAGTTGCGAGTGAAAGCAAACATGTCGATCTAACGAGGGAACCCAGCTCTGGTGAGTTTGTCGGATTGATCTCCATCTCCACGCTGGCCTTACTTGTTCTTCTTCTCGGTCTGATGCCCGGAACATTAGTTGCGCGGATCCTCGCTTGTTTGCAGTAATCCGATCGAAAAAAAAGCGGGATCATTTCTGATCCCGCGGTAAAAGCCAGCGAAAGGGAACGTTAAGGTTTAGTATTTTTAAGTGACTTCCGAGCTTTGACTTCTTATTAGCAGCCGACGTGCCCGGCAAGATCGACAATTTCCATTTAGAAAGTTTTGCTCACGCCGACAAAGGCTTGACCTGCGCTGACCCGGCGAAAAGAATCCGCTCATGATTACTTATCGAATCCTCGCAGTTGGCATCCTCGTGACGTTCACCGCATCGCTCTCATTCGCGCAAACGCCAGCCGCATCTCCGGCCGTCGCGACCAGTCCCGTCGCTGCGCCGAGCGGACAGCCGAACGAAGCCGAGATGATGAAACAAATGACGGAGCTGGCGAAGTTAAACGAAAATCACAAAATGCTGACCGACTTGAACGGCACCTGGGATTACACCGTGAAGATGTGGATGAATCCCGACCCCAACGCCAAGCCGCAGGAATCAAAGGGCGTTGCCGTCCGCAAATCTCTCATGGACGGGCGGTTCATCGTTATGGACGTGACCGGCAAAATGCAGATGCCCGGGCCGGATGGAAAAATGAAAGACGTGACGTTCAAAGGACAGGGGACTGAGGGCTACGATAACGCGAAGAAGAAATTTGTCGGCACCTGGATGGATAGCATGGGCACCGGGATCATGTATTCCGAAGGCGATTACGACGCGGCCACGAAAGCGTTCACTTACCATTCCGAATTCGAAATGATGCCGGGAATGAAGATGAAAGTTCGCGAAGTCATGAAGGTGACCGACAAAAATCACATGAGCTTCGAGTGGTACGAAGATCACGGTGGCAAAGAAGCCAAAACGATGGAGATCAATTACACGCGCCGGAAATAGCGCGCGCGGCGAATCAATCCGGATAATTCGTCTGAGCCCTGGACCCAGACGAACGATTGGATGTCGATCTTATCGCGCGGGCGAAGATCGCTCAGGTCGCGCTCCACTGTTGCCCCGAACTCGGGGCAGATTCGCGTACGTTTCCCAGTTCGGCTTCGATGGATATCGGAAATCGAAAAATATACGCAAGTGCAACAATCCTGAATCGCGGTCGCATTCCTCCAAAACGGTGCTATAATCTGAGATGTCTAAACCATCTTCTTCCTTCACGCGTCGCGCTCCCGATAATATCACCGAAGAGTTGGTTGCAGTCCTTTCCTCAAAGGCCTCCTTCGAATTCAAGCCGTTATTCGAGATCCTTCTGCTCAATCTCCGCGAGCGAAACGCGGCCAGCGGCGGCGAAGAAATGTTGCGCCTGCGCGCCTACGAAAAACTGCAAGGCCTCGTCAGCCAGGGCGCAGTCAATCGCTCCGTCAACGGCATCACGAAGAAATACAAAGGCGTGGCCGCGCGTCTTCAGGTGCTCAGCGCGGAGATGAAAGTTTTGCGCACGGAATGGAGCGCAAAGATGGTCGCCAAAGCCGGGGCCGCTAGCTAGATCGACAGCGTCCGGTCGACGGGCGGAGAACCACTCGGGGCGTCGGGCTCGCGTTTTTGTCGGGTGGCGTCGAAGCGCACCGCGCGGATCGGCGTCTTAAACCAAGTCGGCCGCGGCAGCACATTTTTATCTCGCTTGCGCAAACCACGCCGTCGCTGCGTGGAAAACTGGCGATTGTAAGTTTCTGAATCCAAATTGTGATTCAGCCGCGTCCAATTATTAAATATAGATCGACAAGCGGTCGCCGCGACCAACACTCGAGACGAGCGCGCCACCCGGCCACCGTGGGGGAAACTTGACATCGCCCCGGGCGGGGAGCGAAATGACCTCCGGATGAAATTTCTAAAAAGCCGTTTCGCTGCAGCTCCGGAAGGAACCGCCGCACTGTTCTTCATTCAGATTTTCGCGACGCTCGGCTTCGCCGTTCTTTACTCGACGCTGGTCCTCTACGCGACCAAGCATTTGCAGCTCCCGTCGAAATTGGCCACGACCTTGATGGGCGTGTTTGGCGCGTTCAACTACGGCCTGCATCTCTTCGGCGGTTACCTCGGTGGGCGTTTTCTTTCGAACCGGAATCTTTTCGTCGGAGGCATGGCGCTGCAGGTCATCGGTTGCGGATGCATTTCGTTAGGCACGGCTGCCATGTTCTACATCGGCCTCGCATTTTTCCTCACCGGCAGCGGCCTCAACGTCACCTGCATCAACATGATGCTGACGCAGCGTTTCACCCCGGAGGATCCGCGCCGCGAAGGAGCTTTCCTTTGGAACTACGCCGGCATGAATGTTGGATTCTTTGTCGGCTTCACCGTCGCCGGTTACTTCCAGGGGACCGAGAGTTATGCGAGCCTTTTCATCTTTGCCACGCTCGGCAACTTCGTCGCCATCGTCCTCGCCCTGTTCAACTGGAAGACGCTGACCGATCGCAACACGCCGCTGCTCGAGACAACATCGAAACAATTTCAACTGCGCCTGCTCGCCGGCATCGGCATTGTCATCGGTCTCGTCCCGGTCGTGTGGTTCATGCTTCAGCGGCCCGGCGGAACAGAGACATTGATCAAGGGAATCTGCGCCGCGGTCGCGCTCACGCTGATCTACCTAACGATTCGACACTCGGATCGCCGGGAAAAACGGAACATGACGGCGTATTTGATTCTGACGATCGGCTCGCTCGCGTTCTGGTCGTTGTATCAGATGGCGCCGAGCGGCCTGATGCTGTTCGCGGTTAATAACGTGAACCTCATGGTCGGCCACGTGCAGATTCAGCCGCAATGGATTCAGAACATCAACACCGTTTGCATCGTGCTCGGCGGACCGCTGCTCGCCTCGCTCTTTACCCGCATGCGCGCGCGTGGATGGAAGATCGACATACCGAAACAGTTCGCGACGTCGCTGATCTTGATGGCGGTCGGCTTTCTCATTCTCCCGTTAGGCATCAAGCTCGCCGGCATCGACGGCAAGAGCGCGTTCGCGTGGCTCTTCATCAGTTATGTGCTGCAGAGCGTCGGCGAGTTGCTCATCTCTCCCATCGGATACGCCATGATCGGCAAACTCGCGCCCAGACAATACCAGGGCGTGATGATGGGCAGTTGGATGCTCGTGACCGGTCTCGCGTCGCTCTTCGCGGGCGACTTCTCCGGCATGATTCCCGAGCCAAGCGGCACCACCGCGGTCGCGACCAACCCCGAATATATGAAACTCTTCGGCGCGCTCGGCGCCGGCAGCCTTGTCGTCGGCGTCGCGCTCGTTGTACTCATTCCATTCCTGCGCAAACTGATCACCGACAAAGCCGAAGTAGCTCCCGAGGAAATGGCGACTGCCACCGTCGTTCCCGTCGTGTGAAGAGCACGCGACAAATTTCAACTCGGTAGGGAATCTGCCCGTGTTGAGCACCTTTGCATCGTAAGCGGCTTATGATGCAGGCAGGCTGGGGATGCATGACCAAAGCCGATGCTCATAAACATGTGCGAGAATATCTCGCCGAGATCGGTCGTCGTAACGGAGAAAACAGTCGTCGCGAATTGTTCCCGTCCCACGCGAAGAAAATTGTCGCGATTTGAAACGCGCTCCGATTCGCACCGGCAAACCCTCGCCGCCGCGCGACCGCAAGACGCTCAAACTTCTCCAGCTCACTTAAGACGCTCCTCTCACTATCGTAAGCGGCTTACGATAGCGACGGTTTGCCGCCGGAGGTTTTAGGGTTTCCCTCAGCAATATCGTAAGCGGCTTATGATAGAGAATTATGTGGAGGCGTGATAGCAGTGCGATCGTGCCGGCACCGCTGCGGCGTGGATCTCGCCCATAGCTAATCGCGCCCGGTCGACGCGCGCATCATAAGCCGCTTACGATCGATGATTGATTTGGAGCTTGCCGGTTTAAGTTCGGGCTCGCGCGCGTAATCGTGGCCCTTTCGCTTTTCGCGCAAGATCGACATCTATATTTGAGTGGCTAGCTTGTCCGACATCGAGCACGCCGTCACCACGTCACTCGCCGTCGATCCGCGATTCCAAAATCGCGAACGCCAGCCGGGGCTCGATCTTCTCCGCGCGCTCGCCATCATCGTCGTCGTCATTTATCACGCCGGCATCATGGGTTTCCCGATGCCCGGCCGCGTCCATCGCTTCGGCTGGATCGGTGTTGATCTATTCTTCGTCCTGAGCGGTTACCTCATCGGCGGCCAATTACTCGCCCCGCTCGCGCAAGATCGACATCTTCATCTCGGCCGGTTCTTCGCGCGCCGCGCACTACGCATTCTGCCGGCGTATTTAATTGTGCTCGCGATTTACTTCTCGTTGCCGTCGTGGCGCGAATATCCGGACATGGCGCAACCCCTTTGGAAATTTCTGCTCTCCGTGCAGAACGTCGCATTGCACGGCGGCACCGCGTTCTCACACGCGTGGTCGCTCGCGGTCGAAGATCAATTTTATCTCGCGCTCCCGTTTATTTTGCTCGCGCTCAATCGCCGGCCGCGCGCCGCGCTCATCGTTCCGTGCGTCATCATCGTTGCCGGAATTTTGCTGCGGACATTTCTCGCCTGTCAAAATCCGGCCGAAGGCGGAGGCGTTTCGTTCCGCGGCTTCCAAGCGTGGATTTATTATCCGACCTGGACGCGACTCGATCCGCTCGTCCTCGGCGTCGCGCTGGCCGCTATCGAAAAATTTCGGCCACACTGGTGGGAACGCCTGAACAACATGTCGATCTTTCTCTGGTCGCCCGCACTCGCGCTTATTGTTTACGCGCTTTGGTTAGGCGAGCGCGAATATCTCACCGTCACGGCCTGCGTCTGGCAATTTCCGCTCATCGCCATCGGCATGGCCGCTCTCCTTGTTTGTGCAGTTAGTCCACGATCACCACTGAGCCGCGTCAAACTTCCCGGCGCCGCGTTCGTCGCCAGCATCGCCTACAGCGCGTATCTCGTGCAGAAGCTCGCCATTCACTTCGTTTCCGAAATCTGTTCGCGATACAACATCGCTCTGACGTCCGGGTTCGCGCTCATGCTCGTCGAGCTCTGCGTCTATGCGTCCGCGATCATCTTGTTTGTCGCCGTTGAGCGACCATTCCTGCAACTTCGCCACCGCATCGCGCGTCGCCGGCCGGAAAACGCGGTGACCCCTCGTGGCGGTGAATCAAGTCGATGAAAGGACAAATCGATTGCCTTCGCTGTCCTTGAACATGGCGTAGCTGCCCCACTGCTGTTTCTGCGGCTTGCCTTCAAACTCCACGCCACGCTTTCGCAATTCCTCGTAGGTTTTGTCGATGTCATCGCACGCATACGACATCGGCATCATCGACCCGATCCGTTTTTCTTCGCCTTCGGCCGTGAAGAGGACGACCCGCGTCTCCGCCTTCGGAATCCGCAGCTCGATCCAGCGCTGTTTATCATCGAACGGTTGGTCGGTAATGATGGTGAACCCGAGTTTCTCCGTGTAAAAATCCAGCGCCCGGTTCTGGTCGGTCACTGGGATGCTGACGAACTTGATTTGTTTGATCATGGCGATCCACGTTAGATCGACATCTACGAACTCGTCCACAGGACCCTGCTTTTGTAACGAGAAATCACTGTCCGTTTATCGGTATAGCTGGTTAGATCGACATCTGTGCCGCGTTTCCGCAAGACAATTCCGGTAGACGATTACGTGTTCGACGTCCTGATGCGCGATCTCGTCGGTCATGATCAACAGCCAGCCGCTTACTTGGTTTATCTGTATCTCTTCGGCCAGGCCGCACGGACGCGATGGACACCAGTCGCCGCAAGTTTACGCATGCTCGCGGAAGCGACCGGCCTTTCAAAAAGCGCCATCCAAACCGCGCTCGAGAATTTGCGTCGCCGCCAATTGATCGACACCACCAGCGCTCACGCGACGGCCACTCCGCGACACCGGGTTCTTCGCCATTGGCGAAAATGAAACGCCTCGCCTCCGTTGTCTCACCCATCTCGTTCCCGAAATTGTTTTTGTGCGCCCGGGCTCGGGTTATCAGTTACGAATTGTCGATCGGTCCAGGCGTCTATCGTAAGCGGCTTATGATGCAAGCGCGACTGAGCAGCAAATGATTCAAGCTCATGGGTCGTTGCCGCTAAGATCGACATCGTAACGTGAAGGAACGAGCGCCGCCTTGTCTCCGATCGTGCTAACATTCCGCCGTGCCGATCATCCTCATCGCGCTATTGCTGTTTGTCGGTCTCGCTTTTGGCGGCGTTGTTTTACTCTCGCTCGCGTTGCGCTATCGCGCCGGCACCGCTCGTCGACAAGGCCGGCGCTGGGCCGCCACCATGAATGTGTGGATGACCAGCTTCTCCGCGGTTCTCTTTCTCTTCTTCACTTTCCTCATCTCTTTCTGGGTCGGGCCATCACTGCGATTTGCCCTAACGGGTATGGCCATCGGATTTTTCCTCGGCTTGCTCGGCCTGGCTTTGACCCGATGGGAAATTGAATCAGGAGGATTTTTTTACACTCCCAGCCGCTGGCTCGCGCTCCTGATTACGTTCGCCATCACCGTCCGTTTTGCCTACGGCTGGTGGCACGCCATGCATCGCGGCGCCGGCGCTCCCGGCGAGCAACATTGGTTGATGAGCGCATCCGGAACGCATTTGTCTCTCGCGGTCGCCGCGGGCTTGATTGGGTATTATCTCGTCTACGGCATCGGAGTGCGCATCCGGCTCGTTCGTCACGAACGTGGGCATTCGAGCAAGCATGCAACTCCAACGTGAACGCGCTTTTCGCGAGCCTCGATTTTATCGACAAGGTAATCAAGCTGGCGACAGCTCGTCCGTGACGAGCGCAGAATGGGGTGTCGACGCATTGGTCGTGCATCCGCTGCCTTTCAACCACCAACTCACGTTTGAATCTTGTATCGTAACCCGCTTATGATGCAGATTGTGAGGTGCCAGGGATGACTTCAGACAAAAAGAAAATCAGAGAATATCTCGCAGAGATCGGAAGACGCGGCGGTGAAACGAGTCGTCGCGACTTATTCCCGTCGCACGCAAAGAGAATGGTCGCGATTCGCGAAATGAAACGCGCGGCGTTGAAAGCTGGCAAGCCTTGGCCGCCGCGCGATCGCAAATCGCTTAAGCTCCTAAAACTCTCGTAGCGATCATCTTTGGAAGTATCATAAGCGGCTTACGATGCGAGAGAAGAGACGACTCTCTCGGCGTCTGGCACAGGAAGATTTCTCCCGGTCAGCTCTGTATCGTAAGCCGCTTATGATGCAGAGAGAGGCCGGGCAGTTGCTGTTAAGATCGACATCGTAATTTGGAAAGTCCGGCCCTGCCTGCTGCGCCGAAGTCAGACGAAGGAGGGAGCGAAGTCGAACGGGTCGACGACATCTTTGGATTGCGACTGGGGAGCACCGGCTGCCAGCCTGTTAATGCCCGTCCGGCTCGGACTGCCGTCAGTGATCGCTGTGATTTTCTGTCCGCATCATAAGCCGCTTACGATGTAAGAGTTTATAGGACCGGTTAATCGGTCATCCATCATAAGCGGCTTATGATAGAGAGTAGGCGCGTGCTGAGGGTTTAAATTTGAGCGCGTGGGTGCGGTGTTTGGTGGTCGCAAGGTACGCGGCGTTGTTGCTAAGATCGATATCGTCAGAGCATGGCAATCAACTGATGCTTTTATCCGCAGATTGATTCGGCTTTACCGAAACCTCACCCGTGGGGCTTTCGTCTACGTCGCTCGCTTCCCAGCGTCTCCGTTCCCTTCGTCCCGATTTACGCAGATTCTGATTGGTGATTTGGGTTCGGGAATCTGTGAAATCTGTGGATGATCATTCTGTGTTGCTGCTAAGATCGACATCGTAATTTGGAAAGTCCGGCCCTGCCTGCTGCGCCGAAGTCAGACGAAGGGGGGAGCGAAGTCGAACGGGTCGACGACATCTTTGGATTGCGACTGGGGAGCACCGGCTGCCAGCCTGTTAATGCCCGTCCGGCTCGGACTGCCGGCAACCTATCGCTGTGATTTTCTGTCCCACATCATAAGCCGCTTACGATGAAAGAGTTTATAGGACCGGGGTAATCAGTCATCCATCATAAGCGGCTTATGATGGATAGTGGGATGCGTGTTTTGGGGGTTGAGTCTGAGCGCGTGCTGGGAGTTTGGGTTTGAGCGCGTAGGTGCGGTGTTTGGTTGGCGCGACGCGCGCCGTTTTGCAAAGATCGACAACGCGGACACAAATGGTCTGTTCGCAATCCGTTAGGCGAAGGCCTAAAATTATTTCGTCGCCTTTGCTTTATCAGCCGCGGCTTCGGCGGCCTGGTCCTTTGGCGTTTCGACTTTGAGTGACGCGATCTCGCCGGTCTTCGCGTCGATCTGAACTTCGGTGATGTCTTTCGTGCCCGGACGCGCGATGTCGAACGACCAAACCAACTTTCCATTTTCGTTTTCGATTTCGCCGGTTTGGATTTTTCCCTTCGGCACTTTGTCGAGCGCGGTCTTTTCCGCCTGACTCCTCGTGACTTTGGCTTGCCTGGTTAGTTGAGCCTCAGTCGGTTCCGCTTGCGCCACGCTCAAGCCGACGCCCATGGCCAATGCAACGCCGAGCATCATATGCTTTGTCATTTTCATGAACGCTTAGACCCATGCTCTTCCGGAAAGTTCATTGTCGATCTTAGCTGATTGATATACTCAGCTCCCGTTCGCCTGGGGTTCGGCGTCTCGCCAAACATTTTGTTATCAATCAATGGCGCATCATAAGCCGCTTATGATACAGAATGACTAACGGCAACGGCGGGAGGCAATCGATGCCATGAAATTTTGCGCGCGCAAAATTGGTCACCGCGCTCCCGCTCTTATGACAGCTACCCTCGCTGCTTTGCCGCCTACCCGCGCGGCGCCCGCTCGCGCGTGTTCTGTCTTGTAAAAATTTGAATCCAAATTGTGATTCAACCGCGTCTAATCATTAAATAGAGATCACCATGGAAACTTCACTTCCCACGCCACCGCCCCTGGGCGGAACCGCCCCTGTCGTCTCCTCGCACGTCCGCACCTGGAACATTCTGTGTCACGCCAGCGCGTTGCTCGGCGTGTTTCTTCACTTCCCCGGGCACCTGCTCGGACCGCTTATTGTCTGGCTGGCCAAACGCGACGACTCGCCCGAGATCGATGCGCACGGCAAAGAAGCGCTCAATTTCCAAATCTCGATGCTCATCTACAACGTCATCGCCGCGATCTTTTGCCTTGTCCTCATCGGGTTCGTCTTTCTCGTGGCCCTTTGGGTGTTGAACACAGTGTTCGTCATCGTCGCCTCAATCCAGGCGAGCGAAGGAAAGTTTTATCGGTATCCGATGACCATTCGTTTTATCTCCTGATCCGGATCGGGTGCTGAATGGAGCGAGTGGGGCGAATACGCCGTGTTGGGAAACCGGTGGATGGACTGCATTGGTCGCCTGGCGCGGCGACCGAGCGCATCGGGAGATCGCGAGTCAACGAAGGAAAGTTTTATCGTTATCCAATGACGATCCGGTTCCTTCAATAGCTGTCTGCTTTTCTACTTTAGCCTTTCTAATTTCTACTTTCTTCCCGCTACCCGATGACCATTCGGTTCATCCAATAACCGCGCACGCGATCAACGAAGGTGTCGATCTTGTATCGCGTGTTGTTGGCACGGCGCGAGCTGTTTTGAATGTTGATGACAGTGGACCATTGGTTCGGTATGTTTCGGTATGGCTTCGACTAAATATCGTCCAATTCCGGAGGTGCAGCGAAACGGAACGGTTTCGAAGATTGCAATCAGAGAAGCAGTTCGGAAAATTGCGACGTTAAGGCGAACGGATCCGAAACGGTACAAAGAGATAATTCGGTCTGGGTTAGGGAAAGAGATTCATCTAGTCGCTAAGCACGGTTGAGCCGGATGCCAGCGTCGGCCAGCGGCAGCGTGTTTATCAACTGTCCGTTTGACTCACCATATCAGAAGCTTTTTGAGGCAATAGTTTTCTGTGTATCTGCCTGTGGATTCCTGCCCAGGTGCACAAAGGAACTAACAGATGCCGGTGAGGTACGAATCAACAACATCTACAATTTGATTCGCGAATGTAACTACAGCATTCACGACATATCGCGAACCGAAGTTGCAGATCAGCCTTACCAATTACCCCGGTTTAACATGCCATTAGAGCTGGGGATTTTTCTCGGGGCAAAGAGATTCGGAGGCCATTCGTCTCAAAAACGCTGCGTAATTTTAGATAGAGCGCCGTATCGATACCAGCGATTCATCTCGGACATTTCCGGACAGGACATTCGGTCGCACGAAAACAGTCCTCGGAAAGCCATCCGTCGAGTTCGCGATTGGTTACAAGCCGTACCAAGGCAGGGCAGCGATTCCGGGCGGGCAACGGATTTGGGAGATGTATAACGAATTCCGAAGAGAATTGCCTGCGATCGCAGGGGAAGCTGAACTCGATCCGGAGCAGTTGACGTTTATCGACTATCTTCAACTCGTCACAAGTTGGTTGAAAGTACATCGGTGATTAGATCGACATCGTGGAAGTCGACGACATTACGGCAAGGTTGTTGTTGCGGGATTATTCCTGACCTCTGATCGCTGTCCTCTGTCCTCTGTCCTCTGTCCTCTGTTCTGATGTGACTCATAGTCCGTGGATTGATGCTCCACATTCGGATGAAGTGTGTGGATGGCAGTTCGACACCAGACACTCACCCGATTTGGCAGAAATGTTCGGCAACAACGTGAGGCGTTAGGGCTCTCTCAGGAAGCGCTGGCGGAAAGGGCCGATCTCGACCGCACTTACGTCAGCGGGATCGAACGCGGCGTTCGAAATCCGACGATTCTCAGCGCCGCTCGCGTTGCCGCCGCGCTTAAAGTCCCGCTAGCAGAACTTCTAAACGGCGTCGCAAAGTGAAACGCCGCGCACGAAAGGGTTCGGCTATTCGCGAGCACTTGTCGGCCTGCGGTGAGTCAGCTTCGAGAACAGAACCGTTCAAATTCGTCGATCTCTTTTGCGGCTGTGGTGGTTTTTCGCTCGGACTGGAACGGGCGGGGCTTCAATGTCTCGCGGCAATCGACTTCGATCCTGAAGCTACCGCGACATTCCGGGCGAACTTTCCGAATGTGCCGCAGGTTTTGCAGCGAGACCTGACGGAATTTGCGCCGGCGGACTTAGCGAAAATTATTGGCCCGACAGCTGTCGATGTGATCGCCGGCGGCCCGCCATGCCAGGGTTTCTCAACCGCACGACAACGCGACGGCGCGAATCACGGCGCGCTTCGCTTCATCCAGGATGATCGCCGCCAGCTCTACCGCGAGTTTCTAAAGTACGTCGGACATTTTAAGCCGCGTGTTTTCGTAATGGAAAACGTCCTTGGCCTTCAGTCAGCAGCCGGAGGCGAGTACTTCACATGCGTACAGTACGAGGCGCGTCTGCTCGGCTACCATGTTGTCGCGCAGATCGCCGATGCGTTTTCTCTTGGTGTGCCGCAGAAGCGCAGACGCCAGCTTATCATCGGCGTGCGCGGCGACATTCCAGGCTTTTTCGCGACGCAACTTACGCCAGCGCCGCGCGCGCTGGTTGGCACAACGCTTGGACCCGCAATTTGCGATCTACCGCGGTTAGAAGCGGGCGGAGGCGTGGAGTCGACTGATTACGATCTCGCACGTCGCGCCAAGCATCTGGCGTACTGGAGAAAGCCAGCACGCAACTATCTCTATCGGGTGCTTGAGGTCGCGCGGACTCAGAAACTCACCGGCCATAGGGCGCGACCTCACAGCGCGCGGGACCTCCGCGATTTCCTTCTTTTACGTGAAGGAAAAAACTCTGCGACCGCTCTCCGAGATGGAGTGCAATTCGAGTTCCCGTACGACAAGAGCAGCTTCAAAGATCGTTATACGCGCCAGAGCCGCAAAAGACCGTGCAGCACTATCGTCGCACATCTGAGCAAGGACGGACTCATGTTCATCCATCCGACGCAGAACCGTTCGTTAACACCCCGTGAAGCAGCACGCATCCAAAGTTTTCCGGATTGGTTTTCGTTTCCCAGCGCTCGAACGCATCAATTCCGACTGATTGGAAATGCGGTGCCGCCGCTCGTTGCGGAAGCTGTCGGGCTGGAAATCCATGGCTTCCTTTCCAAGGCGAAAAAACCATTACAAAAGCGCGATCGCGGGCGCGGGCGCATGGCAGAAGACTTTTTCGATGCCGCCTCACGGGTTCCTCATAGTCGCCCTGAAGCGGCGACGCGGCTTCAACTGATCGCCGCGTACGATCGAAGACAGCTTCGCCTCTGTGAAAGGCCCGAGTTCCTTCAAGGCTGGCTCGCGCTGCTCTTTCTCTTTCCCGAGCTGCATCCTGACAACGCGCTTAATCACGGGAACGCCCAAGGCATTTGGTGTCCTTTGCAACCCGCCTTACCCGGTCTTGAGGGATTCGCAGCTTGTCGTTTCACAAGAAGTGGGTGGCCCGTTGCGCTTGAGGCAATTGGACGAGAAGCGTGGCGCCGCCGTAAAGCTGGTGAACTGACGGCGTCGGAATTCTACTGCACTGAAGCTCAGTCTGCCGGGCTGCGGTGTCGCTCACCGATTAGAACCCCACCTCCTATTCTTTCGGGCAAACGGTCTTAACAAATCGAAAAATGGAATTAGAATTTCCTCCACTTAATGGCGGTGTCGTTCCCGGGCTAAATGATGCTGGGATCGAAACATTCGAGGGGGATTTTGCGCGTAACGTCGTGCGCGAGTGTGCGCAAAATTCGTTAGACGCGGCAGTATCGCACGAGGCACCGGTTCGCCTCACCATCACTCGAATTTCTCTGGATGCGGCGAATCTGCCGTTCGTTCCCAAGTTGCAGCGAGTGTTGCGGGCTTGCGGCGCTTATTGGTCGCAACATGATAAAGCTCGAGAGTTTTTTCGCTCGGCGCTGCAGCTGGCTAAGCAGCCAAACATCGACGCTCTGAAGATAAGCGATTTTGGAACGACGGGCGTGGACGGGAAGGATGATGACAACACCAGTCGCTGGTTTGGGCTCGTGAAGTCTCGCGGTGTCTCGAATCAGAAAGAAGTTGGTAGCGGAGGTGCCTATGGAATCGGGAAAGACGCACCGCTCGCTCTTTCCGCGTTTAGGACCGTATTGTATTCGACTCGCACGTTGAATGGCGACGTTGCATTACAGGGCGTCTGCCGCTTGGTAACTCACGAAGGAGAAGACGGTGTTCCGACCCAAGGGACGGGCTTCATTGGAACCGTAGACCGGAACGCGCGATCTTTTCGAGCGATTCGCGACCCGAACTCAATTATCGAGATGTTTTTACGCGAAGAAGCTGGGTTGGACGTCTGGATACTCGGATCTAGGCAACTCGATGAGGATTGGTCGCAACCATTTATTCGGTCTGCCTTGGCAAACTTCTGGCCGGCGATACACGACCGTAAAATCTCTTTTCTTATTGGAACTGACCAAATTGATGATTCCAATCTTGGAAATTGGATTGAGCGGGAGCGGCACGATGCTGAGGTAGCGGAAATGCGCCCATACTTTCTTTCTGTCGTCAGTGAGCGTGCGAAGACGATCACAGCGAATCTGCCGACAGTGGGCGAAAGCCGTCTGCACGTTCTATTGGCTAAGACCGAGCTTCCCAAGAAGGTGTGCTTAGTTCGTCGCAGCGGGATGGTGATTGATTATTACCAACCCCGAGTTGGATTCTTTCCGTTTTGCGGGCTGTATGTTTGCGAGGGCAATGAAGGGAACCGGTTGTTGAAAACGCTCGAACCTCCGCGTCATGACAAATGGGACGCTGCGCGCGCGGATGATTCACGTGCGAAGGTGGCCTTAAAGGAATTGAAGGATTGGATTCGCGATGAGCTGAAAAAACTCGTGCCGCACATCGGGGAAGACCAGTTCAACGAAGGCGAAGTGCCGCCCGATCTTCTTGAAGAAGAACCGGAAAATCCACTCCCAGACGATTCAGCAAATGATCCCGAAACAGATCTCGGCGGTGTTCCGAAAGACATTCAGCCACCAACATCACCACACATTAAACCTCGAGTGGTGAAGCGAAAGACATCGCGAGGTAAAAGCGGCGCGGGCGATGGTGGCGACGATGTCGAGAATCCAAAGGACGGCGATGCCGAGACCACTGGGGGCCGAAAAAGAAAGAGCGGTGAGAAAGAAGGCAAGAGTGATCTCAGTCCAAAGCAGCCGAACCTACAGACGCGCGCATTCAGTCAGTCTCAAACAAATGATGTGTACGAATTAGTGCTCCGGAGCGATGGCGACTATGAAGGTAGCGTTTGGGTCGACGCGATCGGAGATGACGGTTCGCCCGAAGGCATCGTGCTGGACGGCGCTGAGATGATTGGGCGCGGCAAGTTAGAAGTCGAGCAAGCCAGGTTGAAAGATGTGCCGCTCAAAGCTGGTGAAGTATGTCGCATTCACGTGCGACTAAAGAATCCGGGAAAGTACTCCCTCGTAGCAAGTCTCTCATGATTTTTGATCGCGCAAGATCATGGCCGCATCCAGTGCTGTCTCCGTTAACCGACGATATCGAAGCAACCGAATTCGACTTCGACTTCGATGTGTGGCCGGACTATCCAAATTGGCGACTCAAAATAGAAGCGAGAAATGAGGATCCGACACTTCAGAAATATTTAAGCTCTGGCGCAGCGTCCTATTTCCTCCACATTGAGTGCAGGCGAACACACTTCCGCAAAGTGTTCGGCGAAAAGCAGTCGAATTTCGAGCTAACCATCTCGGGCGATCAGTTGTTCGGCACCGTTGAAGCGTCCTTCTTAATTGTCGCCACGACAGATATTGAAGCGTACGCTCATCCGCGTCAGCACACCGACTATCAAAATAGCACCTTTGACATAGCTGCTGGAGAGCCGCTCGCAATTGCCTTAACCAAACGTTTCGAGGCGCCTCTTGAGGCAGACCCAATTCTTAAGCTTTCCTCAATCCTCGATATCAGAAGAGGACGAGAAGGACTCGCGTTCATGGAGGTTAACTGCGAAGACGAGCGCATCGTTCTAGAGCTTCCGCAGGACGAATATGATCGGTACCGCAATTTACGGGCTGATCCCTCACTTCGGGGACTACTTGCTTCGACGGTCATTCTACCCGGGCTCCTCCAGTCTTTTTATTATCTCCGTGATCCGGCGTTGGATCTTGATGAATTTCGCGCTGATCATCGATGGAGCCGCCGTGTTCTTGGCCGCTTGGAAGAAATGGGTATCGACATCTTGGCCGGGAATGGGTCCGTTTGCCTCGAGGCTGCGCAGCGTCTCTTGCGCGGTCCGCTGCGCCGGAGCCTTCACGATCTTGCGATAATTTTCTCTTAGAACGTGAACCTCCAATTTCTCGCACGCGGACCTACTGACAAGCTCGCAAACGAAGTTAGAAAGAACCTGAGCGCATACCTAGCAGCTGCTACTGCCGATCTGATCGTTGCTTCTGACACTCGCTTGTCGCATATCGACGTCCCAGACGCGCCCTCATTGCTCGACGAAAACGGTGAATGTAGATCGGATGCGGACTGCACAAGACAGGTATACCAATGGCTTTCTGGCTTAACCCCTGTCCAAGCCGCGGATGCACGACTTTGGGTTTTTCTAAGCCATGCCACCTACGCCGAATATATGCATAAGCGCTGGGGCGCCGGCCTTGCGCGGGCGGAGAATCCCGAAGATGTAGTAATCGATAGATGGTTTTTCAAAGGAGAAGGCGCACGCACGAAGATGCATAACGGCATCTCCCGGCTTTGGTGGTTTGGCCACGTAACCCATGACCTCGGAACGACTCCATTCGAACTAACTGAAACCCTGCTGTCGCTGCAGGATATCCAAACAGCTATTTTGGAACGATCCCTCGGTCGCTGTCCAGCTGTTGTGAAAGCCGTATTGGAAGCGCTTCGGAAGTACTGGACGCAACTTGAGAAGACACCGCAGCGAGGCAATCTCATCCAAGAGTGGGCGAAAGAGATTCGCTTACGCGGTGGCGCTTACGTGCTCGACACGGTT
Source organism: Chthoniobacterales bacterium (assembly GCA_038229295.1). Classification (GTDB taxonomy): domain Bacteria; phylum Verrucomicrobiota; class Verrucomicrobiia; order Chthoniobacterales; family UBA10450; genus JAJPGZ01. Next base: position 1,642 of record JBBROO010000001.1, on the reverse strand, counting down.
CCCGAACAGCGCCTCAGATATGTGGTGGAGAGCAGTCTGCAGCAACGGTTAGCACCTGTGGCGTAGTACATGCCGGATGTTTTCACGCCTAAAAAACGGTCCTTCGTTATGTCGCGGATTCGCGGAACTGGGAACCGCGATACTGAGCTAAAACTCATTAATGTTCTCAGAGCAGCCGGCATCAACGGATGGCGCCGAAACGCGAACCTGTTCGGTAAACCTGATTTTGTTTTTCCCAAGCAGCGCGTCGCTGTTTTTGTAGACGGATGCTTCTGGCATCGACACAAACATTGCAGATTCAGCTACACGCCGAAATCGCGGATGGATTTCTGGTTGCCGAAGTTTGCGAAGAACGTCGCGCGCGATCTTCTTGTTACGCGCACATTGCGAAAAGCGGGCTGGCGAGTCGTACGAATCTGGGAATGTCAGCTTGTCCCGAACAAACAAGCACGTGTGCTACGGCGTCTTCGAAGCGCGATCGAACGGAGATAAGATCGACATCATTTCAGTCTGTGGGGAGTTATTGGTTATCGGTTATTGATTAATTGGGGGAAGGAGCAAGCGCGGGCAGTTCATGAGCCGACGCCTTCCAATTCCACTCGGCGCATGGTTTCGCTTCCACCAAAGCGCTTTTGTGCATCCAATATTTCCAAGCCAGCCAATCTCCCTTCGCTGTCGTAATCAGCGGCGATGCCTTCGGCCAAATGTTTCGTCGTAACCGTGGTTTCGCGGAAGGTGATGCTCAAGGCGTCTACTTTTGCGTCGTAGCTGATTTTCATTCGCTCGAAACGATTACTTTGGCGCGGTAGCCCAATCGGCGGAGAAATTCTTCGCAGTCCTGCCAACGCAATCCAAACTCGGCGACATCGGCGAGGCCAAGTCGACCGATGATATCAGCGAGAAGATCGGTGTCGGTTTCGTCGAAATCCGCATCCATCATTGCGCCTTCGGCCCAATCAACCAAGTCTGCCTGGCCAACTTTGCCATGCAGATAATCAGCAATTTTATCGGCGACGATTTGGCGGGTGACTTTCATGGGTGAGCAGATTTTACAGCTGTTTGTGGCCCAAATCGACGGGAAACTTATCATGCACGGCAACGAGACGCCCATTGGAATCGTAAATTTCCTGCGCGAATCGAACAGTGCGTTCACTCGTATCCACTTCTTTGATGTAGCGAGCCCATCCGCCAGCACGGCCGGCGAATTCGCGAGTATATCTTCGGCCGCCGTTGGGTAATTCTTCCCGATGTTTAAATTTTCGTTCGTTCTGCCCGCGAGAAGCCATCGCCGGTCAGGCTATCACACGATTTGCGGCTGACACAGCCGCCACTACAGCGAGAAAGCTCTTCGGCGAGCAGTGACTCAGAGAAAGTTCGTCTCGGCGGGACACCGAGACCAGCATCGCGAGACGCATGCGCTACCCGGACAACGGGAGACGCGACATCATTTCATTCTGTCGAAGGTTTTTTGTAACAGTTGGAGATCACTTGCGTTGCCAGTCTTCTCCCGAGAGCTCTCAATCCATTTCTTCTCCAACGCGTTCTTTGTCGGACGATCGTTCTGATAGAAGACGCCGAAGACGCCGGGGAAAGGTAGTTGCGCCAGTTTGTAGGCGGCGAGCTCGTCGGTGACGTCGTGGCG